>NZ_DASWPE010000082.1:0-3966 GCF_036404135.1 Rhodopseudomonas sp. | reverse complement strand
CCGGTGACGACGTGGTTTTCCATGATTTTCTCCTCGCTGCAGATCAGCGTGCCCGGCGGGGTGCCGTGCGGGTCGATGTCTTCCGGCTTGTCGAACGAGGAGCGCACGAAGATCGGCATGTTGTGCACCATGCCGAGCTCGACCGAGCGCACCTGCAGCACCTTGGCGCCCTGCGACGCCAGTTCCAGCATTTCTTCGAACGATACCTTGTCGAGCCGCCTGGCCTTCGGCACCACCCGCGGGTCGGTGGTGTAGACGCCGTCGACGTCGGTGTAGATGTCGCAGCGGTCGGCCTTCAGCGCCGCGGCGATCGCCACCGCCGAGGTATCGGAGCCGCCGCGGCCCAGCGTGGTGATGCGATGGGTGTCCGGGTTGATGCCCTGGAACCCGGCGATCACCGCGACCTCCTTGCGGTCGTCGAATCGCTTGATGATCTCGCTGCCGTCGATCCCGACGATCCGCGCCGAGGCGTGGACGTCGCTGGTCAGGATCGGGATCTGCCAGCCCTGCCAGGACCGCGCCTGGATGCCGAGCGCCTGCAGCGCGATCGCCAGCAGCCCCGAGGTGACCTGCTCGCCCGACGCCACCACGGCGTCGTATTCGCGGGCGTCGTGCAGCGGCGCGGCGTCGCGGCACCACGCCACCAGTTCGTTGGTCTTGCCGGACATCGCCGACACCACCACCGCGACCTGATGGCCGGCGTCGACTTCGCGCTTCACATGCCGTGCGACGTTGCGGATGCGGTCGATATTGGCGACGGACGTGCCGCCGAATTTCATCACGAGCCGGCCCATGACCAATAGTGCAATCCCTGACAACAACGGATAATGATATCGCGGACTCCGCGACGCGGCGCCGGAAGGCGCGTATACATATCGAGGTGGTTGCGGGCAAGCAACCGGCCTCGGCGCCGCGGGCGGAATAGCGTAAGTCTGGCGAAAGCGATTCGAGGCTCGATGCGGCGCTTTATCGACGATAGGCTGCAACCGGGCGCAGGCCTGATCCGGCGCCGCCCGCTGCCAAGCGCGCAGGCCGGCCGCGGCCGGGCCGCGCCGCACAGCATCGCCGCGTCGCCGGCCCGCCATTCGATCATCGCGCGATAGGAGCAACGGCGCATCCATGTCCATGCAATCCAATTCCGCCGACGCGTCGTCGGCCACCGTCGATCCCGCCGAAATCGCCAAGTTCTCGCGGCTGTCGGCGCAATGGTGGGACCCGACCGGCAAGATGGCGCCGCTGCACAAGATCAACCCGCTGCGGCTGTCGTTCATCCGCGACGCCGCCTGCCGCAAGTTCGAGCGCAACGCCAAGAGCCTGAACTGCCTGTCCGGCCTGCGCATGATCGACATCGGCTGCGGCGCCGGGCTGTTGTGCGAGCCGTTCACGCGGCTCGGCGCCCAGCTGATCGGCGTCGATCCCTCCGCCACCAACATCGCGGCGGCGAAGCTGCACGCCGAGAAATCGCAATTGCTGATCGACTATCGCTGCACCACGGTCGAACAGATGGACCCGCGCGAGCGCTTCGACATCGTGCTGGCGATGGAGGTGATCGAGCACGTCACCGACGTCGGCGCGTTCCTGGCGCGCTGCGCCGCGATCACCAAGCCCGGCGGGCTGATGGTGGTGGCGACCCTGAACCGCAATTGGAAGAGTTTTGCGCTGGCGATCGTCGGCGCCGAATATGTGATGCGCTGGCTGCCGCGCGGCACCCATCAATGGGACAAGTTCGTCACCCCGGACGAACTCGCCAAGCACCTGCACAACAACAAGCTCGCGGTCACCGAACAGGCCGGCCTGGTGTACAATCCGCTGGCCGACAAATGGAGCCTGTCCGCCGACATGGACGTCAACTACATGGTGGTGGCGGAAACCGCGGCGGGGTGAGAGCGCGTCACGCCCGGTGTGGCATCGCTGCCGCGCCAGCCGCGAAAGCGCCTGCTCATTCGGGCACCACAGCCCTTGCCACCCACTCCGCCGTCATCCTGAGAGCCCGGCGTAGCCGTAGGGCGAAGCCGGGCGTCTCGAAGGATGGCCGCGAGTCGTCGGCGAGCTGCTGCGCGGGTGCTTTGGCGCCGCATGCACTCTGAGCCGCATCCTTCGAGGCCCTCGCTTCGCTCGGGCGCCTCAGGATGACGACGCTGTGTTTTCGGGTGCGCTGTGTGTGGACGAATCGCATGGCGCCATGCCGCCAGCGCCGTTGACCGGGTCACGCGCGCCCGGCACGATGCCGGCCCGCCCTCGCGCTTCGCAGCCCTTGATGATCACCACCGCCGCGCTCTGGATTCCCTTCACGCTGGTGGCCGCGGTCGGCCAGGTCGCGCGCAACGCCATGCAGCGCTCGCTCACCGGCCCGCTCGGCACCTGGGGCGCCACCAATATCCGCTTCCTGTTCGGCTTTCCGTTCTCTCTGGTGTTCTTCGCGGTGCTGATCGTCGCCACCGGCGATTCCGTGCCGTGGCCTTCGGCGGCGTTCTGGCCGTGGCTGTTGCTCGGCGCGCTGAGCCAGATCCTCGCCACCGGGCTGATGCTGGCGGCGATGAACGACCGCTCCTTCGTGGTCACCACCGCTTACTTGAAGACCGAGGCGATCCAGACCGCGATCTTCGGCTTCGTGTTTCTCGGCGATCATTTGACCTGGCTGAAAGTGTCGGCGATCCTGATCGCCACGCTCGGCGTGGTGATCACCGCGCTGCGGCCGGGCGGCGACAAGGCGTTCACCGATCTGAAGCCGACTATCCAGGGGCTGGTCGCCGCGGCGGCGTTCGCGCTGTCGGCGGTGGGATTCCGCGGCGCCATCATCGTGGTGCCGGACGTGTCGTTCGTCACCGCGGCGTCCTATACACTGGTGTTCGGGCTCGGCGTGCAGACGCTGGTGCTGACGATCTATCTGTTGGCGCGCGCGCCCAAGGTGCTGGCCGACATCCTCCGGCTGTGGAAGCCGTCGATGCTGGCGGGCTTCACCGGCGCGCTGGCCTCGCAATTCTGGTTTCTGGCCTTCGCGCTGACCGCGGCGGCCAATGTGCGGACGCTGGCGCTGGTCGAGGTGCTGTTCGCGCAAGGCGTGGCGTATTACTCGTTCAAACAGCCGTTGTTGCCGCGCGAATTGTTCGGCATCGCGCTGATCGTGGTCGGCGTGGCGCTACTGATCGCCGGCTGATCAGCGCAGCGCGATCAGCACCGCGCCCGCCGCGATCAGGCCGATGCCGAGCCATTGGTTGAGCGAGGGCCGCTCGCCGAGGAACGTCACCGCGAACAGCGCCACCAGCACCACGCTCAATTTGTCGATCGGCGCCACCAGCGACGCCGGCCCGAGTTTCAACGCGCGAAAGTAACACAGCCAGGAGGCCCCGGTGCCGAGCCCGGACAGCACCAGGAACAGCCAGGTCTTGCCGGCGATCGGCGCGGGGGAGGCGAACTTGCCGGTGGCCAACAGGATCAGCGCGAGACTCGCCAGCACCACGATGGTGCGGATGAAGGTGGCGAGATCCGAATCGATATCGGCGACGCCGATCTTGGCGAAGATCGCGGTCAACGCGGCGAACACCGCGGAGGCGACCGCCCAGAATTGCCAGGTCCCCAGCGTCTCGGGGGTCATGCTGCGTTGTGGGTGGTAACAGGGCGGCAACGGCAGCGCGCTCCCTCGCCCCGCTCTTGCGGGGAGAGGGGTGGGGTGAGGGGCGAGCGACCGGCGAATTCCAAGGATGCGCCGAGAGTAGTGCCGAGCCCCTCCGCGGGTCGTCCCTGCGCACGCAGGGACCCATAACCCCGGGCGTTGGCGACGAAGAAAAGGTGTCCCCAACTGTGAAAAGAAGCGAGTCCGCGCCGTATGGGTCCCTGCGTGCGCACTAAGGCATGCACACATCTTGGGTGCGACGGATTGACTCGGGTGTTGCTGGGGGGATTCCAGAATCGGGAATTCGTGTGATCTGTCTTGCGACACTTCGATTTTGACGGGGGTGTCGCATG
>NZ_DASWPE010000081.1:0-9964 GCF_036404135.1 Rhodopseudomonas sp. | reverse complement strand
AACTCGAAACGTACATGATTTTGACCTCAATGATCAGTCGGCTTGATAACGATCGGCGGGGGCTGCGGTTCCTTTTTGAATGAAAAACAGCGGCGCTCAAGGTTGCCGCTTGGAGGACGCGCCCCATAATGCCCGCGAGTGAACGCCGGGGGAGTAGGGCGATGCGCTACCTGCACACCATGATCCGCGTGACGGATCTGGACAAAACGCTGAAATTCTTCGTCGATCACCTCGACATGACCGAGGTGCGGCGGACCGAAAACGAGAAGGGGCGCTACACGCTCGTGTTTCTCGCCGCCTCGGAGGATGTCGCCTCGGGGCGCGACAAAAAGGCGCCTCTGCTGGAGCTGACCTTCAATTGGGATCCCGAAGTCTACACCGGCGGCCGCAACTTCGGCCACCTCGCCTATGAGGTCGACGACATCTACGCCACCTGCGATCGGCTGATGAAGCTCGGCATTACCATCAACCGGCCGCCGCGCGACGGCGAGATGGCGTTCGTGCGCTCGCCCGATCTGCATTCGATCGAGCTGTTGCAGAAGGGCAAGGCGCTGCCGCCGCAGGAGCCGTGGGCGTCGATGCCGAACACCGGACATTGGTGAGCACAGACACGCCGCACCCGCGGCTGCTGCGGCACCGCCGCGACAGTGATCCAGCCAACTACGCATCGCGCCGCGAGTTGAATCGCGGCGCAATGGAATCCATGCCGCGTCGGGAACCCTGCAGGGGGCGTCGCGTTCTCCTCCCGACATTGATTTGTAGGGAGGTTGACGATGGGACGCGGACTTCTGCTTTGGCTTCTTGGTGTGCCGATTCCGGTGATCATTCTGCTGTGGCTGTTCCTGGGGCGCTAGGCACGCCACACCGGCACAGCCGTGTCGAGAGCAGCAACACGAGAGCAACGACAAGAGGCATCGCATCGCGCTGCCTCTTGTTTTGCGTTGTGACCCGCGCGCTACGCGCGGCGGCGCCCGACTGCGAACAGCTCAAGCAGGATCCCGGAAAGTGGGTCCCGGTTCGCGTGAAGAAAACGCGTCAAATAAGAATCCAGAACTCCGGTTCTGATTTTATCAGAACCGGAGTTCTAGGCGGTGAATTTGAGCCCCAGCGTGCTGCCGCGGCGCCACACCACTTCACAGTCGCGGCCATGGCGGGCATCGCGTGAAAACGCCAGCCGCAATTTTGAGTTCAGCGCCTGCGGCGATTCTAGGGTGATCTTGGCGCCCGACGCGGACAGATCGAGCACCACGCAGGGCCGCGCGGCGAAGCCGCCTTCCAGGGTGATCCAGCCGGTCTGCTGCACGGCCTTGCGGCTGTCGCGCTTCTTCGTCGATGCCATCGTCATGCCTCCAAATCGAAGCAAGTTTTAGCGGTCGAGCGTTGCGGAATGCTTGGCGCGAGGCGCGAAAACCGCGGCATCGCGGAAAGGTCTTGGTTAGAAGTGGCGCAACCTCGCGCAGAGCGCTTGCCCGTCTCGAAAAACGCCACTATACGTTCGCCCGCACTCGCCAAATCAGCCGCCAACGGCGGATTTCGGCAGCCGGTCGGTGCCGATAAGGCATTGATCGATCTGTAAGACTCGTTTTATACAGCCGCGAAACGCGACCCAGCACCGCCTCCCGGAGGGGCCGGGACGATCGTTTGGCTCCCTTCGTCTATCGGTTAGGACGCCACCCTTTCACGGTGGAGAGAGCGGTTCGATTCCGCTAGGGAGCGCCATCATTGCAATGGCATCGCGCAAAACCCGCTGTTATCGGGGCCGCCGCTCCGTTATAAGCGAGGCCGGCAGGAATCGCGCGCGGACCCGCGGTGTTGTTGCTTCGTCCGATCGTCGGAGGCCTCAGATGGGCGTCTGGAAAGCCATCAAGAATCTCTTCATCCCGTGGAATCTGATCACCCAGTCGAACGGGCCTGATGCCGACGGCGTCCGCACCGTCGACCTCGGCCAGATGCTGATCGACGGCGCCAGCGGCGACGTCTCCGACATGACCGGCATTTTGGAGCACGGCCGGCGAGCCCCTGCCCCGCCCGCCAAGACCTCCTGATTTTCCTCAGGCTCCCCGGCGTGCCAGCTCTCCCACTGTTGGCCAGAGCTGTACGCGGTCGCCAAGGGTTTACGCGGTCTTAATGCAACGCCCGCAATCTTCTGCAATTCACGATCACCGATCGGCGGGTTGAGGGATGGCATTTCGCAGAACACTGCTGACGGTGGCGCTGGCGATCAGCGCCACGGCGCCGGCTTGCGCCAATGACTGGCGCTATTGCCTCGCCTCCTCCGACGCCGACCACAAGGCCTATGTCTCGGCGCCGTTCTCCACCTCGGATGATCTGGTCCGCGCCGAAACCTCGTTCCGCGACCTGCTGAAGCGCTCCCATCTGAAGAACTATGTGGTGCAGTGTCCGAGAAGCGACGACGAGACCTCGCTGCTGGCGATGCAACGCCACGCCATCGGCTTCAACGCGCAATACGGCAACCAGACCACCGTGCTGGATTGGCATCCCTGAGGCAACGGCTCGCGACTCAGCGCTTGCGCACGAACACCGTGCCGGCTGAATAGCCGGCGCCGAAACTGCAGATCAGCCCGACGTCGTCGGCCGCCATGTCGTCGGAGTGCTGGTGGAAGGCGATGATCGACCCCGCCGACGACGTGTTGGCGTAGCGGTCGAGGATGATGACGTTCTCGTCCGCGGTCGGGTCCCGGCCGAGCACGCGGCGGCCGATCAGCTCGTTCATGTTGATATTGGCCTGGTGCAGCCACAGCCGCTTCAGGGCATGCGGATCGAGCCCGAGCGAGGCGGCGTGACTGAGGATCATCTCCGAGACCAGCGGCACCACTTCCTTGAACACCTTGCGGCCCTGCTGCACGAACAGCTTGTCCGGCAGGTCGCGGCGCTCCGGCGCGGCGCGGTTCAGAAACCCGGCATTGTTGCGGATGGCGTTGGAAAACTGGGTCTTCAGCCGGGTGCCGAGAATCTCCCAGCCGCCTTGCGCCTCGTCGGCACGCTCGACGATCACCGCGGTGGCGACGTCGCCGAAAATGAAATGGCTGTCGCGATCGCGAAAATTGAGATGGCCCGAGCAGATCTCCGGATTGACCATCAGCACCGCGTCGACCGAGCCGGTGGCGACGAAATCCGTCGCGGTCTTGATGCCGAAAGTCGCCGACGAACAGGCCACGTTGAGGTCGAAGGCGAAGCCGCCGAGCCCGAGCGCGGCCTGTACTTCCACCGCCATCGCCGGATAGGCCCGCTGCATGTTGGAACAGGCGCACAGCACCGCGCCGATCCGCTCGCGCGGCTTGCCCCAGCGTTGCAGCGCCTGTTCGGCGGCCGCAACCGCCATCTCGGCCAGCAGCGAAATCTCGTCGTTGGCGCGCTCCGGGATCGCCGGGCGCATCAGCTCGGGATCGAGGATGCCCGACTTCTGCATCACGTAACGCGACTTGATGCCCGAGGCCTTTTCGATGAACTCGGCCGAGGACGGCTGCAACGGCGCGATCTCGCCCGCCGCGATCGGCGCGGCATGGGCGGCATTGAACCCTGCGACATAGGCATTGAACGCCTCGACCAGCTCGGCGTTCGAGATGCTTTCGGGCGGAGTGTAGAGGCCGGTCGCGGCAATGACTGCAGGGCGCACAGAAAGCTCCAGGCATACGGGTGGGGCGTGCACGACCGCTGATCGGCAAACCCGATCCGGCCGCGGCTGGTTTTCAGCCCAATTCGCCTGGATGTCTAGCGATGCGAAGGTCGAGAACCCGGCGCCGGCAGGGTTATCCGACTTGGTGTTTGGTCTGGCATTTGGCCATTTGCAAGCGCGAAGGCGATGTTGCAGGGCAGCAGGCCAGAGCTCACCGCGGCGCCGTGTGGGCCGACGACAAGCGCCCCCGAAGCTTGCGCAAGCGGTAAGCGCCGATGCCTGGGACTATCAGACGCCCCGGCGCGAAAATACGCCGCCCCGGCGCGATCGACGGGGCGGCGTGTCGGCGAGCGCGCTGCTTACCACTGCGCGCGGGCGTTGTAAGGGGAGGACTGGTAGGCCGGCCGGCCCTGGGCACCGAAGGCGAAGCGCGGATTGATGGCGCAATCGGATTCGGTGCCGGAGGCTGCCGCCTTGCATTGCTGGAAGCTGCTGTAGTCGCAGGCACCGGGGTAACCCTGTTGTTGCCCCTGTAGACAATAGGCGTATTCCCGGGCTTCGGCCGGGGACGCCGACACGCCGGTTAGGGCGGCGACCGACGTCGCCGCCAGGGCCGCGATGATAAGCGAGCGCATGGAGATCTCCTGTTGTGGACGGAATGAGAACCCCGCCGCCGCGCCGGCGTTCCGAACGCCGCGAACAAGCGCGCGTGAGCGCTGCGTGTGCAGTCGTTAATAACCCGTCTGCGCCAGGGCCCCGCTGCAATGTCGCGTTCACGACGTTTCCGAATCAGTGATTTAGCTCAAGGAAACGGCCGCCCCGCGATGCTAATGGTGATCGCGGCTGGGTGGCAGGATGACGCCCAGCTTTTCATTGGTTGGACATGTGGCCCCGCCCGGCCGGTAAGTACCGGCATCTGCGCAGCTCAGGTGGAACGACAAGATGGATTATCTCTCGGCAATCGCCTCGTTGCTGGTGGTGCTGCTGCTCGGCGGCGGGTCGATCTTCATTGGCTACCTAACTTTGAGTGAAATGACCCTGCCAGCTTGGCCGGCCTGGCAGCGCCCCACCCTGCCGAGCTTCACCTCGGAGCAGATTCGCAATCAGGTGATGGTGGCCACCGTCGTGGTCGGCGCGATTGCAATCGTCCTGGTTGCGCTCAACACCCGCAGCCTGAAGGGCGAGCCGGGCGACCCCGGCGCGCCGGGCCCACAAGGCGCCGCCGGCGCGCCTGCGACCGCGCTGCGAACGCTGGTCTCCAGCTCCTGCGCCAAGGATGGCTGTCCCTTGACCTGTGACGCGACCGAGACCCTGGTCACCGCGCTCTGTGTCAACGGCACCGGCACCCGGCTGACTGACACGTTGCTGGTCGAGAACGGCCAGCTGAAGGCGAAATGCGGCGGCAGTTCCAGCAGCATCATCGTCACCTGCGCACCCAAATAAGCGCCAAAAGGAAGCGCTCAACTAAGTGCCACAGTAAGCGCTCAAGTAAGCGTTCAATCACCAACGATCGGCCAGCCCTCGCTCGCAGACGCGGCCTGCCGCGGCAGCCGCTCGACGGCACGGTGCCGGGTCCGAACCGGGGCGCAGAATTGCACGGCTCGCCCGCAGGCCGCGCATGCGCGCCGATGCCGGCATTTGATCCGCGTCAACGCCAATCCTCGAATTCGGGCGGAATAATTTAAAATCTACAGAGGATGCGCAGCCATGATGACCCTCGATATTCTGCTGCTATCTGCTGCCGCGGTGTCCACCGTGGTGATCCTGTTCAGCGTGGTGATCCTGGGCGATGTTCAGCATCAGCACCAGCGCGTCCACATCGATCCGCGCCAGCGGCACTGAGCATCAGGCCCTGGCCCGCGCCGCTAAGCATCAGGCCCGCGCCCAGCCGCGCGGTTCCTCTCGCGGTCATGGTATTCGTGGCCATGGTGACTGACCGCAGCTCTGTCTGCCAGCGATGTCGGCGCGATCGCCGATCTGATGCCGGCGTGACGACCGACCGACACATTTGTCGTTGGCGCCGTCAATGCTGAGCGCGGTTGGTCATGCTTCGCCGCTGCTGTTAGCGGAAGCGGCGGCGGTGGATGCGGCGATCAGCGGCGGCGATGCGCGCGGCGGGGTGCGCCGTAGCCGGCAGCCGGATTGACGATGCAATCGGCATATCGGCCCGACGCCGAGGCGGCGCATTGCCGGTAGGTCGAATAGCTGCATTCCCCCGGATAGCCGAAGCCCGGCGATACCAGGCAATAGCGATAGTCGCGGGCGTGCGCGGCGTTGCCGAAGGCGATCGCGGCCGACACCAGCGCCGCCAAACCGATCCAGATTTTTCGCATCACGGTCTCCTCCTGGAATTTTGAACAGATTCTGGGGAATTGTGTTCCGATCAGAGGCGGAATCGGGGAAATTCCTCCCGGATTATCGGAACGAGATCGATCAACGCCGGTTTGCTCCCCCGCATCATCTAACAAGGAGCGAATGATGAAATTGAAGATCAACCTGGCGATGATCGCCGGAGCTGCGCTGTTGGCAACCACCATGGGCGCCTCGGCGCAGAGCCAGACCGATTCCAACGGCAATGCCATGGGCTCGCAGAATGTCGGTAACGGCGTCCACAAGTCGACGGGCGGCATGCATAAGGGCACCGTCGGGTCGTCGAATATGGGCCGCAGCAACATCCAGCCGCCGGCGTCGAGCCAGGGCGACGTCGGTCCGGCCGGCAACAACAACGGCACTCGCTGAACCGTTGAGTTGCAGTTAGCAGCACAGGCCCCGGAGCGATCCGGGGCCTTGCTTTATCGAGCGGTCACCACGATCTGGCTCCTGTCCGGACGTCTCGCGGCTGCGAACATTGTTGCGGCCGCGGCGTTAGCGCACGCTATAATGGTAGCCGACATTGCGCCGGTAAAGGAGATCTCGATGACACTTCCTGATGATACCACCCGCCTTCAAGCCGAGCTGGACGCCGCCGCGCATGCGCATTGGAAAGCGCTGCTGATCGAGGGCGTGCTGTTCGTGATCTTCGGTCTCGCCGCGATCATCCTGCCGCCGGTCGCGAGTCTGGCCATCACCATTCTGCTGGGCTGGATGCTGCTGATCAGCGGCGTGATCGGCCTGGCGCTGACATTCTGGGCGCGGCAACTGCCCGGCTTCTGGTGGTCGCTGGCCTCCGCCGTGGTAGCGCTGATCGCCGGCGTGATCCTGCTGGCGCGGCCGCTCGAGGCCACCTTGACCCTGACCATCGTGGTCGGCGCCTACTTCCTCGCGGAAGGCGTGGTGACCATCATGTACGCGTTGGAGCATCGCCGCGAACTGACCGAGCGCTGGGGCTGGATGCTGGCCGCCGGCCTCGCCGACCTGCTGGTCGCCGCCGTCATCATCAGCGGCCTGCCGGGCACCGCGCTGTGGGCGATCGGCCTATTGGTCGGAATCAATCTGTTGTTCGGCGGCGCCTCGATGATCGCAATGGCGCTGGCGGCGCGCAACCGCTGACGCCGCTCAGCAACCGCGGCAGATGCTGCGCAACTGCCGATCCAGCGCCACGTCCGCCGGATCGCGGGTGTTGGGGTCTGGCAATGACGGATCGAGCCTCGGCTGGCGGTGGCCAACCGGGGCGGGTACGACGGCCTTTTGATCGGACGACAGCGCCGGCGAGCCAGAACGATTGTCGGCGGGCGCCGTGCCGATGCCGCTCTGTGCCATCGCGGCGCTGCCGAGCGCCACGAGCAGCATTGCCGATGTGATCAATCTTTGCATCTTGCTTCTCCTTAGCCTGGCGCCGACCAGCGCTGCGTTCGATCCTCGCGCGCAAGCCTGCGCCGCGCAATCCCGCAGCTTGAGAGCTCGGCCATGGTTCGGCCAACCATACTCCAGCGGCCACAATCCCCGACCCCGCAAGCCGCGTCGGGTCTTCACGATTGCGATGACGCTCCGGATCCGCCGGCTCCGCGTCAGTCGTCGGCGGCGGCGCGCGGCGGATAGAGATGAACGTCGCCGCAATAGTCGGTGACACGATAACGCGAATCTGCCGCCGGATCATCCGAAAGCATCAAATAATTCGGGCCGACCGGCGCCTTGCCGTAGCCGCCGGGGATGTCCAGCACGTAATCCGGCTGGCACAGCCCGGACACCCGGCCGCGCAATTGCCGCATCAGGGCCTGACCTTCGGCGAGCGGGGTGCGCAGATGCGCGGTGCCCGGCGCCAGATCGCCGTGATGCAGATAATACGGCTTGATCCGGCATTCCACGAAGCCGCGCATCAACGCCGCCAGCGTCAGGGCGTCGTCGTTGACGCCGCGCAGCAGCACCGACTGGCTGACCATCGGGATCCCGGCATCGATGATCCGGGCGCAGGCGGCGCGCGCCGCCTCGCTCAATTCGCGCGGGTGGTTGGCGTGCAGCGCCATCCACACCGTGGCGCCGGCAACCTTGAGCGC
Source organism: Rhodopseudomonas sp. (assembly GCF_036404135.1). Taxonomy (GTDB): domain Bacteria; phylum Pseudomonadota; class Alphaproteobacteria; order Rhizobiales; family Xanthobacteraceae; genus Rhodopseudomonas_A. The sequence goes on along the minus strand of NZ_DASWPE010000081.1, from coordinate 1,894 downwards.
ACCGACCAGGTCGCGGCTGATCCGCGACGGCTCCGCCACCGGCACGCGGCTGTGAATGCGGATGATCTTGACGTGCGGGATCGCGGCGAGATCGGCCATCGCCTCGGCGAGCCGGCGCGGCGACAGCATCAACGGATCGCCGCCGGTCAGGATCACTTCCCAGATCTGCGGATCGGCACGGATATAATCCAGCGCGGCGCGATAGGCCTCGCCGGACAGCGTTGCGGCCTTGCCCGGCCCCACCGTCTCGCGGCGGAAGCAGAACCGGCAATACACCGCGCAGACCGTGACCAGCTTCAACAGCACGCGGTCAGCGTGGCGGTGCACGATGCCCTCGACCGGCGCGTGCGCGGTGTCGCCGATCGGATCGGCGCGCTCGACCGCATCGACACGCAGCTCCGCGGCGCTGGGGAGATATTGCCGGGCGATCGGATCGGCCGGGTCGCTCGGATCGATCAGGTCCGCGACCGCGTCCGTCACCGCCACCGCGTAGCGCTGCGCCACCGCCTCGAGCGCCGGCCGGTCCTCCGCCGACACCAGCCCGCGCGCCACCAGTTCCGCCGGCCGCCGCAGCGTCGTCGCAGCGGGAATATTCAAAAGCTTGCTCATGGCGTCCCCGCCGGCGGCGTCCACACCACGTCGTCGATCCGCCGCGCGCCGGCCGCCAGCATCACCAGCCGGTCGAAGCCGAGCGCCACGCCGCTGGCCTCGGGCATCTGCCCGACCGCTGCGAGAAACTCCTCGTCGAGCGGATAACGCTCGCCGTAGCGGCGCTGCTTCTCATCCATTGCTCTGGTGAAGCGCGTGCGCTGCTCCTGCGCGTCGGTCAACTCACCAAAGCCGTTCGCCAGTTCGACGCCGCAGGCATAGACCTCGAAGCGCTCGGCCACCCGCGGATCGGAGGGCTTGGTCCGCGCCAAGGCGGCTTCCGGCGCCGGATAGTCGCATAGCACGGTCAGTTGCCCCTGCCCCAGATTGGGCTCGATATGTTCGACCAGAATCTTGCTGAAGATGTCCGACCAATCGTCGTCGTCGCTGACCCTGACCCAGCGCTGCGCCATCGCGGCCAGCGCACCGCGGTCGCCCTCGCCGCCCTTGATGCTGGCCAACAGATCGATCTCGGTGAAGCTCTGGAACGCCTGCGCCACGCTCAGAAGTTGCGGGGCGGCAAACGGATCCGCGGAGCGACCGCGGAACGCAAACCGCCGTGTGCCGGCGGCGCGCGCCGCCGCTGCGATCACCGCCACGCAATCCTCGATCACCGCCTGGTAGGGCGCCCCGGCGCGGTACCATTCCAGCATGGTGAACTCCGGCAGGTGCAGATCGCCGCGCTCGCGGTCGCGGAACACGCGGGCGAATTCGACGATTTTTTGCTCGCCGGCGGCCAATAGCTTCTTGCAGGCGAATTCCGGCGAGGTCCGCAGATAGCGGCACAAGCGCTCGCCGGCGCCGATGGTCAGTTCCGTGCGCGGCGCGTGCAGATGGGTCTCGTTGCCGGGCGAGGCCTGCAAAATCCCGGTTTCGACCTCGATAAAGCCCTGATCGGCGAACCATTGCCGGGTGGCGCGGGTGATTTCGGCCCGCGCCCGCAATAACGGGGCGCGATCGAGGTGGCGGGACGGCGCCCACCACGGCGAAATCGGCCGGGTCAGGTCCACTAAGGTTGTCCCGCGGCGAGCCGCAAAACGCTGGCATCGCGACACGAAATCAGTATGTTGCAGGCCGAAACCGCTTCGCTGGCCACAGGACACCCTTGTCCGGATCGGTCCCGGGCCCGAAATTTAGGAAACAGTCCTTTGAAAGTCATCGCCAGTTCTATTCGCAAGGGCAACGTCATTGAGCAAGACGGCAAGCTTTACGTGGTTCTGACCGCCGAGAACATCCATCCCGGCAA
>NZ_DASWPE010000080.1:0-39545 GCF_036404135.1 Rhodopseudomonas sp. | reverse complement strand
TCGCATGGTCGCGCACAACGGCGAGATCAACACGCTGCGCGGCAACAACGACTGGATGGCGGCCCGCCAGGCCTCGGTGCATTCCGAACTGTACGGCAAGGACATCAGCCGGCTGTGGCCGATCTCCTATGAGGGCGCCTCCGACACCGCCTGCTTCGACAACGGCCTGGAATTCCTAGTGCAGGGCGGCTACGCGCTGCCGCACGCCGTGATGATGATGATCCCGGAAGCCTGGGCCGGCAATCCGTTGATGGATGAGCAGCGCCGCGCGTTCTACGAATATCACGCAGCCATCATGGAGCCGTGGGACGGCCCCGCCGCGCTGGCCTTCACCGACGGCCGCCAGATCGGCGCCACGCTCGACCGCAACGGCCTGCGCCCGGCGCGCTATCTGTTGACCCGCGACGACCGCATCGTGATGGCGTCGGAAATGGGCGTGCTGAAGATTCCGGAAGAGCAGATCGTCACCAAATGGCGGCTGCAGCCCGGCAAGATGCTGTTGGTCGATCTCGAACAGGGCCGGCTCATTCCGGACGACGAGATCAAGGCGCAATTGGCCGCGAGCCAGCCCTATCGCGAATGGCTGAAGCGCACCCAGATCGTGCTGGAAGACCTGCCTTCCGCGCCGGTCTCGGCGCAACGCTCCAACCTGCCGCTCTTGGATCGCCAGCAGGCGTTCGGCTATACCCAGGAAGACATCGCGATCCTGATGACGCCGATGGCCTCCACCGGCGAGGAAGCCTCGGGCTCGATGGGCAACGACACGCCGCTGTCGGCGCTGTCCGACAAGCCGAAGCAGCTGTTCACCTATTTCAAGCAGAACTTCGCCCAGGTGACCAACCCGCCGATCGATCCGATCCGCGAAGAGCTGGTGATGAGCCTGTTCTCGATCATCGGGCCGCGGCCGAACCTGTTCGACCTCGAAGGCCGCGCCGTCACCAAGCGGCTCGAAGTCCGCCAGCCGATCCTCACCGACGCCGATCTGGAAAAGATCCGCGCGATCTCCGAGATCGGCGATCCGCATTTCAAGTCGCGCACGCTCGACACCACCTTCCACGCCGGGCTCGGCGCGGCGGGCCTCGAACACGTGCTCGACGAATTGTCGGCGCGCGCCGAAGCCGCGGTGCGTGAAGGCATCAACATCATCATCCTGAGCGACCGCGCCGCCGGCGCCGACCGCATCCCGATCCCGTCGCTCTTGGCCTGCGCCTCGGTGCATCACCATCTGATCCGGGTTGGCTTGCGCACCTCGGTCGGCCTCGTCGTGGAATCCGGCGAGCCGCGCGAGGTGCATCACTTCGCTTGTCTCGCCGGCTACGGCGCCGAAGCCATCAACCCCTATCTCGCCTTCGAGACCATCATCGCGATGAAGGACCGGCTGCCGGTCCAGCTCGACGACTACGAGATCGTCAAGCGCTACATCAAGTCGATCGGCAAGGGTCTGCTCAAGGTGATGTCGAAGATGGGCATCTCGACCTATCAGTCCTATTGCGGCGCGCAGATCTTCGACGCGGTCGGGCTGAAGCAGGATTTCGTCTGCAAGTATTTCGCCGGCACCCACACCCGCATCGAGGGCGTGGGTCTCACCGAAATCGCCGAGGAAACCGTGCGCCGCCACGCCGACGCGTTCGGCGAGGTGCAGATCTACAAGACCGCGCTCGACGTCGGCGGCGAATACGCCTACCGCACCCGCGGCGAGGACCACGCCTGGAACGCGGATTCGGTGGCGGCGCTGCAGCACGCGGTGCGCGGCAATTCGCTGGAGCGCTACAAGGCGTTCGCCAAGATCCTCAACGAGCAATCCGAGCGGCTGTTGACGCTGCGCGGGCTGTTCAAGTTCAAGACCGCCGAGGACGAAAAGCGCAAGTCGGTGCCGCTCGATCAGGTCGAGCCGGCCTCCGAGATCGTCAAGCGCTTCGCTACCGGCGCGATGAGCTTCGGTTCGATCTCGCGCGAGGCGCATACCACGCTCGCGATCGCAATGAACCGGATCGGCGGCAAGTCCAACACCGGCGAGGGCGGCGAGGAAGCCGACCGCTTCAAGCCGATGGCCAACGGCGATTCGATGCGCTCGGCGATCAAGCAGGTCGCCTCCGGCCGGTTCGGCGTCACGACCGAGTATCTGGTCAACGCCGACATGATGCAGATCAAGATGGCGCAGGGCGCCAAGCCCGGCGAAGGCGGCCAACTGCCCGGCCACAAGGTCGACGCCACCATCGCTCGCGTCCGGCATTCGACGCCGGGCGTCGGCTTAATCTCGCCGCCGCCGCATCACGACATCTATTCGATCGAAGATTTGGCGCAACTCATCTACGATTTGAAGAACGTCAATCCGGCCGGCGCGGTGTCGGTCAAGCTGGTGTCGGAAATCGGCGTCGGCACGGTGGCGGCGGGCGTCGCCAAAGCGCGCGCCGACCACGTCACCATCGCCGGCTTCGACGGCGGCACCGGCGCCTCGCCCTTGACCTCGATCAAGCACGCAGGTTCGCCGTGGGAAATCGGGCTTGCCGAAACCCACCAGACCCTGGTGCGCGAGCGGCTGCGCTCGCGCATCATCGTGCAGGTCGACGGCGGCTTCCGCACCGGACGCGACGTGGTGATCGGCGCGATGCTCGGCGCCGACGAATTCGGCTTTGCCACCGCGCCCTTGATCGCCGCCGGCTGCATCATGATGCGCAAGTGCCATCTCAACACCTGCCCGGTTGGCGTGGCGACGCAGGATCCGGTGCTGCGCAAGCGCTTCACCGGCCAGCCCGAACACGTCATCAACTACTTCTTCTTCGTCGCCGAAGAGGTCCGCGAGATCATGGCGGGCCTCGGCTATCGCTCGTTCAACGAGATGGTCGGCCAGACCCAGATGCTCGACCAGAAGGCGCTGGTGGCGCATTGGAAGGCCAAGGGGCTGGACTTCTCCAAGCTGTTCCATCGCCAGAAGGAACGGCCGGGACAGAAGATCTTCCACACCGAGAACCAGGACCATCACCTCGGCAAGGTGCTCGACCGCACCTTGATCGAAAAGGCGCAGCCGGCGATCGACCGCGGCGCCCCGGTGAAGTTCGAGATCGAGATCAACAACACCAACCGTTCGGCCGGCGCGATGCTGTCCGGCACGGTGGCGAAGATCTACGGCCATGCCGGGCTGCCCGACGACACCATCCATGTCGACTTCAAGGGCACCGCGGGTCAGGCGTTCGGCGCCTGGCTGGTGCGCGGCGTCACCTTTGACCTCGAAGGCGAAGCCAACGACTATGTCGGCAAGGGCCTCAGCGGCGGCCGCATCATCGTCCGCCCGCCGCATGAGTCCGGCATCGTGCCGGAGCAGTCGATCATCGTCGGCAACACCGTGATGTACGGCGCGATCGAGGGCGAATGCTATTTCCGCGGCATCGCCGGCGAACGTTTTGCGGTGCGCAACTCCGGCGCCATCGCGGTGGTCGAAGGCGCCGGCGACCATTGCTGCGAATACATGACCGGCGGCATCGTCGTGGTGCTCGGCAAGACCGGGCGCAACTTCGCCGCCGGCATGTCGGGCGGCGTGGCTTACGTGCTCGACGAGGACGGCCAGTTCCCGAAGCTGTGCAACATGGCGATGGTCGATCTCGAGCCGGTGCTGTCGGAAGAGCTGATCAACGAGGGCACCTATCACCAGTCCGGCGATCTCGAGGCGCACGGCCGGGTCGACGTGTTCGCCGATCTGTTGAGCTCCGACGTCGAACGGCTGCACATTCTGATCACCCGCCACGCCCAGCTCGCCGGCTCCAAGCGCGCCGCCGAGATCCTGGCGAACTGGAAGAGCTATCTGCCCAAGTTCCGCAAGATCATGCCGGTGGAGTATCGCCGCGCGTTGCGCGAACTCAAGGCGCGGCAGGCCGAGGAGCCGAAGATCGCGATCGGCGCGTAGATCATGCGCAAATAAGCACTCGCCGTCGTCCTGAGGTGCCCGAGCGCAGCGCGGGCCTCGAAGGACGACAGCGGCAAGCACAGTGACACAACATGTCATCCTTCGAGGCTCGCCGAAGTCGGCTCGCACCTCAGGATGACGTTCCGAGCGAGACTGAGAGTTAAGGGGCGTCAGGGTTTCATGGGCAAGATCACGGGTTTTCTGGAAATCGACCGGCACGACCGGCCCTACGCGCCGGTCGCCGAGCGGGTGACGAACTACCACGAATTCGTCGTGCCGCTGAACGAGAAGGACACCCGCGACCAGGCCGCGCGCTGCATGAATTGCGGCATCCCGTATTGCCACGGCACCGGCGCGGTGGCGCCCGGCACCACCGGCTGCCCGGTCAACAACCAGATCCCGGATTTCAACGACCTGGTTTATCAGGGCAACTGGCAGGAAGCCGCGCGCAACCTGCATTCCACCAACAACTTCCCGGAATTCACCGGCCGCATTTGTCCTGCGCCGTGCGAAGCCTCCTGCACGCTGAACATCGACGACAACCCGGTCACTATCAAGACCATCGAATGCGCCATCGTCGACCGCGCCTGGGAGAACGGCTGGCTGAAGCCGGAGCCGGCGGCGGTGAAGACCGGCAAGAAGGTCGCGGTGATCGGCGCCGGCCCCGCGGGTCTCGCCTGCGCGCAGCAGCTCGCCCGCGCCGGCCACGACGTCCATGTCTATGAGAAAGCCGCCAAGGCCGGCGGCCTTCTGCGCTACGGCATTCCCGATTTCAAGATGGAGAAGCATCTGATCGACCGCCGCGTCGCGCAGATGGAGGCCGAAGGCGTCAGCTTCCACTACAATTCTCCGGTCGGCGGCTCCGCCCCCGGCGCGGTCGATGCCAAGCAGATCCTGAAGGACTATGACGCGGTGGCGCTGACCGGCGGCTCGGAAGCGGCGCGCGATCTGCCGATCCCCGGCCGCGAACTCTCCGGCATTCACTTCGCAATGGACTTCCTCACCCAGCAGAACCGCCGCGTCTCCGGTGAATCGCTCGGCGACAACAAAGAGATTCTGGCCACCGGCAAGCATGTGGTGGTGATCGGCGGCGGCGACACCGGCTCGGACTGCATCGGCACCTCGTTTCGTCAGGGCGCGCTCTCGGTCACCCAGATCGAGATCATGCCGGCGCCGCCGGAGCGCGAGAACAAGGCGCTGACTTGGCCGAACTGGCCGCAGAAGATGCGCACCTCCTCGAGCCAGGCCGAGGGCGCGGTGCGCGACTTCGCGGTGCTGACCCAGGCCTTCGAGGGCACGGGCGGCAAAGTCGGCAAGCTGCATTGCGTCCGCGTCGACGGCAAATTCCAGCCGCTGCCGGGCACCGAATTCGAGCTGAAGGCCGACCTGGTGCTGCTGGCGATGGGCTTCGTGCATCCGGTGCACGACGGGCTGCTGAAGTCGCTCGGCGTCGATCTCGACCCGCGCGGCAACGTCGCCGCCGCCACCTCGGACTTCCAGACCTCGGTGCCGAAAGTGTTCGCCTCCGGCGACATGCGCCGCGGCCAATCTCTCGTCGTCTGGGCGATCCGCGAGGGCCGGCTGTGCGCCCGCGCCATCGACCAGGCCTTGATGGGGCTGACCACGCTGCCGCGGTAGTTGACTCTCGAACCACACAACTTGCCGTCATCCTGAGGAGGCTGGCGAAGCTCGAAGAGCGAAGCCGGACGTCTCGAAGGACGACCGCCGGATGAGCGGCGTCCGTATCCCGGCCTCACGCCCAGGTCCGTAGGGCGGGGTAGGCGCACTTCGCGCCGTGCCCACCATGGCGCCCGCCGCGGTAACAGGCCGGTTTCATTGACCGTCGTGCCGAACCCAGACCAGGCCGTCATTCCGGGGCGCGAGTTCGAAGAACGAGCGAGCCCGGAATCCAGTATTCCAGGGCAGTGATTACTGGATCCCGGGCTCACTCGCAGCTTCTCTGCTCGAGCCCCGGGATGACGTCTCGCTTTGGCGAACCGCCCCCTACGATCGCCGCCTTATCAGCCAATGCGCGCTGGCGTAGTTTGCCGCATTGAGTTCGGAGGGAGCGCACCGTGACAAACCTCGATCAAGCCGCCGTCGACCGCCTCACCGCCAAGGACGTGCTTGACGGCCTCCGCGCCGACCTCGCTGCGCCCGCCGCGGACGAGTTGCAGCTGTTGTTGAAGATCTCGCGCGACCTCGCCGATCTCGACGACAAACGCCTCGTCGCCGACGACGCGATCGCCTGGACCGCGCGCGGCGACACCCGGCGGGAGAAATCCCGCGCCGCCCTCGGCCTGCAGGCCGGCTTCAAGCGCGGCCTTGTGGTCGGCTTCCTCGCCGGTTTCGTCCTCACCGCCCTGTTCGCCGCCCTGCTCGCCATGCATTGGCTGGTGGTGATGCAGTGAGTTTTTTTGCGGGCGGCGCGAGGCGACGCTGACCTGACCGAACGACTTGCCGCCTGAGCCGGTCACATCCCTTGGCGTCATTCTGCGCCAACCACGCCAAAATCCCTCATCCTGAGGAGCCCGGCGAAGCGCAGCGGAGCCGGGCGTCTCGAAGGATGGACCGAAGGCCAGCACCTCTCAGATTTACTGCAGGCCAACCGTCGCGCGGCATTATGCCCCTAAGGGTGGCCTCGACAGAGCATCTATAGCAGTTAACGCTTCATCCAATTCCGGAAAGGAATGCCCTTCATTTTGGAGACGGAAGAGAAGCGCGGACGCAGCAGCGGGAAATTTCAGACAAAGGTTTCCGTCTATATCGAAGTTACTCGCGGCCTCGGCACGGGCTGCATCGAACGCTTCCTTCCCAACCCTATTCTCGACGTACTCTTCAAGATTGCAATCCCAAACTGCGAATTTATCGAATACTCCGCTCGGCCACTCGACACAATTTTCCTCTTCAATATCAGCAAGACGCTGAAGCAGTTTATTGGTTGAAACGCTTCCATTCTTTTTCGTGCCGTTGCGGCGATCATTATCAAATACCCAATAGCAGGGAATACCAAGCGCACTAAATATAATGATTGGCTTATCCAAATTAGGCTTTCCCGTCACATCCAATATTACAATTCCTTCTGCGTGAGGATCTCGTCCAGCACGCGCGTACCACGCTTCGAGCGTAGCTTTGTCGCCTACACCTTCTACAAGCACAACGCATCTTCCGAAGAATCCTTCTGCAGCCTCGGATCGAAATGTGTGAAGTTTTGCAGCAAATTGACCGCCGGACCATGCATCCTCTGGTCGTCGTCCGGAAACTAAAGCGGCGTGCTTCGCACATTGATCCAAGTCGATCTCCTTTACCGCCACGTTATCTGGAATTCGCCGCACCATCCGTATCGCCGCGCACTCTGACAAAGTGATCATCAGGGGCGAATGAGTCACATAAATAATCTGGATTCTTATGCCTGTTTTCTTATTGAATCCCAACGCAAGACGCTGCAGCAAACGAGCAAAAAGTCGTTGCTTGGTAGGGTGCTGATAAATCTCTGGCTCCTCCACCGCGAGAATTATGTCACTCTGCGCCTCCGTGAACTCTTCATCTTGAGCAGTCGATGTTGCTCTGTGCTCGGCCATAAACTGTAGCACCGTGAGCACAATCGCGCGCTGCAATCCATGCCCGACCCCGTCAATTGTTGTTGTAAAATTGTTGTCGACCACTTCAATGTTTGCGCTCGGAAAACTTGGTTGGATTTGTGTGATTGGATCCCAGGTCGCATTAATGGCGGAATCCTTATAGTACGAAGTCAGCATCGAGGTTAGCCGGGTGCTAATGTCGCTCAATACTGGGACCTTGCCCGGATCCGTTAACTCTGCAATTTTCTCATTAGCCGACTGAATGAATGCCTTGAACGCTGAACTGTTTTCGATCGCTTGCCGGGCTATCGTGTTAATTAGATTGCGGACCGGCGAATTCTTGTCAGCCTGGATGTTTTCGGCGTCTTCCACGGCTCGGATGAATATGAAATCAGTCTTCTGCTTTAGCTTTCCGCTAGCAACATTCGTCCACCCTTTGAGCCCAGACTGAACCTTGTCAGAGTTCGCGGCCTCCCATTCAACCAACCTCTGCTCGATTTCGTCCGCATTTGGAACATTCGGAAGATCGTATTTTTCCTGAAGCCCCTTATATATCGCTCGCTTTTGAGTCTTTCCCTCTTCGTTGCGGCATTTATCGAAGTCTGGATTTGTCTTGGCCGCAAAGAAGAACCTTCCGTTGTCCTTGTTGGTATCAGCAAAGAAGCGCCGAGTGACAATGAAGTCTCCGTCAAGTAGATATCCAGAAAACTCCTCGCGGTCGGCAGGAGTTAAGTGGGAAAAGTGAACGGTAATATCGATCGGTGCATTAATGTTGCCGTCGGAAAAATCCTTAGGTCTAATCTTCGGACTTGATGAGAAGAACAGGTCGATCGCCTGCAAGAATGCAGACTTCCCACAATTGTTTTCCCCGAGCAACGCCGTCGTTTCCGAAAATCTGATCGACGATTTACGCAGGGCGCGATAGTTAGATACATCTAGTTGTTTGATCCGCATTTTCCGGTCTCCAGCGGGTACCGGATGGTAAGTGCGCTGAGGCACTACTAACAGTAGCTTCTTTAGTCGTCCTTGACAGATCGCGGCTACAGGCTTATATTCCTATCAATCCTCACTCACGAGAGGCGCTTCTCGAGGGCGCTCATGAGGCGGAGCGGGGATGCGGTGTCCTGCGTGTCGTGCCTCGCAAGCACGCGCCCGGGACGCCCCGGGTCATCGCAAACAAGTTTACGCAGTTTGCGAAAGAGCAAACTGCTATGCCGAGCCCACTATGAGGCTCTGCCACTTGTTGGCTGGCTGGACGCGGGACAGGTGAAGGCGGGGGAAAGCCCGCCGGATCGGCGGTGCGGAGTGCATCGCGCCTGTCCCCGGAAGCACGGTCCTGGGGTCGACAAATCCCGCGATGGAGCGCCGCAAGGCGTGCGCGGTCGGCCGGCGGTGTCGCAAGCCGCCGCGGGCAGCGTCACTCAACACGGTTGCGCCTTGCGGCGCTCCGTCCCCCTCATCGCGAGGGGGAAAACCACCCGCCCCGCCCGCGCAATGTGTTGCGCGGGAGCGATGGGGCATGGGCGGTTGATAGTTCGCGGAACATGGCTGTTTGAAGAGGCGGATCAGAGTTGAGGCGCGCGAGCCGAGGCGCGGCGTGAGCACGGCATCCCCGCCGATGCGGCGCGCGCTCTCCCGATTGGGGCGCGCTCCCTCCCCCCTTGCGGGGGAGGGTTGGGGAGGGGGGTGTCCCGAACTGATGCCGTCCATGTGGACCCCCACCCCCGACCCTCCCCGCAAGGGGGAGGGGAGCAGAGGACTGCGGCGCAAAGCAGCAATAAGTTGTTAGCGCTCTGAGGATGCCGCCGCTCGCGGGCGAACGGGACGTCATCCCGACTGCGAAGTCGCTCGCGGCGAACGGGACGTCATCTGAGGTGACCGAGCATCGCGAGGGCCTCGAAGGATGACGATGCTGGTCGCGCAGGCTAATTCGGGTCGCGCACTCTCCGCGCAGCCCATCCTTCGAGACGCCCGGCTTCGCTCTTTCGAGCTACGCCGGGCTCCTCAGGATGACGACGCGCGGATGGAAAGCGCTTAGTTACAGCGCAGCACGAAGCCGCTCAGTTCGAGCGCAGCACGAAGCGGCGGTTGTCCTTCTGCGGCGGGCGGGCGTTCGCCGGATACAGCTTGGCGAACGCCGCGATGTCGTCGGCCGCGACCGTGATCGGATCGACCAGCACCAGCCAGTCGACGATTTCCGAACACGGCGGCGTGGTCAGCGAGCCTTCGTAGCGGTAGTAGCTAAGCTTCGGCGGCAGCAGATCGTTGGGATTGATCGCCTCGTCGGCCTTCACCGCGGGGCCTTCCTCTTGCGGCATGGTGGCGACGATCTTGCCGAACGCCGGGTTGGCGTCGCCGGCCAGGAACAGCACCCCGAGCACGGCGAGGCCGGATTCGCCGCGGTGCACGAAATGCGCTTCCATCGGAAAATTCTTGCCGGCGATCAGGTGCTCGCTGGGGCGGTGGAAAAGCACCTGCAACAATTTGTAGGTGGTGTCGCCGCGGGTCAGCGTCGAGCCGTCGGCGAAATTCAGCTGGATGGTGTGGCCGTTGTTGACGATGCTCTCGGCGCTGCCCGCCCATTTGACGCTGAGGTCGTAGAGGTCGGACTTCACCGCGCCGTCGATGTCGATCGGCGATTGCTGGCTGCCGATGCTGCAAACCTGGTTGGCGGCGTCGAGGTCGCCCCAATGGTTCGGGCCGGCTTCGCCCTCATAACCCCAATGCGGATGTTCGGCGGCAAAACCGGCAGAGGCACAGACCGGGCAGAGCGCGAGCCCCGCCAGCGCTTTCAAAGCATGACGACGGTTCATGGACGATCCCTCAGGTTGTTGATAGCAACAACCTGATAGCACATTCGTCCGGGCCTGCGGATGAAGCTTCGCCGCGAAGTTTGATAAAAAGTCTACTGGCTGGCCCAGACGATCCGGGCGATCCATTCGACCTCGGCCGGCGCCAGCGTGCGGTCGGGATGGCTCGGATTGAGCGACGACAATTCCAAGGTCTTGGCGGTGCGCCGCTTCAATTCCTTGACCATCACCTCGCCGTCGCGGGTCTTCGCAACGACGCGGTCGCCGCGCCGGATCGGCGAGCCCGGCGACACCACGATGACGTCGCCGGCGCGATACGCCGGCTTCATCGAATCGCCGGAGATTTCCAGCGCGTAGGCGTGTTCGTCGTTGACCGCGGGCAGCCCCACTTCGTCCCAGCCCTTGCCGACCGGAAACCCGCCGTCGTCGAAAAACCCGCCGGCGCCGGCCTGCGCCAGGCCGAGCAGCGGCACCGATTGCACCGCGCGCGGGCCGTCGCCGATCAGCTGCACGAAGGCGTCGATCGCGGTGTTGGTCGCGGCCAGCGCCTTGGCCACCGATTCGGTCGAGGGCCAGCGCTCGCGGCCGTCATTGGTGATGCGCTTGGATTTGTTGAAGGTGGTGGGATCGAGACCGGAGCGCTTGGCAAGGCCGGACGGCGACAGCCCGGCGCGCTCCGCCAGGCGGTCCAACGCGGTCCAGATCTGGTCGTGTGTCAGCATGGGCTGTGTCCTGAGCCGGCAGGCGCCGGCAAGCCGGCGGCAACTAGGAATTATTACCTCAAGAGCGTCGCCCGCGCAATCCATTCGCCGATCGAAAACGCTACGCTTGAAGTGAACCGGCGTCGCCGATACGGTCGACGCGATCCGCGGATCGCTCGCCAATCAGGCCTTGCGCGGTGGCACCGCAACGGGAACCGGATTTGCCCCCAGCCTCCCCGCAAACAATTGTATTCAGGCATGTTTCAGCGGCGGGCGGGGGCCGGGGCCGCGGCTTCATGCGAGCAGGATTGCGGGCGCGTGCGCACCATTTACAAGATCTGTGACGCCTCGGCCTGGCGCGAGGCCGAACGCCAGGGCGCGTTTGCCGGCAGCGCCGACGACCTGCGCGACGGCTACATCCATTTTTCCACCGCCGCCCAGGTGCCGGGCACCGCGCGAAAACATTTCGCCGGCCGCAGCGGGCTGTTCCTGATTGCGATCGATGCCGATGTGCTCGGCGACGCGCTGCGCTGGGAGGCCTCGCGCGACGACGAGCTGTTTCCGCATCTGTACGGCGAACTCGATCTCGGCGCGGTGATCGAGGTCAAGGAGCTGCGCACCCGCTCCGACGGCTCGCACGAGATCCCGGAGCTCGCGCCGTGATCCGCGCCTTCGATGCCGTCTCGCTGCCGCTGTTGCGCTGGCTCGATCCGGAGGACGCCCACCGGCTGGCGATCCAGGGCTTGCGGCTATTGCCGCAGATCCGGCCGCGCGACGACGATCCGAAGCTCGCGGTGCGCGCCTTCGGGCTGAATTTCTCCAATCCGGTCGGCATCGCCGCGGGCTTCGACAAGAACGCCGAGGCGCCCGACGCGATGCTGCGGCTCGGCTTCGGCTTCGTCGAAATCGGCACCGTGACGCCGAAGCCGCAATCCGGCAATCCGCGGCCGCGGCTGTTCCGGCTGGAGCGCGACGAGGCGGTGATCAACCGCATGGGCTTCAACAATGACGGCGCCGAGATCGTGCTGCGCCGGCTCGCCGCGCGCGCCAATCAGGGCGGCATCGTCGGCGTCAATGTCGGCGCCAACAAGGATTCGGTGGACCGGGTCGCCGACTACGTCCGGCTGATCGAGACCTTTGCGCCGGTGGCGAGCTACTTCACCGTCAACGTGTCGTCGCCGAACACCCCGGGCCTGCGCAATCTGCAGCAGGCCGCGGCACTCGACGATCTGCTGGCCCGGGTCATCGAGGCGCGCGACCGGGTGCAGCAGAGCGCCGGCGAGACCCCGGTGCTGTTGAAGATCGCGCCGGATCTGACGCTGAACGAACTCGACGACGTGGTGCACATCGCCCGCTCGCGCCGGGTCGACGGCATGATCGTCGCCAACACCACGCTGTCGCGCGCGCGCGCGTTGCGCGAGCAGGCGCGCGCCAAGGAATCCGGCGGACTGTCGGGGCGGCCGTTGTTCCGGCTGTCGACGCGGATGGTGGCGGAAACCTTCGTGCGTGCCGAGGGCGCGTTTCCGCTGGTCGGCGTCGGCGGCATCGATTCCGGCGGCGCGGCGCTGACCAAAATCCGCGCCGGCGCGACCTTGATCCAAGTATATTCGGCGCTGGTCTATAAGGGCCTCGGCCTGATCGATGCGATCAAGACCGACCTCGCCTCGACGCTGCTGCGCACCGGGCGGGATTCGCTCAGCGAAATCGTCGGCGCCGACGCGCCGACCATCACTGCAGAAGACTGGCCGGTGTAGCGCTGTTGCTGAAGACGACCCAAATGCTGCCTCATCCTGAGTGTCTGACCGAAAAAGCAGCGAGCAAAATCAGGGGTTTTTGTCATTGCGAGCCGACGGCGGCGCGTAGCGCCGACTGAGAAGCGAAGCAATCCAGGGGCTTTTTGCGGAACCCTGGATTGCTTCGTCGCAAGAGCTCCCCGCAATGACGGGTTGAAGGCCTGATTTCATTGATCGCTTTTTGAGTCAGACTCTGAGGAGCCCGGCGAAGCCCGCAGGGCGACGCCGGGCGTCTCATAGGATGCGCCGCACGCTCGCCGTCCGAAACGTCATTGTTGTGGCGTCATCCTTCGAGGCATTTCCGCAGCGCATTCGCGCCGCGGAAATGCACCTCAGGATGACGAGTCAGTGCTGATGAGTGAGTGCTCTTGACGCGCTACAACTCCACGATCAGGCCGTCGCTGGCGGCGGTGTGGCTCACCGCGTCGAGCCTGCGCAGCATCTCGTCGCTCATATGGGTCAAGATCAGCCGCCGCGGATTGATTTCCGGCAGATGGGTCTCCAGCACCTTCAGGCTGAGATGGTTCTTCACCGCGCGGTCGTAGGTGTAGGCTTCGGCGATGAACAGATCGGCGTCGTGGCCGGCGGCGACCAGCGTCTCGGTCCATTGGGTGTCGCCGCTATAGGCCAGCGTGCGGCCCTCCGCCTCGATCCGATAGGCGTGGAACGGGCCGCCCGAATCGCCATGCACCACCGGAAACGCGGTGACTTTCACCGCGCCGAATTCGCGGGTCTCGCCCGGTTCAATGGCGACCACCGACAGCTCGAAATGCTGCTTGGTCGCAGAGGAATGCTCGAACATCGCCTCCATCAGCCTTGTCAGCCGCAGCTCGATGCCGGGCGGACCGGCGATCACCAACGGCCGCTTGCGGCGGCCGAACTGCGCCTCGAGCAACAGGAACGGCACCCCGCCGAAATGATCGCCGTGGAAATGGCTGATCAGCACCAGGTCGATGTCGTCGCGCAGGATGCCGTAGCGCTTCAGCGCCGGCAGCGACGAGGCGCCGCAGTCGATCAGGAAATTGACCTCTTCGCCGCTGACGTGAAAACAGGTATTGAGCCGGCCGCCTGAGCCGAACGCATCGCCGCAGCCGACAAAACGCAGTTGCATCGGTTTGCCCCGCTGATCCGGCCTGACCGCCGTGGCCCGAGCCTAGGATTTTCCGCGAGGAAACGAAACCCGTACCATAGCCGGATAGCGCCAGGCCTGCAGCAGGCCGCGGGTCAGGAGAAACACCAGGAAGGCGATCCACAGCCCGGCATTGCCAAGCGGGATCAGCAGATACCAGGCGGCAAGATAGGCGGCGAACGCCGCCAGCATCAGGTTGCGCATCTCGCCGGCCCAGGACGCGCCGATGTAGATCCCGTCATAGCAATAGGCCAGCACGCCGCAAGCCGGCGCCAACGCCGCCAGCAACATGAATTCGCGGGCCGCCTTGCGCACCTCCGGGCTGGTGGTGACGACGTCGATCAGCCGGGCGCCGGACAATGCAAACAATACAGTGACGGCGATGCCGAACAGCGCGCTCCAGGAAAGCACCAGTTTCACCGCCTTGCCGAAGGCTGGGCGGTCGCCGGCGCCGAAACTCTGGCCGCAGAGCTGTTCGGCGGCGTTGGCGAGGCCGTCGAGGAAGAACGAGCCGATCATCAGGAAATTGTACAGCACGGCGTTGGCGGCGAGCGTGAGGTCGCCGGCCTGCGCGCTCTGCGCGGTGAAAAACAGAAACGCCGCGATCAGCGCCGCGGTACGGATCATGATGTCGCGGTTGACCACCAGCATCCGCGAGAGGCGGACGCGGTCGAGCAACAGATCGCGCGCCACGCCGATCCGGCCGCCCAGGATCGCCCACGCCACGATCAGCCCGGCGATCAGGCCGCAGCCCTCGGCGATCACGGTGGCGAGCGCGGCACCGGCAATGCCCTTGCCGAGCTCCAGCACCAGCACGAGCGTGACGCCGATATTGACCAGGTTGATGCCGACCTGGATTGCCAGCGCGAGCCGCGGCCGGGCCTGGCCGACCAGCCAGCCGAGCATCACGTAGTTGCCCATGATCATCGGCGCCGACCACAGCCGGATGAAGAAGTACTGGCGGGCGGCCGCGGTCACCGCCTCGCTGCCGCCCATCAGGCTGAAGATCGCTGCCGCCAGCGGCAGCTGCAAGGCGATCAGCGCCACGCCAATGGCGACGCCGAGCAGCAAGGCGCGCAGCCCCACCGCACGAACCTCGTCGCGTTCGCCGGCGCCGAGCGCCTGCGCGGTGAAGGCGACCGTCGCCATGCGCAGAAATCCGAACAGCCAGAACAGGCAGTCGAACGCCGCCGAGGCCAAGGCGACACCGCCGAGCAGATGCGGATCGCCGAGCCGCCCGATCGCGGCGGTGGAGACGATGCCCAAGAGCGGCGTGGTGAGATTGGCCAGCATCGCCGGCCCGGCAATGGCGAACACCCGCCGGTGGCTGACGCTGGCGGTCGGCGGCACAGGCCCGCTCAGGCGCGGGGCGCGCCGAACAGTCGCGACAACAGCCAGATCGGGATCACCACCACGGCGCCGAGCAGGAAGTAGCGCCACAGCCCGTTGATGGCGTCAAAGCCGAGTTCCCAGACCCGGACGAACAACAGCCGGATGCTAGTGATGATATTCCATGGATCGAAGCCGATCGCGGCGAGCACCACGCCGACCAACAGCGACATCAGCGCCAGCCGAAACGCCACCGCCAACGGCGAGCCGCCCAGAAACCGGGCCACGCTGTCGTCGCGCGCCGGCAAATCCCTAACGTCGTTTGGCATCGATCCTCCCGCGCAGATGGCCCGCGCATCATAACAAGAGACACGCAAATGGGGAACCAAGTCCGCAGCGTCAATGGCCGGATGCGACGAGCACGGTGCGCTCCGTCCCCCTTGCGGGGAGGGCAATCGCATATGAAAGTTTGCGGTTGCTGCGAGGATCACCCTCCCCTGGAGGGGGAGGGTCGCTCGCGCAGCGAGCGGGGTGGGGTGGCGAAGAGTTCATCCGCCGTGTGCGCGACTCACCCCACCCCGGCGTGCACCGCGCTTCGCGCGGTCCCCGCCGACGCTCCCCCTCCAGGGGAGGGTGAAGAGAGCTGCCAGGCGATGGCCTGCGAAAATCCATATGCGATCGCCCTGCCGCAAAGGGGAGGGGAGACCGCCGCAACCGGGTTGACGTTTGTTGCCAACTCAGGATGCGGCTTGATCCAGCAGCCGCTGCAGCGTCTCCAGCCGGTCGGCGTCGCGCGGCGGCTTGTCCCAGCGCAGCCGGCTGATCCGCGGAAACCGCATCGCCACACCGGATTTGTGCCGCGGCGAGCGCTGCAATCCTTCGAACGCCACTTCCAGCACCAGACCGTGGTCCGGCTGGTGCACCACATGGCGGACCGGACCGAATTTCTCCGTGGTGTTGCGGCGGACGAAGCGGTCGATCTGCAGCAATTCCTCGTCGGTGAAGCCGAAATACGCCTTGCCGACCGGCACCAGCACATCGCCCGCCTCGCCCGCGGTCCAGACCCCGAAAGTGTAGTCGGAATAGAACGACGAGCGCTTGCCGTGGCCGCGCTGCGCATACATCAGCACCGCGTCGATGACGTGCGGATCGTGTTTCCACTTCCACCATTGCCCCTTCGGCCGGCCCGGCAGATAAAGCGCGTCGCGGCGCTTCAGCATCACGCCCTCGACCGCGTCGGCGTCGAGCCCGGCGCCGGCGCCGGCCGGATCTTTTCGCGCCGCGGTGAGCGCCTCCCAGCTCTCGAACGGGATGGTCGCAGAGAGGTCGATGCGCGGATCGTCAAGCTCTGCGATGAAGGCTTCGAGTTTGCCGCGGCGCGCCTCGAACGGCAGCGTGCGCAGATCGGCCTCGCCGTCGCTGAGCAGGTCGTAGGCGCGCAGATGGATCGGATAGTCCTTCAAGAGCTTCGGCGTCACGGATTTGCGGTTCAGCCGCTGCTGCAACACGTTGAAGGACTGTACCCGGTTTTCGCGCAACACCAGCAATTCGCCGTCGATCGCGCCGATGAGCCGCGGCGACGGCAACAGATCAGGAAAGCTCCGGGTGATGTCCTCGCCGGTCCGCGAATATAGCCGCGAGACGATCTGGCCATCTTCGCCAGCGCCGCAGACCGCCTGAATCCGGATGCCGTCCCATTTCCATTCGGCGATGTAGTCGGCGGGATTGAGGCCGTTGAAATCGGCATCCTCGAGCGCGTGCGCCAGCATCACCGGCCGGAACGGCGCCGGATCGCGATTGACCGGCTTGTCGGCGCGGCCTTCCAGCCAGGCGAACAATTCGAGATAGGGCGGCGCGAGGCCGGGCCAGATCAGTTCGACGTCGTGCGGGTCCTTGTCGCCGAGCGCGGCGGCCGCGGTCTTCGCCAGCCGCGCTGAGACGCCGATCCGCAGGCTGCCGGTGACCAGTTTGAGCAGCGCCCAGCGCCCCACCTCGTCGAGTTCGTCGAGCCAGCGCGAAAGCTGCGCCGGCAGCTCGGCCTTGCCGAGCGTCGCCAGCGTGGTCACGACCTCGGTCAGCGTCGGCGTGGGGTCGTTGCGTGGAGATAGCGGGAGATTGGTCGGCACAGAACTCATCGATGCACGGCGCGCTCCCTCCCCCTTGCGAGGAGGGCTGGGGTGGGGGTCCAAAACGGAAGCGTATTCATCGCAGACCCCCACCCCCGACACCTCCCCGCAAGGGGGCGGGGAGAAGGGCGCCGCGGAGGGGAGAGGTGAAGAAAGCACAGGTGAACGAGGCCACATCAGCGCCACGGTCTCCGACAGATCGCCGACGTAGTCATAGGACAGCGCGAACAGCACCGGATCAGTCCGCGCGGCGATCAGCTCGCGGATCAGGCCGGACTTGGCGTGCTTGAACGACAGCGCGCCGGTCAGCGCCGCCAGCGCGAAGCCGCGGTCGGGGTCTTCGGTCACATGCAGATAGCGCGTGATCAGCCGCAGCTTAGCGTTGCGGCCGGGCTCATAAGCGAGGCGGTCGAGCAGTTCGGCAAAGCGATTCATGCCTCGGCGGCCTCGCTCGCAGCCAATGCCGCGTCGCCGTCCTCATCGCCATAGCCGACCAGATCGAGCGGTCGCGCCCGCAAGCCCTGCGTCATGCACCAATGCACCAGCGCGTCCTCCTGGCCGTGGGTGACCCAGACCTCGCCGGCGCCGGTGGCCTTGATGGTCGAGGTCAAGCCGTCCCAATCGGCGTGGTCGGAAATCACCAGCGGCAATTCGACGCCGCGCTGCCTGGCGCGCGCCCGCACCCGCATCCATCCGGATGCAAAGGCCGTGACCGGGTCGGGAAAACGCCGTGTCCAGATGTCGGAGGTTGCCGATGGCGGCGCCAGCGTGATGGTGCCGGCGAGATCGGCTTTCTTGACGCCCTTGACCGGCCGCAATTCACCGAGCGGCACGCCGCGTTCCACGTAGTAATTGGTGATCTTCTCCATCGCACCGTGCAGATAGATCGGTGCGTCGTAACCGGCCTCGCGGATCAGCGCGATCACCCGCTGCGCCTTGCCGAGCGAGTAAGCGCCGACCAGATGCGCGCGCTCCGGAAACAACGTCACCGAGGCCAGCAGCTTCTGCACCTCGCAGACCGCGTTGCCATGGCGGAACACCGGAAGTCCGAAGGTCGCTTCGGTGATGAACACGTCGCAGGGAACCAGCTCGAACGGCGCGCAGGTCGGATCGGCTGCGTCCTTGTAGTCGCCGGACGCCACGATGCAGACCCCCTCGCAACTCACCGCGATCTGCGCCGAGCCGAGCACGTGACCGGCCGGGTGGAATTTCACCGTGACCTCGCCGAGCCGCAGTTCCTCGCCATAGCCGATCGCCTGCGCGGAACCGGCGAAGTTCTCGCCATAGCGCAGCCGCATCATGTAGAGGGTTTCCTGCGTCGCCAGCACCGCGCCGTGGCCGGGCCGCGCGTGGTCGGAATGGCCGTGGGTGATCACCGCCCGCTCGACCGGCCGCACCGGATCGATGTGGAAACCGCCGGGCTTGCAGCACAGGCCGGCGGCGACCGGCAGCAGGATGTCTTGTGGGCGCATTCTCGTTATATAGGCCGGCGTCGGGCTCATTCGAGGCGTGCAGATGGGTTCCTTCCAATGCCGGCGCGGATCTTCATCTCATCGGGCGACATGATCGCCGACCGGCGGTTCGACTTCGCGCGCGATCTCGAGCTGCGCGGCGATCTGGTTGCGGCCGAGGATCTGTACCGGCAGGCCACCGATCTGGCGCCGCGTTTCATCACCGCGTGGTTCACGCTCGGCGAAGTCCGCGAACGGCTCGGCGATCGCGACGGCGCCATCGCTGCGTTCCGCGCCGCGCAAAGCTGCGATCCGGTGGATCGCCACGGCGCCGGCTTGCGGCTGATCCGGCTCGGCGCCGCCGCCCCGGCGTCGATCCCGACCCACTATCTGCGCACGCTGTTCGATCAATACGCGCCGCGCTTCGAAGCGGCGCTGATCGGCGAACTCAGCTACCGCGGCCCGGCGCTGCTGTTCAAGGCGGTGCTGGCGGTGCGCGGCGCGCAGCTGCGGCCGGCCTATTTCCGCCGCGCCATCGATCTTGGCTGCGGCACCGGGCTCGCCGCCCGCGCCTTCGCAGCGCAGACCGAAACCATCATCGGCTTCGATCTGTCGCCGCGGATGGCCGAACTGGCGCGCGCCAGCGGGCTCTACGCCGAGGTCGAGGTGGTGGAGATCGTGGAGGGGCTGGCGCGGCAACCGGCGGCCGGCACCGATCTGATCCTTGCCGCCGATGTGGTGATCTATCTGCACGACGCGGCAGCGCTCCTCGCCGAGGTGTCGCGCGTGCTGGCACCGGACGGCTTGCTTGCGCTGACCGCGGAAACCCATGACGGCGACGGCGTCGTGCTCGGTGTAGGACTGCGCTACGCCCATTCGGCGGACTATCTGCAGCGCGCCATCGCGGCCACGGGTCTGGTCGTCAAGCAGTTGCAGCGGGCGTCGGCGCGCAGCGAAGCCGGCGTGCCGGTGCCGGGGCTGGTGATCGTCGCCGCCAAGGCTTGATAGCAGCAAACTCTCAATCAATGCTCCACAAACAAAAACCCCGGCCGCGAAGGCCGGGGTTTTGCTGGTCAGCAGATGCTGCGATCAGTACTTCGCGACCACCGGCGTATTGAAGTGATAGTTGATGCCGGTGCGGAAGATATGTTCGGTGACCTTGGTGGTGTTGACGCCAACGGCGAAGTTGCTGTCGGTCGAGCCGAGGTCGACATAGAGATATTCGGTCTTCGAGGTCCAGTTCGGACCGACCAAACCGAGCAGGGTGAACGGGGTTTCTATGCCGGCGCCCGCGGTCCAGCCGCTTGCGGTCTTCGAGAGTTTCTCGCTGCCGAGCGGCGAGGCGATGGTGGTCTCGACCTTGCCGTAAGCGTAACCGCCGGTGCCGTAGAACAGCGTCGAGCCGACCGAATAGCCGAGCCGGCCGCGCACGGTGCCGAACCAGGGCAGCTTGGCGTCGTAGGCCACGGCGCCCAGCAACACCGCGGTGTCGTTGTCACGCTGGGTCGAACCCTGGAAATCGGCCTCTAAGCCGTACACCCAGTTCGAGGCCTGCCAGTTGTAGCCGATCTGGCCACCGCCAGCGAAGCCATCCGGGGCGAGGTTGAACTGTTCGGTCACGCCGAACACGGTGGCGGTGGTGCGGTCGCGCGCGGTGGCGCTGCCGAAATTGCCGCCGAGATAAAAGCCGGTCCAGTTCGCGGCCGGCGCCGGCACGTAGACGCTGTTGCCGCCGATGCGATAGTTCAGACCGACCCGGAAGATGTTCTCCCGCACGTTGGTCTGCAGGGTCTGCGGGCCGAGGAAGGCAAAGGAATCGGTCTTGTTGCCGAGATCGAGATAGAGGTATTCGATCTTGCCGGTCCAGTTGCCGCCCAGCGCGGCTTCGACGCCGCTACCGATGGTCCAGCCGGTCAGGGTCCGCTTGCCGCTGTCGAATGCGGTGAAGCCGCCCTCAGTGACCGTGGTCCTGACGTCGCCGACGGCAAAACCGCCGGTGAAATAGTTCAGCACCGGGCCGCGGGCGATACCGACGCGGCCGCGCGCGGTGGCGAACCAGTCGAGCTTCTGGCTGTAATTCACCGGCCCGAACAGGGTGGTGCGGTTGTCGCTGAGATCGGCGCCCTGGAAGTCGCCTTCGAGACCGATCACCAACGGCCCGAACACCGAGTTGGTCTGGTAGTTGTAGCCGATCTGGCCACCGCCGAGCGCGCCGAGCGACTGCAGATAGGTGGTCGTGGTGGCGCCGGGCAGCAGATTCTGGATGGCGCGGTCGCGACCGAGGCCGGCGCCGGCGTTGACGCCGATATAGAAGCCGGTCCAGTCGTACACCTGAACGATCGGCGCCTTGTAATACGGGGCCTTGGTGGCCAGGTCGGCTGCTTGGGCGCTAACGGCCGTTCCGATAAGCGCGACGCCGGCGAGAATACGTTTCATGGTCCACCCCAAATTGAATTGAAGCCGGACCCTAGCGGAGTGGCCCGGCGATGTCTGTGCCCGGACAGCCACACCGATCGGCAATTCGACATAAGGGCCTGATCAGGCGCGCGGATTTGGATCGCTCAACGGCCGAATCGGGCTTGCGCAGGGCCGACTCGGCGGCGGCGGCACCGGGCGCGGCTCCCGCGGGCCGCGAATCACCAAGAAATTCAACCTTATCGTTCGGTCCGCCGCCGGGCGCGCGCCACTCGACCTCCCCTTCGCCAATGCCTAGAGTTCCGGTTTTGATAGAATCACAATCGTGGCTCTAGATTCTTATTTTGACGCGTTTTCTTCACGCGAACCGGGATCCACTTCGCTCGAAAACGCTATAGCTTGCAAAGGTGCCGCCCGATGACCCCGTTTCCCTCGATGCGCTGCCCGAGCGTTTCCAGCAATGGTTCGCGGCGCGCGGCTGGTCGCCGCGCGAGCATCAATTGGCGCTGCTGGCGAAAGCACGCACCGACCGCTCGGCGCTATTGATCGCGCCGACCGGCGCCGGCAAGACGCTGGCGGGATTTTTGCCGACGCTGGTGGAATTGAGCGGCGATGCGCCGCGCGGGGCGCCCTTCCCCTCTCCCCTTGTGGGAGAGGGTGGCGAGAATGCGCGAAGCGCGTTCGCGCCGGATGAGGGGTCGACGCAGAACGAAGCGCATCAACCCCTCACCCGCCTGCGCTCCGCGCAGGCACCCTCCCCCACAAGGGGAGAGGGAAGCAAGGGAAGAGGCCTGCACACCCTCTACATCTCGCCGTTGAAGGCGCTGGCGGTCGATATCGCGCGTAACCTGGAGGCGCCGATCGCGCAGATGAACCTGCCGATCAAGGTCGAAACCCGCACCGGCGATACCCCGGTGTCGCGCCGCGCCCGGCAGCGCCGCTATCCGCCCGACATTCTGTTGACCACGCCGGAGCAACTGGCGCTGCTCCTCGCCTCCGACGACGCGCCGTTTCTGTTCGGATCGCTCACGCGCATCGTGCTCGACGAATTGCACGCGCTGGTGACCTCGAAGCGCGGCGATCTGTTGTCGCTTGGCCTCGCGCGGCTGTGGCGGATCGCGCCGCAGCTCCGCGCCATCGGGCTGTCGGCGACGGTGGCCGAGCCGGAGCAATTGGCCCGCTTCCTGGTGCCGCAGCCGCTTGGTGACTCGGCAGCGGCCGACATCGTCACCGCCGGCGGCGCCGCGCAGCCGATCGTCGAAATGCTCGACTCGAAGGAGCGGCTGCCCTGGGCCGGGCACTCGGCCCGCCACGCGCTCGGCGAGATCTACGACCTGATCAGGCGCAACACCACCACGCTGGTGTTCGTCAACACCCGCAGCCAGGCCGAAATGCTGTTCCAGGAACTCTGGCGCATGAACGACGACAATCTGGCGATCGCGCTGCATCACGGCTCGCTCGACGTCGCGCAGCGCCGCAAGGTCGAAGACGCGATGTCGGCGGGGAAATTGCGCGGCGTGGTCTGCACCTCGTCGCTCGATCTCGGCGTCGACTGGGGCGACGTCGATCTCGTGATCAATGTCGGCGCGCCGAAGGGCTCGTCGCGACTGATGCAGCGGATCGGCCGCGCCAATCACCGCCTCAACGAGGCCTCGCGCGCGGTGCTGGTGCCGGCCAACCGCTTCGAAGTGTTGGAATGTCGCGTCGCGATCGACGCGGTGGCCGAGAACGCGCAGGACACCCCGCCGCTGCGCACCGGCGCGCTCGACGTGCTGGCGCAGCACGTGCTCGGCTGCGCCTGCGGCGAGCCGTTTGCCGCCGGCGATCTTTATGCGGAAGTGCGCAGCGCCGCGCCCTATGCCGATCTTGCCCGCGCCGATTTCGACGACACCGTCGATTTCGTCGCCACCGGCGGCTACGCGCTGAAGAGCTACGAGCGTTTCGCCCGCATCAAACAGGACAACGCCGGCAAATGGCGCGTCACCAATCCGCGGGTGCGGCAGATGTATCGGCTGAACATCGGCACCATCGTCGAGGACACCATGCTGAAAGTGAAGCTGGTGCGCTCCTCGCGCGGCGGGGCGGGCCACACCGGCGCGCTCGGCCGCGGCGGAAGGATGCTCGGCCAGATCGAGGAATACTTCATCGAGCAATTGCTGGTCGGCGACACCTTCGTGTTCGGCGGCGAGGTGGTGCGTTACGAGGCGCTGGTCGAGGACGTGGCCTATGTCTCGCGCGCCCACGACAAGGATGCCCGCGTCCCCTCCTACATGGGCGGCAAGTTTCCGCTCTCCACCTATCTCGCCGAACGGGTGCGCAAGCTACTCGACGACAAGCGCGCCTGGACCGCGCTGCCCGACCAGGTGCACGACTGGCTGTCGCTGCAGGCCTCGCTGTCGCTGGTGCCGGGTGTACGCGAATTGGTGGTGGAGACCTTTCCGCGCGCGGGCAAGCATTATCTGGTGTGCTACCCGTTCGAAGGCCGCCTCGCGCATCAGACGCTCGGCATGTTGCTGACCCGCCGCTTGGAACGCAGTCGCGCGAAACCGCTCGGCTTCGTCGCCAATGAATACGCGCTGGCGGTGTGGTGCCTCGGCGACCTGTCGCAGATGGTGCGGCAGGGCCGGCTCGACCTCGATGCGCTGTTCGATCCCGACATGCTGGGCGACGACCTCGAAGCCTGGCTTGCGGAATCCGCGCTGATGAAACGCACCTTCCGCAGCTGCGCGGTGATCTCCGGGCTGATCCCGCGGCGCTTCACCGGCGAGGAGAAATCCAAACGCCAGGTGCTGTTCTCCACCGATCTCGTCTACGACGTGCTGCGCAAGCACCAGCCGGATCATCTGTTGCTGCGCGCCGCCCGCGCCGACGCCGCCACCGGGCTGCTCGATATCCGGCGGCTCAGTGATATGCTGGGCCGAATCAAGGGCCGCATCGTCCACAAGGAACTCGAGCGGGTGTCGCCGCTGGCGGTGCCGGTGATGCTGGAAATCGGCCGCGAGGCGGTGTACGGCGAGGCCTCCGACGAGTTGCTGGCCGAAGCCGCCGAGGATCTGGTGCGCGAGGCAATGGGCGAGACATCATGACCACGCTGCATCTCAACGGCGCCGCGATGCTCGCCGACCTCTCCGGTGCGTTGTACTGGGCCGACGAGCGGCTGCTGGTGGTCTCCGACCTGCACCTGGAAAAAGGCTCGAGTTTCGCGATGCGCGGCGTGATGCTGCCACCTTACGACACCCTCGCCACGCTCGGCCGGCTCGGGGCGGTGATCGCGCGCTACGATCCAAAGCTGGTGGTGGCGCTCGGCGACAGTTTTCATGATCGCGACGCGCATGACCGTTTGTCGGCAGCCAATCGCGACATCCTCGGCGCGCTGCAGGCCCGCCGCGACTGGATCTGGATCGCCGGCAATCACGACCCGGCTCTGCCGAGCGGTCTCGGCGGCCTCGTCGCCAGCGAGGTCGCGATCGGGTCGATCGTGTTCCGCCACGAGCCGACCGGCATCGAAGGCGAAATCGCCGGCCATCTGCATCCCAAGGCGCGGGTCTCCGCGCGCGGCCGGGCGATGGAGCGGCGCTGTTTTGCCAGCGACGGCCGGCGGCTGGTGATGCCGGCGTTCGGCGCCTACACCGGCGGCCTCAATATCCGCCATGAGGCCTTCGCGAAGATCTTCACCCCGTTGGGCTTCGTCGCACATCTCATCGGCGACCGCCGGTTGCACGCCATCGCGGCGTCGCGCTGTTGCTGATCACCCAGTTCCTGGCTCGGAACCTTCGGTGCCGCCGCACGTTCGTTTTCGATTCAGCGGGAGGTGACGCGTGGCTGTGGAAACCGAAGCCGATCTGAAAGTCCAACATCGCGAGACGTTTCGGTTCCGCAACTTCTTCAAGACGCTTGGGCCCGGCCTGATCACCGGGGCATCGGACGACGACCCCTCCGGCATCGGCACCTACAGCCAGGCCGGCGCGCAGCTCGGCTACGGCATCGGCTGGACCATGCTGCTGACGTTTCCGCTGATGGTGGCGATCCAGGAGATTTCCGCGCGGGTCGGCCGCGTCACCGGGCGCGGCATCGCCGGCAATGTCTGCCGCTACTACTCGTCGAAGATGCTGGGCGTGGTGGTGACGCTATTGTTCGTCGCCAACACCATCAACATCGCCGCCGATCTCGGCGCCATGGCCGACGCCACCAAGCTATTGATCGGCGGCCCCGGCATCGCCTATGTGGTCGGCTTCGGCGTGATCTCGGTCGCCGCGCAGATCTTCTTTGACTATAAGCGCTACGTTTCGGTGCTGAAATGGCTGACGCTGTGTCTGTTCGCCTATGTCGGCGCGCTGGCGGTGGCCCACGTGTCGTGGGGCGAGGCGTTGACCGGCATCCTGATTCCGAAGATGACCTGGAGCGGCGACTATCTCACCACCATCGTCGCGATTCTCGGCACCACGATCTCGCCCTATCTGTTCTTCTGGCAGGCCTCGCAGGAAGCCGAAGAAGAACGCATCGATCCGGACAAGAAGCCGCTGATCAAGACGCCGGGCGACGCCCGCAGCGAATTCCAAAGGATCCGCGCCGACACCATCATCGGCATGGCGTTCTCCAATCTGATCGCGCTGTCGATCATCGTCACCGCAGCGGCGACGCTGCACGCCACCGGCAAGACCGACATCCAGACCTCGGCGGAGGCCGCCGAAGCGCTGAAGCCGATCGCCGGCGCGTTCGCCGAAGCGATCTTCGCGCTCGGCATCGTCGGCACCGGGCTGTTGGCGATCCCAGTGCTGGCGGGATCCGCCGCCTATGCGATCGGCGAAGGCCGGCGTTGGCCGGTCGGGCTGGCGCGCAAGCCGAAGGAAGCGGTGGCGTTCTACAGCGTGCTGGCGCTGGCCGGCGTTGTCGGCATCGCGCTGAATTTCACCCCGATCAACCCGATCTCGGCGCTGTATTGGAGCGCAGTGATCAACGGCGTGCTGGCGGTGCCGGTGATGGTGCTGTTGATGCTGATGGCGCGGCGCAAGGAAGTGATGCGGCGCTTCGTGGTCCGCGGTGCGCTGTACTGGCTGGGCTGGCTCTCCACCGCGGCGATGACGCTCAGCGTGGCGGCGATGGGCATTGGGTATTTTATCTAAGTCTCCACAAGTACCACGTCATCCTGAGGTGCCAGGCGTAGCGCAAAGCGCGAAGCCGGGCCTCGAAGGATAGGCCAGCGGCACGTATATCCGCATCCTTCGAGGCTCGCCCAAGTGGGCTCGCGCCTCAGAGTCTGACTCAAAAAGCGATCAATGAAATCAGGCATTCAACCCGTCATTGCGAGGAGCTCTTGCGACGAAGCAATCCAGGGCCGCGCATGGAGCCCCTGGATTGCTTCGCTTCTCAGTCGGCGCTGCGCGCCGCCCTCGGCTCGCAATGACAAAGCCCCCTGATTTTGCTCGCTGCTTTTTCGGTCAGACACTCAGGATGACGACTTCGAGTCTGGAGATCGTTTGGTGTTCATGTCTGGCGGAGATCTCAATCCCGCCGGAACACCACCGAGGCCATCCAGCCGGTCATCAGCGCCATCAGCGCGGTGACCAGGCCGTAGGCCAGGCCGTTCTGTCGCGCGGTGGAGGCGACGAATTGCTCGAAGCCGACCTTGACGATCTCGAACGAGGTCTCGGTCTTGGTGACCAGCGCGCCGTCGGCGAACACCTTGATATCGACGTCGTAGGACCCGATCGGCACTTCCGCGGGCAGCGGAATGCCGGTGCGAAACAGGGTCGGCGTCAAGAACATCACCGCCGCGTTTTCCTCGCGGTACAGGCCGTGCTCCGTGCGCAGCCGCACGAAGGCGCTGCGGAACGCATCGTTCGGCACCACGTCGGCGAAATCCGTGCCGACCCGCTGCGTCAGCAGGATGTTGGTGAGCCCGAGCTGTTGGCGCCGCAGCACCTCCGGCGCCGCGATCGCCTCCAGCGGCCTGTTGGCGAACACCGCCAGATAGCTCGGCACCATCAGGAACTGGCGGGAGTCGGCGTTGACCCAGATCCCCAATTTGCGCTCCTTGCGCCGCGTCACCATGTCGGCCGGCGGGCCGCGCACCGTCACCACCAGGTCGTAGACCGCGCGGTCGGCGGGCGTATCGACGTCCTTCTCGATGGAGCCGAACAGCACCAGTTCGCCGCCGGAATAATTCGGCGTCACGGTGATGCGGGAGTTGGAAATCGAAACGATCAACTGTTCGGCGCGCGCGGGACCGACCGCCGCCGCGCCGAGCAGCAGGCAAAGCCCGAGCAACGCCGCGCGCCTCCGCGTCATGCGCCGCTCCCGGTTTCGCGGATGGTGAACAGATCCTGCGGCTGGATCCCGAGCTCGATCGCAAAGCGCACCCCGACCGCCAGGATCAACAGCCCGAGCAATAGCCGCAATTGTTCGCCGCGGATGCGCTGGCCGGCGCGCGCGCCGAACTGCGCGCCGGTGACGCCGCCGATCATCAGGATCAGCGCCAGCACCGCATCGACCTGATGATTGGTGACGGCGTGCAGCACGGTGGCGATCAGCATGGTGAACAGCGTCAGCACCATCGAGGTGCCGATCACCGTCGAGGTCGGCACCCGCAACAGGTAGATCAGGATCGGCACCAGGATGAAGCCGCCGCCCACCCCCATCACCGCGCCGATGAATCCGATCACCAGCCCGATCGCCACCACCGGGATCACCGACAGATACATCTTGGAGCGCTTGAACCGCATCTTCAGCGGCAGCGCGTGGATCCAGTTGCGGCTGCCGGAGCGTTTTGGCACCACGGTCTGACCGTGGCGCGTCCGCAGGATGGCACGAAAACCTTCCCACACCATCAGCCCGCCGACCGCGGTCAGCAGCACGACGTAGGACAGCGCTATCACCAGGTCGAGCTGGCCGAGCGCGCGCATCAAGGTGAAGAACCAGACCCCGAGTGCGGTGCCGATCAGCCCGCCGCACAGCAGCACCATGGCCAGCGCCGGATCGATGGCGCGGCGGCGCCAGTAGGACAGCGCGCCGGATAGCGACGACGCCGCCATGTGGCTGGTCACCGAGGCGACCGCGACGGCGGGCGCGATGCCGATGAAGATCAGGAGCGGCGTCATCAGGAAGCCGCCGCCGATGCCGAACATGCCGGAGACGAATCCCACCGCGGCGCCCATCGCCAGGATGAGCAGAACGTTGACCGGGATGTCGGCGATCGGAAGGTAAAGCTGCACGCGGGTTCGCTTCGGACAGGGAGGTTGACGCGACTATTCGCTGCGTCTTTGCATATCCGAAATCACCCTCGGCGGGATTAAAGAATGCGCGACCAGCCGGGTTTTTCAGCCCCGCCTGACACGCATTGGTCAAGTTGGTGAATGATTCAGATTAACGCGCGCTCGGCCGCTGCCGGCTTGGCTGCGGCCAGGCCGTGGCGCGATCTGACTTCGGACGAACTCGTCAAACGATCGTCACGTACCAAGCGGCTCGCGCACTACGCCGGCAGCAGACCCGCGGCGCGATAGCTGTCGACGATGGCGTCGTAGAGCGAAATATCCGAACGGCTCCGCGCCATCAGCTGGGCACCGGCAATGGCGGCGAAGATCGCACGCGCACGCCGCTCGCTCTCCTGCGGAGCGACGATCGCCGCAGCCGAGAGAACCTTGCCGAGCCACACCACATTGACGTCGGCAAAGGTCCGGACCTCTTTCCTGACCGCGTCCGGCAGGTCGTCGGACTCGGCGGCCATGAAGCTGCACAGGCAGATGCGGTTGTCGCTCGCGAGCGCCTTGCGAAACGTCTCGGGATATTGGTGGAGCGCGCTGGCCGGATCGGACGATTCGGCCAGCAAGGCCTCGAGGCCGGCCGCTGTGTCCTGCCAATAACGCTTTGCCACCGCAGCGCCGAGATCGGCCTTGCTCGGAAAGTGATGATAGATGCTCGCCGCCTTGATACCGACCTCGGCCGCAAGATCGCGAAAATTCAGCCCGTTATAGCCGTGCGCCTGTGCGGTGCGTCGGGCTGCCGCCAAAATGGCTTCCTTGGAATTCGAACTCATGTCCAGCCCAGCCTCAGCTTGTCTACCAAGTGATAGATAGGCGTTGACTTCAGAATTCAGAAGCCTAATTTGCCTACCAAGCGGCAGGTAGGAGAGCAGGCATGAGCGCCGACATCATCGCTATTGATGCAATTGAAGCGGCTGGGATGACGATTCACGATTGGCCGACCGGACCCTATCCGGCGCGGGTCCGGATCGCCCTGGCCGAAAAGAACCTGCAGTCGCGGGTGCGGTTCGTGACGGTTGATCTTTACAAGGGTGAGCACAAGAAGCCCGATTTCCTTGCCAAGAATTACTCGGGCACGCTGCCGGTGCTTGAACTCGACGACGGGACGTTTCTTGCCGAGTGCACGGCCATTACTGAATATCTTGACGTCCTCGATGGCCCGGCCACGCTGACCGGGACGACGCCGCGTGAGAAGGGCGTGATCCACATGATGAGC
The DNA here is from genome assembly GCF_036404135.1 of Rhodopseudomonas sp. Lineage (GTDB taxonomy): Bacteria > Pseudomonadota > Alphaproteobacteria > Rhizobiales > Xanthobacteraceae > Rhodopseudomonas_A. The sequence goes on along the minus strand of NZ_DASWPE010000080.1, from coordinate 9,834 downwards.
AAGCGCGCCGAACTGGAGTTGCTCGACGCCATCAGCGTGTATTTCCACCACGCCACACCGGGGCTGGGACCCGACGTCGAGATCTATCAGAACGCCGAGTGGGGATTGCGTCAGCGCGACAAGGCCGTCAAGGGTATGCACTATTTTGACGCCATGCTGCAGCGGCAGCCATTCGTCGCCGGCGCCGCGTTCTCGATGGCCGACATCACGGTGATCGGCGGCCTGATCTTTGCCGGGCTGGTGAAACTGCAGGTCCCCGCTGAATGCACGGCGCTGCAGGCCTGGTACGCAAGGATGCAGGAGCGTCCCAGCGTCAGGAACCGGGTGACGATGTCTGCGCCGGCCGAAGCGTCGGCCTGAATCGCCGGGTGACTATCGCGCCGCGCGCTTGCCCGGCGCCGCGGGTTTGGCGGCGGCCCCGCCCGCGCCGTCCCAGCCGCCGGGTGGGGTGGCGACGTTGATCGCGTCGTCCGGCTGCGGCTCCGGCGTGAAGGTCTGGATTGCCAGCTTGGCGGCCGACAGCGATTGCGGATCGAGCCGTTTGGCGACGTCGTCGCGCTTGTGGCCGGCGTCGGCGTCGCCCTGCGCGGCGGCAAGGCTGAACCATTTGTAGGACTCGGCGAGGTTCTGCTCGACGCCGATGCCGCGCGCATAAAGAATGCCGAGGTTGAACTGGCTGTCGGCGACGCCGCGCTCGGCGGCCTTGCGGAACCATTGCGACGCGCTCTTGTAGTTGGCGCCCTGCGAGCCGCCATCGGCTTCCAGCACCGCTAGATTGTGCATCGCCTTGGCGTTGCCGCGCTCCGCCGCAAGGATGTAGTAGCGTCGCGCGGCGCCGAGATCGCGCTTCACGCTGAGGCCCTTTTCGTAGAGCGTGCCGATCCGGAAGATCGCCGGCACGATGCCGGCCTGCGCGGCGCGCTCATACCATTTGGCGGCCTCGTCGAGATTCACCGGCACAGTTTTGCCTTCGGCGTAACGCACGCCGATCTCGTAAGCCGCCGCGGCATCGCCCCGCAACGCCGCGGTGCGCAGCTGCGGTCCGCCGATCGTGTCGGGCAGTTTCTCGTTGGCCGGGATCGCGACCTGCGACGCCGGGCGGCCGCTCGGCGGCGGCGTCGGGATTGCCGGTGGCGGAGTCGGGATGGTGCCGGTGACGTCGGCATCCGCGGTATGGCTGTCGCCCGGCCTGGCGGGCGCCGGACCGAACAGCGATTGCCGGTCGATCGGGGTCGGCGAGGTCATCGACGGGTTGGCCGGCGACGCCGCCCCCGGCGTGGCTTCGCTGTTGCTGGGCGGCGGCAACGGCGCGGGCTCCGCGCTTTCGATCGCCGCGGGTTGCGACGGGCCGCCGTCGAGCAGCGTCATCGCCATCTTGAAGGTGCCGAGCACGATCACCACCACGCTGGCGCCGACCAGCAGCGAACGAATCTTCGCGCCGAGCGTCGAGCCGCCCTCGCCCGGTGTTGCGGCGCCTGCGGCGGCGGGTTTGGTCGCGGGCTTCGCAGCCGGCTTGGATTTGCCGGCGGATTTCGACTTCTCGGTCGCCTGGCTCGCCGCAGCAGCAGCCTGCGCGGCGCGGCGCGCCGCGGCGATGAAATTCGACGAGCTGGTCTGTTCGCGCGACCCTGCCGGAATGTCGCTGATCGCGCTCTCGGAGGCGGCGATCCGCTCCGACGGCGAGCTGCGGCCCTGCGGCCGGGTGCCGGGCTCCAGCGGATGATCCGGCGGCAGCTCGGGATTGATCGGCAGCCGCGGCGCGGCGCGCGCCTTGTCGGCCACAGCGGTTGCGTCGCGCGCCGGCGTCGGACTGAGGATGTCTTTGATGGTCTTTGCGGCGGGCGGCGGCGCCGGCTCGGGCGGGTTTGCGGCGGCGGCGAAGCTGCGGGGCGCGGCATCGAAATGCACGGCGGCGGGATTGGGCAATTCCGGCCGCGGCAGCACCACCACCGCGGGCGCCGCCTGCGGCGCGGCGGGCGGTTGAACGACCGGCTTGGGGGTGGCCGGCTGCAGCGGCGCGGCGACCGGCTGCGGCGCGGCGCGCGCGCTGCGCAGATCGCCTTCGATCATCGCCAGCCGGTCGACCACATGGCCGAGGGTATTGTGCACGGCTTCCAGCGAATCCTGGGTGTGGCGATCGGCTTCCGACTGGGTGAAGCGCAGATCGGAGATTTCGCGCTTCAGGGTATCGACCAGGCCGTCGTCGGCCGGCGTGGTGCGGCTCACCGCGGTCAGCGCGGCAAAGTTGTCCTGCTGGCGTTCCAGCTGGCGCAACACGTCCTGCAGGCCCTCTTCGACCCGGCCGAGATTGGGCGCACGAGCGTCGGCGGAGGCTTCGAGCCGCTCCAAGAGATAGGTCACCCGCTGCTCGAGATGCGCGAAGGTGGCAGCGCCGTCATTGCCGACGGGGAGATGATCCAGCCGATCGGACAGCGCCAGCAGCGCGGTTTCCAGTTGCGCCGAGGGATCGCTCTGCACCGGGCGTTCGCGATTCTCCAGCGTCACCGTCAGCGCGGCGATGCGCTGCTCGAGCGCCGCGAAGGAATCGCTGTGGTTGTCGGCGCGGGCGAGCTGGTCGACCTTGGACGACAGCGTCTGCACGTCCTCCGCGAGCCGCGCCAGCGCTTCGTTGGAAGCGACGTTGGAGACGATGGCGCGCAGCGCTGCGATCGCGCCTTCGAGCTGCTGCAACGTCGAGGGATCGCCGCTCGAGCGCACGATCATGTCGATCTTGCCGCCAAGATTGCGGATTGCCTCGTCGAAGCCAGCGAGCTGTTCGGCCGGGGTCAAAGAGCGCAGCACGTCGCGGATTTCTTCCAGCGCGCGTTCGACGCCGGCCAGCGCGCTGCCGTCGATGCCGCTGTGCCGGCTGTCGTCGATGCGCTGCGCCAGCGAGCGGATCTCGCTTTCCAGCGATTCGATGGCGCGGCGCGGCATCGCCTCGGTGATGGTCTGGCGGATCTCGGCGAGTTCGTTGCGGAAGGCCGCGATCGACTGCTCGATCGCATCGGGCCGGGTCAACGCGTCGATCTGCGTGGTAATCTTGTGCAGCTGGCGCTCCAGCCCGGAGATGTCCGGCCCGGCCGGCGCGGCCGGCATCGCCGGCGCGATCGGCGGCGCGGCGCGGCGCGGCATGATCTGGTTGGCGGCGGCGTCGAGTTCGCTCTGCCGCGCAGCGATCTCGGCGATCGCGGAATCCAGCGACCCCGGGGCCAATGGAGGCGATGAGCGGTAAACGTCGGCGGCGGCGCGCTCGACACGGTCGAGTTGCGGTTGTTGCGGCTCCGGGCTCCGGGTGGCGGGCCCGGCGGTGATCTGCGACAAGCGGGCGTCGAGCCGCGAGATGGCGTCGTTGAGCTGCCGCGCCACGCCGGGTTCGCCGCGGCCCGCGGGCCGCGAAATCTGTTCGATCTGCCGGGTGATGGAGTCCAGCCGCTGATGGATCTCGGCGACCTCCTGGGCATCTTTCTCGGCCAAGGCCGGCGATGGCGGCCGCGCCGGCTGCGACGGATCCTGGGGCCGAAGCTGTGGCGGAACGTCGCCGACCTGGGCGCTGATCCAGTCGCCAAGCGAGAGGCCCGCGCGGCGCGCGGCGGCCTCAGCCCGTTCGCGCACTGACGGTTCGATCCCCTCGACACTCCACGATACGCGCGAATTCATGCTCTTGTCCGCTTCCGGCACCGGCGCGACCCGCGCCTCCGCAGCCCTCCCCGCGCGTCCCATGACGAGACAATTCAATCGACGCGGGTCGTCTGCCCCTCGCGGCGACTTTTTCGTGTTAGGGTAAAGAACGAGTTAAAGAGCCGGTTTCGGCGGCAGGAAAGTTAGTAGTGGGTTCAAAATACCGTCCCGCGGAACGTCACCGCCTTGCTGCGCACCAAACGGTTCCAAAGCCGCGCCGGGGACAGGTCAGCCATCTGTATTTCGATTGCTGCGCCGCATAATTTTCCCTAAACGAAGCGCACCAAAGGCCCCACCCGAGAGGACCAGATGCCCAGCTACAAAGCCCCGCTCGAAGACGTTGGTTTCCTTCTGAACGACGTGTTTCAGATCGATCGCTACGACAATCTGGCGGGATTCAGCGATGCATCGGCCGACGTCCGCGACGCCATCCTGTCGGAAGCCGCCAAGCTCAGCGAGCAGGTGCTGCAGCCGCTGAACCGGATCGGCGACAAGGAAGGCTGCACCCGTCACGACGACGGCAGCGTCACCGCGCCGACCGGCTTCAAGGAAGCCTACAAGCAGGTCTCCGAGGGCGGCTGGCTCGGGCTGTCGGCGCCGGAGCAATATGGCGGCCAGGGCCTGCCCTCGACGCTGTCGCATGCCGTCGCGGAATTCATGACGTCCGCCAATATGGCGTTTTCGATGTATCACGGCCTCACCATGGGGGCGACCGCGGCGCTCCTGGTGCATGGCCGGCCCGAACAGAAAGCGATCTTCGTGCCGAAGATGGTGACCGGCGAATGGACCGGCACCATGAACCTGACCGAGCCGCAATGCGGCACCGACCTCGGGCTGTTGCGCACCAAGGCCACCCGGCAGGCCGACGGCAGCTTCAAGATCACCGGCACCAAGATCTTCATCTCCGCCGGCGAACACGATCTGTCGGAGAACATCATCCATCTGGTGCTGGCGCGGATCGACGGCGCGCCGGCCGGGATCAAGGGCGTCTCGCTGTTCGTGGTGCCGAAGATCCTGGTCAATGCCGACGGCTCGCTCGGCGGGCGCAACGGCGTCAGCTGCGGCGCGATCGAGCACAAGATGGGCATTCACGGCAATGCCACCTGCGTGATGAATTATGACGACGCCACCGGCTGGCTGATCGGCGAAGAGAACAAGGGCATGCAGGGCATGTTCGTGATGATGAACGAGGCGAGGCTCGGCGTCGCGGTGCAGGGCCTCGCGCAATCCGAAGTGGCGTATCAGAACGCGGTGATCTACGCTCAGGAGCGACTGCAGGGCCGCGCGCTGACCGGCGCCAAGGCCACCGACAAGCCGGCCGACCCGATCATCGTGCATCCCGACATCCGCCGCACGCTGCTCAGCATCCGCGCCTTCAACGAGGCGGCGCGCGCCATGGTGGTGTGGACCGCGCTGAAGGGCGACGTCGCGCACCGCTCGGAGGACGCCAAGGAGCGCCAGGCCGCCGACGATCATATGGGGCTGATGACCCCGGTGCTGAAGGGCGTGTTGACCGACGTCGGCTTTGCCAATGCGGTGTCGGCGCAGCAGGTCTGGGGCGGCCACGGCTACATCGCCGACAACGGCATGGAGCAATTCGTCCGCGACGCCCGCATCGCGATGATCTACGAGGGCGCCAACGGCATTCAGGCGCTCGACCTGGTCGGCCGCAAGCTGCCGCGCGACGGCGGCCGCGCGGTGATGGCGTTTTTCGCCGAGGTGGCCGTCTTCGCCAAGCAGCACGGCGCCGACGCGGCGATGCAGCCGTTTGTCGCGCCCTTGTCGCGCGCGCTCGGCGATCTGCAGAAGGCCACCACCTGGCTGATGATGAACGCGATGGCGCAGCCCGACAATGCCGGCGCCGGCGCCACCGATTACATGAAACTGTTCGGCCTGGTCGGCTTCGGCTACATGTGGGCCAAGATGATCAAAGTGGCACAGGACAAGATTGCCCAGAGCGGCGCGACGCCCTATCTGACATCCAAGCTGGTCACCGGCCGGTTCTTCGTGGAGCGGATGCTGCCGGAAACCGCGCTGCATCTGACCCGGATCGAAAGCGGCTGCGCCACCATCATGGAACTGCCCGCGGAGGCGTTCTGATCGCGTCGCGCTAAGACGTCCTGCTCCGCATTTTCGAGAGTTGCTGATGCAACAAGTTGCGACCGAACGCGCGTTACGGGCACGGCCTTCACCTCTCCCCGCAAGCGGGGCGAGGGTTCGGTTGCCGCAGCGCCTCGATCAACTTCGACACCCGGCCAGCGCAACGCACGACCGACCCCGGTCGGCCTTAGGGCCGCTGCCGAGCTCGCGATGACAGTGACTTGAGTTCAGTGAATTGCAATTGGTCGGGCTCGCCCGGAGCCACGACCGAAACGGGAGAAAACCGATGCCCGAGGCATTTATCTACGATCACGTTCGCACCCCCCGCGGCCGCGGCAAGCCGGACGGCGCGCTGCATGAGGTGACCGCGCTGGCGCTCGCCACCGTGCCGCTGCAGGCGCTGAAGGAACGCAACAACCTGCCCGCCGACACCGTCGACGACGTGATCCTCGGCGTGGTCGATCCGGTTGGCGAAGCCGGCTCCGACATCGCGCGGTTCGCGGCGCTCAATGCTGGCTTGGGGCAATCGGTACCGGGCGTGCAGATCAGCCGGTTCTGCGCCTCGGGTCTCGACGCGGTGAACTTTGCCGCGGCGCAGGTCATGAGCGGCCAGCACGAGCTGGTGATCGGCGGCGGCGCCGAATCGATGAGCCGGGTCGGCATCGGCGCCTCCGGCGGCGCCTGGCCGATGGACCCGTCGATGGCGATCCCGTCCTACTTCATGCCGCAGGGCGTCTCGGCCGATTTGATAGCCACCAAATACGGGTTCTCCCGCGACGACGTCGATGCCTATGCGGTGCAGAGCCAGCAGCGCGCCGCGAAATCCTGGGACGAAGGCCGCTTCAACAAGTCGGTGGTGCCGGTCAAGGACATCAACGGCCTCACCATCCTAGCCAAGGACGAGCACATGCGTCCCTCGACCACGATGCAGTCGCTCGGGCAATTGCAGGCCTCGTTCGCGCAGGTCGGTGTGATGGGCGGCTTCGACGCGGTGGCGATCCAGTCGCATCCGGAAATCGAGAAGATCAACTACGTGCACCATGCCGGCAATTCGTCGGGCATCGTCGACGGCGCCGGCGCGGTGCTCGTCGGCAGCAAGGACGCCGGCGCCAAATACGGCCTCAAGGCCCGCGCCAAGATCCGCGCCTTCGTCAATATCGGCTCGGAGCCGGCGATGATGCTGACCGGCCCGGTCGACGTCACCAACAAGCTGTTCGCGCGCTCCGGCATGACCAAGGCCGACATCGACCTGTTCGAACTCAACGAAGCCTTCGCCTCGGTGGTGCTGCGCTACATCCAGGCGTTCGAGATCGACAACGACAAGATCAACGTCAACGGCGGCGCGATCGCGCTCGGCCATCCGCTCGGCGCCACCGGCGCGATGATTCTCGGCACCGTGCTCGACGAATTGGAGCGCACCGACAAGGCGACCGCGCTGGTGACGCTGTGCATCGGCGGCGGCATGGGCACCGCGACCATCATCGAGCGGGTGTGAGGCTGCATTCGTAGGGTGGGCAAAGCGAAGCGTGCCCACCATTCGCCATCGAGAATTTGCCGGTGGGCACGGCGCCAAGCGGCGCCTTTGCCCACCCTACGACTCTACGACTCAGAGCCCCCCTCCCCGCAAGGGAGAGGAAACAAGAAACAACCGCCGCGCCGCAACGGCCGCAGGCATCGAAGGAGCTGATCACATGGCCTTCAAGAATTTCAAGATCGAGACCGACGCCGACGGCATCGCGCTAGTGACCTGGGACAGTCCCGGCCGTTCGATGAACGTGCTGGACGTCACCAGCATCGAAGAGCTCGGCGCCATCGTCGAACAGACCACCGCCGACGCCGCAGTCAAGGGCGTGGTGATCACCTCCGGCAAGGAAGCGTTCTGCGCTGGCGCCGACCTGTCGATGCTGGAAGGCCTAAACAAGACCTTCGCCGAGCTGCGCAAGTCCAAGGGTGAGGAAGCCGCGCAAAAAATGCTGTTCGACGAGAGCCGCAAGCTGTCGCAGATCCTGCGCAAGCTCGAGACCTCGGGCAAGCCGTGGGTCGCGGCGATCAACGGTCTGGCGCTCGGCGGCGGTTTCGAGGTGACGCTGGCCTGCCATCATCGCGTCGCCGCCGACAATCCGAAGACCAAGCTCGGCCTGCCCGAGATCAAGGTCGGCCTGTTCCCGGGCGGCGGCGGCACCCAGCGACTGCCGCGCATCCTGCAGCCGGCCGACGCCATGCAGATGCTGCTGAAGGGCGATCAGATCAATCTCGCCAAGGCGAAAGCCTCGAAGATCGTCGACGCCGTCGTGCCGGCGGCGGAGTTGATCCAGGCCGCCAAAAACTGGATCAAGGGCGGCGGCAAGGCGGTGGCGCCGTGGGACGAGAAGGGCTTCAAGCTGCCCGGCGGCCCGGTGTTCTCCAAGCAGGGGATGATGATCTTCCCGGCCGGCAATGCGATCTATCGCCGCGAGACCTTCGACAACTATCCGGCCGCCCGCGCCATCATGAGCTGCGCCTATGAGGGGCTGCTGCTGCCGATCGACGCCGCATTGCGCGTGGAGTCGCGCTACTTCGCCCACATCCTGCAGAGCAAGGAAGCAGCTGCCATGATCCGCAGCCTGTTCCTGTCGATGCAGGAATTGAACAAGGGCGCGCGGCGGCCACAGCACGTGCCGCCGACCAAGGTCAAGAAGCTCGCCATCATCGGCGCCGGCTTCATGGGCGCCAGCGTCGGCTACGTCTCCGCGAAGGGCGGCATCGAGGTGGTGCTGATCGACCGCGACCAGGAGAGCGCCGACAAGGGCAAGGCGCATTGCAAGAGCGTGATCGACGGGTTGGTCGCCAAGGGCCGCGCCAAGGAGGCCGACCGCGACGCCATCCTCGGCCGCATCACCGCGACGCCGGACTATAATGCGATCAAGGACTGCGACCTCGTCATCGAGGCGGTGTTCGAGGATCGGAAAGTGAAGGCCGAGACCTACGCCAAGGCGCAGCCGCTGTTGAAAGACGGCGCGATCTTCGCCTCCAACACCTCGACGCTGCCGATCAATTCGCTGGCCGAGGAGTTCAAGGACCAGTCGAAATTCATCGGCATCCATTTCTTCTCGCCGGTCGAGAAGATGATGCTGGTGGAAATCATCGTCGGCAAGAACACCGGCGACGTCGCACTCGCCACCGCGCTCGACTACGTCCGCCAGATCGGCAAGACCCCGATCGTGGTCAACGACAGTCGCGGCTTCTTCGCCAACCGCTGCGTGCTGCGTTTCACCGCCGAGGGCCTGGAAATGCTGATGGAAGGCATCCCGCCGGCGATGATTGAGAATGTCGCCAAGATGGCCGGCATGCCGGTCGGCCCGCTGTCGCTGGCCGACGAAGTGGCGCTCGACCTGGTGCTGAAGATCATGAAGGCCACCGAGGCCGATCTAGGCAGCCAGGCGGTCGACCAGCAGCAGAAGAAGCTGATGATCGAAATCGTCGAGAAGCAGGGCCGGTTCGGCCGCAAGAACGCCAAGGGGTTTTACGACTATCCAGAGAAGGGCAAGGGCCAGAAGAGCCTGTGGCAGGGCATTGCCGGCCTGCAGCCCAAGCAGCTCGATCCGGATACGATCGACATCGAGGAGCTGAAGCAGCGCTTTCTCGTGGTGCAGGCGGTGGAAGCGGCGCGCACCGTCGAGGATCACGTCATCACCGACCCGCGGGAGGCCGACGTCGGCTCGATCCTCGGCTTCGGTTTCGCGCCGTTCACCGGCGGCACGCTGAGCTATATCGACTTCATGGGGACGAAAGAGTTCGTGGCGCTATGCCACAAGCTCGAGGGCAAATACGGCTCCCGCTTCACCCCGCCGAAGCTCCTGGAAGACATGGCAAAGACCGGCGAGACCTTCTACGGCCGTTTCCCGCCGAAGAAACTGGCGGCGGCGTAAGCAAGGACTGAGCCGACTATATCAGGCACGGCCTCACCTCTCCCCGCTCGCGGGGAGAGGTCGGATCGTCGCGAAGCGATGATCCGGGTGAGGGGGCATTTCACCGAGGGCGGCCTTGTTGAAACGCCCCCTCACCCCACCCCTC
>NZ_DASWPE010000079.1:0-8804 GCF_036404135.1 Rhodopseudomonas sp. | reverse complement strand
GGCGATGACATGGTTTCTGCCTGAAGAAGCCCCGGAACAGGTCGCGCCGCTCGCGACGCGGCCAGCCTCGAATTACTGGGAGCGGGTTGCCGCCGGCTATACCGCGCAGCGCATCGAGGACGACAGCTACAACCGCGCCGAAGTGGTGGCGCTGGATTATGAGCGCGAGCTTTCGGACACCCTGCCCTCTCTCGGGCCGGAGATCCGTCGCAGCGCAGCCGGCCAGCGCCCCGCCCCGGGAATGCCGCAAGCCCTGCCCACCGCCGCGCGGCGCGCACGGCTTTATGCCCGGGCCAATGCTGCGATCGCACAGAACCCGGCACTTGCCGGCACCCTGCCGACTACGGATGAAGAATTTTCCGCACAGGTGCAGGAACGCCGCCAAAGGGAATATGATGAAGCCCGGGCTGTGCTTGAGGCGGCGCCGTCCGACGCCTTCATGGCCGAGACGCTGGGGCGTATCGGTGCCGGCACCACCGACGAGGTGGCACTTGCTACCCTGCCCTTGTCTGTTCTGGGAGGCCCGGCGGCCGGCGTTCTGAAGACGATCGGTGCAGAAGTGGCGATCAACGCCGGCAGCGAACTGGCAATCGCGCCCCGCCGGCAGCGCGTGGCGGACGAGCTGGACATGCCGGAACCGAACATCCTTGCCGATGTCGCCATGGCCGGCCTGACCGCCGGGGCGATTTCCGGCGCCGGCTCGCTGATCGGTCGGGGCGCAGCGCGGTATTCCGCCAGCCGGATCGAACGCCAGCTGGCAACCGATACCGCCCGCCCCGCCGGCGTCAGCCCCGGCCGGCATGAAGGTCGGGTTTCCGAGGCTGTCACCGCCATGGAGGAAGGCCGGGATCCGCCCGCGCCGGCCCGTGCCGGCCTGCCGGAGATACCGGCCAACGCCCCCGGAAACTGGGGCGCAATCCGGGGCGGGATCTTTGCCGGCGAAAGCGGTGGAGACTTCAACGCGTTATTCGGTTTTTCCAACCGGGAAGGCGGACCCTTCGCCAATGTGAAGCTGACGGAAATGACCGTCGATCAGGCGCTGGAGTTCGCGGCCCCGGGCGGGCGCTATGCCAACTGGGTCAAGGCACGGATCGGCCGTGTCGCCACACCGATGGGTGCCTATCAGATCGTCGGCACCACGCTACGCGCGGCCAAGAAAGGGCTTGGTCTGAAGGGCGACGAGCTGATGTCCGAGGATTTGCAGGAGCAGCTGGGGATCTGGATCTTCCGTGCGCAGGGCACCGGCGCATGGGAGGGGTATCGCGGACCCCGGGCGGATTTCGAGCCGGGGGCGGCACAGCCCTATGCCGGCGGCGATTTCCGCACCTATCGCCCGACAGAGCGTGGCTATACCGGCGAGGGCCAGCTTTCGGTCGGCGAGCGCCGGATCGACGTGGAATACCAGGTTGTGGATGCCTCGCTGCTGCGCAAGGCCGAGGGCCGGTTTCAGCCGCGCGACCGCAGCCGGATCAACAGCGACGCATGGATCGCCGATACCGCCGCCCGGCTGGATCCGGCGCAGCTGATGCCCTCGCCCACCGCCGACCGGGGCGCGCCGCTGATCGGTCCCGACGACATGATCGAAAGCGGCAATGGCCGGTTTTCGGCCATCCAGCGGGCCTATGACGAACACCCCGACCGCGCCGCCGCCTATCGCCGGCAGATCGAGGCCGCGGGCTTTGCCGTGCCCGAGGGGATGGAACGCCCGGTGCTGGTCGCCCGGCGCAAGACTGATCTGGACGATGCCGCGCGCGAGCAGATGACCATCGACGCGCAGGACAGCGGCGTTGCGCGGATGACGCCCACGGAAATTGCCCGCACCTCGTCGCGCGCCATGACGGCCGAAAGGCTTGGCACCTTCCGCCCCGAGGCCGCAATCGGCGCCGACGAAAACCGCCCCTTCCTGCAGGCTGTGCTGGGCGCGCTGCCCAGATCCGAGCGCAACGCCTTTTTCGACGATGCCGGCGCACTGAACGCCGAAGGCCGGCGACGCGTGTCCCATGCCTTTTTCGCGCGCGCCTGGGATGATGGCGGCCCGCTGGGTCGCGACGCCCTGTCGCGTTATGCCGAGGCAGAAGATCCCGGCGAATTGCGCAGCCTGATGGACGCGCTGGAACAGGCAGCCCCCGGCTGGACCACCCTGCGCGCCGAGATCGAGGCCGGGCAGGTTCGCCCGGAGTTCGACATCACCGGCCATGTGCTGGACGCTCTGCGCACCATCGTCTTGGCCCGTCAGGACGCTGGCCGCGCGGGTGGCAGCATTGCCGATGCGATCGAGGCGATCCTGTCGCAGGGCGATCTGTTCGCCGGACCGAACCCCTTGTCGGTCGCGCTGTTGCGGAAGTTCTGGCGCGATGGCCGCGCGGCGCCTGCGGCCGAGGTCGCGCGGTTCCTGCAACGCTATGCCGACGAGGCGCGCACCGCCGGGCGCACCGGCGACATGCTGGGCGCCAGCCCGGCCGACGTGCTGCGCGCGATCGACGGCAAGACCTTCGCGGATCTGCCCGACGAGATCCCGCCGGTCACGCCGCCGCCCGCGCCGCGCATCGAGGACGCCGCCTTGCCGGAGACCGCCTTCGCCAAGGGGGCAGATAGTCCCGAGGCAGAGGCGGCGGACTTGCAGGCGCTGGACGATCTGCGGGAAGCTACAGACCCCCCCTATGAGCTGGAAAACACCGGCCGTATCGACGATGCCGCGCATGACGCTATCGAGGCACGGCTGGATGACAACATCAGATCCAGCAGTTTGCTTTCCCCCGCCGAACAGCAGCGCCTCGACAAGAGCTTTGCCGATAACGCTGAAAATTCGGCGGACATTGATGCCTTGATCCGGCGGGGTATGGTGCCGGCGCCGCGAGACCTGATCGTCTGGCGTGGCGATCTGACCGGCAACTTCGATCCGAGCGCGGGACCTGTCAGCTATTCCTTCAGCCGGCACACGGCGGAGAAATTCGGGCGCGGTCCGCGCGGCGGAGACGCCAGTGTCGTGCGCGTGGTCATTCCCCGAGGCACACCTGTCTATGCACCGCGCAGCGGTATATCAGGCGGGGAAATCCTTGCAGATGCTTCGCTGTTGCGCAGCACCGGCCCCTTTGGCCCGATGTATCGGGGCTTCGACGACAATCCCGAGGGGGCGATTGGGAAGCTTATGGCGGAACGCCAGGGCGAAGTGCCGTCGGCGGTCCAGCGCGAAGACCTGGGCGACATCGCCTTCGTCTATGGCAATGAAGCCCTTGGGCTGCGCCATATCGAGGTCAAGCACCCGGAAATGATCGCCCGTCTGCCGGAGCTGTTGCGCAACGGCGATCTGATCGGGCGGCTGAAGGACAGGGCCTACATCCAGATGCCTGGTAATCCGCCAGCATCTGCCGTTGTGCGGCTGGACTGGGACGGCAAGGAAAAGACCTGGCTGGTCACGGCGTTCGAGGATGAGCGGGGCGAGATTGCCCGGCAGCTGCGGACTTCGGACGAGCCAGCTGCAAGTGCGTCATCGCGAATTCCTGACGCAACCGGGCGCACTGAATATAGCACTTCTGCACCGTCGGTTCAATCCGGCGATGATCCGGCCAACAGCATTGCCGCCGCACGGGCAGAGTTCGACGCCCTGGGCGACTTCACCCTGCCCGATGGCACCCGGGCCAGCGCCCTGCTGGATGACATCGAGGCCGACCGAGACCTGCTGGACGCGGTCGATGCCTGCATGATCGGAGGTTCCCGCACATGACGAATATAGCCGATTGCCTTCAGCGTGCGATGGACGCGAAGAATCTGAACCCGGTCCAGGGCCGCGCCGCCCAGGACCATTATCGACAGCTGGTCGCCCGGTATGAGAACATCATACCGCCCGCCCAGGCTGCAGCGAGCGCGGCGGCCGACCTGAAAGAGGCAACACGGAAGGCCGCCCGCTCGCGATTTCATTCCACCGTCAACCAGCTGCAGGCCATGCGACGGCTGAAGGCCGAGATCGACGCCTCGCCCGATCCCGGCCGCGCGCTGCGCGATATGATCGAGGGGCATACCCGCGATGCCTATCGCGGGGAAAGTGTGCGGTCCCTGACCGAGGCCTATACCGACAGCATCAACGCCGGACTGTCAGAGGTGCTGGCCAAGCACGGGTTGAACGTCGCTGGGTCGGTCCGTGACCGCGCCGGTTTCGAGAACCTGATCCGCGAGTTGCACGGCGAGGCATCGGGCGATGCCAGCGCCCAAGGCCTTGCGGATGGGGTCAGATACCAGCAACGCCGGATGCGGCAGTTGTTCAACGCCCATGGCGGCGATGTAGGCGAGCTGGCGGATTACGGGGTGGCACATGCCCATTCCGCCGACGCAATGCTGGCAAAAGGTTTCGACCAGTGGGCGGCCGACATCACCCCGCGCCTTGCCTGGGACAAGATCGAGGATATGGCGACCGGCAAGGCGTTCACCACCGGCCCGGGCCAGATGCCGAACCGGCAGGCCGCCGAACGGTTCCTGCGCGACGTCTATGACGGGATCACCACCCGGGGCTGGGATGAGCGGGTGCCATCCGGCACGGCCGCCGGCGCCGCCCTGTATAACCGCCGGGCGGAACACCGGGTCCTGCATTTCTCCAGCGGCAGCGACTGGCTGGAATACAACAAAGCTTACGGCGCGGCCGACCCCTTCACCGCCATGCTGGGTGGGTTGCACGGGCTTGCCCGCGATGTCGCCATGATGCGGGTGCTGGGGCCGAACCCGCGTGCCGGGCTGGAATTCGCCAGCCAGGTCGCAATGAAGAACGCCCAGACGATGACGGGCAGCCCGAAGGCGAAAGCCGCAGCGATTGCCCGGATCGGAAAGCAGGCGAAGCTGGCCAAGGTCATGCTGGCCCATGTCGACGGCAGCGCCAATGTGCCTGACAGCGTCGGCGGGGCCGCGTTCTTCAGCGGCAGCCGGGCGGTGCTGTCGTCGATCCAGCTGGGCAGCGCGGTCCTGTCGTCGGTCACCGACGCCGCCACCATCCGCGTCGCGGCAAAGGCGATCGGCATCAAGCCGTCGAACGTCATGACCCGCACCATGGCGCTGAGCATGTCGGGAACCACCCGCGCACAGGCGGCCCGGCTGGGCTATGTCGCGCAGACATTGGGCGAGGCGGGCGGCGGCTCGGCCCGGTATTTCGGAGAGTTGTTCGGGACCGGCATCACGCAACGTCTGTCGGGCTTCACCCTGCGGGCCAGCGGCCTGACCTTCCTGACCGACATGCGGCGGCTGGCTTTCCAGATGGAGGTTTCGGCAAAGCTGGCCGATATGGCCGATCGTGCCTTTGCCGATATCGATCCGCGAATGCGGGCGCTGATGGAGCGGCGCGGGATCACGGCGACGGACTGGGATCTGCTGCGCGATCCGGCCGCGCGGTTCACCGCCCCCGACGGGAGCGATTTCATCAGCGCCAAATGGTTTCTGGAACACCAGACCGCCCTGCCGCGCATGGAGGCCGAGGGCCTTGCCATGCGCCTGCAAATGGCCATGCGGGAAGAGCTGGAATATGCCCTGCCCTCGATGTCGATCGAGGGGCGCGCCCGCACCTTGGGTGCCACGGCCCCCGGGTCGATCCCCGGCGAGTTGCTGCGGTCGTCGACCAGCTACAAGGGATACCCCCTGTCGCTGATGTTCAGCCAGTATCGCCGGTTTCTGCAGCAGCCGACGCCCATGGCGAAGGCGCAATATGCGGCGAACATCTTCATCCCCCTGCTGCTTCTTGGCGGCGTCGCGGTTCAGCTGAAGGAGATGGCCAAGGGCAACGATCCGCGCCCGATGGACGATGGCAAGTTCTGGATGGCGGCCCTTATGCAGGGCGGCGGCCTTGGCATCTTCGGCGATTTCTTCGCGGCCGAGGCCAGCCGGACCGGCGGCGGGCTGGGCGAAACACTGGCCGGGCCGGTCATTGGCCTTGCCGGGGATGCGCTTGGGCTGGTGGCCGAGCCCCTGTCAGCGGCGGCCGAGGGTCGCAACGTCAATATGGGCCGCGCCTTCGCCCGGTTCCAGCGCATGAACACGCCGGTGGGATCCAGCCTCTGGTATCAGCGGCTCGCCTTCGACCGGATCGTCAGCGACCAGCTGCAGCGCTTTCTCGACCCCGAGGCGGAAACCGACTGGCGCCGCAAAGAGCGCCAGCGCCAGCGCGACTACGGCACCCGTCCGTGGTGGCTGCAGGGCGATCTTGCCCCCGACCGCGCCCCCGACCTTTCCAACATCGCAGGCAGCTGATGACCGTCGAGCAATACACCCCGCCTGAATTCTACACGGTCGCCGGCACCGGCCCCTATGCCGTGCCCTTCCCTTATCGGAACGGCGCTGTGGTCGCGCATGTGGAAACCGAAGACGGTGTATCCACGCTGGACCTGTCCGATTATGGCACCGTCCCGGAAGAGGCGGCCAGCGCCGGCAACCTGTTCCTGATCGCAGATGCGGCAGCGGCATATGCCGGCCGTCGCCTGTGGATCGAGCGGGCGACCCCGCTGGAGCAGGGCTGGCTGGGCCTGCACACGCGCGAGAAAGGCATGGAGAGCCAGCTCGACCAGATCACGATGGCCGTGCAGGAGACGCAGGACGGGGTGTCCCGCAGCCTGCGAAGCTATACCGCGATCCCCCCGATCGCCCCGATCGAGGGGCGGGCGCTGATTGGCGGGCCGGATGGGACGATCCTCACCGACGGGCCGAACGCGGCGGACATTGCGGATGCGGGGGCGAATGCCGCAACCGCCGTTGCCGCCCGCGACGACGCCGCTCTCTCTGCCGCGCAGGCTGCGCTGTATGGCCCGCTGACGTTCCCCTCGGCATCAGCGTTTTTGGCATCGGACCAGCTCGTCGCTTTATGGATCGGCAAACGGGCAGGAACGCAGGATGGCTCGGCCGCCTGGGATATCGTTGCTGCGGCCACGGGTGACTTCGACCACCCGATTACCGGGGTTGGGGTCAAGATCGTTGGCACGGCTCGCAGTTGGGCCACCCCGGTCCTCGCTGACTATGCCCCTATGGTGAACAGCCAGCTTGCCCTGGGGATGGAACTGAACGTCCCGGTCGGCTCCCACCCAGTCGGTGCTACGATCATCGTGCCTTATGAGGGCAAGCTGCGCGGCGTCAGCGAAAGCCGATCGAAGCTGCTCAAGAAGGCGTCCTTCACCGGGAACGGCCTTTTGCTTGAGGGATACAGTGAGGTTGTGGGTTTCACCGTTGATGGTGAAGCCGGCAACGGCGGGAACGGCATCCAGCTTATCGGCGGGCGGAACGACCTGCGCAATATGCAGGTCATGAACCAAGGCGGTCATGGATTGGTCGTCGGGCGGGGTGTTGGCGAGACGGGCAACATCAACCTGTGGAACGTCACGAACGTCATCAGCATTCTGAATGCGGGCCATGGCATGTATGTGTCAGATAACGCGAACCCGGCAGCGCCGGATGTGAATGCCGGGCGGCTGTATGGCCTGGATGCGCGCGCGAATGGCGGTGACGGCCTGCACATGGGCGCCGCCTACGACTGCCAGTTGATGGGCGTGAGCGCGCAGCACAACACAGGGGCTGGCATCCGGTTCGCCGGCTACGGCACGAACTGGACCGCAGGCCACTTTATGCCTGTGCCATACACCGAGGACAACGGCGACGGGGATGTCGTGCTCGGGGCCTATTCCCGCCGGAACTACATCTTTGGTGTGCGGGCCGGGATCGTCAACCTGCCAGTGACGAACTTGGGGCAGGACAACTTCGTCATTGACCGCGCCGGATCGACAACGACTGTACCGCGCCATGCTGCCCCTGAGGCGTTCGAGGACCTCCGGATGATGAAGGCCGGGAGCGGCGGCATCTGGAAATGGCTGCTGGATAGTGCTGGCAACCTCAACTTGACGAACGACAGCGGTGGTGCGCGCGATCTGATCATGTCTGGCGGGCGCGGATTGCGGGTCCAGCCTGACGCCAGCGCTCACGCTCTGGACAGTGCCCTCCGGGCCATGCGCACCGGGATCACGACGCTGAACCTCGGGTCTGTCGCAGCGGGGGGGGCTGCCAGTATCGGGTATACCAGCGCCAACTTCTCCGATCTTGACCGGACAAAGTGGCTGCTGACCGCAACACCGGATTTTGACGCCCCGGCGGGCCTCACTTGGTCGGTATCATTCTTGGCCGCATCCTCGAACATTCGTCTGACAGTCCATAACGGCGGGGCGTCCGCATGGGACGGGTCGGCCTCCGCCTGGGTGTTCCGCGCCCTGAAAATCTCCGCAGCAGCATGAGGATCGGCAGATGCCCGAGAAAATTCCCACCATTGCCGCATGAGGACGCCGATGCCCGAAATTAAAAACCAGATCACCCTCGGCAACGCGATCCAGATCGGCGTGATGCTGGTGGCCCTCGCCCTTGGATGGGCAGCGCTGGATTGGCGCAGCCAGTCGAGCGCCGCGACGGTATCCGACCACGAAGCGCGGTTGCGCTCTCTGGAGCGCGATGTGCTGCGCGGCCTGACCCAGATCGACGAACGTCTTTCCCGTATCGAAGGAACCCGCAAATGAAGCTGATTTCCGACGCCCGGCGCGTCCTGATCCTTTCTTATTCGCTATGGGCGCAGATCCTCGGTCTTGCTGCCCTGATCCTGCCCGAGCTGGCCTTTGCGATCTGGGGCATCGAAACCGACCCTTACACCCTGTGGTGGATCGGCGTCGGGCTGCTGGTCTTCGGCATCCTCGGCCGGCTTGTCGTGCAGACGGGCCCGGCCATCGTCAATGCACTGCGCATCGCCGCCGTGACGGCGCTGATCCTGTGCCTGTCGATCCTTGCCGCCCGCGCGCAGGCGA
>NZ_DASWPE010000078.1:0-13178 GCF_036404135.1 Rhodopseudomonas sp. | reverse complement strand
GAGCCTAGTGTGAACGAATCATCGCTCGCCCTGGGCATTTTTCGGTGACTGGAGAGCGTCTTTGCTCCCCGCCTTCTTCTTGAGGCAGGTCGCATGATCACCGCAGAAGAGTGCAGAACCTACGCGAGGCAGAGCAAGCTGCTGGGGTCGATCGATATCCCGACCGACCACTCCATATTCCATTCAATAATGTCGCTCAAATGGGACGCCCTCGCAGATCAGATGGATCGCGATAACGTCCAAACCGCAGCTGCGGCGGTCGCGATTCGGTCTTCTGCGATCCTTTGTTGTGCCAAGTGTGAGGCAGCGCCAGTCATGAGCCTCCACAAAATCCACTTCGCGATATTCGGCGGTCAAAGCACAATTACCTACAGATGCGAGACCTGCGCCTCCGAGAAAACCGAGACGAAGAATAGCGCGATCTATTCACCCCCTCCTCGCGCCGCCGCGATCAGACCTGCCGCCGATTACATCGACAACCCGGCGGCCAACCTGCACGATATCAAGGCGCGAGAGTGAGGCGTAGACCTCATCACGAGCTGCCGATTCTCCGAAATGAAGTCGCAAAAATCGCCCTGCTTCTCCACGACAGGCGCCTACGGGTCCACCCTCACGTCGCAGCGCTCACACCTGAAATTTGGACCATACTCAGTGAGGCTAAGCACAAAGCCGCTTGGTGTGCTGTGAACGATTGGGATACTGAGGTCATCGGCCTGCGACAGGCTGGCTAAGCCAGTCTTGCCACACTTCGGGCACCGTAGCTCTTCCTGCCATTGGTCCGCCATTAGGGAAATATGATCCAGCGGGATCCCGGTTTCCAGCGAAAAGCAATCTGCCACTGGCACAAAAAGCCGCCGGCCCGTTAAGGACCGGCGACTCATCTTCACGACGACATCTAAATGCAGGTTGGCGGATGGTCCGCCGCCCGGTCCAGCACCTGCAACCGGGTCACACCGCACCGCCGGCATTTCATCCAACGCTGCCATCGGAGTTCATCGTCGGGCGGCAGGTTCGGCCGCTGGGCCTGGTGCCAGTCCATCACCACCTCGCCGTCGTGATCGAGATCGGCGCAGGCCGGTACACCGCCGCGACATGGTTGATGCAGCGCCGTGCCGATCCCTGGCAGGCGTCGGGGTTTTTGGGCATGTCGGTGAAGGTGCTGCTCGACACCTAGGGTCATCACCACCCGGACTACATGCGCGAAGCAGCGCACGCGATCACGTCGAAGGACCCTGTATCGGTGGTTGAAACGGTGGTTGACCTAAATGCCCACCGCCAAAATTTCCGTAAGGCATTGTAATCGTTGGTGGGCCCGGCAGGACTCGAACCTGCAACCAGACCGTTATGAGCGGTCGGCTCTAACCATTGAGCTACAGGCCCCCGTGGCCGGCGCGGCCGACGGTGCCGACACCCCTTACAATGCCCGCCCGGTCGCGGCAATTGCGACGTGGCAGCCCGGGCGGCTTCCCGTGGCTGCCCCGAGCGGCCGCGGTGAGCTGCCAGGCCGGCGCCTGCGGCGGTGGCTCCAAGCGTGCCCCGGTTCTGTGCCCTGGTTCTGCAGCGGCGGCAGCCGCGGATCGGTGCGCCGAGCCCGACCACCAGCTACGCCGCTGCGCCGCCAAGCCACCACGCTGCCGCCGCGTTAACGCTTTCCTAACCATGCACAGGGCAAAAATTGCCTAGCGAGTTGAGCGTCGTCGACCGCGCGAATACGGGGCTGCCCGTGGACGCCCGTGCGGTGCCTCACCTTCAAGCCGGCGGCGCTTCGGCCGCGGCGCAGGCGTTTGGCACCCGCGGGCGACCATCGCGGGGGGAAGCGGCGACGATGTCGGATGTAGCGGCGGGACAGGGCGGCGCCAAGGGGATGCAGATCCCCAGCCTCGGCGAACTCGGCACCATGCTGAAGCGCGGCGATCTGGCGCTGGCGTTCGGCGTGCTGACCATCCTGGTCGTGCTGATTATGCCGCTGCCGTCGATCGTGCTTGACCTGTTCCTGGCGATCTCGATCACGCTGTCGATCCTGATCCTGATGACCGCGCTGTTCATCCAGGCGCCGCTGGAATTCTCCTCGTTCCCGACCATCCTGTTGATTTCCACGATGTTGCGGCTGTCGCTCAACATGGCCTCGACGCGGCTGATCCTGTCGCACGGCCATGAAGGCACCGCCGCCGCCGGCCACGTCATCGAGGCGTTCGGCAATTTCGTGATGGGCGGCAATTTCGTCATCGGCATCATCGTGTTCGCGATCCTGGTGATCGTGAATTTCGTGGTCATCACCAAGGGTTCCGGCCGCATCGCCGAAGTCGCCGCGCGGTTTCAATTGGATTCGATGCCCGGCAAGCAGATGGCGATCGACGCCGATCTGTCGGCCGGATTGATCGACGAAAAGACCGCGAAGGCGCGCCGCAAGGATCTGGAAGACGAAAGCGGCTTCTTCGGAGCGATGGACGGTGCCTCGAAGTTCGTCCGCGGCGACGCCGTCGCAGGCCTGCTGGTGGTGTTCATCAACGTGATTGGCGGCATCATCATCGGCGTCGCCCAGCAGGGGCTCTCCTTCAGCGAGGCGGCGCGCACCTACACGCTGCTGACGGTCGGCGACGGCCTGGTCACCCAGGTGCCGGCGCTGATCGTCTCCACCGCCGCCGGCCTGTTGGTGTCGAAAGCCGGCGTCTCCGGCGCCGCCGACAAGGCGCTGATGAAGCAGCTGTCGGGCTATCCGCAGGCGCTCGGCATGTCGGCCGGCGTGATGCTGGTGCTGGCGACGCTGCCCGGCATTCCGATGCTGCCGTTCCTGATCCTGGGCGGCGGCGCAGCCGCGCTGGCGCTGTCCGCCGGCAAGCGCAATCGCGCCGCCAAGGTGACCGAAGAGCGCGAAGCCAATGCCCCAGCCGCGGCGGCCGCAGCCGCCAGCGCCGCCGAGGAGGAGCCGATCCAGGCCTCGCTGAAGATCGACGACCTCAAGATCGAGCTCGGCTACGCGCTGCTGCCGCTGGTCAACGGCCCGGACGGCACCGATCGCCTCACCGAGCAGATCAAGGCGCTGCGCCGTTCGCTGGCCGTCGAGATGGGCTTCGTGATGCCGTCGGTGCGGATCCTCGACAACGTGCAGCTCGAGGCCAACAGCTACGTCATCAAGATCAAGGAAGTCGACGCCGGCACCGGCCGGATCTGGCCGAACCAGTTCATGGTCATGGACCCCGCCGGCAACCAGGTCGCGGTGCCCGGCATCCACACCACCGAGCCGACCTTCGGGCTGCCGGCGACCTGGGTCGACGCCAGCCTCAAGGAAGAGGCGACGATGAAGGGCTACACCGTGGTCGACGCCGCCACCGTGCTGTCCACCCATCTCACCGAACTCTTGAAGAACAACATGTCCGACCTGTTGTCCTACGGCGAAACCCAGAAGCTGTTGAAGGAACTGCCGAAAGAACAGGGCGAACTGGTCAAGGACATCGTGCCGTCGCAGATCACCGTGTCCGGCATCCAGCGCGTGCTGCAGCTGTTGCTGGCCGAGCGGATCTCGATCCGCGACCTGTCGACGATCCTGGAAGGCATCGCCGATGCGCTCGGCATTTCGCGCAACCCCTCGACCATCGTCGAGCATGTCCGCGCCCGGCTGGCCCGGCAGATCTGCGCGCAGAACACCTCCTACAACGGCTATCTGCCGCTGATCGCGCTGTCGGCGAAGTGGGAGCAGGCGTTCGCCGAATCCATCATCGGCCAGGGCGAGGATCGCAGCCTGGCGATGCAGCCGTCGAAACTGTCGGAGTTCATGACCGTGGTGCGCGACAAGTTCGAACAGGCGGCGCGCGAGGGCGAGGCGCCGGTGCTGGTGACTTCGGCCTCGATCCGCCCCTTCGTGCGCTCGCTGGTGGAGCGCTTCCGGGCGCAGACCACCGTGCTGTCGCAGGCGGAAATCCATCCCCGCGCCCGCCTCAAGACCGTCGGCAGCGTCTGAAGCCGCGGCTTTTCCGCCACAGCCAAGCGGTTTCGGCGGTGAGCGCAGCTTGACGGCGTGCTGCCAGCGATCCAGGGCATCGCCGGCGAATCAAATCAATCCATTGATTTAGCTAATCAATTCACGGAAGAAATCGGCCACGGCGATTTCCGATCGCGGTCGTTCACGACTTTTCACTGCTTTGTGATTGCCTCTTAGGAACGAAACGCAGGAATCTTACGTTTCCTACCGCGAGACGTTGAACCGGCCATTGGATGGGTAAGACACATCGCAAAAGGCGGAGAAACGGCAGGAGGCTACCGATGAATCACTCGATTTACAGCGCCGACCGGACCACCCACCTGAAGATCGTGGTGGTCGCTCTTGTTGCCGGCATCGCGGTGGCCGGATTTGGCATCTCCGCCCGCGTCAATTCGAATGATTCCTACAGCCAGACCGCGCGGGTCATCAAGGCCGGCCAGCCGGTCACGGTGACCAGCTCCGCCACCTCGATGGTTCGGTAACGACCTGATCTCACTCGATGGTTCGGTAACGACCTGATCTCATTTGCGAATTCACGCGGTGCCGTCCAGCCCCCGGCGCCACGTGATGTCTAGGAAACTCCACTCCCCCAAGTGGACCTAAGACGGAAAACGCCCGCGCCCCACGGGCGTTTTCTTTTTGTGGCAAGCGTCGCCCAGCCAAATTTTCGCGCGAAAATCTTGCGGCAAACCCAAGGCAGGCCCTGCCGGTCAAAAACGCGCCTTAACGCGCCGGCGCGACCGGCGGCACGGTCTCGATCAGCTTGCCGGTGAACACGATCGGCCCGGTGGCGACGCCGGTCGGCGAACCGCCCTCGGGCTCCACCGTCACCGCATAGGTCGCCTTGCTCACGGTGTCGCTGTCGAACGCCGCCAGCGCCGCGCGGATGGTGAAGTCGTCGCCGCCGATCACGCCGAGCGAGCGCGGCCGCTGCAATTTGTCGGACACCAGCCACAGCTCGTAGCTGCGGCCCGGCTCCTGCTCGGCGCCGACCTTGCGCACGGTGAATTCCTTGCTCGCGGCGTTGACGGTGAGAATGAACGCCGGCGAGGCGGCGTCCTTCTGCAGCAGCGCGACATATTGCGCCGGGATCGGCGGCGGCGCGCCGGCAACCTGCACCACCTGGGTGCGGATCGCCGGCCGCAATTCGTTCGGCAGAATATCCGGATAGGCGAGCTGGGCGACGATGATCGCGAACAGGCCAGCGGCGATCGCGCCGATGCCGGTGGCGCCCCACTGCCACATCTTGGCGCGGAACGCGAAATGCACCACGCGCTTGGATTCCGGGCTGAGCCCGGTGGGGGCCGCGGCGTCCGGCGCCGCGGGTTCGGCTGGCGTCGCCGCCGCGGGTGTCGCGGGTGTCGCCGGCAGCGGCGGAATTTCCAACGCGTGCTGCGCGCCGGACAGCCCGGCGGCGCGTTGGATGCGCTCCCAGACCTCGGGCGCAGGCTCGACCGCGTCGACCATCTGGTTGAGCGCGCCGAGCCTGCGCTCCCAGGCCTCGACGATGGCGGCGAAGTCGTTGTCGACCGACATCATCGATTGCACCTGGGCGCGCTCGTCGGCGTCGAGCGTGCCGAGCGCGTATTCCGCGGCGAGCGCGATATGATCTTCGCTGTAGTCCATCATGCCAATCCCAGACACGCCCGGATCTCCAACAGGCTGCGGCGCAGCCATGTCTTCACCGTATTCACCGGCGTATCGAATTTCGTCGCCAATTGGTCCCGGCTCAAGCCGTTGTAATAGGCCAATAGCACCAATTTCTGCCGATCCGGCTCGAGCCGGCCGACGCATTCCAACAGCCGCTTCAATTCTTCGGTCATCTCCCGGCGCGCCAGCGGATCCGGGGTGTCGGCGGCCACATCGAGCGCCGCCGGCTCTTCCTCGATCGAGACCTCGCCGCGCTTGCGCACCACGTCGATCGCCCGGTTGCGCGCGATCGACACCATCCAGGTGATCGGCGACGCCACGCCCGGATTGAACGACCCGGCGCTGTTCCAGATCTTGACGTAGGCTTCCTGGATCACCTCTTCCGCGAGGTCCTGACGCCGCAAGATACGCAGCACCACGCCGAACAGTTTCGCGCGCGTCGCAGCATAGAGCCGCTCGAAGGCGAGCTCGTCGCCCTTCGACACGGCGGCAAGCAGCCAGACCAACTCAGCCGGCGTCAGCATTTAACGTCCCCCAAGGCGATACCCCACCGCCCTCTGCGCGCCGCCCCGCGGCGCTCCCTCCTAGCATAAACTGCGACCCTGGCATCCACCAACCATCGGGGGAGAAGGGGTGTGGATAGGCAGAGATGCCAATGCCGGGGCTTGGGCGCGGCCTTCAGGGGCGAGCGAGATTTCAGATTTACCCCTCCTCGTCATCTCATCCGGCAAGGCATGAGGGCCAACCATGCCGGAAATGGCTTCGGAGCAGGAGGCGCCGTCGTCTCCGGTGCAACCGAAAGCGGGCAATCGCATAAGATGCTTTCAGCCTCGCGTCGGATCGCCGCGATCACGCACGGCCCCTCCGCGAGTCGTCCCGGCGCAGACCGGGACCCATAACCCCTGGCGCCCGCGATGAAGGGCGACCGCTCCGCGAAACCGCAGCTCCGCGCGGTCGAATATGATTCGATCTTTACTCGCGACTCGTCGAGCGAGAGTGATCCATTCACCTATCTCGCTGACCGGGTGGCGGATCAGTGGTCTGATGACGTCGAGCAAGTAGCACGCAAGCTGTACAATGCTGTCGAGCGCTCGCTAATCCACCTCTGTCTTGCCGTCGTCTTTCTCCGAAGCGACCTTTTCTATTGTCGCTTCCGCGCGACAAATGAGCTCTCCAAATGCCTGCGAGGCACAATAGTATTCCTCCTCCTTACCCGTACGAGACGCTCCGTCTGGTATAAGAAGCCCTCGGCTTGCGATTTCCGCCAGGGCGTCGATAAGGCGATCTCCATCGATTCCCTCGCGATTGTCTGGATCATTCGCTAAACCCGGAGCAGAAACGTAGGTTCGCGAACCGGCAGGAGTTGCTCGCGTAGGGGATTTGAGAGATACGTTTATCAGGGCAATGACCTGAAGCTCTGTTTTGGTGAGTCCTTCAAGCCGTCGCGCCATCCGTGAAACCGCCGGCACATCCGGCACATCTTGCTTTAGCTCGTTTGCTATGAAAGCAGACAACACACGCAAGTTGTGTTCATATTCACCTTCTTTCGCTGCTTCGAAATATCGGTAGGCCATGGGCACGAAAGCTATCTGCTTTTCCTCCGACAGTTCTGTGATTTGCTGTGCGCGCATCTCATCTACAAGCACTTGCTGGGGGCGCTTGACAAATCGGTCGACAGTGAAATTCAGCACCGGGCCTACAAGGCCCGCGCCTGGGAAAAAGAGGTTAGCTACGCCGGACCCGATGCCGATTGTGAGCTTGCCGAGGTCGGTTACGAGGCCGGTTGATTTCTGTTTGGAGGTGTCGGACATGTGTCGGGCCATACCTCGTTCGTTGAACCGATTTTAGCGAGCGATACGAAATCCGCAATGGGTCACTAGTACGCGTAGGGTGGGCAAAGGCGCGCTTGCGCCATGCCCACCTCGACTACATGACACGCGCCTTTGCGCAATCGCGGTGGGCACGCTTTCGCCGTCGCTCGAAGCGACAGCGCTTTGCCCACCCTACGTTGCTACTATTTTAATCCTCAATCCACGTCAGCTACCATCCGGACTGCGAGTGGACTACGATAGCGGAAATTGAAGCTGAGTGAGGTCGCAGAAGGGCAATGGATACGATCACCAGAACGATCGCCGGATCCGCGGGTGTTTGGATCGCCGTGGTCTGCATCGTAGGCCTAGTTTCGGTTGGCCTCGGCCTCTATTGGCTCTTTAGCAAGCAGGCCCGATTGAGGTTAGCTGAGTTGAGAAAGAAGCTCGATGATCTTGAGCCGACCGATCCTGAATACGGCGCTGTCAGGGCGCTTTATACCTCGATGTTGATAGATGCGGAGCGCTGGGATTTTCTTCCTTCTGAATCTGGATCAAGCGATCATAGCGAGAGCACTCATGACAGCGGCGGCGGTCATATCGGCGATGGAGGCGCTGGTGGCGATCATCACTGATGGCCTCTCGTGCCGGATAAGCAGGATCGTGAGCATAGAAATTTTGAGGACTCAACGATGAAGGTGCGTACCGTATCCATACTCGCTATTGAGTTGCTATCATGAGTACCGCGCCCGCCAGATGGATCGCCTCTTGGATCAGGCGCCTTAGGCGAGAGGTCTCTCTCAACGAAATCATCAAGCTGGTATCCACGCGACTGCAGACCGCTGACCCGGGAAATCAATATCACCTGACATTCGAGCTTGTCCTGCTCCTGGAAGAGACTGGTCGGTATAAGGAGGCGATCCGGCACGGAGACCAAATGATCGAGCAGTTTCCGAATGATGTGCGGTTCCCCATTATTAAGGCTTCGAGCTATTTGTATTATTTTGCAAACTTCGAAGAGGCTCTGACCTGCATCGACTTCACGCTACAGAGAGCATACCGCACCGGCTTCTTCCGAAGAGAAGCACTTGGTGTGAAGGCGCGGATACTTTTACAACTTGGGCGTGGCGAGCAGTTGTCCAAGGTGCTTAATGAAATCATGTCACTCGAGATGATCGAAGGTGTTCCCGATATTGGACCCGAACGCGATTTCGTCGATCAAGCGCCGTTAGGCCTAATCAAGGAAGATGTCCTGATCCGTTACAATCAATTTCGACCAAAGCGGGCGGAATGATAGGTCGGGTACGTAGCGTAGATGGCATAGCGCATTCTGCGATCCGCCTCGATCGCGACGCCGCTTCACGCCATAATGGTGGGCACGCTTCGCTGTCGCTGTTCGAGCGACGGCGCGCTTTGCCAACCCTACGTCGCTACTCCGTCCGTGTTGGCCCAATAATAATCGGATGAGAGTACGGTGAGACACTAAGTGTCTGACCTGAAAGGGTCATAGAAGAATAGCGCAATCACCCAGACGACGAGCAAGAATACGAGGATTACCTCGATGGTCACGACTGCGATGAAGAAAATGATCGGGTGTTCGGATAACGCGAGCGAATGGGTGACCCCGAACCGTGAGATCGACATGACCTCATTGTGGTAGAATGCGGCCGGTCCGGCGAATATGCCGATGCAGAGGATGGCAATAAGACCCCATTGCTTCCATCTCGGCCACGACTGGTGGTGAGCCGCGAACTCGTCAAACTTCTGCCAATCGAGTTTGAGGCGAAGGAAGCGCTTGGACATATCTTACATCGCTTGCTACGGGACGGTCGGCGACAAAGCCTTTGGCTCCTCCCGAAGCAATCTTCGGCGTGGTCACCCCCAGCTTCCCATCGGAATAAGGGGTGCCCACGAGGGGCGAGTGCAACTCCCCGCTTATCCTAAGGGCGGGCCTTCCGCCCTGGGTGTTTAGGCCGGTGGCGCGTTGCTCAGGCGACCACGCCGAGCCGCGCCCGCATCAAGCCGATGCTGTCGAGGTCGGCCTGTTCGCGGGCACTTTCCTCGGCGCGTTCGCGGGCCTGGTCGCGCTCGTCCAACAGTTCGACCTTCTTCAATTCGTCGAACGCTTCGTTGAGCTGGCTGCGGGCATCCTCGAGCTGGATGCGCAATTCGTCGGCCGAGCGGGTGAGGTTTTCGCGGCGCTGGATCGCGGCCTTGGCATAGGTCGGATAGGCGAAATGCGTCGGGTCGTTGATCCCGGCGCGCTCCTGTTCGGACTGGATCTCGCGTTCCAGATCGACCGACATGCGCTGGAAATCGGCGATCATGCCTTCGATCTGCGCGACCCTTCGGCGCTTTTCATCGACCTGAAACTTCTTCAGGCGGATCAGGGTTTCGCGTGACTTCATCGACTTAATACTCCCCAGAAGTCCCAATCTGACGCGGGACGAGCCGGCAGTCCCGAACCGGGCCTCGCCGGCAACGCAAGTGCTTCTGCAGCATGATGGCGTGACAAAGTTAGCGTTCCGTTTCTAAATTGCCGAGGATTTGCTGCAACTGGGCGTATCCCGCATGCAGCGCGGTGGCCTCTTCCTTGCCCTGGCGCAGAAAATCCTCCAGCGGCTGGTGCAGCCGGATCGCTTCGTCGACCTCGGGGCTGGAGCCGGCGCGGTAGGCGCCAAGCCGGATCAACTCCTCCATGTCGGCATAGGTGCCCATGATCTGCCGGGCGCGGCGGATGATCGGCAGATAGGCCGGATCTGCGGATTTCGGCATGGTGCGGGACACCGACTTCAGGATGTTGATCGCCGGATAGCGGCCGCGCTCGGCGATCGCCCGCTCCATCACGATATGGCCGTCGAGAATGCCGCGCACCGCGTCGGCGACCGGCTCGTTATGGTCGTCGCCGTCGACCAGAACGGTGAAGATCCCGGTGATGGTGCCGTCATTGAGGCCGGGCCCGGCGCGCTCCAGCAGCTTCGGCAGTTCGGTGAACACGGTCGGCGTATAGCCCTTGGCGGTCGGCGGCTCGCCGGCCGACAGCCCGATCTCGCGCTGCGCCATGGCAAAGCGCGTCACCGAATCCATCAGGCACAGCACGTCCTTGCCGTCGTCGCGGAAATATTCGGCGATCGCCAGAGTCAGATACGCCGCCTGCCGCCGCATCAAGGCCGGCTCGTCGGAGGTCGCCACCACCACCACCGAGCGCGCCAGGCCTTCGTCGCCGAGATCGTCCTGCAAAAACTCCTGCACCTCGCGGCCGCGTTCGCCGACCAGGCCGATCACCGAGACGTCGGCGTCGACGTTGCGCGCCAGCATCGACAACAGCACCGACTTGCCGACGCCGGAGCCGGCGAAGATGCCGAGCCGCTGCCCGCGGCAGCAGGTCAGAAAGGTATTCAGCGCCCGCACCCCGAGATCGAGCGGCGCGCCGACCCGTTTGCGGGAATGCGCCGGCGGCGGCGAATTGCGGAACGTCATCGGCGAGGTGCCCTGCAACAGCGGCCCCTTGCCGTCGATCGGCTCGCCCATCGCATTGAGCACCCGGCCGAGCCAGGCCGGCGACGGCCGCACCTGCGCCGCGGCATTGGCGATCACCGCG
The DNA here is from genome assembly GCF_036404135.1 of Rhodopseudomonas sp. Taxonomy (GTDB): domain Bacteria; phylum Pseudomonadota; class Alphaproteobacteria; order Rhizobiales; family Xanthobacteraceae; genus Rhodopseudomonas_A. The sequence goes on along the minus strand of NZ_DASWPE010000078.1, from coordinate 2,140 downwards.
CGGCAGCCGCGCCTCACCCCCTCCAGCCCGGCGAACGGCATCACCACCGCGTTGTTGCCGTTGAAGCCGATCACCTCGCAGGGGATGAAGCGGCTGCCGCCGGTCTCCACCACGATCCGCGCGCCGACCGACATCGCATGGATCGGCCCGGCAATTTCCACCATCAGCCCGCGCACGCCGACCACCCGGCCATACATCATGACGCCGTCGAGATCGCCGATCTGCTCCGCCAGCGCCTTCATTGCGAAAGCCTTAAGTTTCCTCGGTTCGCAGCCGGATCCTTAACCTGCTGTTTACCCGCATCGTTAATCATTAGCACACTGTCTTTGGCTGGCTGAAGGCGCGCGCCCCACAGAACGAAGGGGCAAATCGCGAGAGTCGTTTCGAAGCGACTCTTAATGTGGAACTTGAACTGGTACGGATACAAAAAGCTTCTTGTGCGCAACATCTTACGTCGATTCGATAAAAATTGCACGGATAGAGCTTGCGAACACGAATCAGGTTTTGTTAACCATATGACGTCAGGATCCGAATCAGTTGTTCAAAGGCGTTTCCAGTGCCGCAGGTAGTGCGGACGCCTGACGCCCGGAGCGGCGCTTAAAGGGGACTGGCATGCGCGTATTGCTGATTGAAGATGACAGCGCGACTGCGCAGTCGATCGAACTTATGCTCAAATCCGAGAGCTTCAACGTCTATACAACCGATCTCGGGGAAGAGGGCGTCGATCTCGGCAAACTCTACGATTACGACATCATCCTGCTCGATCTGAACCTGCCGGACATGTCCGGGTATGACGTTCTCAAGCAGCTGCGCGTCTCCAAGATCAAAACCCCGATTCTGATCCTCTCCGGCCTCGCCGGCATCGAGGACAAGGTCAAAGGGCTCGGCGTCGGCGCCGACGACTACATGACCAAGCCGTTCCATAAGGATGAGCTGGTCGCCCGCATCCATGCCATCGTCCGCCGCTCCAAGGGCCACGCCCAGTCGGTGATCCAGACCGGCGACCTCGTCGTGAATCTCGACACCAAGACGGTGGAAGTCGGCGGCCAGCGCGTGCATCTGACCGGCAAGGAATACCAGATGCTGGAGCTGCTCTCGCTCCGCAAGGGGACCACCCTGACCAAGGAAATGTTCCTCAATCATCTCTATGGCGGCATGGACGAGCCGGAACTGAAGATCATCGACGTCTTCATCTGCAAGCTGCGCAAGAAGCTTGCCAACGCCTCCGACGGCCGCAACTTCATCGAAACCGTCTGGGGCCGCGGCTATGTGCTGCGCGAGCCGCACGAAGAAGAAGTCCGCATCCCCGCCTGATCCCCTTCAAGGAGAGCCTGACCAGCTCTCGCCTCCCGACTGAACCCCGCCGCAAATGGCGGGGTTTTTGTTTGGGGGAATGGGCCGGGCCTGACGGCGTACGCAACCGGGCAAGGGCGAAGCCGGCAGCTCCGCCCCTGCAGCGCCGGTCGATGCGGCTTCGGTCGCCGGAGGATCAGCCGGCTTTTGCCGCGACCAGCCTCGGCGCCTGCGCCGGCACGATCGACGGGGCGCGCATGGCGGTCGGGCGGTACAGCCCGCGCCGCTCCGGGTGCGGTTTGAAGGCGTCGCTGAGGCCGACCACGGTTTCGGCGGCGCCCAGCGCCAGGTAGCCGTCGGGCTCCAGGATCTTGGCGATCTTGTTGAAGATCGCGATCTTGGTCGGCTGGTCGAAATAGATCAGCACGTTGCGGCAGAACACCATGTCGAAGCTGCCGAGCTGGGCGAAGTCGTGCAGCAGATTGAGCTGGCGGAACTGCACCATCGCGCGCAGTTCGGGCGCGATCTCCCAGACCTCGCCGACCTGCTTGAAATACTTCACCAGCATCTGGATCGGCAGCCCGCGCTGCACCTCGAACTGGCTGTAGATCCCGGACTTGCACTTTTCCAGCACCGCCGGCGACAGGTCGGTGGCGACGATCTCGACCCGCCAGCCCGAAAGCCCGGCGAATTCCTTGACGCACATCGCGATCGAATAGGGCTCCTGCCCGGTGGAGGAGGCCGCGCACCAGATCCGCAGCGAGCGGCGGCCGGCGCGCGCCTGCATCAGCGCCGGCAGCACCGCCTGGCGCAGATGATCGAACGGGATCTTGTCGCGGAAGAAGAA
>NZ_DASWPE010000077.1:0-12080 GCF_036404135.1 Rhodopseudomonas sp. | reverse complement strand
GGATTCCGGCGGCGCCTTCCTGCCGCAGCAGGACGAGATCTTTCCCGACGAACGGCACTTCGGCCGGATCTTCTACAACCAGGCGCAGATGTCGGCTTTGGGGATTCCGCAGATCGCGATCGTGATGGGCTCCTGCACCGCCGGCGGCGCCTATGTGCCGGCGATGTCGGACGAGAGCATCATCGTGCGCCATCAAGGCACGATCTTTCTCGGCGGCCCGCCTTTGGTAAAGGCCGCGACCGGCGAGGTGGTCTCGGCGGAAGAGCTCGGCGGCGCTGACGTGCATTCGCGGCAATCCGGCGTCACCGATCACTACGCGCAGAACGATGCACATGCTATCGGCATCGCCCGCAGAATCGTCGGCACGCTGAAGCCAGCGCAACGCGCCGCGTTGAATTTGCGCGAACCGCGCGAGCCGCTGTATCCGGCCGAGCAGCTTTACGGGATTGTCCCCGCCGATGCGCGAAAACCGTTCGACGTGCGCGACATCATTGCCCGCCTGGTCGATGGCTCGGAGTTCGACGAGTTCAAGAAACTGTACGGCCAGACCCTGGTCTGCGGCTTCGCGCATCTCTGGGGCTTTCCGGTCGGCATCATCGCTAACAACGGCATCCTGTTCAGCGAGAGTTCGCTGAAGGGCGCGCATTTCATCGAGCTGTGCTGCCAGCGCGGCATTCCCCTAGTGTTCCTGCAGAACATCACCGGCTTCATGGTCGGCAAGAAATATGAAGCGGGCGGCATCGCCCGCGACGGCGCCAAGCTGGTCACCGCGGTCGCGACCGCCAACGTGCCGAAATTCACGGTCGTGATCGGCGGCTCCTACGGCGCCGGCAATTACGGCATGTGCGGCCGGGCCTATTCGCCGCGGTTTTTGTGGATGTGGCCGAATGCGCGGATCTCGGTGATGGGCGGCGATCAGGCGGCGATGGTGCTCAGCCAACTCCGCCGCGACAATATCGAGGCCAAGGGCGGCTCATGGTCGGCCGAGGAGGAGGAAGCCTTTCGCGCGCCCACCAAGGCGCAGTTCGAGACGCAAGGCAGCCCGTATTACGCCACGGCGCGGCTGTGGGACGACGGCGTGATCGATCCCGCCGACACCCGGCTGGTGCTGGGGCTCGGGCTGTCGGCATCGGCCAATGCGTCGATTGAGCCGACCAGCTTCGGCCTGTTCAGGATGTGATGATGGCAACGCCTGCGCTGTATCGACGGTTTAGCACGCTGCTGATCGCCAACCGCGGCGAGATCGCCTGCCGCGTGATCAAGACCGCGCGCGCAATGGGGCTGCGCACCGTCGCGGTTTATTCCGAGGCCGACCGCGACGCGCTGCATTTAGCGCAGGCTGATGAAGCGGTGTTGATTGGACCTGCACCGGCACGCGAGTCTTATCTCAACATTGAACGCATGATTGCTGCGGCGAAGCGCAGCGGCGCCGAAGCGATTCATCCCGGTTATGGCTTTCTCTCCGAGAGCGCCGCGTTCGCGCAGGCCTGCGCCGATGCCGGGCTGGTGTTCGTCGGACCGACTGCGGCGATGATCACCGCGATGGGCTCGAAATCCGGCTCCAAGCAGTTGATGGAAAAGGCCGGCGTGCGGCTGGTGCCGGGCTTCCACGGCGAAGCCCAGGACGAGGCGACGCTGGCGGACGCGGCGCAACGGATCGGCTATCCGGTGCTGGTGAAGGCCTCGGCCGGCGGCGGCGGCCGCGGTATGCGGATCGTGCGCGCCGCGGAAGACCTCGGCGCCGCGATCGTCAGCGCCAAGCGCGAGGCCAAAGCCGCGTTCGGCGATGACCGCATGCTGCTGGAAAAGTATGTGGCAAACCCGAGGCACATCGAGGTGCAGGTCGTCGGCGACAGCCACGGTAACCTGGTATCGCTGTTCGAGCGCGAATGCACCTTGCAGCGCCGGCACCAGAAGGTGATCGAGGAGGCGCCGTCGCCGACGCTCACCGCGGCGCAGCGCGAAACGGTCTGCGCCGCGGCGCGCAAGGCCGCAGCCGCGGTGAACTATATCGGCGCCGGCACCATCGAATTCGTTTCCGACGGCCAGAACGTATTTTTCATCGAGATGAACACAAGGCTGCAGGTCGAGCATCCGGTGACCGAACTGATCACCGGCATCGACCTCGTGGAATGGCAATTGCGCGTCGCGTTCGGCGAGACGCTGCCGCTGACGCAGGATCAGATCACATGGCATGGCCACGCCATCGAGGCGCGGGTCTATGCGGAAAACCCGCACCAGAATTTCATGCCGTCGGTCGGCACGCTCAAGACCTGGCGCACGCCTTCGCAAACCAACGGCTTGCGCATCGACGCCGGCTACCGGCAGGGCGACCAAGTGTCGCCGTATTACGACGCGATGCTGGCCAAAGTGATCGCGTGGGCGTCGAGCCGCGACGCCGCGCTCGACCGGCTGACGCGCGGGCTCGATGACACCGACATCCGCGGCGTCGTCACCAACACGCAATTCCTCTCGGCGCTGCTGACGCATCGTGATGTCCGCGCCAACGCCATCGACACCGGCTTCATCGAGCGCGAGCTGGCGGCGTTGACGCCGGAGCCGCGGCCGCCCGGCGATCTCGAACTCTGCGGCGCAGTGGCTGCTATCTTGTTCGACGAAGACAAGGCCGCGCAGTGCGAAGCGCCGTCGCCTTGGCGGACCGCGGGCTGGATGCCGGTCGGCCGCCGCAGCCGCTTGTTCGTCTTCCGCCACGGCGCGGCCGAACACAAGGTGACGTTGCGCTACGGCGGCGGCGCGGCCGCGCTCGCGATCGGCGATCGCACCTTCGACTTCGACACGGCGCCGCGCGACCACGGCGGCTTCGACCTGACGCTGGACGGCGTGCGCAGCGCTGTCTTTGCGGTGATGGAGGGCCACGAACTCTATCTGCGCAGCCGCAACGGCCGATTCGACCTGCATTGGGTCGATCCGTTCGGTGGCGACGACGACGAGCACGTCGGCGACGACCGCATCGTGGCGCCGCTGCCCGGCACCGTGGTGGCGCTGCTGGCGCAAGAGGGCGCGAGCTTAGAGAAGGGCGCGGCGATCCTGACGCTGGAAGTGATGAAGATGGAGCAGACGCTGCGCGCGCCGTTTGCCGGCGTGCTGACGCATCTGAAATGCAAGGTTGGCGATATCGTCCAGGAAGGCGTCGAACTCGCCGAGATCGAGCCTTCAGCCGCGTGAGGTGCGCATGAGCGAGCCCGTCCGCATCGTCGAAGTCGGCCCGCGCGACGGGCTGCAGAACGAGAAGACTTCGCTCGGCGTCGACGCCCGCATCGCGTTCATCGAGGCGCTATCCGGAGCCGGGCTCACCACCATCGAGGTCGGCGCCTTCGTGTCACCCAAGGCGATCCCGCAGATGCAGGGCTCGGCGGAGGTGCTGCGCGGCGTGCAGCGTCTCGCCGGCGAATTCCATGTGCTGGTGCCCAATGAGAAGGGCTATGACGCCGCCCGCGCCGCCGGCGCCAAGGTCGTCGCGGTGTTCGCCTCGGCCTCGGAGGGCTTTTCCCGGGCCAATATCAATTGCTCGGTGGCGGACTCGATCGAACGCTTCAAGCCGGTGATCGCCCGCGCCACCGCGGATGGCGTGAAAGTGCGCGGCTATGTGTCCTGCGTGCTGGGGTGTCCCTATGACGGCACGGTCGATCCGCAGGCCGTGGTCGATGTCGTGACCACGCTATGGGATCTCGGCTGCGCTGAAGTCTCGCTCGGTGACACCATCGGCGTCGGCACCCCGAACAAGGTCCGCGAATTGCTGCGCGCCTGCGCCGAGGCGGTGCCGATGCAGAGTCTGGCGATGCATTTCCACGACACCTACGGCCAGGCGCTGGCCAATCTCTATGCCGGGCTGGAAGAGGGCGCGCGGGCGATCGACAGTGCCGCAGGCGGGCTCGGCGGCTGCCCCTATGCGCCGGGCGCCACCGGCAATGTCGCCACCGAAGACGTGGTCTACATGCTCGAGGGCCTGGGTGTGAAAACCGGCGTCGATCTCGACAGGCTGGTTGCAGCCAGCAATGCGGTCGGGGCGCTGATCGGGCGGCCGCCGCCGAGCCGGGTGGTGGCGGCGTTCAACGCTAAACGCGCGCGCTGAGCGGCGGCTATTTCGCCGCCGTCCGCACGCCCAATCGGCCGGCCAGATCCTGGGTGAACTGCCAGGCGACGCGGCCGGAGCGCGAGCCGCGGGTGGTCGCCCATTCCAGCGCCTCGCGCTGTAACTCGGCGTCGTCGAGCGCGATGCCGAAATGCGCGCAATAGCCGCGCACCATCGCCAGGAATTCGTCCTGGCTGCATTTGTGGAAGCCGAGCCACAGCCCGAAGCGGTCGGACAGCGAGACTTTCTCCTCGACGGCTTCGCCGGGATTGATCGCGGTGGAGCGCTCGTTCTCCACCATCTCGCGGGCCAGCAGATGCCGGCGGTTGGAAGTGGCATACAGGATCACATTGTCCGGGCGGCCCTCGATGCCGCCTTCCAGCACCGCCTTCAGCGATTTGTAGGAGGCGTCGTTGCCGTCGAACGACAGGTCGTCGCAGAACACGATGAAGCGGAATTGCGAGGCGCGCAGAATCGTCATCAAGGCCGGCAGGCTTTCGATGTCCTCGCGGTGGATCTCGATCAGCTTCAGGAGGCCGGCGACCTCGGGCTTGGCGTTGACGCTGGCATGCGCGGCCTTGACCAGGCTCGACTTGCCCATGCCGCGCGCGCCCCACAACAGCGCATTATTGGCGGGCAGGCCGGCGGCAAAACGTTCGGTGTTCTCGATCAGGATGTCGCGCATCCGCTCGATGCCCTTCAGCAGATCGAGATCGACCCGCGACACGCGCGGCACCGGAGCCAGCCGGCCGTCGGGATGCCAGATGAAGGCTTCGGCGGCGGCAAGCTGCCCGGCCGGGTCCTTGGGTCTCGGCGCGGCGGCCGCCAGAGACGCCGCGATCGCCTCGAGCGCGCGGGCGATCCGCTGTTCGGCGGTATCGGCGGCGGCCTTCGGACGTTTTGTCGCGGCTTTGCGGGATTTCGCGGCGACATTGCTCTTGGCGGCGCGAGCCGCGGTTTTTCCGGGTTTTTTCGACATCTGTCCCATTCCTGACGTTGCAGCCATATCGGGCCGGATCAGGGCCGGCAAGCGCCTGAAATGAACGGCTGGGCAGCGTTGCAATTGGGACCGCGGCCGCTATAGTCCGCGCGAATTTGCTAGGACCGGCCGGCTTGCAAGCCCAGCGCCGGCTCGTTCCATTTCACGGGGATTGTGATGCTGATTACTCCTGCGTTTGCTCAGGCCGCCGGCACAGCCAGCGACACCGGCAGCATGTTGATGTCGCTGCTGCCGTTCGCGCTGATCTTTGTCATCATGTATTTCCTTATTCTGCGTCCGCAGCAGAAGAAGGTGAAGGAGCATGCCGAGCTGGTGAAGAACGTGCGCCGCGGCGACACCATCATCACCTCGGGCGGCCTGGTCGGCAAGGTGACCAAGGTGATCGACGACGACAGCCTGGAATTCGAGGTCGCCGACGGCATTCGGGTCCGCCAGATGCGCCAGATGATCACCGGCGTGCGCGCCAAGGGCGAGCCACTGGCGGAAAAGGATGCCAAGGCGACCAAGGGCGGCAAGCAACCCAAGGACGCCCAGGACGTCAAGGACGTGGCGGCGTCGAAGGACGATTCGACCGCCAAGTAACGTGACAAGCAACGTGACGCGCAACGCAGTCACGGCGTTGCGCGGTCGCGGCGCGCCCCTTTCCATGGTCTGACGGGTCAACTCGATGCTGTATTTCACGCGGTGGAAGGCGCTGGCGATCATTCTGACCGCGCTGGCGGTCTGCCTGTGCGCGGTTCCGAATTTCTTCCCGGAAGCCACCGTCAAGACCTGGCCGAAATGGGCGCAGCGCCATCTGGTGCTGGGGCTCGACCTGCAGGGCGGCTCGCACATCCTGCTCGAGGTTGATTCTAACTCGGTGCGCAAGGACAAGCTCGACCAGGTTCGCGACGACGCCCGCCGCACCCTGCGTGACGCCAAGATCCCCTATACCGGCCTTGCGGTGCGCAACGACGCCGTCGAAGTGCGGATCTCCAAGGACACCGACGTCGCCACCGCGCTCAGCAAACTGCGCGAACTGTCGCAGCCGCTCGGCGGGCTGATGGGCTCCAACGGCCAGCGCAGCCTCGACGTCGCCGACGCCGGCTCCGGGCTGATCCGGCTCTCGGTCACCCAGGCGGCGATCACCGAGCGGATCCGGCAGTCGGTCGAACAGTCGATCCAGATCGTCGAGCGCCGCGTCAACGAACTCGGCACCGTGGAGCCTTTGATCCAGCGCCAAGGCATCGACCGCATTCTGGTGCAGGTGCCGGGCCTGCAGGACCCGACCCGGCTGAAGGAGCTCTTGGGCAAGACCGCCAAGCTGGATTTCCGCATGGTCGACCCCACCGTGCCGGCCGATCAGGTGCGGCAGGGCGGCGGGGTGCCGCCGGATTCCGACCTGTTGATGGGCGCGCAGGCGCCGAAACAGCCCTACGTCATCAAGAAGCAGGTGCTGGTGTCGGGCGGCGACCTCACCGACGCGCAGCCCGGCTTCGACCAGCGCTCCGGCGAGCCGATCGTCTCGTTCCGCTTCAACACCTCCGGCGCACGCAAATTCGCCCAGGCCACCACCGACAATGTCGGCCAGCCGTTCGCCATCGTGCTCGACAACGAGGTGATCTCGGCCCCGGTGATCCGCGAGCCGATCACCGGCGGCTCCGGGCAGATTTCCGGCAGCTTCACCGTGCAGGGCGCCAACGACCTCGCCATTCTGCTGCGCGCCGGCGCACTGCCGGCGCCGCTCACCATCATCGAGGAACGCACCGTCGGCCCCGGGCTCGGCCAGGACTCGATCGAGAAGGGCGAACTCGCCGCCTATGTCGGCTCGATCCTGGTCATCGTCTTCATGCTGTTGACCTACCGGCTGTTCGGCGTGTTCGCCAACATCGCGGTGGCGATCAATGTGGCGATGATCTTCGGCGTGCTGTCGCTCTTGAACGCCACGCTGACGCTGCCCGGCATCGCCGGCATCGTGCTCACCGTCGGCATCGCGGTGGATTCCAACGTGCTGATCTACGAGCGCATCCGCGAGGAAATCCGCGGCGGCCGCACCGCGATCTCGGCGATCGACGCCGGCTTCAAGCGCGCGCTGTCGACGATTCTGGATTCCAACATCACCACCTTCATCGCCGCGGCGGTGCTGTTCTACATCGGCACCGGGCCGGTGCGCGGTTTTGCCGTCACGCTCGGCATCGGCATCCTTACCACGGTGTTCACCGCCTTCACGCTGACCCGGCTGATCGTCGCCGGCTGGGTGCGGTGGAAGCGGCCGCACAGCGTGCCGATTTGAGATTACGGAGCACGCTGTGACACACTGGATCTTGATTGGGTTGGGCGCCGTGATCGTGGTGCTCACGGTTGTCAGCATCATGGGCTGGCTGCCGTCGCTGCGCATCGTCCCGGACGACACCCATTTCGACTTCACCCGGTTTCGCCGGATCAGCTTTCCGATCTCCGCGCTGTTGTCGATCGCCGCGATCACGCTGTTCTTCACCCACGGCCTGAACTTCGGCATCGACTTCAAGGGCGGCACGCTGCTGGAAGTGCAGGCCAAAGCCGGCGCCGCCGATATTCCGGCGATGCGCGCGACGCTGAACGGGCTCGACCTCGGCGACGTGCAGCTGCAGCAGTTCGGCGGCCCCGCCGACGTGCTGATCCGGGTCGCCGAACAGCCCGGCGGCGACGCCGCGCAGCAGGCCGCGGTGCAGAAGGTGCGCACCGCGCTCGGCGACAATGTCGAGTACCGCCGCGTCGAAGTGGTCGGCCCTCGGGTGTCCAGCGAATTGCTGGCCTACGGCATGCTCGGGCTGATGCTGGCGATCTTCTCGATCCTGGTCTACCTCTGGTTCCGGTTCGAATGGCAGTTCGCGCTCGGCGCGATGATCGCCAACGTCCACGATATCGTGCTGACCATCGGCTTCATGTCGATTACCCAGGTGGATTTCGATCTCACCTCGATCGCCGCGCTGTTGACGATTCTCGGCTATTCCTTAAACGACACCGTGGTGATCTACGACCGGATCCGCGAAATGCTGCGGCGCTACAAGAAGATGCCGATGCCGCAGCTGCTCAACGAATCGATCAATTCGACGTTGTCGCGCTCGATCATCACCCACGTCACGGTGACGCTGGCGCTGCTGGCGCTGTTGTTGTTCGGCGGTCACGCCATCCACTCCTTCACCGCGGTGATGATGTTCGGCGTGGTGCTGGTCGGCACCTACACCTCGATCTTCATCGCGGCCCCGATCCTGATCTATCTTGGCGTCGGCATGAACCGGCACGACGCCAAGGAGCCCGTGTCGAAGCCCTGATGGCCAAGGCTCCCCCGGACGGCCTGCATCTGCCGCGATCGGCGCCGATCGAATCCTACGGCAAGGGCGGGTTCTATTTCGCCGAGATGTCGCATCAGGGCTCGCTGTTGTGCCTGCCGGATTCGATCTGGGCCTGGGAGGTCAGCGATCCGGCGCAGATCGACGAAGTTTCGCTGCGCCGGGTGATCGAGAACGCGAACGCCATCGACACGCTGATCGTCGGCACCGCCAATACGGTGTGGCTGCCGCCGCCCGCCTTGCGCAACGCGCTGCGCCGCCTCAGCATCGTGCTCGATCCGATGCAGACCGGCCCCGCGATCCGCACCTACAACATCATGATCGGCGAGCGCCGCCGGGTCGCCGCGGCGCTGATCGCGGTGCCATGAGCGCGGCGGCCGGCGCCGCCCAAGGCGATGCGGCGTTCTGCGCCGACCTGGTGCGCGCTCAGGATTTCGACCATTATGCCGCGACGCTGTTCGTCGGTCCCGAGCCGCGCCGCGCGCTGTTGGCTTTGTATGCCTTCAATGTTGAAATCGTGCGGGTGCGCGACCAGGTCAGCCAGCCTTTGCCCGGCGAAATCCGGCTGCAATGGTGGAGCGACATGCTCGCCGGTCAGGGCCATGGCGGCGTCGAGGGCAATCCGGTTGCGGCGGAATTGCAGCGCGCCATCGCGCGTTACGCCCTGCCGGCGGCGCCGCTGTCGCGGCTGATCGAGGCGCACATCTTCGATCTCTACAACGACCCGATGCCGGACCGTGCCGCGCTGGAGCTGTATCTCGCCGAGACATCGTCGGCGCTGCTGGCGCAGGCCGCGCGCGTGCTCGGACCTGCCTCGGATGCGACCGATCACCTGGCGCATCATGCCGGGCTGGCGACCGGCGCTTCGCGGCTGCTCGCCGGCTTTCCGCGCGATGCCGCGCGGCAGCAAATGTTTTTGCCGGCGGATCTGTTGGCGCAAGCCGCAGCCGACCCGGAGGATGCATTCGCGGGCAAGCTGACGCCGGCGCTGCGCGCCGCGCTCGATCAATTCGTCGAGGAGGCGAGGGCGCATCTCGATCAGGCGCTGACGCTGCTCGGCGAGGTGCCGCGCGCGATCCGGCCGGCGTTGCTGCCGCTGGCGCTGGCGCAGCGCGACTTCAAGCAGATGGCGCGGCCGGACGGGGATGTCCTGCAGCCGCGGCCGCGCTCGCATCTGGCGACGCTGTGGACGCTGTGGCGGGCCAGCCGGTCGGCGGCGTTTCGATAATCGTTGTTAGCCCTCAAAGCCGGTCATTCCGGGGCGCAAGCCGCGGCAGCGGCGAGCGAACCCGGAATCTCGCTGCGGGGTGATGAGTCGGTGCGCGCGTTGCTCGTTGCAGATTCCGGGTTCGCTCGAGCTCCGCTCTCGCGCCCCGGAATGACGGCTTTGTTTTGCGAGCGAAGTCTCGATGGCGTAGAGAGCGCTACGCCGCCGCCGCGGCGCTCGGCAAATTCGCCGCGATCCAGCCGTCGAGATCGGCCAGCGCGCGGGCGCTCAGCGCCTGTTTCTTGGCGACGGTTTTGTCGGGGCCGCGCAGCTTCTTGCCGTCGGCGCCGTGGGTCGGCGGCGCGGCGAGCGGCGGGAACAGGCCGAAATTGACGTTCATCGGCTGGAACGAGCGCGGCCCGGCGTCGATGGTCTCAATGTGGCCGCCGGTGATGTGGCCGAGCAGCGCGCCGAGCGCGGTAGTTCCGGGCGGCGGCGCCAGCGCGGCCTGCCGCGCGTCGGCTGCGGCATAAAGCCCGGCGATCAGCCCGATCGAGGCGGATTCCACATAGCCCTCGCAGCCGGTCATCTGCCCGGCGAAGCGCAGCCGCGGTTCGGTGCGCAGCCGCAATTGCAGATCGAGCAGCTTGGGCGAGTTCAGAAAGGTGTTGCGATGCAGCCCGCCAAGCCTTGCAAATTCGGCGTTTTCCAGTCCCGGGATGGTTCGGAAAATGCGGCTCTGCGCGCCATGCTTCAGCTTGGTCTGGAAGCCGACCAGATTGTACAGCGTGCCGAGCTTGTTGTCCTGGCGCAGCTGCACGATGGCGTAGGGCTTCACCGTCGGATCGTTGGGGTTGGTCAGCCCGACCGGCTTCATCGGGCCGAACCGCAGCGTTTCGCGGCCGCGCTCGGCCATCACCTCGATCGGCAGGCAGCCGTCGAAATACGGCGTCGAAGTCTCCCAATCCTTGAAGTCGACCTTGTCGCCGGCGATCAGCGCTGCGACGAAGCCGTCATATTGCTCGCGGGTCATCGGGCAGTTGATGTAGTCGGCGCCATTGCCGCCGGGGCCGACCTTGTCGTAGCGCGACTGGAACCAGGCCACCGACATGTCGATGGAATCGCGGTGCACGATCGGCGCGATGGCGTCGAAGAACGCCAGCGCATCCTCGCCGGTCAGTGCCTGGATCGCCGACGCCAGCGGCGCCGAGGTGAGCGGCCCGGTGGCGATCACCACGTTGGCCCAATCGGCGGGCGGCAGGCCGTCGAGCTCGCCGCGCTGCAACTCGATCAGGGGATGCTCGGCCAGCGCCTCGCTCACTGCCGCGGAGAAGCCGTCGCGATCGACCGCCAACGCACCGCCGGCCGGCACCTGGTTGGCATCGGCCGCGCGCATCACCAGCGAGCCGAGCTTGCGCATTTCGGCGTGCAGCAGCCCCACCGCGTTGTTGGCGGCATCATCGGAGCGAAACGAGTTGGAGCACACCAGCTCGGCGAGGCCCTCGGTGCGGTGCGCCTCGGTCATCCGCAGGGGGCGCATTTCGTACAGCACGACGCGGATGCCGGCCTGCGCGATCTGCCAGGCGGCTTCGGAGCCGGCGAGGCCGCCGCCGACGACGTGAACGGTGTTCGAAGGATCGATCATGCGCCACAGCTAGCGCGTTTTGTGGCAAAGGGAAATCGCCGTACCGCGGGAACCGGAGCGCCAGATACGACAACGCCCGCGTGGAGCGGGCGTCATCGGATCACAGAACTAGATAACGGGATCAACCGTGATAGTGACCCGACGCAACGCGCGGAATGTCCGAGCGATCGAGGCCGATATCGGCCAATTCGCGATCGCTGAGCTGGGACAATTCGCTCACATTGCGCTGATAGTCCCGAAATTCGCGGATCATGCGGATGAGCGAAAGCAACATGGTAATCTCCTAGGAATTCACGATTCAACTCTTGGAGGGGAGCTTCATCGTGGAACGGGAATATAGGGGAATACCACTGCGCCAAACAGTGTAAATGCTGCGATGCAGCTAAGCACGCCGCGCATGGCCGTGGCAAGGAATGAGTAACCCTTTCAGGGTCCGGCAGCCGGCGTGCATCGAGCTTGTCGGCGACGCGTCGCGATCGGCAGATCGCAACGAAATCTCGATGAAAGAACTGATCGCACAATGCGATGCGTCCGATTTCTCAAGTTTCTCATGGAGCAAAAACGGGCGCTTTGCATTACGACTTAAGGCTAAATCGACTTCGGTTCCAGCTACGAATCGCATGCAAAAACGCCGTTTGAAGCGCAATTCAGTAGCATTACGGAGGCGCTCCCCTGGACCACGCGGCAGGCCTCTCGCAACCGCGAAATCCTGCCGCCCGCGCCAGCGCGCTCAGCGCGGATCGCGTTTCCATTGGAAGAGCGCGGCGGGGAAATCCGCTGCGGAGCGCCGAATCGGGTTGGCCGGCGGAATCACCGGCGGAAAC
>NZ_DASWPE010000076.1:0-4502 GCF_036404135.1 Rhodopseudomonas sp. | reverse complement strand
GTTCGGCGTCTACGTCCACGGCGCCCCGGGTTCGCGGGTCGAGCGCAACACCATCGAAGGCCTGCGCAATATCCGGCTCAACGAGGCCGGCAACGGCGTCTCGGTCTGGAACGCGCCTGACGTCACCATCGCCGAGAACAGCTTCCGCTACGGCCGCGACGGCATCTTCAGCATCAGCAGCCTGAAGGACCGCTTCATCAACAACCGTTTCGAGAATGTCCGCTTCGCCGTGCACTACATGTACACCAATGACAGCGAAGTCTCCGGCAACGTCTCGATCGGCAATCATGGCGGCTACGCCATCATGTATTCCAACCGGCTGATCATCCGCGGCAACATCTCCGATCGCGACCGCGACTACGGACTTTTGTTCAACTACGCCAATTATGCCGATATCGGCGGCAACCGGGTCAGCGGCGGTTCGCTCTCCGGCATCGGTGACAATGGCGACGACGCGGCGGCCGACGAAAATGGCATGCTGCCGGAAACCCGCTCGGCGCAGCCGCTGCGCGAGGGTCCGGAGAAATGCGTGTTCATCTATAACGCCAACCACAACAAGTTCCGCGACAACTGGTTCGAGCGCTGCGGCATCGGCGTGCATTTCACCGCCGGCTCCGAAGGCAACGAGATCACCGGCAACGCCTTCGTCGGCAACCGCAACCAGGTGAAATATGTCGGCACCCGCGATCTCGATTGGTCGAAGGGCGGGCGCGGCAATTACTGGAGCGACAATCCGGCGTTCGACCTCGACGGCGACGGCATCGCCGACACCGCCTATCGCCCCAACGATCTGGTCGATCGCGTGCTGTGGACCGCGCCGACCGCAAAGGTGCTGATCAACAGTCCGGCGGTGCAGGTGTTGCGCTGGGCGCAGAGCCAGTTCCCGGCGCTGTATCCCGGAGGCGTGGTCGACAGCCGCCCGCTGATCGCGCCGCCGCCGAAGCCGTCGGCGACACGGGGGCCGCAATGACAGCGACGATCTCGGTCCATCAGGTGGTGAAGAGCTTTCGCAAGGTGCGGGCGCTGCGCAACGTCTCGTTCGAACTGCACGCGGGCCGCATCAACGCGTTGGTCGGGCACAACGGCGCCGGCAAGACCACGCTGATCAAACTGATGCTGGGCCTGATCCGCGCCGACACCGGCGACATTCATGTGCTTGGCGAAGATCCCGCCGCCGGTGAATTCTCTGGCCGCCGGCTGCTCGGCTATCTGCCGGAAAACGTCGCCTTCAATGCGGCGCTGACCGGGCGCGAGACGCTGGCATTCTATGCACGGCTGAAGCAGATCAAGCCGGCGACGGCCTGGCCGCTGCTGCAACGCGTCGGGCTCGAAGCCGCCGCCGATCGCAAGGTCGGCACCTATTCCAAGGGGATGCGGCAGCGGCTCGGCCTGGCGCAGGCGCTGCTCGGCCGGCTGCGCGTTCTGCTGCTGGACGAGCCCACCACCGGGCTCGACCCGGCGCTGCGCCAGACCTTTTACGAGATCCTCAACGAACTCAAGGATGACGGCGCCGCCGTGCTGATCTCCTCGCACGCGCTGAACGAACTCGAGGATCGCGCCGATCACGTGCTAATCATGAATCGCGGCGTGCTCGCAGCCCAAGGCACCATGGCGGAATTGCGCGCAATCTCGCAATTGCCGATCCGGGCTTCGATCGATATCGCCGCGCCGGCCGGCGCCGCGCTGCCGGCCTGGCTTGCCGATGCGGAGCCCTCCGGCGCGAACGGGCGCGTCGTGCTGGTGCGCGACGACGCGCAGAAAATGCAATTGCTGCGCTCGGCCTCATCCGATCCGCGCGTGCAGAATATCGAGATCGCGGCGCCGACGCTGGACGATCTCTATGCGCATTTCCTTCGGCTGCAGGAGGTCGCAGCATGAGAACCATCGCCATCATCGCAATGAAGGAAATCCAGGAAGGCCTGCGCAACCGCTGGGTGCTCGCGACCACACTGCTGCTGGCGGCGCTGTCGCTGTCGCTGACCTTCCTCGGCAGCGTGCCGACCGGCAATGTCGGCGCCGGCGCGCTCGACGTCGTGGTGGTGTCGCTCTCCAGCCTGACCATCTTCCTGCTGCCGCTGATCGCGCTGCTGATCTCGCACGACGCCGTGGTCGGCGAGATGGAGCGCGGCACCATGATTCTGCTCTTGAGCTATCCGGTCGGCCGCGGCCAGGTGATCCTCGGCAAATTCGCAGGCCATGTGCTGATTCTGGCCTTCGCCACCGTGATCGGCTACGGCGCCGCCGGCCTCGCTTTGATGCTGACCGGCGCCTCGGCGCTGGCGGCGAGCTGGTACGCGTTCGGCGCGATGCTCGGCAGCTCGGTGATGCTGGGCGCGGTGTTCGTGGCGATCGGCTACCTCATCTCCAGCCTGGTGCGCGACCGCGGCACCGCGGCGGGGCTGTCGATCGGGGTCTGGCTGATCATGGTGCTGGTGTTCGACATGGCGCTGCTCGGCATCCTCGTGGTCGATCAGGGCCGGATCATTTCCGGCCCGGTGCTCAACGCGCTGCTGTTTCTCAACCCGACCGACCTGTACCGGCTGACCAACTTGACCGGCTTCAACGTCAGCCAGTTTTCCGGCATGGCCGGGCTCGCCGGCAGCACCAATCCCGGACTGTGGCCCTTGCTGCTCGGGCTGTCGGTCTGGATCGCGGTGCCGCTCGCACTCTCGATGCTGTCATTTGCGCGGAGGGAATTATGAAACTGCGATTGATCCTGGCGCTCGCCGCCGCCGTTACTCTCGCCGGCTGCAAGCAGGAGACCGCCGCAACCATGCCGCCGGCGGTGGCGCTGAATGCCGACGCCATGGGGGTGTTCTGCGGCATGAACCTGATGGAGCATCCCGGCCCCAAGGGCCAGATCCTCACCGCGAGCCGGATCGATCCCTATTGGTTCTCCTCGGCGCGCGACACCGTTGCTTTCACACTGATGCCGGACCAGCCGCGCGACATCCGCGCGATCTACGTCTCCGACATGGGCCGCGCGCCGAGCTGGGAGCAACCCGGCGAGACCAACTGGATCGACGCCAAGAAAGCGCTGTTCGTGATCGGCAGCCGCAAGCAGGGCGGCATGGGCGCCGCCGAGGCGGTGCCGTTCGGCGAGCGCGCCGCGGCCGAGGCCTTCGTCGCCGCGAATGGCGGGCAGGTGGTGACGTTCGATCAGATTCCCGCCGACTATGTGCTCGGCAGCGAGCCGCCGGCCGCCGCCAACGCGCCGGAGCCTTCCGACGTGCGGACCAATTGAGGAGCGGCCGATGCTGAAGCCAAATCTGACGCGGCGGCGCGTCATCACCATCGCCGCCTCCGCGTTCGGCGCCGCGATGATCGGACGCGCGGGCATGGCGCGTGCGGCCGAGCCGCTGCGCTGGCAGGGCCAGGCGCTCGGCGCGCAAGTTTCGTTGGAGATCTATCACCCCGACCGCAACGCCGCGGCGCGGCTGGTGGCGCGGTCGATCGCCGAGGTGCGGCGGCTGGAGCAACAGTTCAGCCTGTACCAGGCGGATTCGGCGATCTGCGAATTGAACCGCCGCGGCATGCTGGTGGCGCCCGACCCCGACATGGTGGCGCTATTGCAGGCCTCGCTTGGCTTCGCGCAACTCACCGGCGGCGCGTTCGATCCCACCGTGCAGCCGCTATGGTCGCTCTACGCCGCGCATTTTTCGGCCGAGCATCCGGATCCCGCGGGGCCGTCGGCCGATTCATTGGCAGAGGCGCTGGCGAAGGTCGGCCATGACGGGCTCGCGGTGTCGCCGGATCGCGTGGCGCTGACCCGGCGCGGCGCCGGCCTCACGCTGAACGGCATCGCGCAAGGGTTTGCCACCGACAAGGTGGTGGCGCTGCTGCGCGGCGCAGGGCTTAGCACCACGCTGGTCGACATGGGCGAAATCCGCGCCATCGGCGCGCGGCCGGACGGCGCGCCATGGCGCATCGGGCTCGCCGATCCGGACCAGGTCGGCGTGCTCACCGAAACCATCGAGATCGTCGACCGCGCGGTGGCGACCTCCGCCGGCGCCGGCTTCCGCTTCGATCACGAAGGCCGCTTCACCCATCTGTTCGATCCCAAGACCGGGCGCAGTCCGTCGCGCTATCGCAGCGTCAGCGTGCTGGCGCCGACCGCCACCGAAGCCGACGCGCTGTCGACCGCCTTCAGCCTGCTGCCGCGCGAAACCATCGAGCGCATCGTCGGCGCGCGGCCGGGGGTTCAGGCGCGGATGATGGATCTGGAGGGCCGCTTGAGCTGCTGCGGGGCGTGAAAGCGGGCGGCGCCTGAGCGCGAGGCTGCCGCTGGGTTTGCCGCATCGCCGGCGGCGCGCTCCGCGTCGCGGAGCAGCGAGGCCTGCAGCAACTGCAGCTCGCGATGTTTGGGCATGAGCACGAGTGGTGCCCAGGAAAGGACTCGAACCTTCACGGCCGTGAAGCCACTGGCACCTGAAGCCAGCGCGTCTACCAATTCCGCCACCTGGGCCCGGGCGGGTTAGTACGGATCGGGGGGGCGCTTGTCA
>NZ_DASWPE010000075.1:0-57735 GCF_036404135.1 Rhodopseudomonas sp. | reverse complement strand
TCGAAGGCTGTGGTAATTGTGCCCTCTTCCTTGTAGCCGCGAACGTGAAGATTTCGATTGGTTCGACGATAGGTCAGCCGGTGCACCAGCGACGGATAGCCATGGAAGCCGAAGATGATATGCTTGTCCTTGGTGAATAAGGCATCGTAGTCGGCTTCACTCAGTCCATGCGGATGCTCGCTTGCTGACTGCAGCTTCATCAGGTCGATGACGTTGATCACGCGGATCTTCAGTTCAGGCAGATGCTCGCGGAGGATCGATACCGCCGCCAGAATCTCAAGCGTCGGCGTGTCTCCGCAGCAGACCATCACCACGTCGGGTTCGATGTCCTGATCGTTGCTCGCCCATTGCCAGATGCCGAGACCTTGCGTGCAATGCACGATGGCCTCGTCCATGGTCAGCCACTGCGGCAAAGCGTGTTTGCCGGCGACCACCACGTTCACGTAATGCCGGCTGCGCAGGCAGTGATCGAACGTGGACAACAGGCAGTTGGCATCCGGCGGTAGATAAACCCGCACGATGTCGGCCTTCTTGTTGATCACATGGTCGAGGAAGCCGGGATCTTGGTGGGTGAATCCGTTATGATCCTGCTGCCAGACATGGGAGGCAAGCAGATAGTTCAGCGAGGCGATTTTTCGGCGCCACGGCAATTCCAAGGTCACCTTCAGCCACTTGGCATGCTGGCTGAACATCGAGTCGATGATGCGGATGAACGCCTCGTAGCTGTTGAACAGCCCGTGACGCCCGGTCAGCAAATAGCCTTCCAGGCAGCCTTCGCACTGGTGCTCGCTGAGCATCGAATCAAGCACCCGGCCGGCGGGTGCCAGGAATTCGTCATTCGCAACCATCTCGGCGTCCCATTGGCGGTTGGTGACCTCGAAGACTGCGCCGAGCAGATTCGAAAGTGTCTCGTCCGGCCCGAAGATTCGAAAGTTGTCCTGGTTCAGCGTGACGATGTCCCTGAAGAACCCGCCCAGTACGAGGGTGTCCTGCCCATCGACGGCGCCGGGCGAAGGCACGTGAACCGCGTGGGCCCGGAAATCTGGCATCTCCAGGTCGCGCAACAGGAGCCCGCCATTGGCATGGGGATTCGATCCCATCCGACGGTCGCCCTTTGGCGCGAGCTCACCCAGTTCATCGATCAGTCGCCCGGTTTGGTCGAACAGCTCTTCAGGCCTGTAACTCTTCATCCAGCTTTCCAGCAGGGCGACGTGCGCCGGATGGTCTTGATCGACCAGGAGCGGCACCTGATGCGCACGGAAGGTGCCTTCGATCTGTAGGCCATCGACGATTTTCGGCCCTGTCCACCCCTTGGGCGAGCGAAGCACGATCATTGGCCAGCGCGGGCGGGAGGCGCTCTTTGTGGCGCGCGCCGTGGTCTGGAACTGCCGGATATCCTCGACCGCATGCTCCAGCGCTGTCGCCATAAGCTCGTGCATCGTCGCCGGGTCATCTCCCTCGACGAAGTAGGGCGTCCATCCGCAACCACGAAAGAACTGTTCAAGCTCGTCATGCGCGATGCGGGCCAGCACAGTCGGGTTGCTGATTTTGTAGCCGTTCAGGTGCAGGATCGGCAATACGGCCCCGTCGGTGATCGGATCAAGGAACTTGTTGGACTGCCATGCGGTCGCCAGCGGGCCGGTTTCGGATTCGCCGTCGCCCACCACGCAGGCAACGATCAAGTCCGGATTGTCGAACGCCGCACCAAAGGCGTGGCTGAGGGAATACCCCAACTCGCCGCCTTCGTGGATCGATCCAGGCGTTGTCGGCGCGACGTGACTGGAGATGCCGCCCGGAAACGAGAACTGCTTGAACAGCTTCTTCAGGCCGGCTTCGTCCGGGGTGACATTTGGACAGACCTCGCTCCAGGTGCCTTCGAGGTACACATTGCTGACGACCGCAGGGCCGCCGTGTCCGGGGCCGGCGATATAGATGACGTCCAGATCGTGCTTCTTGATTATCCGATTGAGATGGACATAGATGAAGTTCTGACCCGGAGTGGTTCCCCAATGCCCAACCACCAGAGGCTTGACGTGGGCAAGCTTCAGCGGCTCACGCAGCAGCGGATTGTCATAGAGATAGATCTGGCCAACCGACAGATAGTTGGCCGCCCGCCAATAGGCGTTGGTCTTTCGCAGTTCTTCCGTGGTTAGCATCGGTTCGGCATTCGGCGCGATGGTCGCGTTGTTTCGCTCCCGAAGCTCTTCTGCAGTCGTGGATGCGTCCATTCTTAGACCTCGTTGTCTATTGGTTACTATATTCGGAGGTTCCGGACCATGGTCATGCGCATAGCGCGCAGTACAGCGTCGGAAAATACCCACGCGCTGCGCCATGCGCGCTACTCGTTGGTATATCGGAGTTTGGGAACCGACCGTCCCGTCCCGAACCTTCAAACCGACGCGGGCGGGCCGCCGCCCGGGACGCCGCGGAGTAGCCTCGTGCCGGGCGATCGTTCCATTCCGTCGCCGCTGGCGGCCGAGCCGCTGCCACAGCGCCGACCTGCCCGGCCGATCCTCGCCCCACGGTGCTCAGGTGTGCTTCAGCGCAGCGGTCCATCATATCGACGAGGTTTCGTGGATGCGCACTTGAGTGGTTCGAGAGCGGAGCGTGTCGCTCCTCGAACCGCCGGACAAAGTCTGGTCAATGTTGATCACTCTTTCGATTTCCTTTCAGTATTTCGAATTCACGCCAACCGCGCCTCCGCCGATGCGATACCGCGCATGAGTAGTTTCCGAGCCTGTTGTTCGTGGGTGCCCGATGGCTAAGTCGAGCCTATGATCCGCGAACGTAGTCTTTCCGACATTGCTCCCACGCGGCCGGATTGGAAAAGCGCCTTGTCTCTCTGGTCGATCCGATTGCGATGGATGAAGGCGCGGATCATGGGAAAAATCATCGGCGTCGTGTGTCTCAAAGAGAGAGAGATCGTGAAAATCGCTCAAATTGCGCCTCTTATGGAAAGTGTTCCACCTCGTCTTTACGGCGGCACAGAGCGCGTCGTCTCTTACCTTACGGAGGAGTTAGTCAGGCTCGGGCACGACGTCACTCTCTTCGCAAGTGGAGACTCTATAACGTCGGCGCGTCTGATAAGTTGTGCGAACACCGCGCTCAGACTTGAGCCGAATGTCATGGACTCCATACCATACTATATGTTGATGTTGGATCGGGTGCGTCGGAGTGCGGCCGACTTCGACATCATTCATTTTCACATCGATTATTTGCATTTCCCGTTGTTCAGGTACCGTGCATCAACCACGGTGACCACCCTTCATGGCCGGCAAGACCTGCCCGATATCAAGCCCATATTTCATGGTTTTGACAACATGCCGTTGGTCTCGATTTCGCGCCATCAACGTAGTCCCGTGCCGAGCGCCAATTTTGCCGCTACAATTTATCACGGTTTGCCACCGACATTGATGAAGCCAAACTTTCATCCTAACGGTGGCTACCTTGCCTTCATTGGGCGAATTTCTGCTGAAAAGAGGCCGGATCGTGCAATCGAGATTGCACGCAGGTTCGGCCTACCCCTCAAAATCGCAGCAAAGGTTGACCGGGTCGACCAAGCCTATTTTCAAGAGACAATTGCGCCATTACTCAATGGCCCCGACGTGGAATTTGTCGGCGAGATCAATGAGCAGAATAAGAATGAGTTTCTTGGAAATGCGTTGGGGCTGCTGTTTCCGATCGACTGGCCAGAGCCGTTCGGCTTGGTCATGATCGAGGCGATGGCGTGCGGAACACCGGTACTGGCATTCCGCTGTGGCTCCGTTCCAGAGGTCATTGACGAGGGTATCAGCGGAATGATCGTCGAATCGATGGAGCAGGCAGTCGCCGCAATTCCAAAACTGTTAAGAATGGATCGCCGTGTGGTCCGAAAACGCTTCGAAGAGCGGTTCTCCGTAACGCGAATGGCGAACGGTTATCTCAAACTCTATCGACAGCTCATGGATGCCACGCCGCGGCAAGAGACTGAGCGAGCGGCACGGATGGCGGCAGGATCAGCCACGCTTGAGTCTGAGTCCATAAATTGACACGGTCTATCAGGAACGCCTTGTCGCTCGTATCGCAGTCTGAGCAATTATTTTGCATCGCGGGGACGGAGGCAACCGCGCGTCCCCGGCAAACGCTTAAGAACGGCGATACCTTCGCAATTGTCGACAGTCATGGTGACATCGGAGTAGTCGCGGGCGGGGCTGATGGAATCTTTCATTGTGACACCCGTTACCTTTCGCGACTTGAAGTCTTGATCGACGGTATGCAGCCGTTGTTGCTGGGCTCCAACATCCGCGATGACAACACCACACTCACGGTGGATCTCACCAATCCAGATGAATATTCTGGAAATGACCTTATCTTGCCGAAAGACACCCTTCATATTGTTCGAACGTTCTTCCTGTGGCGGGGCGTCGCCTATCTGCGGCTCGGCATCCGGAACTATGGTGATGCGGAGGTCAGCTGCACGGTATCTATCGTCTTCGCCAACGACTTCGCCGACATTTTCGAAGTCCGGGGGACGCGCCGTGGGCAACGAGGAAATCTAAGATCGCCGGTGATCGACCTCCAAAGCGTTGCTCTGGGATACGTGGGTCTCGATGAGGCCGAACGGACGACGACACTGAATTGCTACCCGAGGCCGGATCGGATCGGGGGTGGGATCGTATCTTACACGATGTCCCTGAGCCCCCAAAATCGGAGTTCGATATTTCTATCGATAAGTTGCAACATACCGCCGACCGAAAAGGTGAAATCCTTCTTTAGTGGTCTGAAAGCGGCGTCAAGAGAACTCAGGGCGCAGAAACGCAAGTTCATTTCCATTGGCACTTCGAGTGACGTCTTCAATCAGGTTCTCAGGCGTTCTATGAACGATCTGCATATGCTGACGACATTGACTTCAGATGGCGCCTATCCGTATGCAGGTGTCCCGTGGTATTCGACAACATTTGGGCGTGATGGATTGATTACCGCGCTGGAGTTGCTCTGGTGTGCGCCGCATATCGCCAAGGGTGTTCTGACAAGACTTGCTGCACTTCAAGCAATGTCTTGCGACACGTTGAACGACGCTGAACCTGGAAAAATTGTGCATGAGATGCGTGGCGGCGAAATGGCTGCCCTTCGGGAAGTGCCCTTTGAAAGGTATTACGGCAGCGTCGATGCGACCCCGCTGTTTGTGTTGCTAGCTGGAGCTTACGCAGAGAGGACGAACGATCTTGGCACTGTCAGGGCGCTGTGGCCGAACATAGAAGCTGCATTGGGCTGGATCGATGGTTCAGGGGATTCCGATGGGGACGGGTTTATCGAATATGCGCGAGCAACCTCGGATGGGCTCGTAAACCAGGGTTGGAAGGATTCGCAAGATGCCATCTTTCATGCGAATGGCGATCTTGCAAAGGGGCCAATTGCTCTCGCGGAGGTGCAGGCCTACGTCTTTGCCGCCAAGCAATCCATTGCGCGATGCGCACGAAGGCTTGGTCTTTCTAATCGCGCAGCCGAATTGGAGATGTCAGCCAGACGTCTTCAGCAACGTTTCGAAGACGCGTTTTGGTGCGACGAGATCGGAATGTATGCCCTCGCGCTCGACGGCGAGAAGCGCCAATGCCGAGTTCGAACGTCGAATGCAGGGCAAGTTCTGATGAGCGGAATCGCATCCTCTGAACGCGCCCGCAAAATCGCAGACTGCCTCATTCGACCGGAATTTCTGTCCGGCTGGGGTATTCGCACAGTGGCCGTGGGGGAGGCCCGCTACAATCCGATGTCCTACCACAATGGATCGATTTGGCCGCACGACAACGCGCTGATTGCCATAGGCTTTGCGCGTTATGGCTTTAAGGCCGAAGTCGATCTCGTCTTTCAGGGCTTGGTGGGCGCTGCGTCCCGTATGGAATTGCGTCGGCTACCCGAGCTATTTTGTGGCTTCCGCCGCGTTCGTGGAAATGGTCTGACCCGGTATCCGGTAGCTTGTACGCCGCAAGCGTGGGCAAGTGCCGCGCCGCTGGCTCTTGTGCAGGCATCGCTTGGGATCAGGTTCGACCTGGACCAAAACCGGATCAGCCTGGTCGGTCCGACCTTGCCGACGTTTTTAGATATGGTTGTCCTGCGTGATGTGCAGGTTGCCGACAATTTAGTGGATTTTGCAGTATACCGTCACGAACAGACGATCTCGATCGAGATTCTTCGCAACGAAGGGGACGTGGAGGTATCGATCGTCTATTGAGGGAGCGCCGCGCTTAAGGACATCGGGTAACAGCGCTATCGTCGATGCGACGATCAACATGTGGGGCCATGTGCTCCTGCGCGAACAGGGTACGACGATCAAGAGTGGCGAGCGCGAAATGTTGTCACGTTTGATGGCAGGCGCCAATCGAGGCACCAGAATGATAGCCGTTGCCGTCCCAATGAATCACGCCCTGGCTCAACCCCGCGTTTTAACGACGGCAATCTTCGATGTTGACGGCGTCCTTCTTGCGTCCCCGCATGAGCGAGCCTGGCGCGAAGCGCTTGAAGGGCTGGCCGATCCGGCCCGGCTCACGTCGAAAATGTACCAGGCCCATGTCGCGGGGAAGCCGCGCATGGCTGGCGCACGAGCCGCGCTCGAAGCACTGGGTGTGACTGACGCCGTTCGGCAAGCCGTCTTATATGCCGAGCGCAAGCAACGCATCCTCGAGCAGTTAATTCATTCGGGGAACGTCGTGGCCTTTCCCGACGCCCTACGGTTCGTACAGGCGCTGGCGGATCTGGGGTGGCGCATGGCGGTCGCATCATCATCAAAGAATGCCAACGGCATGATGAAGACGATCCACTTAGCTTCCGGTCAAAGCTTGCTCGATATATTTAGCGTTAATGTTTGCGGTCGCGACCTGCCGCACGGCAAGCCAGATCCAGCGATCTTCTTACTCGCAGCTTCAGAACTCAAGACAGATCCGGCATGCTCTTTCGTTGCTGAGGATGCGACCGCCGGTATCGAGGCGGCTCGGTCGGGCGGCATGACAGCACTCGGGGTTGCTCGAGTTGGAGACGCAGCCCCCTTGCTAGCTGCTGGGGCAGATCTGGTGGTGGGAAACCTCGACGAAATTGCAATCGATCGACTGGCTTGTGGATGGCTTTGTCGACGGGCGATCTGACTGGATAGTATGGGATGGAACACACGTTGGAGGCCACTGAGGATCCCGCTTGGGTGATCGTTACCAACGGTTACGATCCACTTCGGGAGCAAGGCTTTGAATCACGCTTCGCGATAAGCAACGGGTTTCTGGGCGTCAGGGGTGGACGCGCGGCGACTCGGGGTGCGCGTTGGGTGGTTCCAGCCCACACTTATGTGGCTGGCTTGTTCGACAAGGCCGACGGCGACCATGCGACCCCAGCGCTTGTTCCTGCCGCAGACTGGATGAAGCTCCGGATTCTATTGCCGAGCGGACCTCTGGTGCATCACCCAGGCGACGTTGCGTCGCATCGCATTGTCCTTGACCTAAAGAAGGGCGCATTGCTGAGCCAATGTAGCCATTTGACCGAACCTGATGCGAATGTGCACCTGCGGACGATGCGCTTTGTATCGCTCAGCGAGCGTGCAGTCGGGATGCAGCTGATCGAATTGATAGTTGAGGACGGGGAGACCCTGATCACGCTTGAAGCATCGTTTGAAGGCATGAACCTCGGCCTCACGGCTGTTCGGGTCGAGCAGGACCTTGGGGTTTGGCGCACCCAGCACTCGGGCAAAGGGTTAGCCATTGCGACCGGAGCGTCGCTCCAGGTCGATGGCCGAGAGATCAATATGATTGCTCTTGGCCAATTGAAATCATCCTGGCATTGGAAATGTCACCCTGGGCAAGTTGTGCATTTCGAACGCACTGTCGCGATCGCGCGGAGCGACGCCGAAGGGATCGATCCGGCGCCCGCTGCTGTGAAAAAGCTGGCCGTAGCGCGGCAGATTGGCTGGCGCGGCGTAGTAGCGGCACATGAGGCGGCTTGGGCAGGCCGTTGGCGATTGAGCGACGTTGAGGTTCAGGGCGACGCTGCCGCACAGGAGGCGTTGCGATTCGCGGTTTACCATTTGAACAGCGCAGCCAATCCCGGCGATGAACGCGTATCAATCGGCGCCCGGGCGTTAACCGGCGCCGACTACCATGGGCATGTGTTTTGGGATACGGAAATCTTCCTGCTTCCCTTCTACATCCTAACTTGGCCTGAAGCGGCCCGCGCGCTGCTGATGTATCGCTTTCATACCCTTGATGGCGCACGTGCAAAGGCGTCTCGAATGGGCTGGCGCGGGGCCCTCTATGCATGGGAGTCGGCGGTTACGGGCGCAGAGGTGGCGCCTATTCAGGCGATCGGTCCGGATCGTTTGGTTATCCCCATCCTTTGCGGTTTGCAGGAGCAGCACATCAGCGCGGACGTGGCCTACGCGGTCTGGCAGTACTGGCAGGCGACAGGTGACGAAGGGTTCCTCCGCGACGCGGGGGCGGAAATTCTCCTGGAGACCGGCCGGTTCTGGTCGAGCCGGGCCAAGCTTGAGGAGGATGGCTACCGTCACATCCGAGGCGTTATCGGTCCAGATGAATACCACGAAAATATTGACGATAACGCCTACACCAATGTTATGGCGCGTTGGAATATCCGGCGTGCGCTCGACGTTGCGGCCTTGCTACGCGAGCGGTGGCCAGATCGCTGGACGAGCCTGTCGTCCCGGCTCAGCGTGGACGAAGATGAATTGAGGAAATGGCGACAAGTTGCAGAGACAATAATGACGAATCTCGATCCGAAAACTGGGCTATATCAAGAATTTGCAGGATATTTCGAACTCGAGAATATCGATCTGAAAAACTATTCTGGACGCTCCGTGCCGATGGACGTCGTGCTTGGGCGCTGGCGAACTCAGAAATCACAGGTGATCAAACAGGCCGACGTGATCGCGCTTCTTGCCTTGTTACCGAATGAGTTTGTTGGTGAGACGGGGGCTGCGAACTTCCGTTTCTACGAGCCGCGATGTGGCCACGGTAGTTCTCTGAGCCCGGCCATGCATGGCCTTGTCGCTGCGCGACTGGGCCAGGCTGAAAAGGCGTTACAGTACTTCAAGCAAGCAGCGGCGATTGATCTTTCTGATGCACATGTGGGAACCGACGGCGGCGTTCACATCGCCGCACTTGGGGGAAACTGGATGCTGGTGGTCCTGGGGATCGCAGGGCTGTCCTTGCGAGAGGATGGGGTCGCCATCAACCCTCAAATGCCGGAAAGCTGGCG
This sequence comes from Rhodopseudomonas sp., assembly GCF_036404135.1. Lineage (GTDB taxonomy): Bacteria > Pseudomonadota > Alphaproteobacteria > Rhizobiales > Xanthobacteraceae > Rhodopseudomonas_A. Next base: position 48,507 of record NZ_DASWPE010000075.1, on the reverse strand, counting down.
CAGCCTTTCGTTCGGAATTTGCTGGCGGGGGCGAAGCCTTAAGGTTCGAATCGACCAAGACAAGCAGTCTGTTCGCATTGCGATCGAATCCGGAGCGGCGATGAAGGTTGTTATCAGGGGCGAGCCGTATGATATTGGGACAGAGGCTATGGAGATTTCGTTGGGCGCAAGAACTGTAGCGGCCTAAAGCTGCAAAAATCAAATCGTCTACACATTATACTGTGAGCCTCGGAATTTCACGTTCAACCATTCGCAAGAATCGGGTGTTGCGGGTCCCCGCAACCAAGTTTGAAGCCCTTGAGAGCGTAAAGTTCCCAAGGGCTTTTTGCTGTCTTCGGCGGCCCTGCACCGGCGAGCATGGTTCGCCGCCAGCCGCCACTTTCTCAACGTCGCTGCGGTCGGCAAATGATCGCCGGCCGCGGTCGACAAATCCGCCGGATGCGGCGACGATGGCAGGCATTCACGGCTGTTGAAGGATATCCCATGACGATTCACCAACGCGGCATCTCCAGCCCGGTCGATCCGGTGAAACTGGATCGATTGGCCGAACTCGCGATCAAGGTCGGGCTGCGGCTCGAGCCCGGGCAGGATCTGCTGGTGACGGCGCCGACCGCGGCGCTGCCGCTGGTGCGGCTGGTCGCCGACCACGCCTATCAAGCGGGCGCGGGTCTGGTCATTCCGATCCTGTCGGACGAGGCGCTGACGCTGTCGCGTTATCGCTTTGCGCAGGACGCGAGCTTCGATCGCGCCGCGGGCTGGCTCTATGAAGGCATGGCCAAGGCGTTTGCGGCCAACACCGCGCGGCTCGCCATCGTCGGCGAGGATCCGATGCTGCTGTCGGGGCAGGACCCGGCGCGGGTGGCGCGCGCCAGCAAGGCCAATTCGATCGCCTACAAGCCGGCGCTGGAAAAGATCGCGGGCTTCGACATCAACTGGAATATCCTGGCCTATCCCAGCCCGTCCTGGGCCAGGCTGGTGTTTCCTGACGATGCCGAGGAGGTGGCGGTCGGCAAGCTCGCGGAGGCGATCTTCGCAGCCTCCCGGGTCGACAATGACGACCCGGTCGCGGCCTGGACCGCGCATAATGCCGAGCTGCGGGCGCGCACCGCCTGGCTCAACGGCCAGCGCTTTGCGGCCTTGCACTATTCCGGGCCGGGCACCGATCTGACGATTGGGCTCGCCGACGGCCACGAATGGCAGGGCGGCGAATCCGGCGCCAAGAACGGCATCACCTGCAACGCCAATATCCCGACCGAAGAGGTGTTCACCACGCCGCATGCGCATCGCGTGGAGGGCCACGTGGTCAGCTCCAAGCCGCTGTCTTATCAGGGCTCGCTGATCGACAACATCGCCGTGCAGTTCAAGGACGGCCGGATCGTCGCGGCCAAGGCCAGCCGCGGCGAAGAGGTGCTCAACAAGGTGCTCGACACCGACGAGGGCGCAAGGCGTCTTGGCGAAGTCGCCTTGGTGCCGCACTCCTCGCCGATCTCGCATAGCGGGCTGTTGTTCTACAACACGCTGTTCGACGAGAATGCCGCCAGCCACATCGCGCTCGGCCAATGCTACTCGAAATGCTTCGAGGGCGGCGATCGTCTGACGCCCGCGCAGGTGGCGCAGCAGGGCGGCAACGCGAGCCTGATCCATATCGACTGGATGATCGGCTCGGCGGATACCGACGTCGACGGCATCACCGCCGATGGCCGCCGCGTTCCGGTGTTCCGCAAAGGGGAGTGGGCCTAAGCGGGTAAGTATGAATGCGTCATTGCGAGCCGAGGCCGGCGCTTAGCGCCGGCCGAACAGCGAAGCAATCCAGGGGCATCTCCCGCAGCCCTGGATTGCTTCGTCGCAAGAGCTCCTCGCAATGACGAACTTAAGCGCCTGACTTTATTGCAATCGTCATGTGTCGGGTTGGGAGATCGGGAACAAACCTCGCCGCGCTCGGTTTTTAATGCGCCGCACAACGCCGCGGCGCATTGCCGATGCTCCGAGCGAGGTTGTTCGTGGACATTCAGACCAAGGCCCGGGCGCCTTCTCCGGATCACACACCGTCGTCCGATGGCGACGATGACGTCAAAGCCAAAGCGCCGCCCGGCTCCGACCACGGCGCGGCCTCGCAAGGCGAGGCCGCGCCGAAGCCGTCGCTGCGCGATCGCATCCGGCAGCATTGGCTGCTGGCCTCGGCGATTGCGGTGGTCCTCGTCATCGCGCTGATCGCCGGCGTCTTGTACTGGCTGGACGCCCGGCATTACGAATCCACCGACGACGCCTTCGTCGCGGCGCGCAGCTATTCCATCGCACCCAAGGTCAGCGGCTACGTCACCGACATTCCGGTCACCGACAACCAGCACGTCGCCGCCGGCGACGTTTTGGCCGAGATCGATCCGCGCGACTACCGCATCGCGGTGGCGAAGGCCCAGGCGCAGGCCGACGCTGCGGCCGCCAACATCGCCAATATCGACGCGCAGATCGCCAGCCAACAGGCGCAGATCGAGCAGGCCAAGGCGCAGGTCGAGCAGGCCGAGGCGCAGTTGCAATTCGCCCAGCAGGAGGCGGCGCGTGCGCAGGATCTGGTGCAGAAGGGCGCCGGCACCGTGCAGCGCCAGCAGCAGACCAATTCCGATCTCGACGCCCAGCAGGCCAACACCGCGCGCGCCAAATCCGCGCTCTCCGCCGCCGAATTGCAGATCAAGGTGCTGGCGACGCAGCGCGACAGCGCCCGCGCCCAGCTCGATCAGGCCAATGCGCAGCTCGAACAGGCCAAGCTCAATCTCGCTTACACCAGCGTGCGCGCGGCGCAGCCGGGCCGCGTGGTGAAGCTCAGCGGCGCCAAGGGCGCCTATGTCACCGCCGGCCAGAGTCTCGCAATGCTGGTGCCGGACGAGGTCTGGATCGTCGCCAACTACAAGGAGACCCAGCTCGCCGACATGCGGCCGGGGCAGCCGGTCGAGATCGGCATCGACGCCTATCCGTCGCGCAAGCTGCGCGGCCACGTCGCCTCGGTGCAGCCCGGCTCCGGCACCGCCTTCAGCCTGCTGCCGGCGGAGAACGCCACCGGCAATTACGTCAAGGTGGTGCAGCGGGTGCCGGTCAAGATCGTGGTCGATGAGTGGCCCGCCGATCTGCCGGTCGGCCCCGGCCTATCGGTGGTGCCGCGGACCAAGGTGCGATGAGCGAGGCGGGGACCGCGGACGCCTCGGGCTGGACACCGGAGCGCTCGGCGGCCGGCGGCCGCAATCCCTATCTGATCGCCTTCGTGGTTTCGATCGCCACCTTCATGGAGGTGCTCGACACCACCATCGCCAATGTCGCGCTACGGCACATCGCCGGCGGGCTCGCGGTCGGCATCGACGAGAGCACCTATGTGATCACCAGCTATCTGGTCGCCAACGCCATCGTGCTGTCGATCTCCGGCTGGCTGTCCACGGTGATCGGCCGCAAACGCTTCTACATGATCTGCGTTGCGGTGTTCGCGCTGGCGTCGCTGTTGTGCGGCTTTGCCTGGAGCCTGGAATCGCTGGTCGCGTTCCGGATTGTGCAGGGGCTCGGCGGCGGCGGCATGGCGACCTCCGAGCAGGCGATCCTCGCCGACTCGTTTCCGCCGGCCAAGCGCGGCCAGGCATTTGCGATCTACGGCATCGCGGTGGTGGTGGCGCCGGTGATCGGGCCGACGCTCGGCGGCTGGATCACCGACACTTATTCCTGGCACTGGGTGTTCCTGATCAACGTGCCGATGGGCATGCTGTCGCTGCTCCTGGTCGGCACCTTGGTCAGCGAGCCGTCGGGCGCCGAGCAGGAACGCGTGGCGCTGCTGAAGAAGGGCCTGCGGATCGATTACATCGGCTTCGCGCTGGTGGCGATCGGGCTCGGCTCGCTGGAATTCGTGCTCGACGAGGGCCAGAAGAAGGACTGGTTCGGCTCCAACATGATTCTGAGTTTCGCGCTGTTGTCGGCATTTTGCCTGATCGCGCTCGTTCCATGGGAATTGACCCGCAAGGAGCCGATCGTCGACGTCCGGCTGCTCGGGCGGCGGCAATTCGGCGCCTGCTGGCTGGTGATGCTCGGCACCGGCGCGGTGCTGATCTCGACCACGCAATTCCTGCCGCAGATCCTGCAGACCGAGTTCAACTACACCGCGCTCTTGGCCGGGCTGGCGCTGTCGCCGGGCGGCGTCGCCACTTTGTTCATGATGCCGCTGGTCGGTCGCCTGGTCGGCATCGTGCAGCCGAAATATCTGATCGTGTTCGGCGCCTGCGTGGTGACGTTCTCGATGTGGCACCTCACCGGCTTGAACGGCGACATCACCTATGGCTATGCGGCGTGGTCGCGGATCTATCTGGCGATCGGCTTGCCGTTTCTATTCCTGCCGATCACCACCGCGTCCTATGACGGCATTCCGCCCGACAAGACCAATCAGGCCTCGGCGCTGATCAATGTCGCGCGCAATATCGGCGGCTCGATGGGCGTGGCCTTGGCGCAGACCACCTATGCGCAGCGCCAGCAATTCCATCAGAGCCGGCTGATCGAGCACACCGCGCCCTCCGACCTCGGCTATCAGCAGACGCTGGATGCGATGACCCGGTTCTTCACCGGGCAGGGCTCGAGTCCGTCCGACGCCGCGGCGCAGGCGCTGGCCTGGATCGGCCAGACCCTGCAACGCCAGATCGACCTGCTGGCCTATATCGACGTGTTCTGGTCGCTGGCGATCGTCGGCGCGGTGATGGTGCCGCTGGCGCTGATCATGCGGCCGATCCAGCTCGGCGGCGTGCCGAAGGGACATTGAGCGGCTTTGGCCGCTCCGGAACCGGGCGCCCGATTGCTCGATCTAAGTGTCTGACCGAAAAAGCAGCGAGCAAAATCAGGGGTTTTTGTCATTGTGAGCCGACGGCGGCGCGTAGCGCCGACTGAGAAGCGAAGCAATCCAGGGCTTCACACGTGGCCCTGGATTGCTTCGTCGCAAGAGCTCCTCGCAATGACGGGTCTAATGCCTGATTTCATTGATCGCTTTTTGAGTCAGACTCTAAGGTAGCGCGGCCGGAAAAAATCGGCGACAAATGCGCCTCAAGGCGAAGCGCTGCCGCGGAGCATTCGGGCAGGCCGCCGGCCAAGGAGCGCGATGGCACCGATCAACCTGTTGTGGCTGCAGGCCGCGGGCTGCGGCGGCTGCACCATGGCGATCCTCGAACAGGGCCGCGCCGGCTGGTTCGCCGAGCTGCAAAGCTTCGGCATCAACCTGCTGTGGCATCCCTCGGTCAGCGAGGCCACCGCCGCCGAGGTGAGCGACATTCTCGCCGGCGTGGCGGCTGAGCGCACGCCGCTGTCGGTGCTGGTGGTCGAGGGCGCGGTGCTGCGCGGCCCGAACGGCAGCGGGCGGTTCAACATGCTGGGCGGCACCGGGCGCTCGATGGCCTCGTGGATCGGCGAGCTCGCGCCGCGCGCCGACTACGTGGTCGCGGTCGGTACCTGCTCGGCCTATGGCGGGGTTCCGGCGGCCGGGCACAATCCGACCGACGCCTCCGGATTGCAGTTCCTCGGCACCGAACCGGGCGGTGTGCTCGGTGCGTCGTTTCGCTCCCGCGCCGGCCTGCCGGTGATCAACCTCGCCGGCTGCGCGCCGCATCCCGGCTGGATCGCCGAGACGCTGGCCGCGCTGGCGCTCGGCGAGTTCTCCATTGAGGCGCTGGATAGTTTCGCGCGGCCAAGATTCTTCGCCGAGCACCTGGCGCATCACGGCTGCGCCCGCAACGAGTTCTACGAATTCAAGGCCAGCGCCGAGGCGATGTCGCAGCGCGGCTGCCTGATGGAGCATCTCGGCTGCAAGGCGACCCAGGCGGTCGGCGACTGCAACCAGCGTTCCTGGAACGGCGGCGGCTCCTGCACCCAGGGCGGCTATGCCTGCATCGCCTGCACCTCGCCGGGTTTCGAGGCGGCGCACAACTACATGGCGACCGCCAAGCTCGCCGGCATTCCGGTCGGGCTGCCGCTCGACATGCCGAAGGCGTGGTTCGTGGCGCTGGCGGCGCTGTCGAAATCGGCGACGCCGACCAGGGTGCGCGCCAACGCGCTGGCCGATCACGTGGTGCTGCCGCCGACGCCGTCCGGACATCGGCGCAAGTGATGCGGCGGATTACGGTCGGCCCGTTCAACCGCGTCGAGGGCGATCTCGAAGTGCGGCTCGATATCGACGACGGCGTGGTAGCGGCGGCCGAAGTCACCGCGCCGCTGTATCGCGGCTTCGAACAGATTCTCGAAGGCCGGCCCTCGCTGGACGCGTTGATCCTGGCGCCACGGATCTGCGGCATCTGCTCGGTGTCGCAGTCGATGGCTGCCGTCGCAGCGCTGCGCGCGGTGGATGGCATCAAGGCCGCGCCGAACGGCCTCTATGCCGCCAACATCGCCCACGCCGCGGAGAACGCCGCCGATCACCTGACGCATTTCTACGTGTTCTTCATGCCGGATTTCGCCCGCGATTGTTACGCGGATCGGCCGTGGCACACAGCGATAGCCGAGCGCTTCGCCGCGGTGCAGGGCCGCGCCGCGCGCCAGGTGCTGCCGGCGCGCGCCCGGCTGCTGGAGATCATGGGGTTGATCGCCGGCAAATGGCCGCACAGTCTGGCATTTCAGCCCGGCGGCACGACCCGGGCGATCGGGCTCGGCGAACGGGTGCGGCTGCTGTCGATCATCGGCGATTTTCGCAGCTTCCTGGAATCCCTCGTGTTCGGCGACGATCTCGACGCGGTGCTGGGGTTGGACAGCGCCGCGGCGCTGGATGTTTGGCGCGACGGTCGCGGCGGCGATTTTGCAACATTTCTCGCCGTGGCCGACGATCTGGCGCTCGATGCGCTCGGCCGCGGCGCGGCGCCGCTGATGAGTTTCGGCGCGTACCATGGCCTGGAGGCGCCGCTGTTCGCCGCGGGTCTTTACGATCCTGCAACATCGACGACGCGCGCGCTCGACATCGACGCCATCACCGAGGACGTCTCGCATGCCTGGATGCGCGACACCGCGGCGAAGCCGGCGCTCGCCGAGACGCTGCCCGACGCCGACCGGCCGGGCGGCTATAGCTGGTGCAAGGCGCCGCGGCTGAACGGCCAACCGATCGAGGTCGGCGCCTTGGCGCGGCAGGCGGTCGATGGCGACGCCCTGATCCGCGATCTGCTGCGGCGCTTTGGTGCGAACGTGCGAACCAGGGTGATCGCGCGGCTCTTGGAGACCGCGCGGCTGGCGCTGGCGATGGATCGCTGGGCGCGGCAGATCGCGCGCGACGCCGCGTTCCTCGACCGCGCGGAGCGGCCGGGCGAGGGCGCCGGCATCGGTCTCGTGGAGGCCGCGCGCGGCAGCCTCGGGCATTGGATCGAACTGTCTGCCGATCGCATCCGCCGCTATCAGATCATCGCGCCGACCACCTGGAATTTCTCGCCGCGCGATGCCAACGGCGTCGCCGGTCCGCTGGAGCAGGCGCTGGTCGGCACCCCGGTCGGCGCCGAGGGCGCGGCCTCGGTCGCGGTGCAGCACGTGGTGCGCTCGTTCGATCCCTGCATGGTGTGCACCGCACACTAAGCGCATTCCATCAGTTGGTGCGCGCCATCAGAGAGGCGGTCATTCCGGGGCGGGCGCGGCGTGAGCCGCGCGCGAACCCGGAATCTCGCTTCACGCTCCGCCTCGCCGCAAGATTCCGGGTTCACTCGGGCTTGCGCCCTCGCGCCCCGGAATGACGGAGGGGATCGAGGTCGGTCGATCGCGACAATCCGGTCACTCCGTTACCAGCAGCGCAACACACTTGTCACCATGCCGACATCCCGTGGTCGTCAGGCGATTGAGAACGATTCTAAACATTCCCTTGTTTTCAACGGTTTGCGCGGCCGCTCGGCATCGCGACGGGGTTGGCCTGGTTCTTGCCATCATCGGGGCAATCGCGTTGCGCACGGACGCATCGCGCACCAAGGAACGCCGAGGAGTCGCCATGGGCGCAGGGACAGAAACATTCTATGAGGTGATCCGCCGCCAGGGCATCACCCGGCGCAGCTTCGTCAAATTCTGCAGCCTGACCGCCACCAGCCTCGGGCTCGGCCCGATCGGCGCCACCGAAATCGCGCAGGCGCTGGAGACCAAGCCGCGGGTGCCGGTGATCTGGATGCACGGGCTGGAATGCACCTGCTGCTCCGAAAGCTTCATCCGCTCGGCGCATCCTTTGGTCAAAGACGCCGTGCTGTCGATGATCTCGCTGGATTACGACGACACCATCATGGCGGCGGCCGGCCATCAGGCCGACGCGATCCTGCAGGAGACCCGCGAGAAATACAAAGGCCAGTATATCCTCGCAGTGGAAGGCAACCCGCCGCTCAACGAAGACGGCATGTTCTGCATCGACGGCGGTCGCCCGTTCGTCGAGAAGCTGAAGGAGATGGCCGAGGACTCCATGGCGGTGATCGCCTGGGGCGCCTGCGCCTCCTGGGGCTGCGTGCAGGCCGCCAAGCCCAATCCGACGCAGGCCACCCCGATCGACAAGGTGATCCGCAACAAGCCGATCATCAAGGTGCCGGGCTGTCCGCCGATCGCCGAGGTGATGACCGGCGTCGTCACCTACATCACCACTTTCGGCCGGCTGCCGGATCTCGACCGCCAGGGCCGGCCGAAGATGTTCTACTCGCAGCGCATCCACGACAAATGCTATCGCCGGCCGCATTTCGACGCCGGCCAGTTCGTCGAGGAATGGGACGACGACGCCGCGCGCAAGGGCTACTGCCTGTACAAGATGGGCTGCAAGGGTCCGACCACCTACAACGCCTGTTCGACGGTGCGCTGGAACGGCGGCGTCTCGTTCCCGATCCAGTCCGGGCACGGCTGCATCGGCTGCTCGGAAGACAATTTCTGGGACAACGGCTCGTTCTACGACCGGCTGACCACCATCAAGCAGTTCGGCGTCGAAGCCAACGCCGACAAGATCGGCGCCACCGTGGCCGGCGTGGTCGGCACCGCGATCGCGGCGCATGCCGCGGTGACCACGGTGCGCAACATGACGGCCCGCCGCAAGGATGACGGCGGCAACGGCAACGGCAGCAAGAAACCCAACGATACATCGGCCGGCTGAGCGGGGAAGCGCAGATCATGACCAACATCACCACGCCGAATGGCTTTTCGCTCGACAACGCCGGCCGCCGCGTCGTCGTCGATCCGGTGACCCGGATCGAGGGACATCTGCGCGTCGAGGTCAATGTCGACGCCAACAACGTGATCCGCAACGCGGTGTCGACCGGCACGATGTGGCGCGGCATCGAGGTGATTTTGCGCGGCCGCGATCCGCGCGACGCCTGGGCCTTCACCGAGCGGATCTGCGGCGTCTGCACCGGCACCCACGCTTTGACCTCGGTGCGCGCGGTGGAAAACGCGCTGGACATCAAGATCCCGGAAAACGCCAACACCATCCGCAACATCATGCAGCTGACGCTGCAGGTGCACGACCACATCGTGCATTTCTATCATCTGCACGCACTCGACTGGGTCGACATCGTTTCGGCGCTGTCCGCCGACCCGAAAGCGACCTCGACGCTGGCGCAGAGCATCTCGTCCTGGCCGCTGTCGAGCCCCGGTTACTTCAAGGACCTGCAGACCCGGCTGAAGAAGTTCGTCGAGAGTGGCCAGCTCGGCCCGTTCAAGAACGGCTATTGGGGCCACCCGGCCTACAAGCTGCCGCCGGAAGCCAATCTGATGGCGGTGGCGCATTATCTGGAAGCGCTCGACTTCCAGAAGGACATCGTCAAGATCCACACCATCTATGGCGGCAAGAACCCGCATCCGAACTGGCTGGTCGGCGGCGTGCCCTGCGCCATCAACCTCGACGGTGTCGGCGCGGTCGGCGCCATCAACATGGAACGGCTCAATCTGGTGTCGTCGATCATCGACCAGATGGTGACGTTCACCGAGCAGGTCTATCTGCCCGACCTGCAGGCGATCGCCTCGTTCTACAAGGACTGGACCTTCGGCGGCGGACTGTCGTCGACCTCGGTGATGAGCTACGGCGACATCCCGGAACACGCCAACGATTATTCGGCGGCGTCGCTGAAGCTGCCGCGCGGCGTGATCCTCAACGGCAACCTCAACGAGGTGCTGCCGATCGATCTCGCCGATCCCGGCCAGGTGCAGGAGTTCGTCACCCACTCCTGGTACAAATATCCCGACGAGACCAAGGGTCTGCATCCCTGGGACGGCGTCACCGATCCGCATTACGAGCTCGGTCCGAAGTCCAAGGGCACCAAGACCCGCATCGAGGCGCTCGACGAGGAGGCGAAGTATTCCTGGATCAAGTCGCCGCGCTGGAAGGGCAACGCGGTCGAGGTCGGCCCGTTGGCGCGCTATATCATCGGCTACGCGCAGAACAAGCCGGAGTTCAAGGAGCCGACCGAAAAGCTCCTGAAGGATCTCGGCCTGCCGGTCACCGCGCTGTTCTCCACGCTCGGCCGCACCGCGGCGCGCGCGCTGGAGGCGCAATGGGCGGCGCGGCAATTGCGCTACTTCCAGGACAAGCTGATGGCGTCGCTGAAAGCCGGCGACAGCGCCACCGCCAACACCGACAAGTGGAGCCCGGAGACCTGGCCGAAGGAGGTCAAGGGCGTCGGCTTCACCGAGGCGCCGCGCGGCGCGCTCGGCCACTGGATCAAGATCAAGGACGGCAAGATCGACAACTACCAGGCGGTGGTGCCGACCACCTGGAACGGCAGCCCGCGCGATCCCAAGGGCGGCATCGGCGCGTTCGAGGCCTCGCTGCTCGACACCCCGATGGCCGATCCGAACCAGCCGTTGGAGATCCTGCGCACGCTGCATTCGTTCGATCCGTGTCTGGCCTGTTCGACCCACGTCTTGAGCGAGGACGGCCAGGAGATGAGCCGGGTGACGGTGCGCTGACCTAAGCTGCACGGGCGGCGGCGCAAACGGTTGCCGCCCGGTTCGACCCCAACGTAACGGCGGCCGCAGCCGCAGGGAGAGCAGGAATGACCGAGATCGCGCGGGTGCAGGGCGCCCTCGACGGCAACGGCGAACGCGCCAAGTCGCTGCAGACCGTCTACGTCTATGAAGCGCCGGTCCGGCTCTGGCACTGGGTCAACGCGCTGTTGATCGTGACCTTGTGCGTCACCGGCTATCTGATCGGCTCGCCCTTGCCCTCGGTGTCTGGCGAGGCCTCCGCCAGTTTCCAGATGGGCTATATCCGCTTCGTGCATTTCGCCGCCGGGCAGTCGCTGATCGTGTTCTTCCTGCTGCGGCTGTATTGGGCGTTCGTCGGCAATAGGAATTCGCGGCAGATCTTCTATCTGCCGATCCATAACCGCACCTGGTGGTGGGGCATCTTCTACGAATTGAAATGGTATTTCTTCATGGTCAAGGACCCGAAGAAGTATATCGGCCACAACCCGCTGGCGCATGTGGCGATGTTCTCGTTCATGATCTTCTTGCTGTTGATGATGGCCAGCGGCATGGCGCTGTATTCCGAAGGCCAGGGCATCGACAGCTGGCAATACAAATTGTTCGGCTTCATGTTCGCGCTGGTTCCGAACAGCCAGACGCTGCACACCTATCACCACCTCGGGATGTGGGCGATCGTGGTGTTCGTGATCATTCACATCTACGCCGCGGTGCGCGAGGACATCCTCAGCCGGCAGAGCATGATCTCGTCGATGATTTCCGGCGAGCGCCTGTTCCGCGACGACATCGACGATTTCCCGCGATGAGCGCGGGCATGACCAGCGATAGCAACGGGACGCGACCGCTCCGCGTGCTTGTGCTCGGCATCGGCAACATCCTGTGGGCCGACGAGGGCTTCGGCGTCCGCGCGGTTGAAGAGTTTCACCAGCGCTACGTCTGTCCCGACCATGTCACGGTGATGGATGGCGGCACCCAGGGGCTCTACCTCGTGCAATACGTCAACGAGGCCGACCGCTTGATCGTGTTCGACGCGATCGATTACGCTCTCGAGCCCGGCACGCTGAAGCTGGTGCGCAATGACGAGGTGCCGAAATTCACCGGCATCAAGAAGATGAGCCTGCACCAGACCGGGTTTCAAGAAGTGCTGAGCGCCGCCGACCTGCTCGGCCATGTGCCGGCCGAAATGCTGTTGATCGGCTGCCAGCCGCAGGATCTGGAAAACTGGGGCGGTCCCTTGACCGCGCCGGTGCGCGGCCAGATCGACGCCGCGGTGGACGCCGCGGTGGCGGCTTTGGCCGCCTGGGGCATCAGCGTGACGCCGCGCGCAGCCCCGCTGGCGCCCGGCGACCGGCTGCTCGAGGGCGCGATCGATTTCGACCATTACGAGCGTTGCCCGACCGCGCGGGCGCTGCTCGCCGCGCGGGACGCCTGACGATGGATCAGCCTCGCAACGAGTCGTCCCTGCGCACGCAGGGAGCGATACCTCTCCGCGAGTCGTCCCTGCGCACGCAGGGACCCATACGGCGCGGAGTCGCGTTTGGCCGCAGCGTTGAGAGTCTTCCCTTCAGAGCGCACGACAGGGGTGATGGGTCCCTGCGTTCGCAGGGACGACGCGTTGCGAGGCCGCGCGCGATCGGGACGATGAGACCCGAAACCGCTATCGTCAGCACCGCCAGCCCTGGGAGCCCAGCCGCATGTGCGTAGGCTTGCCGATGACGGTGCTGAGCAGCGACAACGGCAGCGCGCTGTGCGAGCGTCGCGGCGAGCAGCGCCGGGTCTCGACGCTGCTGATCGGCGAGGTCGCGGTCGGCGACCGCGTGCTGGTGTTCATCGACAACGCCATGCGGCTGCTCGACGCCGAGGAGGCCCGGCTGATCGACGACGCGCTGGACGGCTTGGCGGCGGCGATGCAGGGCCGCGACTTCGAGCATCTGTTCGCCGACTTGATCGATCGCGAACCGCAATTGCCGGAGTTCTTGCGCAACCAGGTGGTCACACCGCAGGGTTGAGGCTGCGCGACGCGGCCCGCCCGGTGCGGTCGCGCATGCGACTTTCGTCGTGCCGCAAAGCCTGCAATTTAACTTTGCAGTGTTGCAAAATCATGTTTCCATCCGCGGCGTCGGGCCGCCGTGGCATAGTCAGAACCTGTCCAATATCGGTCAGGTTTCTTCGATCGGCGGCCATCGAGCGGTTGGCACGTACCTTGCTGAACCGTTCAAGCTTGCCCGATGAATGGCAAGTTCGAAACACAACAGGGTGGGGGGGAAGATGAGCACATCGCTCGCTGCAGATGTCGCGCGCCCTGAGGGCATGCTGACGGTTGACGCCGCAACGCTCGACCAGCTGTTCGCCTCCGCTCCTGAAATCATCCTGCTGGCGTTCTTTCGCGGCGATCCGGCCCGCGCCGAGGCGAGCGACATCGCGGTGGTGCTGCCGCAACTGAGCCAAGCCTTTGCCGGCCGGCTGACCCCCGCGGTGGTCGCGGCCTCAGCCGAGCCCGAATTGATGCAGCGCTTCGGCGTCCGCGCGGCGCCGAGCCTCGCATTGCTGCGCGCCGGGCGCACGCTGGGCGTCATTGCGAAGATTCAAGACTGGTCGGTCTATCTTTCGCGCATCGAAGCGATGCTCAAAGCCGACGGTCATTCCGCGCAGCAGGGAGCGACGCCATGAGAGTGGGATATTGCAGCGCCGACGACGGCGACGATGTCGCGATGACGCTGCTGCCGGTCGGCCACGACGAGGCTGACGGCCGCCGCGGCCTGACCCGCGCTGGCGCGGTGGCGGCGCTGTCGACCAAGAGCGGCGCCGAACTGACCCGGCAATGCCCGCGGCTGCTGGCGCTGCTGCCGCGGCTCGCGGCGGCCTTGGCCGCGCAGCGCGCCGCGGCGCCGACGCAGGTTTTCGCGCTGGATGAGTTGTCGGAGGCCGAGCGCGATCTCTTGGTCGACGTGCTCGGCGAGGGCGAGGTCGGCGGCATCGTCGCGCTGCCGGATCGCCGCGTCGCCCAGATCCAGGAATCCGTGCTGGCCGGGCTGTGGCTGATCCGCATCGAGGGCGACGCCGCGCAACCGCAGATCGAATATGTCGAGATCGGCGCGATCCCCCAATTGGTGCGCCGCGCGGCGCAGGATTTCACCATGAGCGACGTCGCGCTCGGCGCAGCGCCGGCCGACGCAATGAATGTGATGCCGGTGTTGGCCGAGATCCGCGAGCGCAAGGCCGCGCATCGTCCCGGCGCGCCGTCGCACGTCATCAACTTCACGCTCTTGCCGATGAACGCCGTCGACATGGCGCATCTGCAGGCGACCCTCGGCAACGGCCCGATCCAGCTGCATTCGCGCGGCTACGGCTCGTGCCGGGTGCTCGCCACCGCCACCCGCGACGTCTGGTCGGTGCAGTTCCTCAACGCCATGGACACCATGATCCTCGACACGCTGGAGATCGGCGAGGTGCCGGCGGCGGCCTGCGCCGCCGACGAGGATTTTCAGGACTCCGCGGAACGGCTGCGCGAAATCATCGAGGCGTATTTCGAATGAGCGGCTTCGAGAATTTCGGCAAGCGCGAGACCGACGCCGCAACGCGGATGGAATGCGGCATCTGCTGGACGGTGTACGATCCCGCGCAAGGCGATCCCAATCGCGGCGCCGAGCCGGGCACGCCGTTCTCCGCGCTCCCTGAAGATTGGAGCTGTCCGAATTGCGACGCGCCGGCCAGCAAATTCATGAGGCTCGACGATGCCGACTGACGCCGCGCGGCCCAGTTCCGATGCCAAGGCGCAAGCGATCGGCGAGGCGCTGGCGGTGGTCTATCGCGTGGCCGATTTGGCGATGCGCGAGCTGCCGATCCACAACGCCAAGCTCGCGGTCGCCGCGGTCGGCTTTCGTGTCTATGACGGCCACGCGCTCGGCGTGGTGCTGACGCCGTGGTTCATGAATCTGGTGCTCGTGCCGCTCGACGCGACGGAGGGCGAAGCTGCCCCCGGCGCGACGCTGTCGCGCAGCCTGCCGGCCGGAATGTTCGAGTTCACCGTCGGCGCGCTGGATGGTTTTGGCAGCATCGAGAGCTGCTCGCTGTTCTCGCCGATGTTCGACTTCGCCGATCAGCAAAGCGCGCTCGCCGCCGCGGAGGCCGCGCTGGCCGCGGTGCTCGATCCGGAATTCGACGTCGCGCTGGCGGCGGCTGAAGCTGCGCGGCCACGCGCGGCGATCGACCGGCGGAATTTTCTGCGCGGCGCGCTGTCGAGCGGAGCGCGGCCATGAACGAGACGGCGGCAGCGGACGGCATTGCGGTCACGCTGTCCGTGGCCGGCGGTCGTGTCGCCGAGGTTGCCATCACCGCGCGGCCGGCCTCCGGCGTCGGCCGCTATGCCAAGGGCAAGCCGGCCGACGAGGTCGCCCGCGCGTTGCCGCGGATTTTTGGGCTCTGCGCGATGGCGCAGGGCGCCGCAGTAAGCGCTGCGATCGCCGCCGCGCGCGGCGTTGCGCTGGCGCCTCAGCAAATCGCCGCGCAGGTCGGCACGGTCGCCGCCGAACGCCTGCTGGAATTGCTGCGCGGCACGGCGACGGTGCTGGCCGGCCCCGATCTCGGCGGCACCGCGCCGGCGTTGCGCGCGCTGAGTGCAGCCGTGCGGAGCTTCGATGCGATGGCGCCCGGCGATAGCGCCGCTCCCGAGGCGGTCCTTGTCGAAATCGAACGCAGCCTCGACGCGCTCGGGCTTTACGCGCAGTGCTTCGACGATGCCGCCAGCTATCAGCGCTGGGCCGCCTCCGACGCGCCGCTGGCACAGCTGCTGCGGCCGCTGCTCGCCAACGACGCCGGCTTCGGCGCGCTCGCGCTCGACGCGCTCAGTGCGGCCGACGATCCGGCGATCGCCGATGAATTGGCGCAAGCCGGTGCGGCGTTTGCGGCGCGGCCCACGCTCGCCGGACGGCTGCCGGAGACCGGCGCGTTGTCGCGGACCCGAACCCATCCGCTGCTTGTTTCACGCCCGGCCACGCTTCATTCGCGGCTGCTGGCGCGGCTGATCGAGGCGCGGCAGACCCCCGCTTTGCTCCGCGGCCTCGCCGAAGGCGCAGATTCTTCCGAACTCATCACCGCCACGCCGCTGGCGCCCGGCATCGGTTTTGCCGCGGTGGAATGCGCCCGCGGCCGGCTGCATCACTGGATCGCACTCGACGGCCATGAGCGCATCGCGCGGCTGGAGATCCTGGCGCCGACCGAATGGAATTTTCACCCCGAGGGGCCGCTCGCCCGCGCACTCGTCGGCGCGCCCGCGAAGGACGACGCCGATCGCCGCCGCATCGAACACCTGATTGCGGCGTTCGATCCCTGCGTCGGGCTTGCGGTGCAGTTTGCGGAGCTCGCCGATGCATGAGATGGCGCTGTGCGAAGGCATGCTCGACATCATCCAGCGCGAGGCCGCGCGCCAGCAATTCAGCCGGGTGCGCACGGTGTGGGTCGAGATCGGCGCGCTCAGCCATGTCGAGCCGGAGGCGATGCGGTTCTGCTTCTCCGCTGTGACGCATGGCAGCATCGCCGCCGACGCCCGCTTCGAAGTCGTGGAAGTGCCGGGCGAAGCCTGGTGCATGAATTGCGAAAAGACGGTGCCGGTTGAGCGGCGCTACGATCCGTGCCCGCATTGCGGCGGACATCAATTGCAGGTCACCGCTGGCGACGACCTGCGCGTCAAGGAACTGGAGGTCGATTGATGTGTACGGTGTGCGGATGCGACGGCGGCGAGGCGGCCCACGATCATTCCCCTGATCACCACGATCATCCGCACCCCCATGAGAACGGTCATGAGCACGGCCATCATCACCACCACCATCATCACCACGGCCATGATCACGCGCATGATCACGCCCACGCGCCGGCCGCTCCCGCGCCGCTCGATTTCGGCGGCGGCATCGCCGGCGTGCATATCGCAGGGCTCTCGCAATCCCGCATTGTGCAGATCGAGCGCGACATCCTCGGCAAGAACAATAGCTACGCCGCCGACAACCGTGCGCGCTTCGCCGCCGCCGGTACGCTGGCGCTGAATTTCGTCTCCAGCCCGGGCTCCGGCAAGACCTCTTTGTTGGTGCGCGCCATCACCGACCTCAAGGACAAATTCCCGATCGCGGTGATCGAGGGCGATCAGCAGACCGCCAACGATGCCGAACGGATTCGCGCGACCGGCGCGCCGGCGATCCAGATCAACACCGGCAAGGGCTGCCATCTCGACGCCCACATGGTCGGCCACGCGCTCGGCCAATTGCCGGCGCTCGCGCAGGGCGTATTGTTCATCGAGAATGTCGGCAATCTGGTCTGCCCGGCGGCGTTCGATCTCGGCGAGGCGCACAAGGTGGTGGTGCTATCGGTCACCGAAGGCGAGGACAAGCCGCTGAAATATCCCGACATGTTTGCCGCCGCCGAGCTGATGCTGATCAACAAGGTCGACCTCATGCCGCATCTGGATTTCGATCTGGCGAGTTGCATCGAATACGCGCGACGGGTGAATCCCAAGATCGCGGTGCTGACGCTGTCGGCGCGCTCCGGCGAGGGCCTGCCGGCATTCTACGCCTGGATCGAAAAACGCGCGGCCGCCGCGCGCAGCGCCGCCAGGGCCGCCGAGTAGCGGGAGGACGAGCCGATGTGTCTGGCGATCCCTGCCGAAGTCGTCGAACTGTTGCCCGAGCGGATGGCGCGGGTCAGCGTCGACGGCGTCGGCAAGCTGGTGTCGGTGGCGCTCATCGAAAATCTTGCGGTCGGCGATTATGTGGTGCTGCATGTCGGCTTCGCGCTGACCAGGATCGATCCCGACGAAGCGCGCCGCACTTTGGCGTTGCTGGGCGAGCTCGGCGCGGAGAGCGCGTCATGAAATATGTCGACGAATATCGCGACGGCCAGCTCGCCCGCGGCGTCGCCGCCGCCATCGCCCGCGAAGTCGATTCCGCGCGCAGCTACGCGCTGATGGAATTCTGCGGCGGCCATACCCATGCGATCTCGCGCTACGGGATCGAGGATCTGCTGCCGGCGAATGTGCGGATGGTGCACGGCCCGGGCTGCCCGGTCTGCGTGCTGCCGGTCGGCCGCATCGATATGGCGCTGCAGCTCGCCGCCCGGCCGAACGTGACGCTGTGCTGCTACGGCGACCTGATGCGGGTGCCGGGTTCGCGCGGCAACTCGCTGCTGCGCGCCAAGGCGGCGGGCGCCGACATCCGCATGGTGTATTCGACGCTGGACGCGATCGCGCTCGCCAAGGCCGAGCCGTCGCGCGAGGTGGTGTTCTTCGCCATCGGTTTTGAGACCACCACGCCGCCGACCGCGCTGGCGATCCGGCTGGCGCAGAAGCGGGGCCTCACCAACTTCAGCGTGTTCTGCAACCACGTGCTGACGCCGTCGGCGATCGAACGGATTCTCGCCTGCGACAGCGACGGCGTGCGGATCGACGGCCTGGTCGGCCCGGCGCATGTCTCCACCGTGATCGGCACCGCGCCGTTCGCGCGTTTCGCAACGGAGTTCGGCAAGCCGGTGGTGGTGGCGGGCTTCGAGCCGCTCGACGTGATGCAGGCGATCTTGATGCTGATCCGCCAGCTCAATGACGGCCGCGCCGAGGTCGAGAACCAGTACATCCGCGCGGTGACGACCGACGGCAACAAAATCGCCCAGGCCGAGGTCGTCGACATCTTCGAATTGCGCGAAAGTTTCGAGTGGCGCGGGCTCGGCTCGTTGCCGCACAGCGCATTGCGGCTGAAACCCGCCTATGCGGGCTTCGACGCCGAGCGGCGCTTTGCGCTCGACGACATTAGCGCCAGCGACAACCCGGCCTGCGAATGCGGCGCCATCCTGCGCGGCGTCAAGCGCCCCGCCGAATGCCGGTTGTTCGGCACGGTGTGCACGCCGGAAAATCCGATGGGCTCCTGCATGGTGTCGTCGGAAGGCGCCTGCGCGGCGCATTGGAGCTACGGCCGGTTCCGCGACCACGCGCGAAGGAGAACGGCATGAGCGCGCGCCAGCGTCACTTGAAGCTCGACATCGCCGGCGGCCGGGTCGAGCTGTCGCACGGCGCCGGCGGCCGCGCCATGGCGCAACTGATCGCCGAGGTGTTTCACGCAGCACTCGACAATGACTGGCTGCGCCGCGGCAACGATCAGTCGGCCTTCGATGTCGAAGCCGGCCGCATGGTGATGACCACCGACGGCTATGTGATCTCGCCGCTGTTCTTTCCCGGCGGCGACATCGGCTCGCTTGCGGTGCACGGCACCATCAACGACGTGGCGATGGCCGGCGCCCGGCCGCTGTATCTGTCGGCGAGCTTCATCATCGAGGAGGGCTTTCCGCTCGCCGATCTGAAAAAGATCGCCGTCAGCATGGGCGAAGCCTCGCGGCAGGCCGGCGTGCCGGTGATCACCGGCGATACCAAGGTGGTGGAGCGCGGCAAGGCCGACGGTGTGTTTATTTCGACCACCGGCGTCGGCGCGCTGCCGGTTGGCCTCGACCTCTCCGCCGACACGGCGCGGCCCGGCGACCGCGTCATCCTCTCCGGCTCGCTCGGGGATCACGGCGTCGCGGTGATGTCGCGGCGGCAGAATCTCGCCTTCGACACCACGATCCAATCGGACTCCGCGGCGCTGCATGGTCTGGTCGCCGAGATGGTCGCATCGGCCGGCGCCGGCCTGCGGGTGCTGCGCGATCCGACCCGCGGCGGGCTCGCCGCCACGCTCAACGAATTGGCGCAGCAATCCCGCGTCGGCTTTCGCATCGACGAGGATGCGCTGCCGATCAAGCCGCAGGTCGCCGCGGCCTGCGAATTGCTCGGGCTCGATCCGCTCTACGTCGCCAACGAGGGCAAGCTGGTCGCGGTCGTCGCCGCCGAGCACGCCGATGTTGCGCTGGCGGCGATGCGCGCGCATCCCTTGGGGCGCGAGGCTACCATCATCGGCGAGGTGGTCGCCGACGAGCAGCGTTTTGTGCAGATGACGACGGCGTTCGGCGGCGGCCGCATCGTCGATTGGCTTTCGGGCGATCAATTGCCACGGATCTGTTGAGGGCGTGATGGATGCTATTGCGAGCGAAGGCCGGGCGGATCGTCATCGCGGGCGAGCGATGAGCGGGCAGGCCACGGTGCTGGTGGTCGACGACGAGGTGCGGTCGCTGGAATCGCTGCGCCGGGTGCTGAGCGACGAGTTCGAGGTGATCTGCGCCAAGGACGCCGCCGAGGCGCGGCGCTGCCTGGAAAGCGAGATCGTCCACGCCATTCTGTGCGACCAGCGCATGCAGGACGAGACCGGTGTCGAATTCCTCAAGCACGTGCGTAGCACTTGGCCGGACCCGGTGCGGATGATCATCTCCGGCTATTCGGACTCCGAGGACATCATCGCCGGCATCAACGAGGCCGGGATCTATCAATACGTCGCCAAGCCCTGGCATCCGGACCGGCTGCTCGACACCGTGCGCGGCGCGGTCGAACTGTTCCGGCTGCAGCAGGAGACCGAGACCGCCGCGGTCGACATGAAGCTGACGCCGGAGCGGGTCACCCGGGTGGTCACCGAAAAGCGCGGCGCGGCGCGGCAGCTCTATGATTTCGACCGCATCGTGCACGCCCCGGACAGTCCGTTGCACGGCGTCATCGAGCTCGGCCGCCGCGCCGCGGACTACGACATCTCGGTGCTGATCACCGGCGAATCCGGCACCGGCAAGGAATTGCTGGCGCGCGCCATCCATTACGGCTCCGGCCGCGCCGGCAAGGCCTTCGTGGTGGAGAATTGCGGCGCGCTGCCGGATCAGTTGCTGGAAAGCGAATTGTTTGGCTGCAAGAAGGGCGCCTTCACCGGCGCCTATCAGGATCGCATCGGGCTGTTCGAAGTCGCCGACGGCGGCACCATCTTTCTCGACGAGATCGGCGAGACCTCGCCGGCGTTCCAGGTCAAGCTGTTACGGGTGCTGCAGGAGAGCGAGATCCGCCCGCTCGGCGCACAGCGGGTGCGCAAGGTCGACGTCCGTGTCGTCGCCGCTACCAATCGCGATCTCGAGGCCGAGGTCCGCGCCGGCCGGTTCCGGCGCGATCTGTATTATCGGCTGGCGGCGTTTCCGCTGCACATGCCGGCGCTGCGCGAGCGGCCGATGGATATTCCCTTGATCGCCGCCAAGGTGTTGGCCGACGTCAACGCGTCCTACGGCCGCGCCGTGGCGGGGATCGCCCGCGACACGCTGATCGCCATGCAGCGGCACGATTGGCCGGGCAATGTGCGGGAGTTGCAGAACGAGATCCAGCGCATGGTGGTGCTGGCCGATGACGGCCGGCTGCAGAGCAAGGATCTGTCGAGCCGGGTGCGCAACGGCCATGCGGTCGAGCAGCCCGGCGCCGGGCACGGCGCGGCGGCGACGCTGAAAGCGCGCGTCGAGGCGCTGGAGCGCGCGATGATCGCCGACGCGCTGCAGCGCCACGGCGGCAATATCAGCCGGGTAGCCGGCGAACTCGGGCTGTCGCGGGTGGGTTTGCGCAACAAGCTGGCGCGCTACGACATCCACAAGGGGCTGGTCGATGGCGATTGAGGGCGTCGGCACCGATGGCTTGATCGCCAAAGCTGGCAGCCGCGCGCCGCCCGGGCTCGACGGCGAGCGCGAGGCGGTGTGGATCGAAGTGATCCGCAAGATGGACGAGGTCTACGCCGACCTGCTGCGCTACGAGACCGACCTCGAGCAGAAGAACGCCGCGCTGGAAGAGGCCCAGGCCTTCATCTCCAGCGTCATCGAATCGGTGTCCGACATCCTGATCGCCTGCGGCCGCGACGGCAGCATTTTGCAGGTCAATCCGGCGGCGGTGCATCTGCTCGGACGTCCGGCCGCGGCGCTGACCGGGCGGCCGCTGGTAGACCTGATCGACGCGCCCGATCGGCTGCGCGTCGACGCGCTGTTGAAGGCTGGGCTGTCGTCGGACGCCGTGACCTTCGAGATCCGTTTCGTCACCGCGACCGGCGTCTCCGATCTTTACGCCGTCAACGGCGCGACGCGCTACGATCCCTCCGGCGCCCGGGTCGGCACCGTGCTGACCGGCCGGCCGATCGGCGAGTTGCGCCGCGCCTATGAGGCGCTGCACGCCGCGCACAGCGAGTTGCAGCGCGCGCAGCGCCAACTGGTCGAGCAGGAGAAGATGGCGAGCCTCGGCCGGCTGGTCGCCGGCGTCGCGCACGAATTGAACAATCCGATCAGCTTCGTCTACGGCAACATCCACACGCTGGAGCGCTATCGGCAGCGGCTCGGCACTTACCTCGGCGCGATCCATGGCGGCGCCGATGCCGCGGAGATCGAGGCGCTGCGCCATCATTTGCGGATCGACGCGCTATTGGACGACAGCGGCTCCTTGATCGAGGGCACGCTGGAAGGCGCGCAGCGGGTCTCCGACATCGTCAAGAACCTGCGCCGGCTGTCGTTCCTCAAGGCCGGCGAGGCGCAGCGGGTCGATATCGAGCGGGTAATCCGCACCGCGGCGCGCTGGGCGTCGCGCGCCAAGGCCGGCCGCGCCGAGATCGTGGTCGAGATCGAGAAGGATCTGTCGGTGGTCGGCAATGAAGGCCAGTTTCACCAGATCATCGTCAATCTGGTCGACAACGCACTCGACGCCAGCCGCGGCGCGCAAGCGCCGCTGATCGAGATTTCGGCGCGACGTCGCGGCCCCGAGGCGGTGATCGCGATCGCCGACAACGGTCCGGGCTTCGCCGAAGGGCTGATCGACAAGATCTTCGAGCCGTTCTTCACCACCAAGCCGGTCGGCGAGGGCACCGGGCTCGGGCTGTGGATCAGCTACGGCATCGCCCGCGAATATGGCGGCGCGCTCGCCGCCGCCAATCGCCCCGGCGGCGGCGCGGTGTTCACGCTGACGCTGCCGGCGGGGTGAGGGCGAGGCGCTTGCCGAGCCGCGGTCCTGGCGATGATGCATGACCGCGATGCGGCGGCCGCGCGGATCGGCATCTTGACGGCGGTGCTGGCGCTGGCTTGGTAGCAGAGCTGTGCGGGTCAATCGATCCGCGTCGCGTCGGCCGGCAGCGAGGATCGCATGCATCGGGTGTTTGCCTATGGCACGTTGAAGCGGGGCCTGAAGAACCATCATCTGATGGCCGGCGCGCGATTTCTCGGCCTTGCCAGCAGCGTGCCGCACTACCGGATGATCGCCGGAGACTATCCGGTGCTGTTCGAGCAGGGCGGCGGGCTGTTGCCGGTCAGTGGCGAATTGTTCGAGGTCGACGACGCCACGCTGGTCGAACTCGACAAACTTGAATCGGCCGGCGTGTTGTACGACCGCAAGACCGTGGCGATCGCGTTCGGCGATGGCGTCACCGAGGCCTTCATCTATATTGGGCGGCCGGCGGCATGGGCGGGCCGCGGCTGGCCGCCATTCACCGCGCGCGATGCCAACGGCCGGCTGCACTGGCCGGCGCTGCCCGCGTGATTTTCTCGCCGCGTCGATCCACGAGGTTTGTCGTTTGAGCGGCGACCCAAACCAAGCCGTCATTCCGGGGCGCGGGCCGCGGCAGCGGCACGCGAACCCGGAATCTCGCTGCTGGCGAAAGCGTCTGACCTTGTGGCGAGATTCCGGGTTCGCTCGCGCTATCTCTCTCGCGCCCCGGAATGACCGCGTGATAATTGGACAGCGTCACGCGCCGCGAAACGTCCGCGCCCGCGCCGCGAAACGCCCGCGCGCCCTCAAAAATGAAACGCCAGCGCCTCCGGCGGCAGCTTGACGTCGGGCAGGTTGCGCGGATCGGCCACCGGATCGAGCACCTGCTGGCGGATCGGGATCACCCCGGCCCACACCGGGAACGCGTAATCGTCGGCCTCGTCTTCGGGATGGCCGGTGCGGATCTTCGCCGAGGCCTCGTCGAACGGCATCGACAGCACCGTGGTGGCCTTCAATTCCTTCGGCAGCATCGGCCGCAGCCGTTCCCATTGCCCGGGGATCAGCCGGTTCACGAAGGTGCGCAGATGGGCTTCCTTTTCCGCCGGATCGATGACCTTTTCGGGCCGGCCGAACACCATCACCGAGCGGTGGTTGATGTTGAAGTTGTAGGCCGAGCGCGCCATCACCAGCCCGTCGACGATGCTGGCGGTGAGGCAGACCTCGGCGCCTTCGATCGCGGTGATCATCCGGCTGGCCGCCGAACCGTGCCAATACACCCGGTCGCCTTCGCGCCAATGCATGGTCGGGGTGACGAACGGCTTGCCATCGACTACGTAGCCGATGCTGCAATGGGGGATCGCGTCGAGGATCGCTGCGACGGTCGCGTGGTCGTAATTGGCGAGCCAGTGGTAGCGCTTGACCCGGGTGCGGTCGCTGGGCGGGTTTGACATTTCGTCGCAATCCTATCTGTGGCGGCCATCGCTGGCGTCGTATCTGATCGTATACAACGCCGAGCGCCGCTTGAGAGGCCTGTTTTTTTTGCAATCGGCGCGATGAATTTGGGCTACAGCATGCCGGGGCGGAATAGCTTGCGCCGGCTGATGATCTTGCCGGCCACCATGAACACGCCGTCGCCTTGGTAGTGCAGCGTCTGCGGCTGCTTCGGCGAGGCCGCGACATGCGCCTTCACCACCTCGAAGATGAAGAAGTTGTACTTGTCGACCAGGGCGTCGTCGGCAAGCCGGCATTCGAAATGGGCGTGGCACTCGGCGATCAGCGGCGCCTTGACCCGCGTGGCCGGCAGCGGCGTCAGTCCGAAATGTTCGAATTTGTCGATTTGCGCGCCGCTGGTATTGCCGATCCCGACCACGGTGTCGGTCAGCGCCGTGGTCGGCAGGTTGATGACGCATTCGCCGGCGTCGCGGATCAGCCCGAATGAATGATTGCCGGCCGAGATCATGCAGCCGATCAGCGACGGCGTGAACTCCATCACGGTGTGCCAGCCCATCGTCATGATGTTGCGCTCGGCGCCGCGCGCCGAGGACACCAGCACGATCGGGCCGGGCTCCAGATAGCGGCGCACTTGCGACACCGGAAAATCGAGTTTGGCCGCGCGCGTGTTCATGGCTGTGTCCCGCTTCGTCTTTTAGCCATTCTAGCAAAGCCGCGGCGGCGTTGGGCAGCGCGCGGCCTGAATGGCTGCTGCGCGCGCGATTCGCGGCCGCGAAGGGCGCGGCGAAAGCCGCGGAGAACCCTTTAAAAACCGCTGCAAACGGTCGCTTCTCAAGGCTTTTCCCAATATTGTGGCCGCACCGAATCAGCCAGCAAGGAGACAAAATGGCGACGCAGATGACGAAATCGCAGCTAATCGAAAAGATCGCCACCCAGAGCGAGCTGGCCAAGAAGGACGTCAAGGGCGTGCTCGAGGCGATGACCGAAATCGGCTACAAGGAGCTGAAGAAGAACGGCGTGTTCCTGGTGCCGGGCTTTGCCAAATTCGTGGTGATCAAGAAGCCGGCCACCAAGGCCCGCAAAGGCACCAATCCGTTCAACGGCGAACCGATGGTGTTCAAGGCCAAGCCGGCCCGCAAGATCGTCCGCGCCCGCCCGGTCAAGGCCGCCAAGGACTCGGTGTAATTCGGCCGGGTCTCAACTGCCCATCCGGTCCCTGGCCGGGTGGGGCCGCGCCCGGCGGCGGGCGCCTTCTGCTCGCGCGCAGCGCGAGGATGAGGAAGCCGCGCGCAGCGCCAGGTGAGGAAGTCGCGCTCAGCGCGAGGTGACGAAGCGGCCGGCCTGGGTGCGGTCCTGCCAGCCGAAACGCACCAGTTCCGGCACCGGATGTTCTTCGACCGGCCAGCCGACGCACAGATAGGCGATCAGCTTCCAGCGCTCCGGCACCTGGAGGTCGGCCTTGGCCTGCTCCGGATCGAGGATCGAGACCCAGCCGACGCCGAGCCCTTCGGCGCGGGCCAGCAGCCAGAACGTCTCGATCATCACCGCGACCGAATAGTCCAGCATCTCCGGCATGGTCTGGCATCCGACGCCGGCGCCTTGCGCGGTGCCGCGATCGCAGAACACCGCGAATTGCCGCGGCGCGACGTCGATGCCTTCCAGCTTGAGCCGGGCGTAGAGACTGGCGCGCTCGCCCTGGTAGCCGGCCTGCGCCTCGGCGTTGGCGGCGACGAAGTTCTGGTGGATCTTTTCCCGCATCTGCGGGCTGTCGACGCTGACCCAGCGCCAGGGCTGGCTGTTGCCGACCGAAGGCGCCATCTGCGCCAGATCCAGCAGCCGCTCGATCAGATCCGGCTCGATGGCGTCGCGGCGGAAGCGGCGCACGTCGCGCCGCCATTCGATCAGTTGCACCAGCTTCGCCATGAACTGGGAATCGAAATCCGGCGGCGTCGGGGCGAGTTCTGGCTCGGTCAGCGGGCCGGTGTCGAATTGCGTCACCTTGTGTCTCCACAGTCAGCGCGTCGGCAGGCCGCTCGCAGCCGAGCCGGGACCTGGTGTGACGAAGCCGGGATTCGCATCTTGACCGAAGCCGCGACGCGACCTGGGTTTCGGGAGCAAACCGATATTCCAGAACGATTTAGGTTCAAAACCTCATTCGAACGATGCGGCGAAACAGAACCCGCGCGTCCGAACCGGCCCAGTCTTGACCTTTGTTAGTCACGCGGCAGCCGGGCTGTCAACGCCGTCACGCCCCGCTGACGTAAGCCGGCGACACTGCCCGCAACGACGCCAGTCGCTGCGATGTCTTGCGGTATCATGTTGCTGACGGCGCCGGCCGGGTTCCGATTGCACATTCCGCATGCAAAAGACCCCCGGCGACCGATCGGATTTCGCGGCAGTCCCCGTTCTCCCCCAGCCGGCTGTGAGCCACGGGCGGCATGCGCCGCCGGCGATTCGCCGCAACGCCGCCGGCGAGCTTGCGCCCCTTGCTACAGCTTGCCCTCGAGCACGTCGCTGAGACTGGCGACGTCGGTCAAAAGCCGCGCCCCGGCGCGCAGCAGCGGCACCGCGAGGATGGCGCCGGTGCCTTCGCCGAGCCGTAGCCCGAGGTCGAGCAGCGGCTTGGCCTGCAACGCTGCGAGCGCGAGGTCGTGGCCGCGCTCGGCAGAGCGATGCGCGAACACGCAATAGCCGCGCGCCGCCGGTTCCAGCCGCACCGCCAGCAACGCCGCCACCGTGGAGATGAAGCCGTCGACGATCACCGGGCGACGCTGCGAGGCGGCGCCGAGAATGGCGCCGGCCATCATCGCGATTTCCAGCCCGCCGAATTCGGCCAGCACGTCGAGCGGCGCGGTGGCGTCGCTGCGCGCTGCTGCGGTTTCGATCGCGGCGCGCTTCTTCGCCATGCCGACGCTGTCCTGTCCGGCGCCGACGCCGATGCAGTCGTCGAGCGGCGCCGGCGCCAGCCGGTGCAGCAGCAAAGACGAGGAGGCGGTGTTGCCGATGCCCATTTCGCCGAGCGCGAGAATGTCGGCGCCGTCGCGGATCTCGGCGATCGCCAGCTGACAGCCGCGCTCGAGCGCGTCGATCGCCTGCTGCCGCGTCATCGCCGGTTCGCGTGCGGCGTTGGCGGTGCCCATCCGGATCTTGGCGTCGATCAGTCCGGCATGCTTCGGCAGCTCGGCGGCGACGCCGGCATCGACCACCCGAATCTCGACATTGGTCGCCGCGGCAAAGGCGTTGGCGCAGGCGCGGCCGGCCAGATAGGTCATCACCATCGCCACCGTCACCGCGGCGGGAAATTGCGAGACGCCTTCTTCGGTGAGGCCGTGATCGCCGGCGAACACCAGGAGCACCGCGTTGTCGCCGCGCGGCTCGCCGGGATGCCGGATCTGGCCGAGCTGCACCGAAAGCTGCTCGATCTGCCCGAGCGAGCCGAGCGGCTTGGCCTTGCCGTCGATCCTTGCGCGGATCGCGGCTTCTGCCTGCGGATCGATTGGCGTGATGCCGGGCGGCTGCCAGGCGGCTGGAATGCTGGTCGACATGATATCCCCTTCGTGCAAGGCGCGTAACTGACGCAACGCGGGGCTGCGGTCAACACCACCTGTGCGTGGTTGACCACGGCCGCCGCGCCGCGCTAGCGTTGCCCACGATGGTCCTTCCACGTGGAAGGTGAAAAGGGAAGCCGGTGCGAGCGATCAAACCCGGCGCTGCCCCCGCAACTGTGAGCGACGAGCCCGCGCCGAGGCCACTGGGATGTTCCTGGGAAGGCGGCGAGGGGCTTTGACCCGCGAGCCAGGAGACCTGCCATCGCTGAGAGTGCTTTGAAGGCGTGGTCGGGGCGGGGTGCACCGGGCGGGAGCGAACGCGCTGGCCATCGCCATCGCACGCGATCCAACAAAGCTCGCGGCCGCAAGGCCATGCTGTGAGCCCGCAATGGATCGCGACGCCGGTGATGACCGTTCCTTGGACGACCGCTCGCTCGACAATGGCGGCGTGACCGCGCCGGTACTGCGCCCGACGCTGGTGCTGGGCGGCGCGCGCTCCGGCAAATCGCGCTTCGCCGAGCAACTGATCGTCGACAGCGGGCTGGCGCGAATCTATCTCGCCACCGCGACCGCCGGCGGCGACGCTGAGATGGTGACGCGGATCGCACATCATCGTGAACAACGCGGCGACGGCTGGCGCACCATCGAGGAGCCGCTGGCGCTGGTCGAGACGCTGTCGCGCGAAGCCGGCAGCGGCCGCGCCGTGCTGGTGGATTGCCTGACGCTGTGGCTCGCCAATCTGATGTATGCCGGCGGCGACTTTGCCGCTGCCTCGCGCGCGCTCGCCGGGTATCTGCGCCAGGCCTCGCATCCGGTGGTGCTGGTGTCGAACGAGGTCGGGCTTGGCCTGGTGCCGGAAACCGCGCTGGGGCGCGAGTTTCGCGACGCCCAGGGCCGGCTCAACCAGATCGTCGCCGCCGCCGTTCCCAATGTCGTTTTCATCGCCGCAGGATTGCCGCTGTGGCTCAAACGCTCAACCGCAGGAGAGCCGACCGCATGACCACGCCAAGCAGTGACGACGAGGACAATCTGCGCCACGCCGAGAAGGCCAAGAAGCACAAGGCCGCGCGCGACAAGATCATGGCCGGCAAGACCGGCGAGAAGGGGCTGTTGATCGTCCACACCGGCACCGGCAAGGGCAAGACCTCGGCCGCGCTCGGCATGGTGTTCCGCCATATCGGCCACGGCATGCCGGTCGGCGTGGTGCAGTTCACCAAGTCGCAGAAATGGGACACCGGCGAAGCGAAGCTGCTGGCGAAATTTCCCGAACTGGTGACGCTGCACATCATGGGCGAGGGCTTCACCTGGGAGACCCAGGACCGCGCCCGTGACATCGCCGCCGCCACCGCCGGCTGGCAACGCGCCAAGGAGCTGATCCGCGACGATCGTCACCGCATGGTGCTGCTCGACGAGCTCAACATCGTGCTGCGCTACGACTACCTGCCGCTCGACGAGGTGCTGACCTTCCTGCGCGACGAGAAGCCGGCCGACAAGCACGTCGTCATCACCGGCCGCAACGCCAAGCCGGAACTGATCGAGCTGGCCGATCTGGTGACGGAGATGACGCTGGTCAAGCATCCGTTCCGCGCCGGCGTCAAAGCCCAGAAGGGCGTGGAATTTTAGCGCGATGTGGCCCTCACATTTCAACGCGTCGTCCCTGCGCACGCAGGGACCCATACGGCGCGGACTCGCGTTTTGGCGGTGTGGCGAAGGCCGGGCCTCCCTGTTCGACGCCAGGGGTGATGGGTCCCTGCGTGCGCAGGGACGACACGTTGCACAGCTGTTACTAATTGCTGACCGAAACCTCCTCGGAGCCGCCCGATGACCACCCCCGCGCTGATGATCCAGGCCACCGGCTCCAACGCCGGCAAGTCGACGCTGGTCGCAGGGCTGGCCCGCGCGCTGGTGCGCCGCGGCCTGAAGGTGGCGCCGTTCAAGTCGCAGAACATGTCGAACAACGCCGCGGTGGCGGTCGACGGCGGCGAGATCGGCCGGGCGCAAGCGGTGCAGGCCCGCGCCGCGCGGTTGCCGCCGAGTGTGCACATGAACCCGGTGCTGCTGAAGCCGCAGACCGACACCGGCGCGCAGATCATCGTGCAGGGCCAACGCTGGGGCGTGCTCGGCGCCAAGAACTATCTCGACAAGAAGGCGGCGCTGCTGCCCTTCGTGCTCGACAGCTTCGCGCGGCTGGCGCGCGACGCCGACATCGTGCTGGTGGAAGGCGCCGGCAGTCCCGCCGAGATCAATTTGCGCGTCGGCGACATCGCCAATATGGGCTTTGCCGAAGCCGCCAACGTGCCGGTGCTGCTCGCCGGCGACATCGACCGCGGCGGCGTGATCGCCAGCCTCGCCGGCACCCATCTGGTGCTGCCGCCGGACGAGCGCGCGCGCATCCACGGCTTCATCATCAACAAGTTTCGCGGCGACCCGCGATTGTTCGACCAGGGGCTGACCGCGATCACGCAACTAACCGGCTGGCCGTCGCTCGGCGTGGTGCCATGGCTGCCGCAGGCGGCGTTGCTGCCGGCGGAGGACGCCGTCGATCTGAACCGCGTGCATGAATCGACCGCGACGCGGATCATCGCGGTGCCGGTGCTGGCGCGGATCGCCAATTTCGACGACCTCGATCCGTTGGGCCAGGAGCCCGGCGTGAAACTTGTGTTCGTTTCGCCCGGTCAGCCGATCCCCGGCAATGCCGACGTGGTGATCCTGCCTGGCAGCAAGTCGACGCTCGGCGATCTGGCGTTTCTGCGCGCGCAGGGCTGGGACATCGACATTCAAGCGCATCTGCGCCGCGGCGGCCACGTGCTGGGACTGTGCGGCGGCTATCAGATGCTCGGCCGGAGCATTGCCGATCCCGATGGCGTCGACGGCCCTGCGGGCACGGTGCCGGGGTTGGGTCTGCTCGATATCAGCACGACGATGACCGGCGACAAGTCGACGACGCTGGTCAACGGGCTGCATTGCGACAGCGGCGCTGCGATCGAAGGCTACGAGATTCACCTTGGCCGCAGCGACGGCGCCGATTGCGCAAGGCCGTTCGTCAGCATCGACGGCCGGCCGGATGGTGCGGCGTCGCGCGACGGCCGGGTGCAAGGCACCTATGTGCACGGGCTGTTCAGCGGCGACGCGTTCCGCAAGGCCTGGCTGGCGCGGCTCGGCATCGCCTCGACATTGGCCTACGAGTCCCAGATCGAGCGCGCGCTCGACGCGCTGGCCGATCATCTCGAAGCGCATCTTGATATCGAGTCGATCCTCAAGACCGCGCGCAGCCGTCAGAGCAGCAATGCCAGCGCCGCGTAAAGCACGGCTTCGAAGCCGCAGGCCGCCGCCATCAGCGTCAGCGCGCCGCCGATATCGTCGGGCGTAGCATGATTGGGCGCCTCCGCATTGAGATAGGGATCCTCGACCAGGCCTTCGGCGTAGCGCCGCGGCCCGGCCAGCGCCACGCCGAGCGCGCCGGCCATCGCCGCCTCCGGCCAGCCGGCATTGGGCGAGCGATGCTTTGGCGCGTCGCGCCGCATCACTTTGAACGCGGTGCGGATCGATCCACCGGCGAGCGGCGCGGCCAGCGCGATCAGCGCGCCGGCGAGCCGCGCCGGCACCAGATTGAGCAGATCGTCGAGCCGTGCCGCCGCCCAGCCGAACGAATTGTAGCGCGCACTGCGATGGCCGATCATCGAGTCCGCGGTGTTGATCGCCTTGTAGGCGATCAGTCCCGGCAGGCCGAGCAGGGCCAGCCAGAACACCGGCGCTACCACGCCGTCGGAAAAATTCTCGGCGCAGGATTCGATCGCGGCGCGCGCCACCCCAGCCTCGTCGAGTTGCTCCGGATCGCGGCCGACGATCATCGCCACCGCGCGCCGCGCCGCCGCGAGGCCGCCCTCGGCGAAGCCGGCGCGGACCCGGGCGGTGTGCTGATACAGACTGCGCTGCGCGATCAGCACCGAGGCGAGCAATCCCTCCACGACAACGCTGCCCCAGGTTTGCCACAAGATTTTCTGCAGCAGAAATCCGGTTCCGACGGCGACCGTCAGCAGCACGATCACCGCGACAACGCCGGCGGATTTGCGCAAAGCCGGCGACCATTGGTCGCGATTGAGCGCGCGGTCGAGAAACCCGATCAGCGCGCCGATCCAAACCACCGGATGCGCAGCCCTGCGCCACAGCCAATCCGGATCGCCGATCAGCGCGTCGAAGACCAGCGCCGCAACCACGATCAGCAGGGTGTCTTGGCAGATCAGCATCGGGTTGCTCCCCCCGCGCGAATGCGCGCCAGGCGTTTGCGCCCGGCCACGAATGATATCAGGACGTAGTGATGAAACACGGCGGCGATTTGACTGAAGCGATGGCGCGCCATGGCGGCGCGTGGCAATGGCTCGATCTGTCCACCGGCATCAACCCGTGGCCGTGGCCGATCACGCCCGTTGCCGACGATGCCTGGCAGCGATTGCCGTCGCGCGCCGATGAGGCCGCGCTGCTTGAGGCCGCGCGCGCGGCCTACGCGGTGCCGGCCGAGACATCGATCGTCGCCGCCGCCGGTACGCAGTCGCTGATCCAGTGGCTGCCCTATCTTGCGGCGCCCGGCGCGGTCGCCATCGTCGGCCCCACTTACTCCGAGCACGCCGCGGCCTGGCGCAACGCCGGCCGCGAGGTGATCGCGATCGATCAGCTTTGCGAGTTGCCGCGCGAGGTGCGCCATGCGGTGATCGTCAACCCGAACAATCCCGACGGCCGCATCGTCGATTGCGCAGGGCTCGCCGCGGCGGCGGCGACGCTGCAGGCGCGCGGCGGCTGGCTGGTGATCGACGAAGCCTTTGCCGACGTCGCGCCGGCGATCAGCGCGGTAGCGCTGTGCGCGGATTTGCCGATCGTGATCCTGCGTTCGTTCGGCAAGTTCTACGGCCTCGGTGGATTGCGGCTCGGCTTCGCCGTTGCCGCGCCGGCGATCGCCGATCGGATCAGCACCGCGATCGGGCCATGGAGTTGCTCCGGCCCAGCGCAGCGGATCGGCGCCGCAGCGCTGCGCGATCAGGCCTGGGCCGAGGCGACGCGCGCGGCCTTGACGCAGCAGGCGGCAAAGCTCGACGTGATCCTGCACGCCGCCGGGCTGATGCTCGCCGGCGGCACCACGCTGTATCGTTTGACCCGGCATCGCGATGCGCTGCGGATCCACGCCGCGCTGGCGCGCCAGCAGATCTGGTGCCGCAGCTTCGATTGGGCCGATGACCTGTTGCGGTTCGGTCTGCCGCCCGACGATGCCGCGCGCGATCGGCTGGCCGCCGCGCTCGGTTAGTGGCGACACGGTGGCGGCGGACCCGGCGCGAGCCGAACAAGCAACCCACCCGGCCGCGACCGCGCGCGCCGCCGTGGCGGAGCTGTGCTGTTGTCCGCCGTCCAACCAGTTCAGTCTATGCATCGACATGATTCGTCATACGCGGGCGGCACGGCGCTGATAGGCCAGATGCCGCGTTCCTTCGATTCGCCGACCGGATGAAATTCCGATAGCCGTTCGGCACGCGATTGCGCATAAAGCACGACGTCGCGGTGTGACCAACCACAATATTTGGAGGATGTTTGCGTTTCGAATTGCCGGTGCAGCGGCTGAACCAGCCGCACAACGCGGATCGGCGCGCGGTGCGCCGCGCCGCCCTGATCATTGTGATTCTGGTGCTGCTGCGCCTGGTCGTGGCCGCGACCACGCCCTTGACCTTCGACGAAGCCTATTACTGGACCTGGTCGAAAAATCTGGCGGGCGGCTACTACGATCATCCGCCGATGGTGGCGCTGATGATCCGGCTCAGCACGCTGATCGCCGGCGACACCGAATTCGGCGTGCGCCTGGTCTCGGTGCTGTTGGCGCTGCCGACGAGCTGGGCGGTGTATCGCAGCGGCGCGATGCTGTTTGGTTCGGCGCGCGTCGGCGCCACCGCGGCGCTGCTGTTCAACGCCACGATGATGGCCTGGCTCGGCACCATCACCGCCACGCCGGACGTGCCGCTGATGCTGGCGTCGAGCCTGGTGTTGTGGTCGCTGGCGAAATTGCTGCAGACCGGGCGCGGGCCGTGGTGGCTTGCGGTCGGCGCCGCGGTCGGCGCGGCGCTGCTGTCGAAATACAATGCGTTGTTCTTCGGCCCCAGCATCCTGATCTGGCTGATCGTGGTGGCCGATTTGCGGCGCTGGCTGTGGTCGCCCTGGCTCTATCTGGGAGGCCTGTTGGCGCTGGCGCTGTTTGCGCCGACGCTGCTGTGGAACGCACAGCACGAATGGGTTTCATTCCTCAAGCAATTCGGCCGCGTCGGTGCCGTCGACTTCCGCCCAGGCTTCCTGCTGGGCATGCTGGGTGGTCAATTCCTGGTGATGACGCCGGCGGTGGCGATCCTCGGCTGCAGCGGGCTCTTGGCACTGCGCGGCGTTGGCGGCTCCCTGCGCGGCGCGGCGGCGTTGTTGCAGGCCACGGTGGGAGTCGTGGTGGCTTATTTCGTCGTGCACGCCTTGCATGAGGAGGTGCATCCCGACTGGCTCTGTCAGATCTATCCGGCGATGGCGATTGCCGCGGCGGTGGCGGCGGAGCGGACGACGTGGCGGCCGCGCTGGCAGCGCGTGGTGGATTTCCTCGGGCGCTGGGCGGTGCCGGGCAGCGTGGCGATGGTGGCGCTGATCGTGCTGCAGATTCATACTGGCCTGCTCAGCGGCTATCGCAAGGAGGAGGCCGCGCGGCTGGTCGGCATCGGCTTTCGCGATGTGGCGCGGCAGATCGAAGCCATTCGTATTCGGGTTGGCGCCCGCTGCATCCTTGCGCCGGACTACGGAACCACGAGCTGGCTGGCGTTTTATCTGCCGCCGGGCAGTTGCGTGGCGCAACGCTTCGACCGGATTCGCTGGGTCAACGCCGTCGAGCCCGACGCCGCCGCGCTGAGCGGCCGGCTGTTGTTCGTCGATTCCAAAGGCTCTCAGCAAACGCTGCTCGACGCGTTTGGCGCTGTGGAAACCGTCGCGCAGGTTTCGCGGATGCGCGGGGCGACGGCGATCGAAACCTATCGCATCGACCTGATCGACGACGCCAAAGGCGAAATTCTCGTGCAGTCGCCGCCGCCGGAGTTGCTCCGACGGCGCCGTCTCTGATCGAAAGTTATTCCGGTTCTGATAGGATCAGAAACGGAACTCTTGTGATTTTTATTTTCACGCGTTTTCTTCGCGCGAAGCGGCATCCACTTCGCTCGAAAACGCTATAATGGCGCGATCGATTCCACCTGAAAGGACACGCCGTTGAAGTCGCTCGGTGCGATGTTGCTGCTCGCGCTCGCCGTTTTCGCCTACGGCCTGTATGCCGACATCACCATGACGCGCTGCGTCCGCGGCAGCCTCACGGCCGCGTTCGGTCTCTGCGCTAAAGGCTGACCCGCGCGCCTGCAGCGCCGCGGCTATTTTCCGACCCGGCTCCAGGCCTCGCCGCCGCACAGCGCGCCGACGCAGCCTTCGACCTTCAGCGAGTCAGGCCCCGTCGCCGAGAGGCTGCTTTCATAGGTCTTGCCGTCGTCGGCATTGTAAATATGGCCGGACCATTTGCCCGGCGCCGCCGGCCGCATGTCGCCGAAAATCTGCAGTCCGATCACCGGGCGCGCGGCCCGCGCCGGGTCCGGATTCTTGTCATCGATCGCGGGCTTGCCGGTCGCCCGGTCGATCGGATCCTTCAGCCAGACCACGGTGCCGCACAACGCCGCGCCGCATTTGGCAACCTTCACCTTGGCGTCGCCGGCCTGGGTCAACCATACGCCGGTGGGCGCGCCGGCGGTCTGGGCATCGGCGTTCGGTGCGGCGGCCAGCGTGCTCAACAGAACCGCAACGAATCCAAATCGACCCATCATAACAATGCCTCCAAAGCAACTCTCGGCTAACCCGCGCCGGCCATCAAAAGGGAATGCGCGATCATCGCGCCGTGGCCCCTGTTCGCATCTGCAAAGGGGGAGGGTGGGGGATAGCAAAAAACCAGAGTCGCGCAAATGGCGTTGGAGGGGTCGCCGATCAACTTACGCTGACAGCCGGCCTTGCCGGCCTGTCGACGTTGTCGCCCGGCGTTTCTGCAACCGATTTCAATCGCCCCAGCGGGTGAATCGCACCGCGGCCGCGGTGCTCAGTCCAAACACCCCCATCGCGCCCGCGACCAGCGCGAACAGCGTCCACGCTGGAGCTGCGATCGCGCTCAGCCACCAGCCGCCGATGCCGACCATCAGCAGTCGCAGCGTCGAGGCCAGCACCGGCCCGCCGACTTTCGCGGCGCCCTGCGAGGAGAAATACAGGCAGAGCCCGAGGCCGAAGCAGCAGAACGCCGGACCGGCCCAGGCAAAGTAGGAACTGGCGGCGGCGGTGACGGCGGGATTGCTGGTGAACAGCGACACCCATAGCGAGGGCCACAGCGCCACCAGCCATCCGACCGCGCCGACGCTGAGCGCCGAGGCCGTGCCCGCGGTCCAAGCCACGCGCCGCGCCCGCGCCACATCCTGCGCGCCGATCGCCATGCCGACCATCGGCACCGAGGCGACCCCGAATGAGAACGCGATCGGGATCAGCAGGAATTCCAACCGCGATCCGATGCCGTAGCCGGCCAGCACTTCGGTGCCGAAACCGGCGAGGACCTTGGTGAAGATCAATATCGTCAGCACGGTCTGCAGCGGCGACAAGCACGACACCGCGCCGACCTTCAGGATATCGAGGAACATCGCGCGCTGAAAAGTGAACGACGAAAATTGCAGGCTGAGCCGTCCACGTCCGCTGATCAGGTACCAGAGCAAAAACAGCGCCGCGAGCGAGAAGCCGACCAATTGGCCGCAGGCGACGCCCGGCATGCCGAGCCGCGGCGCGCCGAACAGCCCGAGGCCGAGCGCGCCGCCGACCGCGATCTGCACCGCGGCGGCGGCGAGGATGGTCATCGCCGGCAGTTTCATGTCGCCGGTGCCGCGCAGCACCGAGGCCAGCGTGTTGACCATCCAGATCGAGATCGCGCCGGAAAACAGCACGTTGGAATAGCCGCAGGCGTCCTCGAGCACGGCGCCGCCGCCGCCGAGCAGCGCGTAGAATTGCCGGCCGAACGCCAGCATGATCAGCGTCGACAACAGCCCGCCGCAGCCGCCGATGATCGCCGCATGCAGCGCCAGCACTGCCGCGCGGTCGCGGTCGCCGGCGCCGAGCGCGCGGCTGATCGCCGAGGAGACGCCGCCGCCCATCGCGCCGGCCGACATCATCTGCGTCAGCATCGCGAATGGAAACACCAGCGCGATTGCCGCCAGCGGCGCCAGGCCGAGCCGGCCGATATAGGAGGTCTCGGCGACCGCGACCAGCGCGCTGCCGACCATCGCGATCGCATTCGGAATCGCCAGCCGCAGCAGCGTCGGCAGGATCGGCGCGGTCAGCAGCCCGTTGCGGGGCGCCGCCTGCAACGGAATGGCCAGCGGCACGTCCAGGCTCATATGCGTCTCCGGAGGGTCGTGGCGGGTCGTTTATTAAATTATGAGCGACATATTATGTCAGATGCGCGGACGGCGCCAGCCCCGCCGCGCCGATCCCTGCGCTGGACGCATTCGGCCAATTCCGCTGCGGCGGATGGTAAATCCTGCCAACCGATGCCACAGTGGGAAAAATTTCTAGTCGCGAGGAAATGACATGAGGGCAGCCGAACTCGGCCCATTGCAGCGCTGGTCGATTCTGGCAGGCGCCGCCATCCTGCTCAGCCTCGCCATGGGCATGCGGCAGAGCTTCGGGCTGTTGCAGCCCCAGGTGATCCGCGACATCGGCATCACTTCGGCAGATTTCTCGCTCGCCACCGCGCTGCAGAACGTGGTCTGGGGCGTCACCCAACCCTTCGTCGGGATGTTCGCCGATCGCTACGGCAGCCGCTACGTGATGCTCGGCGGCGTGCTGATCTATGCCGCCGGACTGGTGTTGATGATGGTGGCAACCTCGGCGCTGGTGTTTACGCTCGGCGCCGGCTTTTGCGTCGGTCTGGCGTTGTCCTGCACCGCCTCCAGCCTCACCATGACGGTGACCTCGCGCACGGTGTCGGCCGCCAAGCGCAGCGTCGCGATGGGCGCGGTGTCGGCGGTCGGTTCGCTCGGGCTGGTGATCGCCTCGCCGTTGGCGCAGACGCTGATCTCGACGTCCGGCTGGAAGATGGCGCTGATCGGCTTTCTCGGGCTCGCCGCGGTGATGCTGCCGTCTGCGTGGTTTGCCGGGCGCTCCGACAAGATCGACATCGACAAGGCCGACGACAGCGAGCAGTCGCTCGGCAATGTGATGCAATCCGCGCTCGGCCATTCCGGCTTCGTGGTGATGTCGCTGGCGTTCTTCGTCTGCGGGCTACAATTGGTGTTCATCACCACGCATCTGCCGAACTATCTGGATATTTGCGGGCTCGATCCCTCGCTCGGCGCCACCGCGCTCGCCATCATCGGGCTGTTCAACGTGATCGGCTCCTATGCCTGCGGCTGGCTCGGCGGCCGCTTCCCCAAGCAAATGCTGCTCGGTGCGATCTACATCATCCGTTCGGTGGCGCTTGGTGCCTATTTCTATTTCCCGGCCTCGGCGGCCTCCACCATGGTGTTCGCCGCGGTGATGGGCTCACTGTGGCTCGGCGTGGTGCCGCTGGTCAACGGCTTGGTGGCGCAGCTGTTCGGGCTGCGCTTCATGGCGACGCTGGCCGGCGTCGCGTTTCTCAGCCATCAGGCCGGCTCGTTTCTCGGCGCCTGGGGCGGCGGCGTGATTTACGATCGGCTCGGCAGCTATGACGCGGCGTGGCAGGCCGCGGTGCTGATCGGACTGATCGCCGGCGTGTTCCAGATGTTGATGAATGTGCGTCCGCCGCAGCGCCGCGATGCGCTCGACGGCGCGGTGGCCGATGCGGCATGAGCGGTGCTGACTGCGTCAGCGGTACCGTGGTGGAGTTCGGTGTCGATGCGCGTTGCGGTTGACGCGACGTCGCCTCGGCGCCTTTGAATGTTCGCGCACAAATGCTTATGATTTGCAGCGGAACCATTTATAACGGTTCCAGTTAAGACGTGACTCCCATTACTGTGGAATGAACCCATGACCTTTACGCTGCCCGACCTGCCTTATGCCTATGACGCGCTCGCGCCGTATATGTCGAAAGAAACACTGGAATACCATCACGACAAGCATCACCAGGCCTACGTCACCAACGGAAACAACCTGCTGAAGGGCACCGAATTCGAGGGCAAGCCGCTCGAAGAGGTGGTCAAGGGATCGTTCGGCAAGAATGCGCCGCTGTTCAACAACGCCGCGCAGCACTACAACCACATCGAATTCTGGAAATGGATGAAGCCGAACGGCGGCGGCGACAAGCTGCCCGGCCGATTGGAGAAGAAGATCACCGAGGATCTCGGCGGTCTGGAAAAATTCAAGACCGATTTCGCCGCCGCCGGCGTCGGCCAGTTCGGCTCCGGCTGGGCTTGGTTGTCCGCCAGCAAGGACGGCAAGCTGGAAATCACCAAGACCCCGAACGGCGAGAATCCGCTGGTGCACGGCGCCACGCCGCTGCTCGGCGTCGACGTCTGGGAGCATTCCTACTACATCGACTATCGCAACAAGCGGCCGGATTATCTCAAGGCCTTCGTCGATCATTTGATCAACTGGGATTACGTCGACGAGCTGTTCTCCAAGCTCTGACCCGACGCGATCAATCAAGCAGGGCGGCAGCCGCGCGCTGCCGCCCTTGCTATTTGCGGCGCCGGCGAACCAGACCGTCGGCCGCCTCGGCTGGCGGCGGCGAGGTTTTGGTCGAACCTTGGATCGAAGCCAACAGCCATTGCCGAAACGCCGACAGTTTCGGCGTCTCGGCGCTGGCCTGCGGCGACACCAGATAGAATCCCCATTCGTCCGGCAGCTTGATCTTGAACGGAACCACCAGGCGCCCCTTGGCGATGTCGGCTTCGACATAGGAGGTGCGGCCGATGGCGACGCCGAGTCCGTCGATCGCCGCCTGCACCGTCATGAAGATCAGATCGAACGACAGCCCGGGCTGTTTTGAGATGTCGGGCGGCAGCCCCGCGGCGGTCAGCCACAGCCGCCAGTCGTCGTCATAGCCGCCGCTGGAATACAGCAAGGTGTGCTCGGTGAGGTCCTGCGGCGTGTGCAGCGGCTTATTGCCTTGCAGCAGCGCCGGGCTGCACACCGGAAACAATTGATCCGCCATCAGCCAGTCGGCGCGTAAGCCCGGCCACTGGCCGCGGCCGTAGCGGATCGCGGCGTCGACGTCGCCCTTTTTGAAATCGACCAGCGCGGTCGAGGTGGTGATCCGCACGTCGATGGTCGGATGCGCCTCCTGAAACGCCGACAGCCGCGGCAGCAGCCATTTCGCCGC
The DNA here is from genome assembly GCF_036404135.1 of Rhodopseudomonas sp. Taxonomy (GTDB): domain Bacteria; phylum Pseudomonadota; class Alphaproteobacteria; order Rhizobiales; family Xanthobacteraceae; genus Rhodopseudomonas_A. The sequence goes on along the minus strand of NZ_DASWPE010000075.1, from coordinate 8,342 downwards.
CAGCGACGCCAGCGTGCTGATAGTGAGCACACTGGCGCTATCCTTGCGCAGCAAGCGATCGGTGGCGAGCCGCAGATCGTTGAACGCGGCGCGCACGCCGGGCAGGTAGTCGCGCGCCTGCGGCGTCAGCGCCAGCGTGCGGTTCTGCCGGACGAACAGCTGGATGCCGAGTTCGTCCTCGAGCCGGCGGATCTGGTGACTGATCGCGGTCTGGGTGACGTGCAATTCCGCGGCGGCATGGGTGAAACTGAGATGCCGCGCCGCCGCCTCGAAGGCGCGCAAACCGTTCAGCGAGGGCAGGCGAGCGGTCAATCGCGGAGCCTCCGCTTTCATGAGCTTATCTCATGTCAAAAGGGACAAAGTGTCGTTTGTCGGAATCCTGCCGCGGCTCGATATTAGTCGCGGAGACTAATTTCAGGAGGCGGCAATGTCCATATGCCCCGATCGTTCGATGACAAATCATCATGAGCTGAGGGTCTTGGCGCTGATCGGCGACGCGTTGCACAGCTGGGGCGAGCGACAGCGGCATCGCCGCGAGTTGGCCCGGATGACCGAACGCGAATTGCACGACATCGGGCTGTCGTGGAGCGAAGCGGCCTATGAGGTCGACAAGCCGTTCTGGCGGGCGTGAGTGTGGTGCCGCGCGCCGACAGGCCGATGTTTGCGCTCGATCCTCTCGAGCACGGTGGCGACGCGTTGCGTCTGCCGGGCGGGCAGGTGCTGACGGTGCGGTTTGCGATGCCGAGCGACGCCGCGGCGCTGCAGGCTTATTTTCGCGGCCTGTCGGCGCGTTCGCGCTACAATCGCCTGATGGGGGCGGCGCTTGAATTGCCGCAACATCAGCTCGATAAGTTCGTTCATGCCGGTGAGGACGGCAGCTATTCGCTGCTGGTCACTCTCGCCGACTACGGCGGCGAGGCGATCGTCGCCGAAGCCCGCTACGCGTTCGAGCCGCAGACGGGTCACGTCGAATTCGGGCTGTCGGTCGACGATCGCTGGCACCGCCGCGGCATCGGCACCGCACTGATCGGCAATCTGCAAGGCCGCGCGGCCGCGTTCGGCGCGCTGCGGCTGTTCGGCGATACGCTGCGTTCCAACGAGGCGATGATCGCGCTGGCACGCAAAACAGGCTGCGCCGCTGGGCGCACGCCGGGCGACTGGAAGCAGGTGCGGTTCGAGAAGCTGATCGTGCCGGCGCCGCTGCAAGGCTGCTGCGCGGGTTTCCGCGCGGACGCTATGCGCTAAAACTTCTCCACCCAGGGCCGTAGCTCGATTTCCCAGCTCCAGGCGCTGCGCGGCTGTTGCAGCACGTTCCAATAGCTGAAGGCGATGGCGTCGGGATCGAGCATCGAATCCGGGCGATCGGCGGGCTCGTTGCGCTCGGGGCGCGCGGCGTTGCGGATGCCGCCGTCGATGACAAAGTGCGCGACGTGAAGGCCCTGCGGCGACAATTCGCGGGCCATCGATTGCGCCAGCCCACGCAGCGCGAATTTGCCCATCGCGAACGGCGCCGACTGCGCGTAGCCCTTGACGCTGGCGGAGGCGCCGGTGAACAGGATCGCGCCGTGGCGGTTCGGCAGCATGCGCTGCGCCGCCTGTTGCGCCACCAGGAAGCCCCCGAATGCGCTGACCGCGATCGATTGCGCGACGTCGGCGGCTTTGAGATCGACGAAGGCGCCGCGGGCGCGGCCGCTGGCGTTGTAGACCACGACGTCCGGCACGCCGACCTCGGCGTCGACCACGTCGAACAGCCTGGCGACGTCGGCCTCGTCGGTGGCGTCGCAGGCATAGGCCTTGGCGCCGGTTTCGGCGCTGAGCGCGGCGAGCTTGTCGGCGTTGCGCGCGGCGAGCGCCACGCGCAGGCCCTCGCGGGCGAACAGCCGCGCCAGCGAGGCGCTCAAGCCTTCGCCGGCGCCGACGATCAATGCGGTCTGATAACGTGGCGTGTTCATCTGGCCCCTCCCGGTCGAGGCGCCAAGCTTACCCCGCCCGCGCCGGCTTGTCGCGATAGCGCAGATGGAACGCGCAGCCGCAGCCGGGCGGATGCGCCGCCACGTCGGCGACGTCGGCGTTGGCCTCCGGAGGCTCGCTCGGCGCCAGCGGCGGCACCGCGGCGGCGCGGTCCGGAATGTAGTTCAGCACCGGCGCCAGCCAGCGCTCGGCCTCGGCCACGCTCCAGCCCTTGCGGGTGGCGTAATCCTGCACCTGGTCGCGTTCGATCTTGCCGACGCCGAAGTAGAAGCTCTCCGGATGGCCGAAATACAGCCCCGACACCGAGGAGCCCGGCCACATCGCAAAGCTCTCGGTCAGCGTCACCCCGGCGTTGACCTCGGCGTCGAGCAGCGCGAACAGCGTCGCCTTCTCGGTGTGATCGGGTTGCGCCGGATAACCCGGAGCGGGGCGGATGCCGTGGTATTTCTCCGCGATCAGTTCGTCGGTCGAAAGCTGCTCGTCCGGCGAGGTGCCCCAGAATTCGGTGCGGACCCGCTGATGCATCCGCTCGGCGAAGGCTTCGGCGAGACGGTCCGCCAGCGCCTTGCACAGGATCGAGGAGTAGTCGTCGTTGGCGGTCTTGAACTTGTCGGCGATGACGTCCTCGCCGATCCCGGAGGTGACCACGAAGGCGCCGATATAATCGGCGACGCCGGAGCCTGCCGGCGCCACGAAATCCGCAAGTGCGGCGTTGAAGCGGCCTTCGCGTTTCTCGAGTTGTTGCCGTAGCGTATGCAGCGTGGTGATCGAGCTCTGTCGGCTGTCGTCGGCATAGACGATGATGTCGTCGCCGACCGCATTGGCCGGCCAGAAGCCGATCGCCGCCTTCGCGGTGAACCAGTTCTCGGCGACGATCCGCTCCAACATCTTACGGGCATCGTCATAGAGCGCGCGCGCGGCTCCGCCGACTTTGTCGTCGTCGAGAATCGCCGGGAAACGTCCGGCCAGTTCCCAGGTCTGGAAGAACGGCGTCCAGTCGATGTAGTCGACCAACTCGCGTAGCGGATAATTGTTGAAGCTTTTCACCCCGAGGAAGCGCGGCTTCGCAGGCGCAGCCTTCGACCAGTCGAGCTTGACGGCGTTGCCGCGGGCGTCGCCGAGCTTCAGCCGCTTCTTGTCGGCCTGGGCGCGGGCATGCGCGGCGGAAATCTTTTCATATTCGGCGCGGATCTCGGCGGCATAGGCGTCGCGGCGATCCGGCGCCAGCAGCGAGGAGGCGACGCCGACCGCGCGGCTGGCGTCGTTGACGTGCACCACCGCGCCATCGGGATAGTTGGCGTCGATCTTCACCGCGGTATGCACCCGGCTGGTGGTGGCGCCGCCGATCAACAGCGGGATGCTGAGGCCGTTGCGCTGCATTTCCGAGGCGAGGAAGCTCATCTCGTCGAGCGACGGCGTGATCAGGCCGGACAGCCCGATGATGTCGGCGCCCTCGCGCTTGGCGGCCTCGATGATCTTCGCCGCCGGCACCATGACGCCGAGATCGACCACCTCGAAATTGTTGCACTGGAGCACGATGGCGACGATGTTCTTACCGATGTCGTGGACGTCGCCCTTCACGGTGGCGATCACGATCTTGCCGGCGTTCTTGCGGCCATCGCCGACCACGCCATTGGCGAGGTTGCGCGCCTTCTCCTCTTCCATGAACGGCATCAGATAGGCCACCGCCTGCTTCATGACGCGGGCGGATTTCACCACCTGCGGCAGAAACATCTTGCCGTCGCCGAACAGATCGCCGACCACGTTCATGCCGGCCATCAGCGGACCTTCGATGACGTGCAGCGGCCGCTCCACGGCGAGCCGCGCCGCCTCGGTGTCGACCTCGATATATTCGGTGATGCCGTGCACCAGCGCGTGGGACAGCCGCTTCTCCACCGGCCAGTCGCGCCAGGCCAGATCCTGCTCCTTGGTCTGCTTCTCCTGGCCGCGATATTTTTCCGCGAGCGCCAGCAGCCGCTCGGAGGCGCCGGGATCGCGGTTGAGGATGACGTCCTCGCAGGTCTGGCGCAGCTCGGGGTCGATGTCGTCATAGACGATCATCTGCCCGGCATTGACGATGCCCATGTCCATGCCGGCCTTGATGGCATGATACAGAAACACCGAATGCATCGCCTCGCGCACCGGCTCGTTGCCGCGGAACGAGAACGACAGATTGGAAACCCCGCCGGAAATATGCGCGTGCGGCAGATTCTGCCGGATCCAGCGGGTGGCCTCGATGAAATCGACGCCGTAATTGTTGTGCTCCTCGAGCCCGGTGGCGATCGCGAACACGTTGGGATCGAAGATGATGTCTTCCGGCGGGAAATTGAGTTGCCCGACCAGGATGTCGTAGGCGCGCTGGCAGATCGCAGTCTTGCGCGCGTAGGTGTCGGCCTGGCCCTGTTCGTCGAACGCCATCACCACCACCGCGGCGCCGTGCCGACGCGCGATCCTGGCCTCGTGAATGAACTTGGCTTCGCCTTCCTTCATCGAGATCGAGTTGACCACCGGCTTGCCCTGCAGGCATTTCAGCCCGGCCTCGATTACCGCGAATTTCGAACTATCGACCATCACCGGGACGCGGGCGATGTCGGGCTCGGCGGCGACGAGATTAAGGAACGTCACCATCGCGGCTTCGGAATCCAGCAGACCCTCGTCCATGTTGACGTCGATGATCTGCGCGCCGTTCTCGACCTGGTCGCGCGCCACCTGCAGCGCTGCGTCGTAATCGCCGGCGGTGATCAGCTTGCGGAATTTCGCCGAGCCGGTGACGTTGGTGCGTTCGCCGACATTGACGAAGGGAATGTCGGCGGTGAGTTCGAACGGCTCCAGCCCCGATAGCCGCAGCCGCGGCTCGATCACGGGCACGATGCGCGGCTTGTAGGGCTTAACCGCTTGCGCGATCGCCGCGATATGCTCCGGCGTGGTGCCGCAGCAGCCGCCCACGATGTTGACCAGGCCGTCGCGGGCGAATTCGCCGACCAGGCGGGCCATGAACTCCGGGGTTTCGTCGTATTGGCCGAATTCATTGGGCAGGCCGGCGTTCGGATAGGCGCAGATCAGCGTATCGGCGACCCGGCCGATGTCGGCGATGTGGCCGCGCATGTCCTCGGCGCCGAGCGCGCAGTTAAAGCCGATGGTGATCGGCCCCGCATGGCGCACCGAATTCCAGAACGCCTGCGGCATCTGGCCCGACAACAGCCGGCCGGATTTGTCGGTGATGGTGCCGGAGATCATCACCGGCACGTCGATGCCGCGCGCCTCGGCGATTTCGGCGATGGCGTACAGCGCCGCCTTGGCGTTCAGCGTGTCGAAGACGGTTTCGACCAGCAGCAGATCGGCGCCGCCGTCGAGCAGGCCGTTGATCTGCTCGGCATAGGCCAGCCGCAGATCGTCGAAGGTGACGGCGCGGAAGCCGGGATTGCCGACGTCGGGCGAGATCGAGGCGGTGCGGTTGGTCGGGCCGATCGAGCCCGCGACGAAGCGCGGCTTGCCGTCCTCGGCTTCGACCAGCTTGGCGGCGTTGCGCGCGAGGCGCGCGCCTTCGCGGCTCATCTCATAGGCGATGTCGGAGAGGTCGTAATCGGCCTGCGCGATCGCGGTCGAGGAAAACGTGTTGGTGGCGACGATGTCGGCGCCGGCGCGCAGATATTGCGCGTGGATTTTTTCGATCGCCTGCGGCTGGGTCAGGATCAACAGGTCGTTGTTGCCGCGCAGGTCGCGGTGAAAATCCTTGTAGCGCGCGCCGCGGAACGCCGCCTCGTCGAGCTTGAGCTGCTGGATCATGGTGCCCATGGCGCCGTCGAGCACCAGGATGCGTTCGCGCGCGAGGGCCAACAGGGCGGTGCGTCGGGCCGAGATCGGAGTGGTCATGTCAGGCCGCTTTCCGTGCGCCGTTCGGCCGGAAGCCGAGCAGGTGGCTGATCGCGAACACCAGGTCCGCGCGGTTCATGGTGTAGAAGTGGAAACTGTCGACGCCGTGCTTGGCGAGCTTTTGCACCTGACCGGCGGCCACCGTCGCCGCCACCAGCTTGCGGGTGTCGGGATCGTCGTCGAGGCCTTCGAACTTTTCCGCAAACCAGGCCGGGATGCTGGTGCCGGTGCGCGCCGCGAAATTAGCGGCCTGCTTGAAGCTCTGCACCGGCAGGATGCCGGGCACGATCGGGATGCTGATGCCGCGCGCCCGCACCCGGTCGAGATAACGCAGATACAGCTCGTTGTCGAAGAAGCATTGGGTGATGGCGCGGGTGGCGCCGGCGTCGATCTTGGCCTGCAGCATGTCGAGGTCGGCGTCGAAGCTGGCGCTTTCCGGATGCTTCTCCGGATAGGCCGACACCGTCACCTCGATGTCGCCGTAGCGGCGCTTGATCGCGGCGACCAGGTCGTAGGAATTGTGATAGCCCTGCGGATGCGGGGTGTAGCGGCCGCCGAGCCCGCTCGACGGATCGCCGCGCAGCGCCACGATGTGGCGGACGCCGACCTCGTGATAGCGCGCCACCACCTCGTCGACGTCGGCCTTGGGCGCATCGACGCAGGTCAGATGCGCCGCCGGCGTCAGGCGGGTCTCGTTGAGGATGCGGGCGATGGTGGCGTGGGTGCGTTCGCGGGTCGAGCCGCCGGCGCCATAGGTCACCGAGACGAAGTTGGGGGCGAGCGGCGCCAGCCGGCTGATCGCCTGCCACAGTGTGCGCTCCATCTCCTCGGTTTTCGGCGGGAAGAATTCGAAGGAAATCGCCGGCCGGGTCGCGGGCATTGCCTCGGTCATGGTTGGTCAGGCTCCGTCATGCCGCGCTGGGATCTGGCTCACCGCAAGCCCGCACCCCACCGATGTCGCAATCTCCCTAATTTAGGACGAAGCGCTAGGCTGAACCAGCCCACGATTTGCGTTGTTCCGACGGGAAATTGCCCAATGAATGCCAGATATCCGGCTTGGACGGCAGATACCTGCATTGCGTGGGCCATCCGTGTCGCGGCGTGGAAGCGAAATTCCGATGTTAAAGCTATACAAATAGCCGGCCGCGGCGCCTTCGAAGGTTGTCGCGCTGGTGGGCAAGATGATGTTAGATGGATTTCATCCTGATTGTCCCACCCGGAACGGCCGCCCGGTGTCTTTCGCGAACCGCGCGCGGCAGATCTGCTCGGCGGCCCCGTTGCCGTCGCCGCCCGGCGCATTAGCTATTCGTTATGACACCGCTTTCCATTCTCGATCTGTCGGTGGTGACCACCGCCAACAAACCGGCCGCGGCGCTGCGCAACAGCATCGATCTCGCCAAGCACGCCGACCGCCTCGGCTACACGCGCTATTGGCTGGCCGAACATCACAGCCTGTCGTCGGTGGCGAGCCCGGCGCCCGACATCATGATCGGGCAGATCGCGGCCGTGACCAGCCAGATCCGGGTCGGCTCCGGCGGGGTGATGCTGCCGAACCATGCGCCTTTGGTGATCGCCGAGCGCTTCAAGATGCTGGAGGCGCTGTTTCCCGGCCGCATCGATCTCGGCCTCGGCCGCGCGCCCGGCACCGACCAGGCCACCGCGCACGCGCTGCGGCGCCGGCTCGACGTCCGCGAGGGCGACGATTTTCTCGAGCGGCTGCACGAATTGACGCTGTGGGAAACCCGCGAGTTTCCGCCAGGCCACCCTTACAATAACGTTGTCGCGATGCCCGACGACGCGCCGCTGCCGCCGATCTTCCTGCTCGGCTCCAGCGATTACAGCTCGGAATTGGCGGCGCAGCTCGGCATGGGCTTCGCCTTCGCGCATCACTTCGCCTCCTATGACGCGGTCGCGGCGCTCACCAGCTATCGCCGCGGCTTCCAGCCGTCGCGTTGGCGCCGCGCGCCGCACGCCATTCTGGCGGTGGCCGCGGTGGTGGCGGAGACCGACGCCGAGGCCGAACGGTTGGCGTCGTCGATGGATCTCAACCGGCTGCTGCGCAACCGCGGACAATATCTGCCGTTGCCGAGCGTCGAGGAGGCGCTGGCCTATCCTTACAGCGAGCGCGACCGCGCGTTGATCGCGCGCGACCGCGAGAAGCTGTTCGTCGGCAGTGCGGCGACGGTTATGGCGGCGTTGCAGCCGATGATCGAGGCCAGCCGCGCCGACGAGTTGATGGTGATCACCGCGACCTTCGACCACGAGGCGCGCAAGCGGTCGTATGGATTGCTGGCGAAGGCCTTTGGCCTCGGCAGCCGCGCCGCGGCTTGAGGTGAAGCGCTTCATCGCGACGCAGGGTCGTCATCCTTGTAACTTAAATTCTGCTGGGCGAGGCGGTAGGCTGTCTCGCGCGGTGGCGGACGAGAGACCGGGTCATCCGAGGGCTTTGAAGCCCGAACCTCAGCTTGGGCCTTCGTCCGTCGTTCCATCGAACCCGA
>NZ_DASWPE010000074.1:0-12734 GCF_036404135.1 Rhodopseudomonas sp. | reverse complement strand
CATCGTCCGGGTGTCGAATACCGATGTGTATGAAAACCTGGAAGGCGTGCTCGAAATGATTTTGGGAACACTTCGGCCCGATTGAAGGCCCCTCACCCGCCCGGCTTCGCTGCGCTTCGCCGGTCGACCTCTCCCCAACGGGGAGAGGTGAAGAAGGAGCGCCGTCGCACCTCTCCCCGCTGGGGAGAGGTCGCCATTCGCGAAGCGAAGGGCGGGTGAGGGGGCGGAGCTCGCTCTCACTTTTGTGCCTTCAAGATATCCGCGACCTGCGGGATGTCCTTGTCGCCGCGGCCCGACAGATTCACCACCATCAGGTGATCCTTCGGCAACGTCGGCGCCAGCTCCATCACCTTGGCGATGGCATGCGCCGGCTCCAGCGCGGGAATGATGCCTTCAAGCCGCGACAGCAGCTGGAACGCCGCCAGCGCCTCATCATCGGTGGCCGACAGATAGGTGACGCGGCCGGTCTCGTGCAGCCAGGAATGCTCGGGGCCGATGCCGGGATAGTCCAGCCCCGCCGAGATCGAATGACCCTCCTGGATCTGGCCGTCTTCATCCATCAGCAGATAGGTGCGGTTGCCGTGCAGCACACCGGGACGGCCGCCGGCGATCGAGGCCGCGTGCAGCATGGTCAGGCCGTGGCCCGCCGCCTCGACGCCAAAAATCTTCACGCTGGGATCATCCAGGAACGGATGAAACAGCCCCATCGCATTCGAGCCGCCGCCGATGCAGGCGATCAGCGAATCCGGCAGCCGGCCTTCGGCCTCCTGCATCTGCGCCTTGGTCTCGGTGCCGATCACCGACTGGAAATCCCGCACCATCATCGGATAGGGATGCGGCCCGGCCACCGTGCCGATGCAATAGAACGTGTCGCTGACATTGGTGACCCAGTCGCGCAGCGCCTCGTTCATGGCGTCCTTCAGCGTCCGCGCGCCGGCCTGCACCGGCACCACCCGGGCGCCGAGCATCTGCATCCGGATCACATTGGGCTGCTGCCGCTCGACGTCGACCGCGCCCATGAACACGATGCATTCCAGGCCAAACCGCGCGCACAGGGTCGCGGTGGCGACGCCGTGCTGACCAGCGCCGGTCTCGGCGATGATGCGCTTCTTGCCCATCCGCCGCGCCACCAGGATCTGACCGAGTACATTATTGACCTTGTGCGAGCCGGTGTGGTTGAGCTCCTCGCGCTTGAAGTAGATTTTGGCGCCGCCGAGGTGATCGGTCAGTCGTTCGGCGAAGTACAGCGGCGACGGCCGGCCGACATAGTCCTTCAGGTAACCGTCCATCTCGCGCTGGAACGCCGGATCGGCCTTGGCCGCGGCATAGGCCTTTTCCAGATCGAGGATCAGCGGCATCAGGGTCTCGGCGACGAAGCGTCCGCCGAAGATGCCGAAATGCCCGCGCTCGTCGGGGCCGGAGCGAAACGAGTTTGGCAGTTGCGAATTCATCAGATCATCAACTCTTGCGAGGCGCGCGCGGCGCGAATGAAGGCGCGGATCAGCTCGGGATCCTTGACGCCGGGGGCGGTTTCCACGCCGGAGGAAATATCGACGCCGCCGGCGCCGGTGATCCGCACCGCCTCGGCGACATTGTCGGCGGTAAGCCCGCCCGACACCATCAACGGCCGCGCCAGATCGAGACCCTGCAACAGCCGCCAGTCGAACGCCGCGCCGAGCCCGCCGGGACGGGTCGCGCCCTTCGGCGGCCGCGCGTCGAACAGGATGCGGTCGGCGACCGCCGCATAATCGGAGAGCGGCGCGAGATCGGCGGCGACAGCGACCCCCAGCGCCTTCATCACCGGCACGCCGAAGCGGCGGCGGATCGCGGCGACCCGCGCCGGCGATTCCCGGCCGTGCAATTGCAGAATGTCCGGCCGCAGCGCCGCGATCACGGCTTCGAGCAGCGCGTCATCGGCATCGACGGTGAGCGCCACCTTGGCGGCGCGATCGCCGGTGGCGTCACCGAGTTCGCGCGCGCGGTCGAGGCCGACATGCCGCGGCGAGGCCGGAAAAAACACCAAGCCCACCATGTCGGCGCCGGCCGTCAGCGCCGCGTCGAGCGTGGCGCGGGTCGACAGGCCGCAAATTTTGACGACAAGGGGCATGGTCTCGCAGCACGGGTTGGCCGAAAAGCAACGGGCTCGTTCCGGCGAGCGGGTGTTACAACGTCGCGCTCTGCTTGTCTCGCGCACTATTGGCGGAACCGAGCTGAAGCAGCCGCGGCGCCCGCGGGGTGTCCGCCGCGGCCGGAGTGACGACGCTGGCGCGCAGCTCGGTGAGCTGGGCCCGCGCCTCGATCGCCTCGGCCTGGTGCCGGCGCGCCGCCTTGCGCCAGCGCCGCTGCCGCAGCCAGGTCACCGTGCTGCCGGCGATCACGCCGAGGATTGCCACGCCGATCAAGAGAACGAACAACGGCAGCGTCACCGCGAGTTCGGGGTCATTGCCGGCGAACGGATCCAGCGACACCGTGATCAGATGGCGATTGGCAATCGCAAATACGAAGATGATCAATCCGAGCGGAATTAGAACCAAGGCCGTCAGGAATTTCTGCATGGTCTCTCTCGCCTTGTCGGCCGCCGATCCAAGCTACGCGCCGGTGTCGGGCGCTCCGCTGTCACGGTTCAACCGTTCACGCATTTCCTTGCCGGTCTTGAAGAACGGTACGCTTTTCTGGTCCACCGGCACGTGGGCGCCGGTGCGCGGATTGCGCCCCGCGCGCGCCGGGCGATGCTTGACCGAGAACGCGCCGAAGCCGCGCAGCTCGACCCGGTCGCCGCGCGCCAAGGCCGCCACGATCTCATCGAGAATGGCGTTGACGATATTCTCGACGTCCCGCTGGTAGAGGTGCGGGTTATGCTCGGCGATACGCTGAACGAGTTCGGATTTGATCATCGAGACTGGGGCCCGTGGGTGCGGATCGCCATTTCTGTGAAAATGCCTTGGACTGTCAAGACGCTAAATGAAATCGAAGGGCGCGGAAATCACCAGGTCGCCGCCGAAAACGGCACCGCGGCACCCCTCGCACGCCCCGAGCGCAGCCGGACATCAGTGCCCGCGGCTCAATTCGAGGCCGCCGGTTGCCACAGCGCCAGCATGCCATCCAACCCGAGTTGCTCGACCGACTGCACCACGCCGGCGCGCTCGATCTGCCGCGCCACCGCGTTGAGGCCGAGCGCGTCGAGGGTGAGCGCCGCCGCGGCACGCAGGAACGTCAGGTCGCCGAACCGCGGCTCCAGCTTGTAGTCGCGGACCGGCAGGTCGGCCTTGACCTTCTTTTCCGCGACCAGCCAGGCGACCGCGGTCTTCTCGTCGCCGAGCTGATCGATCAGCTTCAGATCGACCGCCTGCCGGCCGGTGAACACCCGGCCGTCAGCGACCTTGTCCAGCAGCTGATCGTCCATGCCGCGGCGATCCTTCACCAGCCCGCGGAACCAGGCGTAGGAATCCTTCACCAGCGATTCCAGCGCGGCGCGGGCTTCCGGACTGGTCGGCTCGAAGCCGTTCGGGGCAGCTTTCAGCGGCGACGACTTCACTTCCTCGACCTTGACGCCGACGGTCTTCATCAGTTCGGTGAAGTTGGGAAACTGAAACAGCACACCGATCGAGCCGACCAGCGAGCTCTGCTGCGCCACGATATGATCGGAGGCGATCGCCGCGATGTAGCCGCCGGAGGCGGCGAGGCCCTCGACCACCACCACCAGCGGTTTCTTGGCCTTGAGCCGCACCAGCGCATCATAGAGCTGCTCGGAGCCGGCGGTGGTGCCGCCCGGCGAGTTGATATGCACGACCACCGCGGCGGCCGCGGATTTCTCCAGCCGCTCCAGCGCCTCGACGCGATCGGCGTCGCTGCGGATCAGGCCGTCGATCTTGACGCGGGCGATCGATCCCGAGGTTCCCGCCAATCGGCTGGACGGCACCGCAGCGGCGCCGACCGCGATCACCGCGGCGATCGCGACCAGCGCCGCGGCGACGCGCCAGAACGTCAGCTTGCGGCGCATCCTGCGGCGATCGACGATCACATCGGAATCAAACGACATCGGAATTCTCCAGCGTAACGATCGCCACAGGTCTCTCTCGGGAGCATTGATCAATCGTGTCCCGATTACATCAATTGCAACCCAATATGAAGAAAACAAGGTGCGGCAACGCACCCGAACGCAGACGTGCGCCGGCGCATCCAAGTGTGGCCACGAAAAAGGGCCCCGGTGTCCCGGGGCCCTCGTTTCAACTCCGACGCTGTCGAAGCTTATTTATCGCGCTGCTTCAGCGCAGTGCCGAGAATGTCGCCCAGCGTCGCTCCTGAATCCGAAGACCCGTATTGCGCGATGGCTTCCTTCTCTTCGGCGACTTCGAGCGCCTTGATCGACACCTGGACCTTGCGGGCCTTCTTGTCGAACTGGATCACCCGCGCATCGACCTTCTCGCCGACGGCGAAGCGTTCGGCGCGCTGATCGGAACGCTCACGCGCCAGCTCCGAGCGCTTGATGAAGGTGTTGAAGTCGGTGCCGACGATCTGCACGTCGATGCCCGATTCCTTCACGTCCAGCACTTCGCAGGTCACGATCGCGCCCTTCTTGACGTCGCCCGGCTCGGCGAAGGGGTCGCCTTCGAGCTGCTTGACGCCGAGCGAGATGCGCTCCTTCTCGACATCGACGTCGAGGACGATGGCCTTGACCATGTCGCCCTTCTTGAAGTTGTCGATCACCTGCTCGCCCGGAAGCTTCCAGTCGAGGTCGGACAGATGCACCATGCCGTCGACTTCGCCGTCGAGGCCCAGGAACAGACCGAACTCGGTCTTGTTCTTGACTTCGCCTTCCACGGTGGCGCCGACCGGATACTTCTCGACGAACACTTCCCACGGATTGCGCATGGTCTGCTTGAGACCGAGCGAGATCCGGCGCTTGACGCTGTCGACTTCGAGCACCTGCACTTCGACTTCCTGCGAGGTGGAGACGATCTTGCCGGGGTGCATGTTCTTCTTGGTCCACGACATTTCCGAGACGTGGATCAGGCCTTCGATGCCCGGCTCCAATTCGACGAACGCGCCGTAGTCGGTGATGTTGGTGACGCGGCCGGTGAAGCGCGCGTTCAGCGGGTACTTCGCCTCGATGCCCTGCCACGGATCGTCCAGCAGCTGCTTCATGCCGAGCGAAATGCGGTGGGTCTCGTGGTTGATCTTGATGATCTTGACCTTGACGGTCTGGCCGATGGTCAAGACCTCGGTCGGGTGATTGACCCGGCGCCAGGCGATATCGGTGACGTGCAACAGGCCGTCGATGCCGCCGAGGTCGACGAACGCACCGTAATCGGTGATGTTCTTGACCACGCCGTCGATCACCTGACCCTCTTCGAGGTTCTGCACCAGCTCCTGGCGCTGCTCGGCGCGGGTCTCTTCGAGAACGGTGCGGCGCGACACCACGATGTTGCCGCGGCGGCGATCCATCTTGAGGATCTGGAACGGCTGCGAGTTGTTCATCAGCGGAGCAACGTCGCGGATCGGCCGGATGTCGACCTGCGAGCGGGGCAGGAACGCCACCGCGCCGTCGAGATCGACGGTGAAGCCGCCCTTGACTTGGTTGAAGATGACGCCGTGGACCTTCTCGTTATTGTTGAAGGCCTTCTCGAGCTTGCCCCAGCTTTCCTCGCGGCGCGCCTTGTCGCGCGACAGCACGGCTTCGCCGAGCGCATTCTCGATGCGGTCGAGGAACACCTCGACGGTGTCGCCGACCTTCAATTCGCTATCGCGGCCGGGGCCGGCGAATTCGCGCAGCGCCACGCGGCCTTCGGTCTTCAGGCCGACGTCGATGACGGCCATGTCCTTTTCGATCGCGACAACAATGCCCTTGATGACGGAGCTTTCCTGCAGATTGCCGCCGGCGAAGGACTCGTCGAGCATTGCGGCAAAATCGTCGCGGGAAGGATTATAGGAAGCAGTCGAAGCCATTTGTTCTCCAGATGCGGGTGTCGCCGGCTTATCGGTTGAGGGCGTATCGAGCGTGAAGTGCCAAAGGTCCGCGCCCTTTGGCGACCGCTTGCCGAATGGGCAAAGCGGGCCGGCAGCATGCCTGCACGATCGATACGGTGGTTTTAAGCTATTCCAAAGACGATCCGGGGCCTGAACACGGCAGACCGACCTCAAAAATCTAAGGTCGGGATCCTATCAGTTCAACACCACACACGCGACCTGGAGCGGGCTTTCCTCCAATGACGGCAGCGGTTTCGTCTGAGATCCCTCAAACCCGCTGCCGGCCCGCTCGAACGGCCTCGACAATGTCGATGGCGGCCCGGACGCCGCTTTCTATATCCAAATGCGAGTTATCGAGCAAGTGCGCATCGGCGGCGGCCTTCAGCGGCGCCGCGGCGCGGCTCTTGTCGCGGGCGTCGCGCGCCAGAATATCCGCCAGCACCTTGGCCTCGTCGGCGGGCTCGCCGCGGGCCAACGCTTCCAGCGTGCGACGGTGCGCGCGCACACTGGGGTCGGCGATGACGAAGATCTTCACATCGGCATCCGGGCAGATCACGGTTCCGATGTCGCGGCCGTCCAGCACCGCGCCGGGCGGGAGGGCTGCGAACTGGCGCTGGAAGCTGACAAGCGCGGCGCGCAGCCGCGGCAGCGCCGACACCACCGAGGCCGCCTCGCCGACGGCCTGCGATTTCAGCGCGGGATCGCTGAAGCTCGCCGGATCGAGCGCTTCGGCCGCGGCCACCGCACGGGCCTCGTCGGTCAGTGCGACGCCGTGGTCGAGCAACGCCTTGGCGACCGCGCGGTAGATCACGCCGGTATCTAAATGACGGTAGCCGTAATGCGCCGCGAGCCGTTTGCCGAGCGTGCCCTTGCCGGAGGCGGCCGGTCCGTCGATGGCGATAATCATGCTGATCCTGCTTTTCCGCGGCGGTCGGCGCCCCAAGCGGGGCGCCGACGACCGAACCGGCCACCTTCAACACCGCCCTCGGCCAAGTTTCAAGCCGGCGGGACGACGCGACGTCGTTTGCAAGCGGCCGGCCGGCACGTATAAGCCGGCCTCCCAAGACCCGCAGGGCGACGCCGCCGCGCCGCCCCGTGCCGCAATCTTCCTGGTGACGTTCTCCGATGGCCACGCCTGCATTCATCAAACGCATCCTGCGCTCGGATGCGTTCCAGACCACCATCAGTTTCCCGCTGGCGGCGTATTTCCAGATCGTGACCTGGACCGCGACCTTCGACCGGCCGCGGCCGCCGGTGGCGGGCCCCTACATCATGGCGATGTGGCACGGCCGGCTGATCATGCTGCCGATGCTGTGCATGGAAGACAAGGCGCTGATCGCGCTGATCAGCGGCCACCGCGACGGCCGCATCATCAGCAAGGTCGGCGCGATTTTCGGCATCCAGACCGTCACCGGGTCGAGCTCCAAGGGCGGCATGCGTGCGGTGCGCGAATTGATGCGGTTCGGCCGCGACGGCCATTGCCTGTTCGTTACCCCGGATGGGCCGCGCGGGCCGCGGATGCACGTCAATGACGGGATTCTCGATCTGGCCCGGCTGACCGGGCTGCCGATCCTGCCGGTGTCGATCAGTTCGCAGCGCGCGGTGGTGTTCAGGAGCTGGGACCGGCTGTTCCTGCCGAAGCCGTTTTCCAAAATCGTGGTGCGCTGGGGCGAGCCGATCATCGTCGATCCGGAGCTGGATCGCGCCGCGATCAGCGAGCAGCTCGGCGCGGCGCTGACTGCGGTGCAGCGCAGTGCCGACACACTGGCCGGGCGGCTGCCGATCGAGGCGGCGTGATCGACCTGCGGATGAGCGCCCCTGGTTTGCAGGTCATTCCGGGGCGCGAGCCCTCTTGGGCGAGCGAACCCGGAATCTCGCAGCAAGGCGAGGCGAACGCTGCACGTATTGCAAGATTCCGGGTTCGCTCGAGCTTCGCTCTCGCGCCCGGAATGACGACCGGAAGTCGATCAGCGAAACTCCAAAGCCTCTAGCCGAACTCCGCGCCGAGCCGGCGCATCATCGGGATGAAATCCGGGAACGAGGTGGCGATGAACGCGGTGTCGTCGATTGTCACCGGCTGGTCGGCGGCCAGCCCCATCACCAGCGCCGACATCGCGATGCGGTGATCCATGTGGGTGGCGACCAGGCCACCGCCCGGCACGTGACCGCGGCCCTCGACGATCAGGTCGTCGCCCTCGATTTCGACCGAAACGCCATTGACCCGCAGCATCGCCGCGGTGGCCTCCAGCCGGTCGCTCTCCTTGACCCGCAACTCCTTCAAGCCGCGCATCCGGGTGGTGCCTTCGGCGAAGGCTGCCGCCACCGCCAGCACCAGATATTCGTCGATCATCGACGGCGCGCGCTGCGGCGGCACCTCGACGCCCTTGAGCCGCGAGGCGCGCACCCGGAACTGGGCCATCGGCTCGCCGCCGTCGCCGCGGACGTCGCTCTGTTCGATCGAGCCGCCCATCTCGCGCAAGGTCTGAAACAGCCCGGTGCGCAACGGATTGGTCATCACCTCGGTCAGCACCAGGTCGGAGCCCGGCACGATCAAGGCCGCGACGATCGGGAACGCCGCCGAGGACGGATCGGCCGGCACCACAACCGGGGCGCCGGTGAGCTCGGGCTGGCCGGTCAGCGCGATCTTGCGGCCGTGCGCGCCATCGGGCTCGCTGACGATCTCGGCGCCGAAATGGCGCAGCATCAATTCGGTGTGGTCGCGGCTCGCCTCCTGCTCGATCACCGTGGTGATGCCGGGCGCCGAAAGCCCCGCCAATAGCACCGCCGACTTGATCTGCGCCGAGGCTACCGGGGTGCGGTAGAGGATCGGCAAGGGATCGCGGGCGCCGGCCAGGGTCAGCGGCAACCGGCCACCGTCGCGGCTCTGCGTGACCTTGGCGCCCATCAATTCCAGTGGATCGACGATCCGCCGCATCGGCCGCGACCGCAGCGAGGCGTCGCCATCGAAGGTGGCGGTGATCGGACAGCCCGCAACCGCACCCATCACCAGCCGACAGCCGGTGCCGGAATTGCCGAAATCGAGCGCCGCAGCCGGCTGCGCGAAGCCGGCGACGCCAACGCCCTGCACCCGCCAGGCGAAATCGCCGGTGCGCTCGACCGTGGCGCCGAGCGCCCGCATCGCCTTGGCGGTGTTGAGCACGTCCTCGCCCTCGAGCAGCCCGGAGATCCTTGTTTCGCCGACCGAAAGCGCGCCCAGAATCAGCGCGCGGTGCGAGATCGATTTGTCGCCGGGCACCCGCACCCGCCCGGTCAGGGACGCGGACTTGCGGGCTTGCAGCGGGCTCGACTGGCTGGCGGGGGGGGCTGAATGGGTCAAGATTGTGTTCCTCTGCGCCGGCGCGGCCGGATGCGAACGGCTGGCGCGCATCACGTTGCCGTCGCACCCGTGCAGAGCGCTATTGACAGCAGCGTGGCAACTAGCCAAGTGAAGCACCGTTTTTCAAGAATTCCCAGGATTGCACAAGTGGCCAAATCCGACCTCGGCACCAAGCGCATTTGCCCGACGACAGGCAAAAAGTTCTACGACCTCAATAAGAACCCGGTGATTTCGCCGTACACCGGAGAGGTCGTTCCGATTGCGCCGATTCCGCCGCCGCGGACCCGCGCGGACGCCGCCTCGCGCGCCGCCGCGGCCTCCGCCGCTGCTGCCGCCGAAGCGCCGGAAGCCGCCGAAGCCGAGGAATTGGTGCCGCTGGAAGAAGCCGATGCCGAAGAGAACACCGGCAAGGTCAAGGCGGTGGTGCCGGAATCCGAAGACGATATCGAGATCGACGACACCATCGAAGACGACGACGATGACGATTCCACCTTCATCGCCGACGAGGAAGAAGGCGACGAGGACGTCACCGATATCATTGGTGACGTTTCTGGTGACGAGGAGACTTGAGATCGTCGCCGATCTGTGATCAACGAATGCCGTGCGCGGACGAATCCCACCGCCGCGCACACGGTTAAGGGGCCATAGCTCAGCTGGGAGAGCGCTTGCATGGCATGCAAGAGGTCGGCGGTTCGATCCCGCCTGGCTCCACCACGCTTCGCCTTCGGCTACGCGTGGCGCAGCCACGCTAGCCGAAGGCGAAGCGTGCCCGGCATAGCCCGGAGGGCGGCGACGGGCTGCCGCAGAACTCCGACACCCCACCGCAGCCAAACCAGATCATCTTTGGACGTTGCGTTCCTGATACGGGGCACCTGGCCGGCTACGCGTGGCGCAGCCACGCTTGCCGAAGGCGAAGCGTGCCCAGCATAGCCCGAAGGGCGACGACGGGCTGCCGCAGAACTCCGACACCCCACCGCAGCCAAATCAGATCATCTTTGGACGCTGCGTTCCTGATACGGGCACCTGGCCGGCACCGCGGGGCGCAGCCATGCCAGCCGAGACAGGGTTTGCGCGGCGGGCGACGACAGCCGTGGACGTGTCGTCTTTCCTTGATAGATTTCCGCCGTGCATTGCGGTGACCGTATCGCCGCAGAGATCGGTGGGCGGATGTGGTACGTCTATATCATTCCCAGCGTCAGCTTTCCGGAGCAGGTCTATACCGGCGCGACGGCCGACCTGAAGCAACGGATAGCCGATCATAACGCTGGCAAATCACCGCACACTTCCAAGTTTACGCCGTGGGAATTGTGCTGGTACTGTGCCTTTCCAGACAAGTTCAGAGCTTTGGAATTCGAAAAGTACCTGAAGTCTCATTCCGGTAGAGCATTCGCCAACAAACGGCTCTGCTGTCCTTCGTCCTGATCGACGCAAGCTTCGCAAGAAAGCGCATATGCCCCCTGACATTGCTCCCGGTGCGATGACTGGCCTACGGGTGATCGATCTGTCGCGCGTGCTCGGCGGCCCGTACTGCACGCAGATTCTCGCCGACCACGGCGCCGACGTGATCAAGGTCGAGCCGCCGGCCGGCGACGAGACCCGCGACTGGGGTCCCCCGTTCCACGACGAGGACGCGGCGTATTTCATCGGCGTCAACCGCAACAAGCGCGCCATCGGGCTCGACCTCGCCTCGCCCGACGGCCGCGCGGTGCTGTTGACGATGCTGGCGCAGGCCGACGTGGTGATCGAGAATTTCAAGCCCGGCACGCTGGAGAAATGGGGCCTCGGCAACGACGTGCTGAGCGCGCAGTTTCCCCGCTTGGTGCATTGCCGGATTTCCGGCTTCGGCAGCGACGGCCCGCGCGGCGGCAATCCCGGCTATGACGCCATCGTGCAGTCGATGGCCGGCATGATCGCCGCCACCGGCTCCAGGCAAAGCGGCCCGACCCGGATCGGCGTGCCGCTGGTCGACATCACCACCGGCCTCTATGCCGCGATCGCCATCCTGATGGCTTTGGCCGAGCGGCAGACCTCCGGCCGCGGCCAGTTCGTCGAGACCACGCTGTTCGAAACCGGCCTTGCCATCATGCATCCGCACGCCGCGAATTACTTTCTGCACGGCAAGCCGCCGGCGCTGACCGGCAACGAGCACCCCAATCTGGTGCCCTACGCGATCTTCCCGACCCGCACCGACGACATCTTCATCGGCGTCGGCAACGACGCCACCTTCCGCAAGCTGTGCAAAGAAATCGGCAAGCCGGAACTCGGAACCGATCCGCGCTTTGCGCGCAACAAGGACCGCATCGCCAACCGCGACGCGCTGACCGCCGAACTCGCCGCGGTGTTCAGCGCGGCGGATGCCGAGCCGTTGTGCGACCGGCTGCTGGCGGCGGGGCTGCCGGCAGGCCCGGTGCAGACCATCGACAAGGCGCTGACCAGCGCCCACGCTGCGCACCGCGGCGACGTGATCGAAAAGGATTGGTACAAGGGCGTCGCCTCGCCGATCCGCTTTGCGCGCAGCAAGGCCGCGCTGCGCCGCGTGCCGCCGCGATTCGCCCAGGACACCGACGAGGTGCTCGGCGAGTTCGGCTTCTCTGCGGACGAGATCGCAGCGCTGGTGGCCAGCGGCGCGGTGTGCCAGCGCAAGCGCTGAGCGGCGTCGCACAGCAACCGCAGATCGCACGCGCGCATCGCGTCCCCGTAGCGGTTGTTCCGCCTTTTTATCGCTTTCTCGGCTGCGGCTTCCCTCCTAGGCTGCGCGCGCCTATACGGTCATGTGCATGTCATTGCGCGCTGTTACCGCGCGACAAGATGATGGCCAATCGGGAGGAATTTGATGGCACTTCGACATGTCGGCCTGGCGGCGCTTGCGATCGCGCTGGGACTCGCCGCGCCGGCGCGCGCTGCGACCGAGATCCAGTGGTGGCACGCCATGACCGGCGCCAACAACGATGTGATCGTCAAGCTCGCCGACGAATTCAACGCCGCGCAATCCGACTACAAGGTGGTGCCGTCGTATAAGGGCAGCTATCCCGACACCATGAACGCCGGCATCGCCGCGTTCCGCGCCGGCAACGCGCCGCATATCATCCAGGTGTTCGAGGTCGGCACCGCGACGATGATGGCGGCGACCGGCGCGGTGAAGCCGGTTTACCAGCTGATGAAGGAAAGCGGCGAACCATTCGATCCGCAGGCCTATCTGCCGGCGATCACCGGCTACTACTCGACCGCGAAGGGCGACATGCTGTCGTTCCCGTTCAATTCGTCGTCGATGGTGATGTGGATCAACAAGGACGAGCTGAAGAAGGCCGGCGTCGCCGAGATCCCGAAGACCTGGCCCGAGGTGTTCGATGCCGCCAAGAAGTTGAAGACGGCCGGCCATGCCACCTGCGGTTTTTCCAATGCCTGGGCGACCTGGGCCAACATCGAGCAG
>NZ_DASWPE010000073.1:0-8226 GCF_036404135.1 Rhodopseudomonas sp. | reverse complement strand
ACCTCACAACGCCGCGCCCTCGAACTGCCGGTCTGGCTGCATAGATACAACTGGCATCGGCCACACGGTGGGATAAAATCACAAACACCCATCAGTCGCCTCGGTCTGTCCGAGGACAACCTGTTGAGGCTCCACAGCTAGCCGCAACGAAAAAGCCTGCCCTCGGGTATCACCCCGAGGACAGGCTGCATTCGTGAAACCGGAGGAGAGCCGGTGAAAGCGGCGGTTACGCCACCGCCACCTTGCTCTTTTCGGCGCGCTTGCGCTCGTTGGGATCGAGGTGGCGCTTGCGCAGCCGGATCGACTTCGGGGTGATCTCCACCAGTTCGTCGTCCTCGATATAGGCCAGCGCCTTTTCCAGCGTCATCCGGATCGGCGGGGTCAGCCGCACCGCTTCATCCTTCGAGGTGGTGCGGATGTTGGTGAGCTGCTTGCCCTTCAGGATGTTGATCTCGAGGTCGTTGTCGCGGGTGTGCTCGCCGACGATCATGCCCTTGTAGACCTTCCAGCCCGGCTCGATCATCATCGGGCCGCGGTCTTCCAGCTTGAACATCGCGTAGGCCACCGCCTCGCCCTGGTCGTTGGAAATCAAGACGCCGTTGCGGCGGCCCTGGATCTCGCCCTTATACGGCAGGTAGTTGTGGAACAGCCGGTTCATCACCGCGGTGCCCTTGGTGTCGGTCATCAGTTCGCCCTGATAGCCGATCAAGCCGCGGGTCGGCGCGTAGAATACCAGCCGCAGGCGATGGCCGCCGGACGGCCGCATCTCGATCATCTCGGCCTTGCGCTCGCTCATCTTCTGCACCACGACGCCGGAGAATTCCTCGTCGACGTCGATCACGACTTCTTCGACCGGCTCCAGCATCTGGCCGTTCTCGTCCTTGCTCAGCACCACGCGCGGCCGCGACACCGACAGCTCAAAACCTTCGCGGCGCATGGTCTCGATCAGGATCGCGAGCTGCAATTCGCCACGGCCGGAGACTTCCATCGCATCCTTGTCGGCGGCTTCCACCACCTTCAGCGCGACGTTGCCCTCGGCCTCGCGCAGCAGCCGGTCGCGGATCAGCCGGCTGGTCACCTTGTCGCCTTCGGTGCCGGCGAGCGGCGAGTTGTTGACGATGAACGACATCGACACCGTCGGCGGATCGATCGGCTGCGCCTGGATCGGGGTCTCCACGCTGGGATCGCAGAAGGTGTCGGCCACGGTGCCCTTCGGCAGCCCGGCCAGGGCGACGATGTCGCCGGCTTCGGCTTCCTCGATCGGGGTGCGCTCGAGGCCGCGGAACGCCAGAATCTTGGAGATCCGCCCGGTTTCCACCAGCTTGCCGTCGCGCGACAGCACCTTGACGCTCTGGTTCGGCTTCACCGAGCCCGAGGCGATGCGCCCGGTGATGATACGGCCGAGATAGGGGTTGGCTTCCAGGATGGTGCCGAGCAGCCGGAACGGGCCCTCTTCCACCACCGGGGCGTGGACGTGCTTCAGCACCAGGTCGAACAACGGCCGCATGCCGTCTTCGTGGCTGCCGTCCGGCTTGTCCGACATCCAGCCGTTCTTGCCGGAGCCGTACAGGATCGGGAAATCCAGCTGGTCGTCGCTGGCGTCGAGCGCCGCGAACAGGTCGAACACCTCGTTGACCACTTCGGTGACGCGGGCGTCGGGGCGGTCGACCTTGTTGATGGCGACGATCGGCTTGAGGCCGAGCTTCAAGGCCTTGCCGACCACGAATTTGGTCTGCGGCATCGGGCCTTCGGCGGCGTCGACCAACACGATCACGCCGTCGACCATCGACAGGATGCGCTCCACCTCGCCGCCGAAATCGGCGTGGCCGGGAGTGTCGACGATGTTGATGCGGACGTCCTTCCATTGCACCGAGGTGCACTTGGCCAGGATGGTGATGCCGCGCTCGCGCTCCAGGTCGTTGGAGTCCATCGCGCGCTCGACCTGGCGCTGGTTGTCGCGGTAGGTGCCGGACTGCTGCAGCAGCTTGTCCACCAGCGTGGTCTTGCCGTGGTCGACGTGGGCGATAATGGCGATGTTGCGGAGTTTCATGGTTCTTCTTTTAGGTTAAAGCGGCCTGGATGCCCGATCAGCGCAATCGGCGGATGGCTCCGGACGCACGAATTTGCGCCCCCGCACCCGCCTTGCCTGAAACGCGCAAGGACATCCCAGATCAGGGCAATCCCTAAAAAGCAAGCCCGGCCAAAAGGGGCCGGGCACTCGCACGCGTTGCGACGCAATATAGTCGAAAATCGGCAAAAAACAATGAGGACGTCGGCTTTTCGGCGGCTCATCGGCATTTTTCGCGCGCCCTGCGGCGGCACGAGCGGCGGCTTGCCCGCGCCGTGGGCCGGCAATCCCCGCTCAGTGCCGCAAAATCCGGCGCGCGGCGGGATTTTCTCGGCCGCGCACCGCGATCGCGGCGCCCACCGGCCGCCCCAGCGTTATCAGCCGCCGCCCGCCAGCAGTTGCACATTGGCGCGCGGCGGGCTCGGCGGCGCCGCCGCGAGCAGCGCCTTGCGGTCGGCCACCGCGTTGTGGAACTGCTCCAGCGCGATGTTGAAGGCGGTCAGGGTGCCCTCCTCGATCGCGCCGTTCTCGAAACAGCTCAGGGTATCGCGCAGGATGGTGTCGGCCTCGGCCTGCATGGCGTCGAGCTGGTCGACCGAATCGCTTTTCCGCGCCATCGCGATCATGTCGAGCAGCCGCTCGCGCAGCGACGAATTGTTGGTGCGCTCGTCCTTGCGCAGATAGCCGGCGAACCAGGCGCCGATCGAGCCCAGCGCCGAGGCGCCCATCAACGACCACCAAATGTAATCGCTGTAGCGGTCGAGGAAAGTCTTCTCCTCGCCGTCGACATAGGCCGCGGCGCCGGGATGCACCGGGATCGCGGCGTCCTTGTCGGTATCCGGGGTTTCGATCTTCGCCGCCAGCGGGAAGTCGTTCATCACGGTCTGGCGGATCGCGAATAATTGCCGGGTGAACGCCGAGACGACGTGTTCGGACAGATCCTTGCGCGCCACGATATGGTGCGAGAAGCTGATGGTCTTGACC
The DNA here is from genome assembly GCF_036404135.1 of Rhodopseudomonas sp. GTDB lineage: Bacteria > Pseudomonadota > Alphaproteobacteria > Rhizobiales > Xanthobacteraceae > Rhodopseudomonas_A. The sequence continues at coordinate 5,174 of NZ_DASWPE010000073.1, read as the reverse complement.
TCGTCGTCGGGCCGCGCCGGCGCGCCGCCGAACACGCCGGCGGGAATTTCCGAGGCTTCGTACATCGGATGGTTCTGTGCGATCGCCTCGGCGGAATCGATCGCCAGAAACGTCGGCGCGCCGCCTTCGCGGGTCGAGGCGGCGATGGCGTCGGCGGTGATCTTGCTGTTGACCGGGCCTGCGGCCAGGAAGGCGTCGACCTTCTGGTCCTTGATCGCCTCGGCGATCTCGTTGGTGGAAAACTGCACGATGTCGACCTTGGCCGGATCGACGCCGTATTGCTGCAGCACCACCTTCAGCAGGTTCACATTGGCCTGGGTGCGGCCGATGATCCCGACCCGCTTGCCGGCGAGCTGCACGATCTTGGTGATCTTGGCGGCGCCCTTCTTGGCCTTGGAGTCGGATTTGGGCTTGGCCGGCACCCACAGCACCACGACGTTCTTGCGCAGCACCGCGACCGCCTGGGCGCTCTTCGGAACATCGAGGTCGCCGCGGATCACCGCGAGGTCGGCCTTGCCGTCGGCCAGCGCGCTGGCGCTGCCGAGCGCGCCGTCGGTCAACACCGGCCGCAGCCGCACCGAATTATGCTCGCGCGAGAACGCTTGCGTCAGCGCCTGCACCACCCGGACGTCGTCGGAATTCTGCGGCCCGACCGCGATCCGCAGCGTCTCCGGCCGCATCGCGAAGTAATAGGCGGCGGCACCGGTGCCGACCACCGCAAGAATCGCGGCCAGCACCACGAAGGCCAGCTTTTGTCGTCGGGAATGCGAAACCGATTGCACCGCGGGTCCCACCAGGTCAGGGCCATCCACGATCTGTCTGGAAAACAATCGTTCGAGGCTGGAACTCATTGTGCGCCTGGTTAAATCAAGATCGTAGCGAATTCCTTGCACGCCTGGCCGGGGCTCATGCACATGGTTACTGTGATCACTAACCCGGCTTTGCCGCCGCATTGTGGCACGGATCGGCTGGCGGTCGCGGCTGGGCAGGGTCAACATGCTGTGAAGCGGGAGGTCGACATGGTGGAACGGCTATCGGACGAGGCGCGGCAGGCGGCGCTGCGCGAACTGCCCGGCTGGCGCGCGGTCGAGGGCCGCGAGGCGATCGCGCGCGATTTCAGCTTCAAGGATTTCAACGAGGCGTTCGGCTTCATGGCGAGGGTGGCGCTGGTCGCCGAGAAATCCGACCACCACCCGGAATGGCGCAACGTCTACAAGACCGTGGAGGTGGTGCTCAGCACCCACGACGCCGGCGGCGTCACCGCGCGCGACATCGCGCTCGCCAAAGCAATGAACGCCATCGCCGCGCAATTGTCGCCGCGCTGATGCAATCCGCCGGCCTGCTTCCTACATCCAGCAGGAACCAGTGCCGCCGGTTGCGGCTTGAGGTGGATGATGAGTTCTGACCATAGCGTGGGCTATGAACCGGCCGACCGGCTGGCGCGGGATCCCGACAGCGTGCGCCGGCGGTTCTGGCAGAAGCTGAAGCATCTGGCGGTGCGGCTGCCGTTCGCCGAGGATCTTCTGGCGGCGTATTACTGCGCGTTCGACCGCAAGACCCCACGCCACGTCCAGGCGGCGCTGCTCGGCGCCATCGCCTATTTCATCCTGCCGTTCGATTTCATTCCCGACATGCTGCCGCTGCTCGGCTTCACCGACGACGCGGCGATTCTGGCGACCGCGATCCGCATGGTGGCGAGCCACATCACGCCGGAGCACCGCGCCGCCGCCCGCGCCGCGATGGCGCGGGGGCTGGATCACAGCGGGGACGTCGCCGAAGGCGAGTAGCGCGGTTTTGGATCAGCGTGTTTGTAAGGCGGCGCAGCGTGCTTGAGCGAACTCACCGCGGTCCGCTGCAACGCCGTCATTCCGGGGCGCGAACCGCGCCAGCGGTGAGCGAACCCGGAATCTTGCTGCGAGCGCAAGCGTCGGTTCAAGAGTTGGTCGCTTTGCGAGATTCCGGGTTCGCTCGGCCTTGCGGCCTCGCGCCCCGGAATGACCGGCTTGGCGGACGGCGTTACGCGCCGTTGAGGAACTGCAGCGGATCGACCGGCGACGAGCCCTTGCGGATCTCGAAGTGCAGCTGCGGCGAGCCGACCTCGCCGGACTGCCCGGACTTGGCGATGGTCTGGCCGCGCTTGATGGTTTCGCCGCGCTTCACCATCAGCTCGCTGGCATGGGCATAGGCGGTGACGTAGCCGTTGGAATGCCGCACCAGCACCAGGTTGCCGTAGCCCTTCAGCTCGTTGCCGGAGTAAGCCACCACGCCGTCCTCGGCGGCCTTGATCGGGGTGCCTTCGGGCACCGCGACGTTGATGCCATCGTTTTGCTTGCCGTTGGTCTTGGCGCCGTAGCTGGTGATCACCCGGCCGCGCACCGGCCAGCGGAAGGTCGGCAGCGCGCCGGTGGCCTCCGCGGCTTTCACCGGGGCTTCCGGGGCGGCGGTCTCGGCCGGCGTCGCGGTGGCGCTGGCGAGCCGCACCTTTTGCGCGGGCTCGGCCGGCAGCGCCGCGGCCATCCGGATCGGCGCCGCGGTGGGCGCCGGGGCAGCAACCGGCGCCGGCGCCGCAGCGGCAACCGCGACCGGCGCGGCGGGTGCGGCAACCGCCGGCGTGGCGGCGACCTCGGCGCTGCGGCCGCTCGGCACGCTGAGCTTCATGCCGATCTTCAGCGGCGCGTTCGGCGCCAATCCGTTGGCCCGCGCCAATTCGGCGACCGGCAAATGATTGCGCCGCGCGATGCTCATCAGGCTGTCGCCGGGATTGACCACATGCACGCTCGGCGCCGCCGCGGCGACCATCGCCGGACGGGTGGCCGGCGCGGCCATCGGCGGCGCTGCGGCGGGGGCCGCCAACGCCGAGGTGGCGCGGGTCGGGATAATCAGCTGCTGGCCGGGCGACAGCGCCCGCGGCCCCTTGTAGCCGTTGGCCTGCAGGATTTCCGCGGTGGAGACGTTATAGCGCCGCGCCAGCGTTTCGAGAGAATCGCTGGTGCCGACGATGATGGTGGTGCCGCGCGACGCGGGCTTGGCCGCGACCGAACGCGGCGCAGCGGAGCCGGTGACGATGTCGGACGCCGCAGCACTCGGCGGCGCGTAGGACGCCACCCCGCGCCCGCCCCCGGACACCCCGGCATTGGCGCTCGGATAACTCCGCGCGGCCGGCGCGCTGGGATAGGATTGCGGCGCCGCGATCGGCGGCGGCAGCGCCTGCGACTGGTATTGCGGCTGCTGCTGCTGATATTGCGGCCGGGAATATTGCGGCAACTCCCGCGGCGCCTGCTGGGCCACCGAGCCGGTGGCCTCCCGCTGCGCGAACGGATCCTGCGCCAGACGCGTCTGCATGTCCGCGCTGCAGCCAGTGAAACCGACGGACATCAACGCCAGCGCCGCAACTTGCGGGGCGCGACGCGAGCAAAGCAACTCGAGGACGCGGGACATGGTTACTCACTCTTTACGCAACAGAACTTTACCTTTTGAGTAAACCACCCGTTCAGTTACCAAGCGTTTAACCCTGCCGTCGAAAACTTCGCCGCGGCGGTGCAACCGTTAACATCCGGGGATTTTCCGCGGGGCCGCTACAGCTCGCGCGCCAGCCCCGGCAGCGCCGGCACGAAGCGCACCGCGACCAGCTCCTTGCGTTCGATCCCGCCCGGAGCGTTGCGGATCCGCAGCAAGGTCTGGGTGCCATCGCGCGGCCCGACCGGCGCGATCAGCACGCCGTCGCGGTCGAGCCTTGCGATCAGCGTCTCCGGCACCGCCTCCATCGCCGCGGTGACCATGATGCGGTCGAACAGCCCGGCAGAGGCCGGCACCGCGAAGCCGTCGCCGACCACAACCTCGACATTGTCGCAATGCAGCGCGCTGAGCCTGGCGCGGGCGCGCTCGGCCAGGGTCTTGAAGCGCTCCAGCGTCAGCACCGAACGGCTCAGCCGCGACAGGATCGCCGCCTGGTAGCCCGATCCAGTGCCGATCTCGAGCACCCGGTGCTCCGGGCGCAATTGCAGCTGCTCGGTCATATAGGCCACCACGAAGGGCTGGCTGATGGTCTGGCCGCAGGCGATCGGCAGCGCGGTGTCGCGCCAGGCCTCGTCGCGCAGCTCCGGCTCGACAAAGGCGTCGCGCGGCACTTCGTCCATCGCCCGCAGCACCGCCTGATCGCTGATGCCGCGGCGCCGCAGGCTGAGCTGGAACATCATCTTTTCGGGCGGCGGCGGTGCGGCGGGCATGGCGCTCTCTCGTGCTGGACGGGCGGCACATCTTGTTCCGCGCCAGGAACTTAGCAAGCTTTTCAGGGGCACTGCGGAAACTCTCGTTAAGGCCCGGCGCAGAAGAAAGTTGACATTGCGTGACAGGGCCTTATTTGCGACTTTGGTCGGTGTTCCAACTGCGTCGGACACAGGACCGTTGGCTCAGCGCGGCTGAGGTCTCGGGTTAAGGAAATCCATATGGCGACGACGACTCCGGCCGGCTCCGTGTTTCTGGTCGAGGACGAGGCGATGATCCGGATGATGGTCGCCGACATGCTCGAAGAGCTCGGCTATCGCGTCGTCGCCGAGGCCGGCGAAATCAACGAGGCGATCCGGCTCGCCGGTTCCACCGAATTCGACATCGCGATTCTCGACGTCAACGTCAATGGCAAGGTGATCTCGCCGGTCGCCGACCTTTTGAAGGCGCGCAATTGCCCGTTCATCTTCGCCACCGGCTACGGCGCCCAGGGCGTGCCGGAGGACTACCGCGACCGCCCGGCGCTGCAGAAGCCGTTCCAGATCGAGACCCTGGCGCAGCTGTTGGTCAGCACGCTGAAGGCCGCGCCGGTCTGACCCTCCGCATCGGTCGCACAACCGTCCTGCACTGAGTCATCCCGAGGCGCCCAGCCGCGCTTGCGGCAACCCCAGAATCGTCATCCTGAGGCGCCCGAGCGAAGCGAGGGCCTCGAAGGATGCGGCTGCGAGTTCGCGCTGATCCGCCAAGCCCGCGATCGCCAGACGCCCGCGGCCATCCTTCGAGACGCCCGGCTTCGCTCTGCGAGCTAAGCCGGGTTCCTCAGCGACTGTCTTGGTTGTCAAGCGTTTTGCCATGGCTGATTGTCCCGCAGGATTGCGTTGAGGGTGGTGAGGAGCTTTCGGGCGACGGCGATCAGGGCGACCATTTTGGGCTTACCAGCGCTGATCAGG
>NZ_DASWPE010000072.1:0-27087 GCF_036404135.1 Rhodopseudomonas sp. | reverse complement strand
GGAGGGCATGCGGCGCGGTTCCTGGTCGCGCCGGAGCGGGCGCGGTGCCCGTTGTTTAGAAAGATCGGGCAAGCGGGGAAAGCGTTTTTTGGCCGATCGGCGGCGGAGTTCAGCCACCACCGGAGCGGCAGCCGCGGCCGGCTCCTTCTCCCCGCCCTTCGCGGGGAGAAGGGTGGGATGAGGGGCGAGGCACTGCACCGGCGACGACCGTGGCCTCGCGGGTCGGCACCCGCGCCTGATCGACCCGAGAGGTCGGCTTTGCCCATCCCGCCGTGCCTGGCCCCTCACCCGCCGCGCCAGGGCGCGGCGACCTCTCCCCGCGCAAGAGCGGGGAGAGGTGAAGAGTCACGCCGCCACGCTCGGCAATCCGGCCAGCGCCATCGCCAGTTCGGCTTCGTCGTAGTCCTGGTCGACCAGCTTGCCTTCGAAATAATTGATGTAGGCCTGCATGTCGAAATGGCCGTGGCCGGAGAGGTTGAACAGGATGGTCTCGGCCTTGCCCTCGGCCTTGCAGCGCAGCGCCTCGTCGATCGCGCAGCGCACCGCGTGGGTGGATTCCGGCGCCGGCACGATGCCCTCGGCGCGGGCGAATTGCACCCCGGCCTCGAAGCACCCGCGCTGCTGATAGGAGCGCGCCTCGATCAGGCCGAGCTCATAGGCGTGCGACACCATCGCGCCCATGCCGTGATAGCGCAGCCCGCCGGCGTGGAAGCCCGGCGGCATGAAGGTCGAGCCCAGCGTGTGCATCTTCATCAGCGGCGTCAGATGTGCGGTGTCGCCGAAATCATAGGCGTATTTGCCGCGCGTCAGCGTCGGGCAGGCCGCCGGCTCCACCGCGATGAAGCGCCGGGTGCGGCCGCCGCGCAGTTGCAGGCCGAGATAGGGGAAGGCGAGGCCGGCGAAGTTCGAGCCGCCGCCGGCGCAGCCGATCACCACGTCGGGATCATCGCCGGCGAGCTCGAACTGTTTGATCGCCTCTTCGCCGATGATGGTCTGATGCAGCATCACGTGGTTGAGCACCGAGCCCAGCGCGTATTTCACCGCCGGATCCTTGGCGGCGATCTCCACCGCTTCGGAGATCGCCATGCCGAGCGAGCCGGGGCTGTTCGGATTCTGTGCCAGCACGGCGCGGCCGGCCTCGGTCTCGTTGGACGGCGAGGCGACGCAGCGCGCGCCATAGGTCTCCATCAGCGCGCGGCGATACGGCTTCTGGTCATACGACACCCGAACCTGAAACACCGTGACGTCGATGCCGAACAGCGAGCCGGCGAACGCCAGCGACGAGCCCCATTGACCGGCGCCGGTTTCGGTCGACAGCCGCTTGATGCCGGCTTCCTTGTTGTACCAGGCCTGCGGCACCGCGGTGTTCGGCTTGTGCGAGCCGGCCGGCGAGACGCCCTCATATTTGAAATAGATCTTCGCCGGGGTATCGAGCAGTTTCTCCAGCCGGCGAGCGCGGATCAGCGGCGCCGGCCGCCACATCCGGAACACGTCGCGCACCGGCTCCGGAATCTCGATGTAGCGTTCGGTGGAGACTTCCTGAAGGATCAGATCCATCGGAAACAGCGGCTCGAGGTCCGGCGCCGCGATCGGCTGGTGCGTGCCGGGGTGCAGCACCGCCGGCATCGGCTTCGGAAAATCTGCGTTCAGATTGTACCAAGCCTTCGGAATCTGGTCTTCGTCGAGCACATATTTGACCTGGTCGCTCACGCAACTCTCCCCTGTTTCGCTTTCGGAAGAGGTGCTTTGCAGACCGCCTCGATCACCTCAACTGCCTCTCGCAACGTCGCGGACCATAGGTTCGCGCCGTCGACGGCTGCTTTGACCAGGATCAATTCTGCTTCATTTGTAGTCAAGAGCAGCATGGCGTTTCTTTATGCAGCGATGATGCAGAATTTTCCGATCGCCGCAACACGCCGCGCCGTCATCGCAGTTGCGATGCCGCGATGCGTGTGGCGGTCGCAATCTCGCGGATGCGGACCTGCGGCAGAAAGCCCGCGATGTCCTGCGGTCGGGCCAGTTCGGTGCCGGGGTTGACCAGTGCCGCGGTGCCCGCCGCGATGCCGAAGCGCAGTGCGGTGGCGAGGTCGGGATCGTTCTGCAGGCTCCACACCATCGCTGCCAGGAAGCTGTCGCCGGCTCCGGACACGGTGGCCGCCTCGATCGCCAGGCCCTCGGCGCGCAGGGCGCGGTCGCGGGTGATCAGCAGCGCGCCGTTCGGCCCCATGCTGAGCGCGACCATCTCGACCAGGCCGTGGTCGATCAGGTCGCGCGCGGCGTCGATCAGCGTCGCGTCATCGTCGCAATTCAGTCCGGTCAGATTCCAGAATTCGCTGAGGCTTGGCTTGATTAAATACAGGCCGCTTTGCAGCGCGGCCTTGAGCGGCGCGCGCGAACTGTCGACGATCACCCTGGCGCCGATCGCGGCGCCGGCCTGCACGATGCGGCCGAAGAAATCCTCCGGCGCCCCCGGCGGGACGCTGCCGCTGGCGATGATGAAGCCCGGCAGCCCGGCCAACGTCGCCTGGATCAATTGGCTCCACTCGGTTTCGGCGAGCGGCGACCCCGGCATCATGAAGCGGAATTGCTGCCTGGTGCTTTCCTCGAACACCGTGAAATCTTCCCGGGTCTCCGCGGCAACGGCCACGGCGATGCCGTTGACGCCCTCGCGGTCGAGCAGGTTGCGCAACAATTCGCCGGTGGCGCCGCCACTGGGATAGACCGCGCGGACGTCAGCGCCGAGCCTTTGAATGACCCGCGCGACGTTGATGCCGCCGCCGCCGGGGTGGCGCCGCAGCTGCGCGCAGCGCAGCTTGGAAAACGGTGCGATCTTGCCGACCGCGGTCGAGGCATCGATGGCGGGACTGGGGGTGACGGTGACGATCTGGGCCAACGGAGATCCTGTGTCGGTGGTACGCGCCGGGCGGTCTTAGCACAAATGTTGTGGCTAAGCTGCGACCGCCGCCGCGTCGCGCGCTACTGATGCTGCGGCCGGCGCTTGCCGCGCACCGCGAACGGCTTCAGCAGTTCGGCTGCGATCAGGTACACCACGACGACGACGGCGATGCCGCCGACCATCGCGGCCGGCGGCTGTTGAAAGCCGAACCAGCCGCCGACCGGCGTGAACGGCAGCACCATCGCCACGCCGAGCGCGATCAGCGAGGAGGCGGCGAGCACCGGGTTGGGCTGATCGCGCCACGGCCGGCCATTGGTGCGGATGATGAAGATCACCAGCACCTGCGTCGCCATCGATTCCAAAAACCACGCGGTCTGGAATTCGGCAGCCGACGCCTTGAAGATCAGCAGTAGCATCAGGAAGGTCAGGCCGTCGAACAGCGACGACAACGGTCCCATCACCGCGGCGAAGCGCAACAGCCCGTGCATGTCCCAGACCTGCGGCCGGGCGATCGCCTCGGGCCGCACGCCGTCGAACGGAATGCCGATTTCCGACAGGTCGTAGAGCAGGTTGTTGAGCAGGATCTGGGTCGGCAGCATCGGCAAAAACGGCAGCACGATCGAGGCCACCGCCATCGACAGCATGTTGCCGAAATTCGAACTGGCGCCCATCCGCACATACTTCAGGATGTTGGCGAAGGTCCGGCGCCCTTCGCCGACGCCGTCCGCCACCACTTCCAGGTCGGGTGCCAACAGGATCATGTCGGCGGCGGCTTGTGCGACGCCGGTGGCGCCGTCGACCGACAGTCCGATATCGGCGACTTTCAGCGCCGGCGCGTCATTGATGCCGTCGCCGAGAAAGCCGACGATCTCGCCGCGCGCCTGCAGCGCCTTGATGATGCGCGATTTCTGATCCGGCGCGAGCCGTCCGAAGGCGTCGATGGTTTGCACTTTCACGGCCAGCGCGTCGTCGCTGAGCGCCGCGACATCGGCGCCGGACAACACCGTGTCGGCGCTCAAACCGACCAGCAGGGCCAGCCGCTTCACCACCACCGGATCGTCGCCGGACAGGATCTTCAGCCGGATCCCGGATGCCGCCAGCCGGGCGATGGCCGCGGCCGCGGTCGGCTTCGGCGGATCGGCGAACACGCACAGACCCTGAAAGATCAGTTCGGTTTCGTCGGCGGCCTCCACGGTGGCGGTGGCGGCGGTCGAGGGCCGCGACGCCACCGCGACTGTGCGCAGCCCCTGTTCGGCGAGGCTATGGACCTTGGCCATCGCTGCGGCGCGCTGCGCATCGTCCAGCGTCGCGCTATCGGCGCCGGCGCGTCGCCTCGTGCACAGTGCCACTACCGCCTCCGGCGCGCCCTTGACGATCAGTTGCGCGCCGTCTTCGTGTTTGGCCAGCACCGAGCCGAGCCGGCGGGTGAAGTCGAAGGCATGACGGCCGGCGAGCGTCCAGCCGCGCGCGGCGTCTTTCGAGCCGCGGATCAGCGCAGCGTCCATCGCGCCGCGATCACCGCCGAGGTCGGCGGCGATGGCGCCGAGCCGCGCCGCGGTGGGATCGTCGGCGCCCTGCGGGTCGAGGCTGCCGGCCAGCGTGATTTCGGCCGAGGTCAGCGTGCCGGTCTTGTCGGTGCACAGCACGGTCATGGCGCCGAGATCGTGAATCGCGGCGAGATGCTTGACGATCACCTTGCGCCCGGCCATGCGGATCGCGCCGCGCGACAGCGTCACCGTGGTGATCATCGGCAATAATTCGGGCGTGAGCCCCACCGCGAGCGCCACCGCGAACATCAGCGAGTCGAGCACGGGGCGGCCGAAGCCGATCCGCACCGCCAGCACGATGACCACCAGGCCGAGCGTCAGCCGTGCGATCACCAGGCCGAATTCGTGCAGGTCGCGCTGGAACGGCGAGGCCGCCTGGGCTTCGCCGAGCACCGCGGCGGCGGCGCCGAACACCGTGGTGCGGCCGGTATGGACCGCGAGCGCGAGCGCCTCGCCGGTCTGCGCCACGGCGCCGCGAAACAGCGCGTTGCAAGCTTCGCCGGGGCTCGACGCGCTGACCACGCCGGGACGCTTCTCGACCGGATAGGGCTCCCCAGTCAGCGCCGCCTCGCCGGCGGTGAACGCCGTGCTCTCCAGCACCAGCGCGTCGGCGGGGATGATGTCGCCGGCGCGCACCCGCAGCAGATCGCCGGGCACCACGCGGTCGACCTCGATCTCGACGAAGCCGCCGTTGCGCTTCACCTCGGCCTTTAGCGCCACCGAGGCCCGCAACAGTTCGGCGGTGCGTGCGGCGTGGCCTTCCTGCACGGTGTCCAGCCCGATCGACAGCACCAGGATGGTGACGATGATCGAGCCGCCGATCTCGTCGCCGGTGGCCACCGAGACGATGCCGGCGGCGAGCAGGATCAGCGACAACGGCTCCAATAGCCGTCGCAGAATGGCGCGCAGCACGCTGTCCGGCTTGGCGTCGCTGTCGCTGTTGCGGCCATATGTTTGGAGCCGGCGCGCGGCCTCGTCGGCGCGCAAGCCGTCGCGTCCGCAGCTCAGCGCCGCGCACAGCGCGTCGGGCGTCAGCGTCCAGAATGTCTTGAGGGTGGGAGCGTTCGGTTCAGGGCCACTCGGCGAAGTCATGGCGTTTGGTCACGTCTGCGCCGGCTCATGCCGATCGCCGCGTGCAACATCGCCGGGTTTTGCCAAGCTGTCGAGACGTCATCGCGCGTGACGGCGCCGCGGTCAGGACACCTCGCGCCGGGCAAACTCGACGTCACGCGCGATCGACTGATCGGCCACTTCCATCGCCGCCATCTTGATCAGCCGCACCGCATGGCCAAGCTTCAAGGCTTCGGCCTGTTCGATGCATTCCTCGAGCTTATCGGACAGCCAGGTGAATTCTTCGGGGATCGGCATCTCAGCCTCACTCTCTCGCCTCGTAGCAGGCGCCGGTTCAGGATCGGTCGATCAGCGCGACCGCTGCGTTGCGCGGTGGGGGCCAATCCGGCCTTACAGAATCTAGCGATTCCGCGCGGCAATCCATGGCCAGAATTGACCATTGACCCACGACATTGGACGAATTGATAGTTAGGCGAATTTTCGTTGCAATGCGCCTGCAGGTTGCGTCACCTGCTCCAGCACCGGCCCGGTCACGCCCGCGGTATGCCGGATTCGTTCTAGCGAATCCTCGCCGATTTCGAACGTCACCGCAATCAGCGTTTCGCCGTTGACCTCGCGGGGCAGTCCGAGCGGATGAACCCGAAATCCGGCGTCCTGCACCACCGACATCCGGAACGAGCGAATCACCGCGGACACCGCGGAAAGCCCTTGTTGCAGCCCGTATTCCTGCAGCCCGGTGAGCAGCTCATAATAGGTGCGGCCACCGCGTTTGTCGCGCGACACCGAAATCCGCGTCATTTCCAGCACGTCGCTGCGCTGTGGCACTGGCCCATCGACCAGGTAGGAAAATACCTCGCTCAGCATGTGCGGGGCCTGCGTCGGATACAGCCGGAAGCAGCCGATCACCCGCTCATCATCATCGAGCGCGACGACATAGATGGTGTTCTCGTTGTCGTACTGATCGACCTCGTAGCGGCCGTCCTGCTCGAACGCGGTCCAGCCGCGTTCCTTGACGAAAATTTCGTGGCGGAAGCAGAACTGACGTTCCAAGGTTTCGCGGTAGCGGAGTTGATTGGCCTGATCGATGACCCGGATCATGGTGCGCTCCTGCTGTTGGCAGCAGGAGCAGGGCACGGCGGCCGGGGGCCGCACTATTCAGAGGACTGGGTATTGACTCCTTACAGCTCGATCTCGCCGCGCCGGATCGACTCGACCACCGCCTGGGTCTTGGTGCAGGCATCGAGCTTGCGCATCGCCGAGGCCATGTGTTTGTTCACGGTGTCGGTGGAGATCGCCAGAATACGCGCGGTATCCCAGGCGGTCTTGCCGACCGCGGCCCAGCTCACCACCTCGCGCTCCCGCGGCGACAGCATGGTCTGTTGCCGTGCGGCGGATTCGCGCATCGTCATCAGCTGATTCATCGCGTAGATCGCGATCAGCTCCATCGCCGCGGCCGCCGACGGGCTGGCGTCGATCTCGCAGCCGCCGAACGAAATCGCGGCTTCATAACCGCGCATGCCGTAGATCGGGACGCAGAAGCCGTGGCGCATGCCGTAATCGCGCGCGGCGCAATCCATCAGCGCCGCGGTGGTCTTGTCGGACTTGTCCCACGGCGCATCGGACCAGCGGAACGCCCGCGTCTGGTGCCGCGCATAGGCCGCTATCGGATCGTGCTTGTGGTAACCATCGTGCAGATACTGGCCGAACCATGCTTCCGGCCAATGCCGCAGCAGCACCAATTTGTCGAAGTCTTTGCAGGCGAGCTTTGGCGCCGCGGCGATCACGAAGGACTGATAGCCGTAGGCGGCGGCGGCGTCGCGAACCGCATCGACCAGCGCCTGCGGCGAGGTCGTGGTCCGGAAACGCTCGATCGAGGCGAGAGCCCGGTCAAAATGCCTGAACTCTGAAGCGGGCATTCGCGTATTCCTCGTACCGCCGAACGAGATGCACGCGACTATTACACACCGCCGCAAGGCCGACAACGGTGCCCGGTGACGCCGGCGGGGAGGGGCAACGGATTATATCGTTTTCGAGCGAAGTGGATCCCGGTTCGCGTGAAGAAAACGCGTCAAAATAACAATATCGAGCCCCGGTTCTGATTCTATCAGGACCGGAGGAGTTCTAGCCCCGGCGCGGCATCCGCGCCGGGGAATTCCGTCAGGCGAAGCCGTGCTTCTTCTTGCTATCCAGCTCCTGCGCCTTGAACTGATTGAAGCGCGGCAGGAATTTATCCCAGTCGATGATATGGGCGTCGAGTTCCGGGCCGTCGATGCAGGCGTGCTTACGGACCATCTTACCGTCAATGGTTACCGGCACCATGCAGGCACCGCACATCCCGGTGGCGTCGACCATGATCGAATTCAGGCTCGCCACGGTCTTCACGCCATAGGGCTTAGTGAGGTCGCTGATCGCCCGCATCATCAACGGCGGGCCGATCGCGATCACTTCGGCGATCGAGCGGCCCTTGCCGGCTTGATTGTCCTTCAGCATCTCCTCGAGCGGTCCGGAGACGAAGCCCTTGACGCCGAAGCTGCCGTCATTGGTGGTGTAGATCACCGTGAGCTGATCGCCGAATTCGGCTTGCAACTTGCCCACCCGCTCCTGCTCGCCGGTCCAGAACAGGAAGTCCTTGGCGCGGAAGCCGGAGATCAGCGTGACGTGATTGCCGAGCTTCAGATGCGCCCGCATGATCGGATAGACCGGCGGCAGACCGACGCCGCCGGCCGTGAACACCACGGTCTGGTTGCCGGCGTAGCGGTGCAGCTCGGAGGCGCGGCCCAAGGGACCCGCGATGCCGCTGAACGCATCGCCGATCGCCATCCGGTTGATCTCCAGCGAAGAGGTGCCCATGCCCTGCACCACCAGATCGATGGTGCCGGCTTCGGCATCCCAATCCGCCAGCGTCAGCGGAATCAGTTCGCCCTTGTCCCACGGCATCACCCGGACGAATTGTCCGGCCTGCGCGGCCTTGGCCACCATCGGCGCCCGCACCACGAATTCGACGATGCCGCCGGCCAGTTCGATCTTGTCGACGATGGTCGGCTTCAGCTGGCCGAGTTCGGTGTAGCGCGCCGCGTTGGCGACCATCGCGGTGATCTCGGCGGCGGAGAACGGAATCTCGCCGACGATTTCCTTCGCCGCAGCCTGGCCGTCGCCGGCGGCGCGGATCGCGGTAGAGCCGCCGCGCGCGGCGTCGCCGCCGCTATAGACGTCCTTGATGGAGGTGCGCTGCGAGCCCCGCTCGACCTCGATGGTGCCCCATTTGTTGGTCTTCAGCTCGGGCTCGGCGTCCTTCATGATCGGGTTGGCGGTGTTGCCGAGCGCCATGATGACGAGATCGACCGGCACCCGTTCGACCACGCCGGTCGGCGTCGGGCTGCGCCGGCCGGACTTGTCCGGGGCGCCGAGCTCGTTGACGTCGAGCACCGCGTGGCTGACGAAGTTGGTCTTGGCATCGCCGAGGAATTCGGAGGGCGAGCGCAGCACCGCAAGGTTGATGCCTTCTTCCAGCGCGTGATGCAGCTCCTCGACGCGGGCCGGCATTTCCTTTTTGGTGCGGCGATAGACGATGGTGACGTTGCCGCCGAGCCGCTTCGCAGTCCGCGCGGCGTCCATCGCGGTGTTGCCGCCGCCGATCACGAACACCTCTTTGCCGCGGATCTCCGGCAGCGGCGTTTCGTACTTGTCGTCGAGTCCGCGCATCAAATTGACGCGGGTCAGGAATTCGTTGGCCGACATCACGCCCAAGAGATGCTCGCCGGGCACGTTCATGAAAGTCGGCAGGCCGGCGCCGGTGCCGAGAAACACTTTCCAGAATCCGGCGGCCTTGAGGTCTTCCAGCGTCGCGGTCTTGCCGACCACGAAGTTGCGCACGAAACGGCCGCCGAGCAGCGTGATCTTCTCGACCACGTCGTCGATCAGCGAATTCGGCAGTCTGAACTCAGGAATGCCGTAGCGCAGCACGCCGCCGAGATCGTGGAACGCCTCGAACACCGTCACCGGGAAGCCTTCCGCGGCGAGCAAGTAGGCGTTGATCAGGCCGGCGGGGCCGGAGCCGACTACCGCGATCGGCGGCTTGGCCGCCGCGGCCCATGGGCTGAGCGTGCCGGCGAAACGCTGGTTGGCGTCCGGGTTCACCAGCTTGTCGTGCTGCGGCAGGTACCATTCGAGCTGGCCGATCTCGATCGGCCGCTTGGTGTGGGTGCAGACGCCCTGACACTGCAATTCCTGCGGACAAACCCGGCCGGTGACATTCGGCAGCGGGTTGCAGCTTTCGATCAGCTCCAGCGCCTCGCGATGCCGGCCGGTGCCGAGCAGGTCGAGCATTTCCGGAATGTGGATCTTGACCGGGCAGCCGCCCTTCGGCTCGCTCTTGCCGGCGATCAAGAGGCCGATCTCGCACGGCTTGTCGTCGCACTGCTTGTCGCGCAGCACTTCCAGCCAGACGAACAATTCGACTTCGCGGACGCTGTAGCCGAGGCTCTGATAGCCGAGATAGCCCTGGTTCACGAGCTCGAAGTCGAACATCCGCTCTTCCGCGGGGCGGATATAGGGCGGAATGAAGTTCTCGCCGGGCCAGCCTTCGGACAGGCCGCGGAACATCGGGTAGCTGTCCGACAGATGGGTGTCGATCGCCTTGATGAACTTGCGCTTGAACTTCAACGGCAGCGCCCAGATGAAGCGCTGCAGGATCGTGCTCATGTCGTCGCCGCGCTTCAACAGATCCCACAGCGTCGTGGTGAAACCGAGCCCGAGCGCGGGCTGCTGGAATTCCCAGACGATCGCCTGGGTCCCGTCGCTGATAAACATGTTGCGCAGCGATGCCGGGTCGTTCAGCAGCCGCTTCTGCAGCAGCGCGATCTGCTTCTGGAACACGCTGACGGCTTCGCTGTGCTGCAGCTCTTCCAATTCGCTGCGGGTGGTTTCGAGCGCGCTGCGCGCCTGTTCGTAGCGCAACAGCTCGTTGGGGACGGCGCCGGGGATGCCGCTCATCGGATGATCTCCGCGTCGCAATTGGCCGCCGCACGGCTGAGCTTGGCCGACAGTTCAGGCGTGACCTTGAGCTTGCTGAACACGCCCGGGATCACATGGGCGACGTCCTTGGTGACGCCGTCGATCACGATCTTGGTCGGCTCGAACACTTCGGCGACGTCCTGGTAGCAGCTCTTGCAGTTGGTGCATTTGGCGAGATCATCCTCGGCGATATTGATCGGCACGTTGCCGCTGGTGATCGGCGCCTTGGCGCCGTTGGTGGCGGACGCCGCGGCGACCGGGGCGAGCCTCGCCATCAGCCCGGCGAAGCCGGAGGCGGCCGGCGCATTCGAGGAGGCCGCGAGTTCGCTCATGCCGCGGGCGATCGAATCCAGCGAGGTTTCCCGCGCCTTCACCGAGTCCTCGTATTGCCGCAGCAGCGCGTCGAGCTCGACGCGATGGTTCTCGTCGATCTGGCGGACGTCGAGGCCGCTGAGGAATTGCAGCGTGCGCCAGTATTTGCGCCGCTCCTCGACCAACTTGATCACCGCCGCGCCGACCGACAGCTTGATCAGCCGCTTGTCGGCGTCGGTGCCGTAGATGAACGGCGTCTTGCCGAGGCGCTGCTCGGGGCTGAGCGCGACATAGTCCTGCACCACCACGGCGTCGGCATCGGCGGCGAGCTTCTTGAACTGCTTCTTGAAGCGCACTTCGGTGAAGGCGAAGTCGGCCGGGGTCACCGCGGTCTTCAGAAGCTGGGTGGCGCCGTTGTCGTCGATATATTCGATCGACTGCGTCGCCCAGTCCTGATCGGGCTCCGGATTGCCGTCGAGCGAGAACGCGCTGTGCAGATTCGAGCCGCGGCGCGGATCGTGCACGAACACCGGGTTCATCCGGCTTTCCACCGCCTTGCGCGCCTGGCGGCTGGCGACCGCGTCGCCGATGCCGTGCTCGGCCTGGCACGGCGTGTAGACGTCGAGCACCGCCGGCGAGTCGCTGTAGTTGAGATAATCCAGCACGTTCTTCAGGAAGTGGCCCTGTAGCGCGGTCGAGGTCTGCACCACAAACACATTGGGATGGAACGAGGCGATCAGGCCGAGCTCCTTGCGGGATTCCTGCTTGCCGGCGTTGGCAATGCCGAACCGCGACAGGTCGGAATCCTGGCCGGTTAGGCTCGCCGTCGAGGTCTGTCCGCCGGTGTTGGAATAGGCCCCGGTGTTCAGCACCACGACCTTGATCGGCGTCGCGGTCGACAGCAATCGCGACAGCGCGCCGAAGCCGATGTCGTAGGTGGCGCCGTCGCCGCCCATGCTGAGCACGGTCGGCAGCAAGGCGCGTTCTTCCGGCGAGAACTGCGCCCAGCCGAAGTAGCGCAACTGTTTGTCGTGCTTCTCCGGATTGTAGGCATCCTGCAATTCCAGCCTGGCGACGCGTAGCGCTGCGAAATCCTCCGACGCGGTGGCGGTGAGGCCTTCGAAGATGCCCTTGGCGACCGCCGGGGTATCCTGGAACAGGCTGTTGACCCACGGATCGGTGTAGGGGTTGAACGGGAAGGTCGAGGCATAGACGCTTGAGCAGCCGGTGGCGTTGGCAATCACCATGCCGGCCGGGCCGTTGCCGGTCGGGCCGCTCTCATAGAGATACAGCCGCTTCTCCAGCGTCTTCAGCGTGCGGTCGAGCCGCTCGATGCGAGGCGCGTCGCCGCCTTTGGCTGCCACCGCGGCGCGCTTGGCGGTGAGCTGCTCGATTAACGTTTCCAGCTCGCGGGTGTGGTCCTTGCGGCGCTTGTCGTGCAGCGCGTGGTTGGTCGCGGTGACGAGACGGATCGCGGTGACCTCGCCGCAGCCGCGGCAGGCGCCGTGGCCGCCGGTGGTGGCGTAGTAATTGGCGCGGTCGAGGATCAGCCGCTTGGCTTCGCCGCCGGTCTGGGTGGCGCCGTCGACGAAGCGCACCGGGGTGTTCGGGGTGCGGCTGAAGAATTCGAACCGGGTCTGCAACTCTTCGAGCAGCGGCTCGTCCTGTTCGCGATCGACCAGCGCGCCGGGTCCGCAGACGTCGACGCATTCCAGACAGCCGGTGCACTTCCAAGGATCGACCGAGACCGAATAGAGGCCGCCGGTGCCGGGCTGGGCCTTTTCCATGGCGTCGAAATACGGCCGGGTGCGCGCCACCGGATAGGCTTCAAGCGCCGCGGCGAGCTTGCCGAGGTTGCGCTTCAGGGTGGCGTTGTCGATATCGAGCGAGGCTGAAGCCTGCGCCACGATCTGGTGGAACGGGGTGTTGTTCTTGCCGGTGCGATAGATCTCGCGCACCGCTTCGCTGAGGCCATGGACCTGCGCGGAAAGCGCGTCGCGCTGTGCCGGTGCGATGTCGAGCTGCTTGATCGCGGTGGCGATCAGCTCGTGGATGTCGTGCACGGTGTTGGGGATCGCGGCGTCTGGGCAGACCAGCGCGCATTCCAGGCATCCGGTGCATTGATCCGGGTTGAAATGCGGAACGTTGCGGCGGAATAGGCCCTTGTCCTTCATCGCGGCGGAGCCGGCCGGCATGAACATGCCCATGCCCGGCAGCACCGGCGCGTCCGCAATGGTGCCGTCGCGGAACGGGGCTCCCAGCACGTCGTCATAATATTCCGGATCGAGGAAGCCCGCGGCCGAGGCCGGCCCGGCGGCGCGGCACATCGACGCCGACAGCGAGGCGTCGCGCTTGGCCTTCGGCGCCGCGGCGATCGCGCTTTCGACGAAGTCCGGCGCGTCGTAGTCGACCTTGTGGGTGGCTTCGAGACCCTCGCGGATCACCGCCATGTTGCCTTCGACCACCGCGCCACCCTTGGCGCCGAATTTCTTCGAGATCTGCTGGCGGATCTTGGCCAGCATGGTTTCCTGCGAAGCGTCGGCGACCACGCGATCGACGTTGCCGCACACCGCGCCGATGAAGGCGATGCCCATCATCCGGGTTTCCAGTTCGGCGGTCGGCGCGTGGCGCTTGGCCACCGCGAAGGCGTCGATCACGTAGAACTTGATCTTCTTGTCGCGGATGGTGGCGCGCACCTTGGCGGGCAGGTCACGCCAGACCTGCAGCGCCGGCAGGTTGGTCTGCAGGATGAAGGTGCCGCCCTCGACCAGGCCGCGCAGCGGGTTGGTGTGGATGAACACCTTGTGGTCCGGCGAGATCACGATCTCG
The DNA here is from genome assembly GCF_036404135.1 of Rhodopseudomonas sp. Lineage (GTDB taxonomy): Bacteria > Pseudomonadota > Alphaproteobacteria > Rhizobiales > Xanthobacteraceae > Rhodopseudomonas_A. The sequence goes on along the minus strand of NZ_DASWPE010000072.1, from coordinate 13,419 downwards.
ACGTCTTCCAGCTCGGCGTTGGTGATCTTCACCGGCTCCGGCGACAGCGTGATGTAGTAGTTGGTCGGGGCGCCGCTCTTTTCCGAGCCGTATTTCGGCGCCGACTTCGAATGCATATCGAGCGCGCCGGCGAGAATGTCGGTCAAGAGCTTGCCCGAGGCGATGGTGCCGTAGCCGCCGATTGAGTGGAAGCGAATGCGGAATGCTTGCTTCGGCAGCAGGTTCGGGTTGGCGCCGGTCTCCAGCGCCATGAACTGGGTTTCCGGATAGGCCGCCTTCAGCCGGTCCTGCAGCGCCGTCATCCGCGGCGACGCGTCCTTGGTGAAAAACTGCGTGCCGAGATAGACGAACGGTGCCGAATCCTTCTTCTCCATGTTGGCGAAGCAGGCGATCATGTCGCGCGGTTGCAAATCATGGCCACCGAGCCCGAAGATCGCGGTGGTGAGCTTCGGCAATTGCTTGATCGGCGGAATTCCGGCATGGCGGACGCCGTCGGCGTTCTCGCGCGCCTTGCACAGCGCTTGCGTCACCAGGCTGGTCAGCGCGGTGACTTCGGAGCGCTCCAGCACGGTGACGGCCGTCTTGCCGGCGAGTGCTGCGACCAGATCGCCTTCCGGGAACGGCTGCAGCAGCTTGATCGAGACCACGCCGACCTTCTTGCCCTGGCCGCGCAGATAGCTCGCCACCGCCTCGGCGTCGTCGGTCACCGAGCCTAAGCCCACCACCACATGGTCGGCGTCGTCGGCCATGAAGCTCATCACCGGCTTGTATTCGCGGCCGGTCAGCGCTGAATATTCGTCCATCGCCTGGCGCACGAAGTACGGCACCGCGTTGGCGAAATGGGTGCGGTGATCGACCGCGCCGGCCTGGAAGTCGGGCTGGTTCTGCACGCCGCCGGTGAGGCCGGGATTGTCGATGTCGACCAGCGCCGGCACCAATTGCCTTGTGCCCTTCTCGGGCGCGTTGAGCCACTGCCGCTTCCATTGGCCGTGCAGCTCTTCCGGCACCCATGGCAGCGTGGCTTCGAGCAGCGCTGCCTCGTTGTCGGTCTCGATCGCATCGGCCTCGGCGTCGAGATGCGCGGTCAGCGCCTCGAGATCGGCACCGATGAAATCCGCCTTGTGGCGGGCGAGATACTGCTTGAGTTGGAACACGCGGCCCTTGGCGCCGAACAGCATCTCCTGCGCCACGGTCGGGCACTTGATGCGGCCGGCGGGGTCGCCGAGGAATTCGCGCAATAGCTCCGGCTCCGGCATCAAGGCTTCGCTGAGCATGTGCGAGGTGGCGAAGCCGTCCATCGCGTTGGCGACCGGGATCAGCGAGGTGGCGCTGACTTTATATGAGATCGCGGCGAGGTCGGCGGCCTGCTGCGGGTTGGAGCCGAACAGGATGGTGTAGCCCGACGACAACAGCGCATAGACGTCGTCATGGCCGGCCATCACGTTGAGCGAATGCTTCGACACCACGCGGGCGGCGACCTGCAGCACGAAGCCGCCAACCTTCTTGCCGACCGTCACATAATGCGATTCCAGGCCATACAGGATGCCCTGGCTGGAGGAGGCGTTGGAGACGAATTTGGCCCCGGTCAAAGCCGCGCCGAGCGCGCCGGACTGCGCCGAATGCTCGCCCTCGGGTTCGAAGAAGAACGGGTGCTTGCCCCAGACGTTGCAGCCGCCGGAGGAGCGGAACGCCTCGTAGATCTCGGAGATTTCGGTCGACGGCGTGATCGGATAGCCGATCACGCCACCGCAGACATGGCCCATCACCTGGGCGACGGCGCCGTTACCGTGGATCACTGTCGAGATGCCGGGAAATTTTGCGTTCATTGCCGTCCGTCCATTCTTATTTATTGCCAACTGAACGAGCCGCGATCGTCGTTTCGCAATTGCGAAAAGACGCCTCAAGCCAGGACTGCGGCGGTCAGCAACAGTCCGGCGAAACGATCTCGAGATTCAGATTTGACTACCTATGAGCCATTCGACGTCGCGGTCGCCCTATGCCGATCGCAGCAGCGTCAGTAGCACGGGGCAAATACCGTCGATTTGACACGCATCAAATGACAGCGTCAGGGGCGTTTTACGCAATAAAATTACGTTCCGGCCATATTCCGCATGGCGGACCATGAGCCGGGCACCGTTCAAGAACGAATCTATCGTCCGCTGCGTCCAAACGCCCCTTTGCGGCACTGCACATCTCGTTATATAGACTGGCTATATGACGACCGGCTCCTGCCTCTTATGACAATAGAAGCGGCCATCACGCTGAAAAGCAAGGATGTTTCCGGCGTCGGCCGGGAGCGGATCCGGCTTTTGCAGGCGGTGGCGCGGGAGGGCAGCATCACCGCCGGCGCCAAAGCCGCGGGCCTGACCTACAAGGCGGCCTGGGACGCGCTCGACGCCATGACCAACCTGTTCGGCCAGCCGCTGCTGGAGCGCCGCACCGGCGGCAAGGCCGGCGGCGGCGCCAGCCTGACCCCGACCGGCTTACGGGTGATCGAGGCGTTCGGCCGGCTCGAAGCCGAGATGGCGCGGGTGCTGCGCGTGCTCGAACCGGATCTCGCCGGCAGCGGCATTTCCCCCCTCAACCTGGTTTCAGGATTCTTCATGAAGACCAGCGCCCGCAACGCGCTCCGCGGCACCATCACCGCGATCCGCGCCGACGCGCTGAGCGCCGAGGTCGCGGTCGCGGTGGCCAACGACACTCTTATTTATGCGCTGGTCACCAGCGAGAGCCTGCGCAGTCTCGGGTTGTGCGTCGGCCGCGAAGCGATCGTGCTGATCAAGGCGCCGTTCGTGCTGATCGCGCCCGGTGCCGAGGCGCCGAAAGTCTCGGCGCGCAATTGCGTGCACGGCACGGTGCGGCGCAGCGACGTCTCCGGCGTCAACGCCGAAATCGTGCTCGACATCGGCGACGACAAGACGCTCGCCGCCTCCGTCACCGCCTCCAGCGCCGAGGCGCTTGGGCTTTCCCCCGGCGATCCCGCCTGCGCGCTGTTCGACGCAGCCCACGTGCTGGTCGCCATCGACTAACCTGACAGGAGATCACCGTTGAAAGTCATAACCAGCCTCAAGCTCGCGATCGGCGTGGCGCTTGCTTGCGTCACCGGCTCCGGCGCCTTCGCCGCGCAGACCAACGTTGCGGTCGCCGCCAATTTCACCGACGCGGCCAAGGAAATCGCCGCGATCTTCAAGGACAAGACCGGCCACGAGGCGGTGCTGAGCTTCGGCGCATCCGGCCAGTTCTACACCCAGATCACCCAGGACGCGCCGTTCCAAGTGTTCCTGTCGGCCGACAACGAGCGGCCGAAGAAGCTGGTCGATGACGGTCTCGGCGTCGCCGGCTCCAACTTCACCTATGCGGTCGGCAAGCTGGTACTGTGGAGCAAGGCGCCGGGCGTGGTGAAGGGCGAGGAGACCTTGAAGCAGGCCTCGTTCGCCAAACTGTCGATCTGCAATCCGGTGGCGGCGCCCTATGGCGCGGCGGCGGTGGAGACCATGAAGGCGCTGAAGTTGTATGACGAGCTGAAGCCGAAACTGGTCGAGGGCGCCAACATCACCCAGGCCTATCAGTTCGTGCAGACCGGCAACGCCGAAGTCGGATTCGTGGCGCTGTCGCAGGTGGTCAACGACAAGGACGGCTCGCGCTGGATGGTGCCGCAATCGCTGTATGCGCCGATCCTGCAGGACGCCGTGCTGTTGAAGAAGGGCGCGTCCAACGAAGCCGCCACCGCCTTCGTGGCTTTCCTGAAGGGGCCGGAAGCCCGCGCCATCATCGAGAAGTATGGCTACGAGGTCGGCAAGGGCAGCTGAGCTCGCATCTCTTAAGGGAGGAGGTCGCTTCGCGCGCGGTTCGCCTCTCCCATAGGGAGAGGTCGATCGGCGTAGCGTAGCGAAGCCGGTCGGGTGAGGGGTTTCTGCCTGTCGACAGACCGTACCCCCTCACTCGTCCCTCTCTCCAGGAGAGAGGGAGCCGAAGGGCAAGTTGCGGTCCTCTACGTATTCACTCTCCGTATTCTCAAATCACTTTGCATTTTCTCCAATCCGGATCGGTTGAGCGTCGCATGGGCGGGCTTTCCAACGACATCTGGCAGCCGATCCGCCTCACCATCGAGCTTGCGGCGCTGACCACCTTGATCCTGCTGATCGTCGGCACGCCGATCGCATGGTGGCTGGCGCGCTCGAAGGCGTCCTGGAAGGAAGCCGTCGCCGCGGTGGTGGCGCTACCCCTGGTGCTGCCGCCGACCGTGCTCGGCTTCTACCTCCTGGTGGTGCTGGGGCCAGATGGTCCCGGCGGCGCGCTGGCAGGGCTGTGGGGCGGCCGCACGCTGGCCTTCACCTTTGAAGGCCTGGTGTTCGGCTCGGTGATCTATTCAATGCCGTTCGTGGTGCAGCCGATCCGCAACGCCTTTGCGGCGATCGGCGACCGGCCGCTGGAGGTCGCCGCCACCTTGCGCGCCTCGCCCACCCGGGCGTTCTGGACCGTGGCGATTCCCTTGGCGCGGCCGGGATTTCTCGCAGGCAGCGTGCTCGGCTTCGCGCACACCGTCGGCGAATTCGGCATCGTGCTGATGATCGGCGGCAACATTCCCGGCAAGACCAAGGTATTGTCGGTGGCGATCTTCGATTTCGTCGAGACCTCGCAATGGCACGAGGCCAATATTCTCGCCGCCGGCATGGCGGCGTTCGCTTTCGTGGTCATTCTGACCATGATGTTGTTGGAAAAGCGCACCGCGCGGATCAACCGATGAGAGACCTTGCGCGCAACATCGACGCCGAGTTTCGCGGCTCGCTCGGCCGCTTTTCGCTCGACGCGGTGTTCACGGTGCCGGTCACCGGCATCACCGGGCTGTTCGGCCCCTCCGGCTGCGGCAAGTCCACGGTGCTGCGCTGCATCGCCGGGCTGCAACATCTGCCCGGCAGCAGCTTCTCGATCGGCGGCGACGTTTGGCAGGACCGCAACCTGTTCCGGCAGCCGCATCAGCGGCCGATTGGCTATGTCTTCCAGGAAGCCAGCCTGTTTGCGCATCTGTCGGTGAAGGCCAACCTGCTGTACGGCGCGCCGCGTCATCCGGCGACGTCGGATAGCAGCGTCACCTTCGACGAAGTGATTGAGCTGCTCGGCCTCGAAGCGCTGCTCCAGCGTTCGCCGCGGCATCTGTCGGGCGGCGAACGGCAACGCGTCGCGATCGGCCGCGCGCTGTTGTCGCAACCGAAATTGTTGCTGATGGACGAGCCCTTGTCGGCGCTGGACCGGCTGACCAAGGACGAGATCCTGCCGTTCCTGGAGCGGCTGCACGAGCGGCTGGCGCTGCCGGTGATCTATGTCAGCCACGACATGGCGGAGATCGAACGGCTGGCCGATCATCTGGTGCTGATGCGCCAGGGCCAGGTGCTCGCCGCCGGTCTGCTCACCACGCTGCAGAGCGATCCGTCGCTGCCGCTGGCAGCTTCGCGCGACGCCGCGGTGAACTTCGAGGCCACGGTCGAGAGCTACGATCCGGGCTACGGCCTGCTGACGCTGCAGATCGACGGCGGCCTGTTGATGGTGCCGGCGCCTGCCGCGGAGCGCGGCGAGCACCGCCGGCTGCGGATTGCCGCCGGCGACGTCAGCCTGGCCCGCGAGGCGCCGCGCAATACCAGCATCCTCAACGTGCTGCCGGCGCGGATCGTCTCGCACACCGCGCTCGGCGCCAGCGAAATCCTGGTGGTGCTGGCGCTTGGCGGCAAGGGCGAAGGTGCCACGCTGCTGGCGCGGCTGACGCGTCGCTCATGGGATCATCTGCAACTCACCGAAGGGCTCGACGTCATCGCCCAGGTCAAGGGCGTGGCGCTGGCGCCCGGCCGCAATGCCGGCACCCGCGCGTCGTCGCCGGGCTTGCGCGCGCACTGAGAGGCTTTTCGAGCGAGATCGATGCGCTTCGCAATTGGCAGCTGTCATTCCGGGGCGCCAGCAGCGAAGCTGCAAGTGAACCCGGAATCTCGCGACGTGTTTCGGCGCTTTGCTTGGAGCAGGATTCCGGGTTGGCTCGGCCTGTGGCCTCACGCCCCGGAATGACGCCCGGATGGGTCGGATGACGCTTCTCTCGGGAACCGGGATACTTCGCTCGAAAACTATAACCGAAAACGTCCTCACACGCCGGGAGGACGTCAGCCGGACAGTGATGCGGAGAGATTGAACGGGAACGGGATCGAGGCGTGATCGGTGCCCAATCCCATGCGGTCGACCACGGCCTGGACCTGCTCGCGTTCGGCCAGCAGCCGGCAGCGTTGCGGCACCCCCGGCAGGCTTCGCCGCCCAGCGGTCTTCAGCAGCATGCCGCGGACGGCGTGCGGATCGGGCGCGGTGCCGCGCCGCACCTGGCGACTGAGCAGCAGTCCGATCAGTCCGGTGACTAGCGCCGCGGCAGCGTTGGCGCAGCTTCGGCGGACCACATCGCCCTCGCACGCGGCGCCGACGATATTGGATCCCGGAATCACCAGCGCCTTGGCCGCGATCGGGTCGGCGATTCGCAGTCGCCGCCGATAGTATTCCAGGGTCAGCACCGCCAGCACCGGGGGAGCCTCGGCCATATCGAGCAGTTCGTCGCAGCCCTCATTGCCGCCGGCGGTGACGATCAGCACGTTGCGGCGATGGCACATCTCGACCGCCTCGGCCAGCACCGGGTCGGGCGGCTCGGCCGGGCCGAAACGGCCGCCGCTGACATGGATGACATGGGCGCCCTGGTCGACGGCCAGGAAGATCGCGCGTGCCAGCTTGCGCTGCGAACAGCCGCGGTCGTCCTCGGCGAAGATCGGCACGATCAGGCCGCGGCACAGCGGTGCCACGCCTTCTGCCGAACTGCAAGGCTGGCCGAAGATCACGCTGGCGACGTGCGACCCGGATGCGGTGGCGTCGCCGTCGGGACCGCGCGATGGCGGGCCATTGTCCAGTGGCATCAGCCGCGCGCCGCGGAAACACTCGTGGGTGCGATCCACCGCGCCGTCCAGCACCGCGATGCTGATCCGCGGGTCGCCACCGCCGAATGCGAACAGAAGATCGCGTTGGAATGCTGACGTCGCCACGCCCGCCATGTTTGCCTCAGCCCATTGCCGTTCCCTACGCGCCGAGCGCGCAGCCCATATCTTCGTCGCGCAAAACGGCAAAAGGTTTCGTCGGAACCGGCGGTAGGTGGGGTTTTTCACTGAGCAGGACGTGCCCGCCCGTCGGCGGGGCGGGCCGTGGTAACAGGGTGGAGCGGGCCGCGGCGTCAGATCTGCGCGGCGACCTGGTGCAGCCCGATGATGCGGGCCAGCGAGCGGACTTCCTGCTTCTGGTCCTCGCGCAACTGGAACAACAGCGGCATCGCCGCGGATTTCAGCTGCTGGACCTCCTGGCTGTCCGGATCGATCACCGGCGTGCTGGCGCCGGCATTGGCCTGCCGGGTGGCGTGGATCTTGCGGGCGATGGCGCGCAACGCCTCCTCGACCGAGGGCCAATAATATTCCTGCGACGACGACAGATTGAGCCTGCCCTTGATCGCGGCGATCTGGGCGTCGCTGAGCAACGCGTAGGTCTTTTGCACCGGCGGCTTGGCGGCGACCTTCGGCTTCGGCGGCAGCGCCGGGATGGTGACCGCGGAGGTGATCGACGACGGTCCCAGATCGACCGGGCTGTCGGCGGCGAAGGCCTGACGCAGCGGCTCGGCGGCCGACGGCTCGCTGGCCCGCTGCGGTTCGCTCGCCGGCGCGGCGATCTGCTCGGCCTCGGCGACCGGCAACGACACCCGGGTCACCGGAAGCTTGTCGGTCTTGCTGTCGCGGTTGGCGATCGGTCCCTGGACCGTGTCCGGCAATTCGGCGCGCAACCCGGGAACGCTGTCACGGGCCAGGATGCTCGTCGCGGCGGCGCCGGCTAAAAGACAGCAGCCCAGCGCCAGAAGGGTAATGATACGCGTCAATGGGGTCTCCATTCGCGATTGCGGACGGTCACGCTTGTTCCTCACAAATGCAGATTAAATAAGGCTTAACCATGCCGGGCGCGGCGGCATTGCTGCCGTGGTTAACGCCGATTTAATCCGAAACGTCGCGCCCTTCGGGTTCCATCAGCCGCGGGTAGGACAACGGTAAGGAACCGCCGGACTACGTATCTTGCAGGCTGCTCGGCGCGAACCGTCAGGCGGCGAGCTGATAGGCTTCCTGGATGTCGGCGACGATGTCGGAGGCCTCCCACAGCGCATCCGGCTCGACCGAATGCATGCTGATGGTCCAGTTGGCGCCCTTGCGGCTCCGCGGCGTGTGCACGATCTCGAACTGCACGTTGCGGCACAGCGGATGGCGCTGCAGCGCGTAGTACACCCGGGTGCGGATTTCATCGAGCGTAGCAGGGGTTTTTTCAAACAACATGGCGAGACCCACAATGCGGTGGCCGGACGCGAACTCAGCGTTCGCGTCGCGGCGAAGACCCATTGTTGGGACAACGTGGTTAATAGCCGATTAACTACGTGAGGGTCGCCGCAGGGCCGCTCGTCACCGGAGCAGGCGAATGCCGCCCCTCACAAGGGCGGGTCGATCGCGGCGTCGTATTCCGCCTTCAGCCGCGCCACCAGTTCGGCGACCGCGACGATGCCGGTGATGCTGCCGATGCCTTGGCCGGAGCCCCAGATCTCCTTCCAGGCCTTCGGCTTGGCACGCTCGCCCGACTCGTCGGTGCCGAAACTCATCTTCGAGGGATCGGATTGCGGCAGGTTGTCGGGATCCATGCCGGCGGCGAGGATCGACGGCTTCAGGTAGTTGCCGTGCACGCCGGTGAACAGGTTGGAATACACGATGTCCTCGGCGCCAGACGTGGTGATCATCTCCTTGTAGCGCGGCACCGCATTGGCCTCATGAGTGGCGATGAAGGCCGAGCCGATATAGCCGAAATCGGCGCCGAGCACCCGCGCCGCCTTGATGGCGCGGCCGTTGGCGATGGCACCGGACAGCGCGATCGGGCCGTCGAACCACTGTCGGGTTTCGGCGACGAAGGCGAACGGCGACAATTCGCCGGCATGGCCGCCGGCGCCGGCCGACACCAGGATCAGCCCGTCGGCGCCCTTTTCGACCGCCTTGTGGGCGAATTTCTGATTGATGACGTCGTGGAATACCAGGCCGCCCCAGCGATGCGCGGCCTGGTTCAATTCCTCGCGGGCGCCGAGCGAGGTGATCATCATCGGCACCTTGTGCTTCTCGCAGACAGCCAGATCGTGCTCCAGCCGGTTGTTGGATTTGTGCACGATCTGATTGACCGCGAACGGCGCCGAGGGCCGCTCCGGATGCGCCTTGTCGTGCGCCGCGAGTTCTTGCTGGATCTGCGACAGCCATTCGTCGAGCAGCGCCGCGGGCCTTGCGTTCAGCGCCGGGAACGAGCCGACCACCCCCGCCTTACACTGCGCGATCACCAGATCGGGCACCGAGATGATGAACAGTGGCGCACCGATCACCGGAATCGACAGGCGACCCTTGAACAAGGCAGGCATCGACATTCAGACGTTCCCCATGGTGTTGATCATTGAACGACGGTCGCACCACCGTCGCTGGGAACCAGAAAAGCAATTGCTGCGGCGCCGCGCAAGCGCGGCGGCCGCGAAAAGCCGGTTGCAGATCCGTCAGGGAGCTACTGGCAGAACGCCCGGGTGACGATGTAATTGATGTGGCAATCTTCAGGCTTGCGCTGCCGGCCGGGGATCAGCAGCTTCGCCGAGCAGCTCTCCGCGGAGTCGGTGGCGAGGCTCTTGCCCTGCTTGAATCCCTTGCCCTGACACAGCGCGTCCGCCGCCGCCTTGCAGTCCGGCGCGCCGTTGGTGCCGCCGTGGCAGGTCGCGCGTCCGGTCACCATCGACGGCGCCAGAGTGGCCGGCGCCGGCGCCGGTGCGGCGGTGGTCGGGTTGGGCGGCGCGGCCCGGCTCGGCGCGGGCGTGGGAGCAGGATTTGATGGCGCCGGTGGCATGGCCGCGTTGGGCGGCGGCGGCATCGCACCCGGCCCCGGCGGGGTGCCGGCGGCATCCGGCGCGACGGCGGGTGCCGGTATTTTCGTATTGTCGGGGCTGATGAAACTCGGCAGCAGCGTCGACGGCTTATCCCACAGCTTGCCGATTTCGTTGAACAGGCCGGGATTGTCCGGGCGCGGGGCTGGCGGCTCGCCCGGCGAAGCCGGATCCTGGCCGGTGAACGCCGGCGGACTGGCGCTCTGCGGCCAAGCCGGTTGCGGCGCCTGCGTGGCGGCGACGGCAAGAACGGCAAAGGCAATGGGCGAACGCATCACGGCAACGGCCCACCGAAGGAATCAGACATCGTCGGAAACTATCCCGTCAGGGCTGACGGTAACAGTATTTAACGCCCGGGCCTTGCATCATCCTTGCGCGTTCGCGGGAAATTTCGCCCGCAACGACCAAACAACCCGGACCGGCAAACGCTATCCGGATCGACGATCAGAACGCTCGTGCCGCGATCACGAAGCCGAGCACCAGCACCCCGGCGCCGATCCCTACCCACATACCGAGACGTTTCTCGATCTGCTCGCGGATGAACACGCCGTAGCGGTTCAGCAGGATCGCCACGATGAAGAAGCGGCCGCCACGGGCGATCACCGACAGCCCGATGAACTGCCAGAAATTGAAGTCGGCGAATCCCGAGGTGATGGTCACCAGCTTGTAGGGAATCGGCGTCAGGCCCTTCAGCAGAATGATCCAGGCGCCGTATCGGGCGTAGCCCTCGCGAAACGCCTCGACCTTGTCGCCGTAGCCGTACAGCTCGATCAGCCAGTGCCCGACCGAATCATACAGCAGCGCGCCGATCGCATAGCCGACCACGCCGCCGAGCACCGACGTTATGGTGCACAGCACGGCGTAGAGCCAGGCGCGCTCCGGGCGCGCCAGCGACATCGGTATCAGCATCACGTCGGGCGGGACCGGAAAGAACGAGCTTTCCGCAAAGGAAACCAGCCCCATCACCCACAGGGCATAGGGCTTGTGCGCGGCGTCGATACACCAGTCGTAGATTCGTCTCAGCATGCCGCGATGAACCACCAAAGCCTGGCTTTGTCCATGGCGGGGCGGAATTTCAGCGACGCTTGCGCAGCGCGCCGCCTTCGATTGCGACGATTGGTCGCCGCTCGTTATGTACGGTAGAGGGCAGCCCCGGTTTGGGGCCGAGCTTGAGCGGGCTTTTCGGGAGCTTCTCGGCGATGCCGAGCATCGCCTCGCGGCGCTGCATTTCGGTCCAGACGTCGTCCGGGCGGACGCCGGCCGAAGCCCATAGCACGGTGAGGTTGTACAACAGGTCGGCGCTTTCGCGCACCACTGCCTCGCGATTGCCGTTGACCGCGTCGATCACCACCTCGATGGCTTCTTCCGCGAGCTTCTTGGCCATCTTGGCCGGCCCACGTTTGAACAGTCGCGCGGTGCGCGACGTCGACGGATCGAGATCCTTGGCGGCGATCACCGCCCGATAAAGCCGGTCCAGCGAATCAGTCATGCCAAAGAGGTTAACTGAAACTCATGGCAATCATATTAACAATGACACGCACCGGCCGAAGCCGGTGCGTGCTGATCATGGCATGGTCGGCTGAGGCTTATTGACGCGAAGGCTCAGTAGCCGCCGTAGTAGCCTGGAGCTCCGTAATAACCCGGGCCGCCGCCATAATAGCCCGGGCCGCCGCCGTAGTAACCGGGGCCGCTGTCGTAATAGTAATCGTCGCGGCGGTTCTGCGCGGCGAGCGCGCCGATCGTGCCGACGATGCCGGCGAACGCCGCCGCTGCGGCGGCGCCGCCATTGTTGTTGCGATAGTGCCGGACCTGGCGCTGCCTGCGGGCGGCGCTGACGTCGGTGTTGCCGGCGTCGGACCCGGCGGCTTGGGCGGAGACCGGCTGCGGCGCCGCGCTGCCGGCGAAAACCGGCGTCGGTGCGAAAGTGGCGATCGCGATCGCAGCCACGGTGCCGAGCACCATGGCGCGTGCGGACGTTGAGCGGGTGAACGTGGACATCTGTTACTCCTCGGTCTGATCACCGTTCGGGGTCAATCCCGCGGTCTCAGCAAGGTTCCAGAGCGGTCCGGCTATTTGATGCGTCGCTCACCGCCGACGTGCATCACGGCACAGCGCCTCGGCCTTGGCGCGCACAACCGGCGCGGGCGGCCGGTGTCGCGTGATCTGCTCATTATTGCTCACCGCGGGCGCGCCGGCTTCGCAACTCATCAGATGCGATGGCCGCCGCCGGCGGGCGTACCGGCTTTCGCGCCTGTGTCAGTCACCGCAGGAGCCGCAGCGCGGCGCCACCGGCACATAGTAGCTGCGCGCCGGCGCCACCAGTTCGACGCCCTGGCGGACGCCGTATTGCGGCGGGATCCGCTGATATTCAACGGCTTCCGGCGCCACCAGCACGGTCTGCGGCACCAGCACGGTGCGATATTGCGCGGGCACGCGATGCGCGACCACGCCGCCCGGCGCGACTAGGACGGTCTCTTCGACCGTGCGGTATTGCGGCGGTTCGACGCGTTGCTGATAACAGGTGACGCAGGGCGGCGGCGCATAGCAGTTGTAGCAACCTGCGGAGGCGGCGGAGGGAAGCGCCACCGCGGCGACGGCGGAGACGAGCAGAGCGGAAGATACGCGGGTCATGGTCATGGCTGAGCGCCTCCAGAATTGCGATCTGCGCATCATGCCGCGGCGTGCGCGATCGTCAACGCAAGACGGTTGTTTACCTTGATGGAGATCATTAACGCGGTTGCGCCGTCATCCTGAGGAGCCCGGCTGAGCGTGTCCGCGAAGTCGGGCGTCTCGAAGGATGGTCGCGGGGGCGAGCGGCGCCACGCCTTGCAGCCGCATCCTTCGAGGCTTGCCGACAGCGCAAAGAGCGCTGTCGGCAAGCACCTCAGGACGACGGCGAATAAGGCGCCGTGAGACGGCGATTGAGATGCTGCGATGGGATGACGGCGCTGTGTTGTTGCGGCGGGCCGCTCAGCTATGCAGCCCCGGCGCCTCGTGGCCGGTGCGGGCGACGTATTCGGTGTAGCCGCCGCCATATTGGTGGATGCCTTCCGGCGTCAGCTCTAGCACCCGGTTGGAGAGCGCGGCGAGAAAATGCCGGTCATGCGACACGAACAGCATGGTGCCTTCGTATTGCGACAGCGCGGTGATCAGCATTTCCTTGGTGGCGATATCGAGATGGTTGGTCGGCTCGTCGAGCACCAGGAAATTCGGCGGATCGAACAGCATCTTCGCCATCACCAGCCGGGCCTTCTCGCCGCCCGACAACACCCGGCAGCGCTTCTCGACGTCGTCGCCGGAAAATCCGAAGCAGCCGGCCAGCGCCCGCAGCGAGCCCTGGCCGGCCTGCGGAAACCAGTGCTCCAGCGATTCGAACACGGTGTCCTCGCCGTCGATCAGGTCCATGGCGTGCTGCGCGA
>NZ_DASWPE010000071.1:0-8874 GCF_036404135.1 Rhodopseudomonas sp. | reverse complement strand
GGCGATTCGATGAAGCCGACCTATCGCGACGGCGACGTCATCGTGGTGTCGCCCGGCGCGCCAATCCGGCGCGGCGACCGCGTCGTTGTCAAGACCAGGGAGGGCGAAGTGATGGTGAAGGAATTGCGCCGCCGCACCCAGAAGGTGATCGAGCTGCAATCGCTGAACCCCGCGCATGTCGATCGCACTTTGTCAACGGCGGATGTGGAATGGATCGCGCGCATCGTCTGGGCAAGTCAGTGATTCGATCGGCGGTCGATGTTCTCGAAGAGCTATTGGCGCCGCGTCTGAAAATTATCTTTTGCGGGACTGCGGCCGGAACGGCTTCCGCGAAAGCTCAATCCTATTACGCTCATCATCAGAATAAATTCTGGAAAATTTTGTTCGAGACCGGGCTTACGCCAGTGAAACTGGAGTCTCGTCAGTTCAGGGACTTGACGAATTTTCGCATCGGCCTGACCGATCTCCTCAAGCATCATGCCGGCATGGACCACGAACTTCCGCTGCGCCAGATGAGGGATGCGGCCAGAACGCGACTTCGGCTATCGGTTGAAAAATATCAGCCGGAATTTCTGGCGTTTACCAGCATCAAAGCCGGCACAGAATTCCTCGGCGGGACGAGACAATGCGGCGAACAGATCGAGAAAATAGCCGACACCAAAATCTGGATTGTTCCATCAACATCCGGTGCTGCCAACGGCCATTGGAAACCAGCCGTATGGCACCAGTTTGCCGATGCGGTAAGAGAATCACAAACCGTCTGACGTCCGCGCCAGCGCGCCGTCGATCATCGCAATCGCATTCTGCACGCCATAGACCGCGACGAACGAGCCGAAGCGAGGTCCCTTCTCCTGACCGAGCAGCACCTGATAGAGCATGTTGAACCAGTCGAGCGACACACCCGGCCGCCCATCCTTGCCCTTCTTCACAGCGTCCAGGAACGGCTCGCGGCGGCCGATCTCGTAGACAACATTCTGGATATCCTCAGCCGAAGCACCGGCAGGCAGTTGCGACAGTGCGTCACGTAAATCCTGCAACGCCACGCGCTCGGTTTCGCTCGGCTGACGAAACTGCTTCGTTGGCGCAACGAAGTCGCGATAGTAATTGATCGCATAGCCGACCATCGCATCCAGTTTCGGATGGGTCTGCGGCGTCACGCCGGGGCGATAGCGGCCGATGAAGCCCCACAGCGTTTCGGCATTCTCCGCATTGGATGATGACACCAGCGTCAGCAGCAACTGAAACGTCACCGGCATGTCCACATGCGGCGGATGGCCGGCATGAATGTGCCAGACCGGATTGCCAAGGCGCTGCTTGGCGTCCTGCCGTGAATAGCCGTCAAGGAACTGCTGATAGTCGTCGACGTTGCGCGGGATCACGTCGAAGTAAAGCCGCTTGGCGGATTTCGGCTCGCGATACATGAACAGCGACAGCGATTCCGGCGAAGCATAACGCAGCCATTCGTCGATAGTCAGGCCATTGCCCTTCGACTTGGAAATCTTCTGGCCCTTGTCGTCGAGGAACAACTCATAATTGAAGCCCTCCGGCGGCATGCCACCCAGCACCTTGCAGATTTGCGCCGACAGCTTCACCGAGTCGATCAGATCCTTGCCCGCCATTTCATAATCGACGCCGAGCGCCACCCAGCGCATCGCCCAGTCCGGTTTCCATTGCAGCTTACAGTGCCCGCCGGTGACAGGAACGGTGACGCGCTCCTTGGTGTCGGGATCGTCGTAAGAGATCGTGCCATTCTTCTTGTCGTGTTCGACAATGGGAACTTGAAGGACAACGCCAGTTGTCGGCGAAATGGGGAGGAACGGCGAATAGCTCGCCGCGCGCTCCTCGCGCAACGACGGCAGCATGATCGCCATCACCTGATCAAACCGCTCCAGCACCCGCAACAGCGCGGCGTCGAATTTGCCAGAGGTGTAGTAGTCGGTGGCGCTGGCGAATTCATAGTCGAAGCCGAAAGTATCGAGAAACGCCCGCAGCCGCGCGTTGTTGTGCGCGGCGAACGACGGAAATTCATTGGAGAACGGATCCGGAATCCGGCTCAGCGGCTTGCCGAGATGCGATTCCAGCATCGCCTTGTTCGGCACGTTGTCCGGCACCTTGCGCAGACCGTCCATGTCATCGGAAAACGCGATCAGCCGGGTCTTGATCTTGTCTTCGGTGAGCACGCGAAAGGCGTGGCGCACCATGGTGGTGCGCGCCACTTCGCCGAACGTGCCGATATGCGGCAGCCCGGAGGGACCGTAGCCGGTCTCGAACAGCACCTCGTCCTTCGGCGCCTTCTTCAGCCGCGCCACCAGGGCGCGGGCCTGCTCGAACGGCCAGGCATTGGATTGTTCGGCGAGGGCGCGCAGGTCGCTCGGGCTGGGTAGTTCAATCGTCGACATCAGAAGGCCTCCGGGCCGCGCAAACTAGGCGGGTCGGCATCAAAATGCAAAACCGCATGGATGGAGAGAATTCAGAACGGGCTGACGGAAAAATAGCGCAGCCAGAGATCGGTGTAGCGGCCTTTTTCCCAGACCCGGAACAGCGCCCAGTTCAAAGCCTGGCGCAACAGATCGTTGCCCTTGCGAACCGCGATGCCGACGCCCTCGCCGAAATACCGGCTCTCGACGAACGGTCCGCCGGAGAAGGCGCAACAATCGGCGGAATCGGTGCCGTTGATCCAGAACGCCAGCGAGATCGCGTCGCCGAAAATGTAATCCACCTCGCCGCGACGCAATGCAGCGCGCAGCGCCTCGTCGTTCGGATAGGGTACCAGTTCGGCGTCGGTGAACATCACTTTCAGATAGGCCTCATGCGAGGAGCCACTGATCGCGCCGACCTTCTTGCCCTCGAGCGATTCTGGCCGCAATTCGGGCTGCGCCGCGTCCTTGCGCGACACAAAGCGCGCCGGCGCCCGGTAATAGGGGTCGGTGAAATCCACTCGGGCGCGGGTCTGCGGCGTCACCGCCAATGAGGCGATGATGGCGTCGCCGCGGTTGCTGGCGACCGCATCGAGCAGGGTTTCGAAGCGGCGCATCTGCACCGTGCAGGTGACCTTGATTTCCTCGCACAAAGCCCGCGCCAGATCGACATTGAAGCCGGCCGGATTGCCGTCGGCGCCGGTGAAGTTGAACGGCGGATAATCGGTCTCGGTGAGAAAGCGGATTACCGTCAGCCGCGACAGATCGGGCCGCTCCGGCCGGCGCCGCGGATCCCAGAACCCGGGCACCGCCTTCGGCGCCGGCTCGGTGACGCCCTTGGCGGGCGCCTGCGCGGCGGCCGGCGCGAGCGGCATCGGCGCCAGCATCAGCGCCAGCGATAACGCCGCAACGCCGGTTGTGCGCATGCCGCAAAGCAATCTATCGTTGATGAACAAAACAATCCGTGGTTGCATTGAGGACGTCCGCGCCGGTCGGGTCTTATAGACCATCCGGCGCCGGACGCGAGTGTCGTTTGCGTAGCAGGACCGTCATGGCCTTCATCGATCATGGACGCCGTGGACGGCGTGGCGCCGCGCGGGGGCCGGCGCGCTATAAGGCGCCGCGCCCGCCGAATGTCGGCGGCGTCGATCGCGGCCACGATCCGCACGCGGAACATTTCGGTCCCCCGCATTGGTTGTCGGACGATCCCGGCATCGAGCTGCAGTGCCTGCGACACACCCTGGCCCCGGCGCTGCTGGAGGCTGCGGCGCGGCGCGCCGGCGAACTCGGGATCGGCGCCGATCAGGTGCTGGTGCAATGGGGGCGATCGACGAAGCGAGCTATCTGCGGCTTCTGTCGGCCCATACCGGGCTTGCCACCGAGAGCTTCGCGGCGCTCGATCGCCATGATTCGCCGCTGGCCGACCACCAGATCCCGCACGCCGCCGCCTCCGGCATCGTGCCGCTGCGCCGCGACGGCCAGCTGATCTGGACGCTGGCGCCGCGGCAATGGACGGCGCGCGCGCTGTGCCAATTGGTCGCCGATTATCCGGAGGTGCGACCGCATGCGCGGCTGGCCTCGGCGGACTCGCTGCAGCGCTTTCTGCTGCGGCAGGGCGGCCGCGCGCTGGCCGATGCGGCGACGCAAGGGTTGCGGCAGCGCCATCCGGAGATGTCGGCGGCGCCGCGCGCGGCCAAGGCGGCGATCTGGATGCAGCGCGCGCGGCGTGGCGGCGGCGTGCTGGCGCTGGCGCTGCTGCCGCCGCTCGTCGCGGGCGAAGCCTGGAGCCTGGTGCTGGCGCTGTGGTTTCTCGCCTTCGTCGCGCTGCGGCTACTCGGCAGCCTGTGGCCGCGGCGCCGGTTTCCGCGCCGCTCGCGGCGGCCCGACGATCAACTGCCGGTCTATAGCGTGGTGGTGGCGCTGTATCGCGAGGCCGGCTCGGTGGCGCCTCTCGTGCAGGCGATCCACGCGCTGGATTATCCGCGCGAGAAACTCGACGTCATCCTAGTGGTCGAGCCAGACGACCGGCCCACTCGCGCCGCGATCGCCCGGCTCGGCGTGCTGCCGCATCTGCGGGTGCTGATCGCGCCGGCGCTGCCGCCGCGGACCAAGCCGAAGGCGCTGAATTGCGCGCTGCCGTTCGCCCGCGGCGCCTTTCTCGCGGTGTTCGACGCCGAGGATCGGCCGACGCCGGACCAGCTGCGCGAGGCGGTCGATGCGTTCGCGCGCGGCGGCGCCCGGATCGGCTGCACCCAGGCGCGGCTATGCGTCGACAATCTCACCAACAGCTGGCTGTCGCGGATGTTCGCCGTGGAATATGCTGCCCAGTTCGACGTGTTTCTGCCCGGCATGGCCGACCTCGGGCTGCCGCTGCCGCTCGGCGGCTCGTCGAATCACTTCCGCACCGCGGTGCTGCGCCAGGTCGGCGGCTGCGATCCCTACAACGTCACCGAGGATGCCGACCTCGGTTTCCGGCTGGCCCGATTCGGCTATCACTCCACCACCTTTGCCTCGACCACCTTCGAGGAAGCGCCGATCGCCTTCAAAGCCTGGCTGAAGCAGCGCTCGCGCTGGATGAAGGGCTGGATCCAGACCTGGTGCGTGCATATGCGCCGGCCCCAGCAACTCTGGCGCGATGCCGGCGCCGGCGGCTTCTTCGCGCTCAACATGCTGGTCGGCGGCAGCGTGCTGACCGCATTGGCGCATCCGGTGCTGCTCTACGAACTGCTCGCCGCGCTGCTGGGTCCGGCGAGCGCGCCGCCGTCCTGGCCGGACGACGCCGCGCTGCTGCATGGCCTGACCATCGCGGCGGGTTACGGCTCGACGGTGGCGATCGGGCTGCTGGGGTTGGCGCAGCGCGGCCGGTTGCGCCGCGGCTGGATCCTGGCGCTGACGCCGCTGTACTGGGTCTGCCTGTCGATCGCGGCCTGGCGCGCGTTGCTGCAATTCGTGTGGAATCCCTACCACTGGGAAAAGACCGACCACGGCCTGGCCCGGCGGCCTGCAGCGGTGCCGGTGCCGCGCTGGGTGCAGCGATGGCGGCAGATGGAGCAGCGCCTCGAAACTGAGCGCGACCCGGCGCCGCCGGACGATGCGCGTGAACCTTAGAGATATCGCTTCAGATCCGCTGCCGCTTCCTCGGGCTTGCGCTTGAGGTTGAACGGCGCGACGAATTTGCCGTCGCGATCCATCAGATAGATCAGCGCGGTGTGGTCCATGGTGTAATCGCCGTCCTTCAGCGGCACCTTGCGGGCATAGACCCGGAAGCCGGAGATCACCTTGGCCACCGCGGCGTCATCGCCGGTCAGCCCCTTGAGATGCGGATCGAAGCTCGACAGATACTCCTTCATCGCCGCCTGGGTGTCGCGGCCGGGATCCACCGAGACGAAATAGGCGTTGACGCGGTCGGCATCCTTGCCCATCGCGCGCAGCACCTCGGAGATTTCGAACAGCGAGGTCGGGCAGACGTCCGGACAATGGGTGAAGCCGAAGAAGATCAGCGTCGGCTTGCCCTTCAGGCTTTGCTCGGTGACGGTCTGGCCGCTCTGGTCGGTGAGCTGAAACGGACCGCCGACGGTCGAGGGCGCGGTGACGCCGCGCAGGCCGCCCGCCAGCCACAGCACCACCAGCAGACCGACCACAAGACTGCCGGCAAAGGCGCCGATGACGACGAGGGGGCGGGTCTTGGAGGTCATGACATTCCATTCCTTGCGCCGTCGCCTGATGTCGCGACGCTCAACGCTCGGCAGCCGGCGAATCGCCGGCGGCGACGCCGATCACGCCGCTGCCTGCGCTTCGCCCCAGATAGAGCCCGCGGCGCCGGCCGGCAAGCGGCGGCCGCCACGATGCCGTGATGAGAGGCGCTCAGTGCGTGGCAGAAGCCCGGGCGTCGAGATAACAGGGGCGGTACATCCCCATCAGCTGCCGGCCGTGCAGGAAGATCATCCGTGGGGTGAGCCCGCCGCGCTGCGCGATCCAGCGCCGGACCTGGCTCGGATACATCGAATACAGCATCTGGGTGGCTTCCGGATTGGTCACCGCGCGGCCGTTCGACCCGAGGTCCCAGGCGGCGTGAAAGCCGAGCGTGGCGCGCGAGGTGACGCAGATCTTGTCGTGCGGAACCGCGCCGAGCACGATGGTGCAGGCCGAGGCGCACAGCCCGTCGATGATCACGGTCTCGCCGGAACTGCGCAGATCCTGATATTTGTCGACATAGGTTCCGATGCGTCCGCCGCGATCCTCGGCGATTCGCACCACCGCGTGGCTGGATCCGACCCCTGCGATCAATAACAAGGCCGCAAGTATCCCGGTTGCCAATCTCATGACCTGCCCCAGTCCAGACCCGATCGTTGCCGATCACGGTGTGATGCGAAGACCCACAGCGTGTTTCGAGATCGGCTTTTTGTCCAGAACGACGTGATCCCCACAATGCGATTCAAATCGAGTGTTGCCGCGAGGATGCACCTCGCGGCGGCGCGTCCCAAAGTGAGACAGCTGAGGCGCGCTTGGGATTCGCGGCCTCGCGCCGCGCGGCTCGGTCAACCTGACCCGCGCGCGGCGGCAAAGGTGGCCGAACGCAACGCCCTTCCACGCGCCCGCCGCATGGGCTAAGGGCGGGCCACATCTATTGTCCCAGGGCTCCGCGCGACCATGATTCGCCTCGACAACATCTCCAAGCAGAACGGTCATCAGATCGTCTTCATCGAAGCCTCCGCGGCGCTGTTGCGGGGCGAGAAGGTCGGGCTGGTCGGCCCCAACGGCGCCGGCAAGACCACGCTGTTCCGTCTGATCACCGGCCAGGAATTACCCGACGAAGGCCAGGTCGCGGTCGATCGCGGCGTCACCATCGGCTATTTCAGCCAGGATGTCGGCGAGATGGCCGGCCGCAGCGCGGTCGCCGAGGTGATGGATGGCGCCGGCCCGGTCAGCGCGGTGGCGCTGGAGCTGAAGGAACTCGAGCACGCGCTCGGCGATCCGGCGCAGGCCGACCAGATGGAGAGCATCCTCGAGCGCTACGGCGAGGTGCAGCACCGCTTCGAGGAACTCGACGGCTACGCCCTGGAGGGCCGCGCCCGCGAAGTGTTGGCGGGCTTGAGCTTCAGCCAGGAGATGATGGACGGCGACGTCGGCAATCTGTCCGGCGGCTGGAAGATGCGGGTGGCGCTGGCGCGCATCCTGTTGATGCGGCCCGACGCCATGCTGCTCGACGAACCGTCGAACCATCTCGACCTCGAAAGCCTGATCTGGCTGGAGCAGTTCCTGAAAGGCTATGAGGGCGCGCTGTTGATGACCTCGCACGACCGCGAGTTCATGAACCGCATCGTCTCCAAGGTGGTCGAGATCGACGGCGGCTCGTTGACCTCCTATTCGGGCGATTATGAATTCTACGAGGCGCAGCGCGCGCTCAGCGAAAAGCAGCAGCAGGCGCAGTTCGAGCGCCAGCAGGCGATGCTGGCGAAGGAAATCAAGTTCATCGAGCGCTTCAAGGCGCGCGCCTCGCACGCCGCCCAAGTGCAGAGCAGGGTCAAGAAGCTCGACAAGATCGAACGCGTCGAGCCGCCGAAGCGGCGGCAGACCGTGGCGTTCGATTTCCTCCCCGCGCCGCGCTCCGGCGAGGACGTGGTGACGTTGAAGAAAGTGCAGAAGGGCTACGGCAGCCGGGTGATCTATGACGGGCTGGACTTCCAGGTGCGCCGCCGCGAGCGCTGGGCGGTGATGGGCATCAACGGCGCCGGCAAGTCGACGCTGCTGAAGCTGGTGGCCGGCGCTACCGAACCCGACGACGGCGCGGTGACGCTCGGCGGCAGCGTCAAGATGGGCTACTTCGCGCAGCACGCGATGGACCTGATCGACGGCGAGGACACCGTGTTCGAATCGCTGGAGCACTGGTTTCCGCAGGCCGGCCAGGGCTCGTTGCGAGCGCTCGCCGGCTGCTTCGGGTTTTCCGGCGACGACGTCGAGAAACGCTGTCGGGTGTTGTCGGGCGGCGAGAAGGCGCGGCTGGTGATGGCCAAGATGCTGTTCGATCCGCCGAACTTCCTGGTGCTCGACGAGCCGACCAACCATCTCGACATCGCCACCAAGGAGATGCTGATCACCGCGCTGTCGCAATATGAAGGCACCATGCTGTTCGTGTCGCATGACCGGCATTTCCTCGCCGCCCTCTCCAACCGCGTGCTGGAGTTGACGCCGGAGGGCATCCACCAATATGGCGGCGGCTACACCGACTACGTCGCCCGCACCGGCCACGAGGCGCCCGGGCTGCATAGCTGAGCGGGCCGCCGCAACAACAAAGCGCCGTCTCACGGCGTCTTATTCGCCGTCATCCTTGTAACTTAAATTCTGCTGGGCGAGGCGGTAGGCTGTCTCGCGCGGTGGCGGACGAGAGACCGGGTCATCCGAGGGCTTTGAAGCCCGAACCTCAGCTTGGGCCTTCGTCCGTCGTTCCATCGAACCC
>NZ_DASWPE010000070.1:0-42549 GCF_036404135.1 Rhodopseudomonas sp. | reverse complement strand
CCATCGTGCTCTGCGTCCGCAACGCGGCGGCGATCATCTGGTCGCTGATCGAAAAGGTAGCAACGCGCATCGCCATCGTAACCGCTCCTATGACGTCGAGCTCTGCACCGCCGTCAGCAGCGATGCGAACATCTCGTTGATGGCCTGGATCAACTGCGACGCCGCGGCATATTGATTCTGCAGCGTGCTGATCTTCGCGGTCTCCTCATCCAGGTTGACGCCGGACTCTGACGACAGCGCGCTGGCGAAGGTCGACTGCGTGGTTTGCTTGGTGGTATAGGTGTTGGATGCCGCCGAGGCCTTCGAGGCGACGTCGGAGACGATCGCCGCGGCGTACTCGGCGAACGATCCGGTGGTCGAGCCGAGCCCGCCGACCGCGCTGAAGCTGGTCGACCCGGTGAGCGCCGAATACAAATTGTTGACCACCGTGGTCGAGCCGGAACTGAGCACCTGGCTGCCGATGGTGAGCGACGCCGACGAGTCCAGCGTCGCCACCGGCAGCAGGCCGGAATTCGACAACAGGCTGCTGTTGACCGCAAAATCCGATGCTCCGGTTGCCGTCACCACGTCGTTGAGGCCCAGCCAATCCGACAGTCCGACGCCGCTGCTGCCGACCGAGCTGGTCATTTCGTTGATCGCGACGCCATCGCCGCTGCTGGTGCTGGAGATCACCAAGTGACCGTTGCCATCGATCGAGGCCGACACCCCGGAAAGGCCGTTGTCGCCGTTGTTAATGCCATCGATCAGATCCCCGACCGTAGCGTAGTTGGACAGATCAAGATCGGCATACGACGTCAACTTCCCAGTCTGGTCCGTCTCGGCGATCCGCACCGTGCCGGTGGCGTCGAGCAGGGTATCTCTGGTCACCGCGGTGGTGCCGGTCAGGCTGGACGGCGGCGGAAACGCCGTACCTTGGTTGGACACCGCGTTCAGGCTGCTGGCAAGCTGCGTGGCCAATTGGTCGAGTTGATCCTGCGCCGCCGGCAACACCGAATCGCGCAGGCTGATCAGAGCGCCGATGTCGCCGGAACTGATCTGCGCAGTGACGTCGACGCCGTTCACGGTGATGCCACTGAGCCCGCTCGGCGGCGTGGCGCTATAGGAGGAACTTGCCGTGACGCTCGACGCCGCGGTGAAGCTGAGCTTGTGGACGGTGCTGTCAAGCAGCGCCTGCCCGGAACCGGTATAGATCTGCATGTCACCGCTCGACGAGATGAAATAGCTGACGTTCATCTTCGACGAGATGTCCTGCAGCGCGGTGTTGCGCTGGTCCTCGAGGTCCGCGGTCGGCTGGCCGGAGGCCGCCGCCTGCTTGATCTGGGAGTTCAGGCTGGCGATGTTGCTGAGCTGTTGGTTGACGTCGCTCACCGACGAGGCGATGTCCTGATCGGCGTCGCCGCGCAGGCCCTGGATGCCACTGGAGGTCTCACGCAATTGCGACGCCACATCGTCCAGCGCGCTGACCGCGTTGGCCTGCAACGCGGCACTACCCGAGGAGCTCGACAGCGAGGAAATCGCGGTCTCCAGCGCCGCGATGGTATTGGCCAGCGAGGTCCCCGATCCGTCGTTGTCGCTGGTCGAACCGTACAACGCCTGCAACTTGTCAAGATAGCTATTATTGGTATCGGCGGCGCCGAGCGACCAAGTCGCCTGCATCAACGATTTTAGCAACAATTTATCGACGTTGCTGGTGATCCCGGTAATCGTGGTGCCAGCTCCCGCGCCACCGCTGACCAGCGCGACCTGATTGGCGGTCTTGTCGGTGTAGCCGGCGGTGTCGGCGTTGGCGATATTCGCCGAGGCAACGCTGATCTGGACCTGCGTCGTCATCAGGCTACTGACGGCGATGCTCCTGGCAATATCGAGCGACACGATGACCTCACTGCCGGGCAGCTAATGTCCCGAATCCGAAGTTCGCCGTTCGACTGCGCGTCCTTCCGGGAACTTCGGATTCGATCGGACGCGGGGTGGCTCCGGTGTGGTTTTCAGACCTCGTCGCGGACGACGAGTCTGAACGACCGCGCTAGATCCGAATACTGGTTCCGTAGGACGCGGCGCGTCCCTTGACGCGGCCGTTGGCGCTGTAAGGCGAGACATCGGAAATCTGCTCGCGGATCGCGGCCATCACCGCGTCGATGCGGCGCTGGCTGGCCTCGATCGCGGCACGCAGCCGGATCACATTTTCGTCCATGGACAGCCGCAGGCATTCGATCCGGTTCATGAAGCGCTCCTGCAGCGCCTTGTCGGAGCTGTGCAGCCTGATCCGCCGCGTCGACGCCTCCGCCACCCAGACCTCGAACAGCCCGGCCAGCTTGCTCTTGAGTTCGGTGTGGCGCGATTGCGACGCCGGCAGCCCGATCGCCAGTGCGGCGTTCTCTTCGCGCACCACCTCGATCAGCGCCTCGATCAGCGCAACCAGTTCTTCGATCTGTTCTCCGCCGCTGGCTTTCGACGTCTGTCGTGATGGCCTGTCCAGCATCTTAGTTCCCCGTTACCTTGCCATTGGCCCGACCCTGCACCGATCCGCGTCCGAGCGACGCGCATCGCGCATAGGCATTGATGGCGCTGATGTGCGCGCCAGCTGCGTTGATGTCTTCGACCAGCCGGCGGCAGCGCGCGGAAAGCTCGCCCCGCACCGCACGCACCTGGCTTTCCAGCGCCAGAAGCCGGCGGCGGCTGTCGCGCCGGTTGGCGTTGCGCACCGTGGTCGCCAAGCGGCGCAGTTGCAGCAGTGGATCGTCGCCGGTCTGATCGGTCATCGCCGCTCCTATCGCATCGCCGAAATCAGCGTGTCGTACATCTTGTTCACCGCGGTGATCACCTGCGATGCCGCCGAATAGGCCTGTTGCGCCGAGATCATGTTGCTGAACTCCTCGTTGGTATCGGTGGTCGAGGCTTCCAACTCGCCGCCCTTGATGGTGCCGGCACCATTGGCACCGGAGGCCTGCACCACCGCGCCGCCCGACGCCATGGTGGCGGAATACAACCCGTTGCTTTCCGCCTCGAGCTGGTCCGGCGCGGTGAAGGTCGCCACCGGAATTTTGTAGATCGCGATGGTCTGGCCGTTCGAATAGGTGGCGTTAACGTTGCCGTCGCCGCCGACCGCGATGCTGCTGAGCTTGCCGTAAGGCAGACCGTCGGATTGGATGCTGGTCAGATCGATCGCCGGCGTGCTCGCGCCGGAGGAATATTGGGTAACGCCATCGGTGCCGGTGCCGAGATTCAGCGCGATGGTGCTGGTGGTGCTCGTGCCGGTGCCGGCGCCATTAGTCCAATTCACGGAGATCGATGGCGACGCGGGGTCGGTCGATTTCAGCGAGCCGTCCGTATTGAATGTGAGAACGACCGATTCCGTCGCCGTCGTGCCGGTGGTCTTGGTCGAATCCGACGACAGCGTCGGATTACCAAAGGAGGCACTCCAGGTGTTGGTGCCGGTCTTTTGCCACGTCACTTGGATCGAGTTCGCGGCGCCTTGCGAATCGTAAACCGACATGGAACTAGTGAATGTGTCGGTGGCAGCGTTGGGGGTGGCGTCGTTCGTGGAGGTGGCGTCGGCCGGCAGATTGAGCGCGAAGGTGGTCTCGGTCGAAGCACTGCCGCTGGTCGCCGCCACGCTGGTATCGATCGGCACCATGTTGTCGGCGCTGGCGCTTCCGATCACGTTGCCCTCGGCGTCGGTGCGCCAGCCGAGCAGATAAGCGCCGCCGCTGGAGACCAGATAGCCGGCGTCGTCCTTGGTGAACGAGCCGGCCCGGGAGTACAGCGTCTGTCCACCTGTCAGCGCCGTGGTCACCGGGAAGAACCCGTTGCCGGAGATTCCGATATCGGTCGAACTGGTCGTGGTGGTGAGCAGACCCTGGTCGGAGATATTAGACTTCGACAACGTAGTGACGCCGCCCGACGAATACGACGTCGCACTGGTCGAACCTGTCACCAGGTCCTGGAACGATGCCGTCGTGGTCTTGTAGCCCACGGTCTGCGAATTGGCGATGTTGTCGGAGATCATCGCCATGGCTTGACTCTGTGCGCTCAATGCCGAGATCGCCGAGGATAATGCGCCCGAAAGGCTCATGGCTTGACTCCGTACTGTTTCAATTAGTGACGCGGATGATGCTGCTGGTCGCGACCGCGGTTTCGCCGAGATCGAGCATTGTGGTGCCGCTCGAACTATCGACGCCGGTGACCGTGCCGGTGACGGTGGTGTAGCCGTAGACCGAGTTGCCGCTGGAATCCGTGGCGTTGACCGAGAGCGAGTAGCTGCCGCCGTCGCTGAGCTGCGTTCCGTCGGTGGTCTTGCCGTCCCAGGCGAAGCTGTTGCTGCCTGCCGCGGTGGTTCCACTGCCGGTCCACACCGTGTTTCCCGAGGAGTCGGCGACGGTCAGCGTGACCTTGGAGGCGGCCGAGTTGAGCGAATAGCCGAAATTGATGTTGCCGTTTTCCAGCGTCGCTGAGTCGGCCTTGGCGGTGACGGTGTGGCCGATGTAATTCGATGAATTCAAAGTCAGCAGGCTGTTGAACGACGTCGCCAATGACGTCAGGTTAGTATTCAGAGTCTGCTGCTGATCGAAATTGGCATACGACGTCAACTGGGTCATGAAGTCGGTGGTGCTGGTCGGGTCCAGTGGATTCTGGTTCTGCAACTCGGTGACCAGCAGCGTCAGAAAATCGCCCGATGTCAGCGAGGCGGTAGTGCTCGGCAACGATGTGGTCGCCGTGGTGGTGTTGGTCGTTGCGGTGGTTGCGTCTACGCTCATGGCGGGCTCCAGCCGCGTCCGGGCGCGCGAGCGCCGGAAGGCCTTTTCCGTTTGCTGTAGTGACGTGATTGCCGTTCTGTATTGAAACGGACGGCGCCGCGGATTCAGGCAGAGTTTTTCTGCGCCGCGCGCCGATCGCAGATTCGGCGCGGCGATGCGCCGCCGCGCGCCTTGCGGCCTCGCGCTGGCAAGGCAACCGACGGAACCGGACTACTTATTTGGTCGCGGAATTTTTTGCCGGGCTGTCATGATGACGCGCGGCGAATACGCCTTGGGGGCTTGGATGCTGCGCAACGCGTGCTGCCGCTACGCGCGACGTCGTCGCGCGCAGTTCACATCAGATTCGGAAGAAGAGGAAATGCGGTTCGCAGAACTTCGGCGGCATCGCGCGGCTTTTTAGCGGCGCGAGGCCGGCGAACTCAGCAGCGGCTCGCGCGCGGCAGCCGGCTGCGTGGGCGTTGCATCGGCTACCGCCGGCGCGGGCTGGATCGCCCGCATGATCCGATCGGTCAGCGCCGCGCTGGCGCGGACCGGGGGCGCAGCCAAAGCGCGGCGCAGCAGCCGCGCCTCCTCGAGCATCGCCCTCGCCTCGTCGGAGTCGCGCAGCAGCGCCTCCGCGGTCTGTCGCTGCGGCATCGGCCAGCCGGAGAGATCATCCCCGAGCCGGTCGAGCAGATCCTGGAAATCCGCCACATTGATCATGCGAAACTCGGCCCAAGTGTGCTAGAGTCCTGAAGTCACTCGTATATTTACGAGGTACCGACTCGGAAAGACTAGCACGCCGTGGCGAGCCCGGAAACGGCTTTTCACATTTTGCAACAAATGGAAACGTGCCCCGGCCCGGGGCCGAACGGCTCCGGGCGCGCGGAGAGCGGACGATCGAGGCGCCGGTTACGCCCGCTCCGCTGGCCGGACCGCGGTCGCGGCGACGAAGCTCCAGGCGTCGCGCAATTCGGTAAGGCTGGCGATGATCCGGGCGAAGCGCGCCGCGGCGTCGGGGCGGCCGTAGGAGCGCAGGCAGGCCATGATCAGCGCATTGTAGGTGCGGTGCAGCCGTTCCGCGACCGCGCCGCCGCGGTCGTAGTCGAGATGATGGCTGAGCCCGCGCAGAATTGCGGTCGCCCGGATCATCGCGGCGTGGCTGTCCTCGAAGCGGCGCTCCTCGGCGGCATGCAGCGACCTGCGCAACAACATGATCGCGCCATCGTACAGCATCACCACTGCCTGCAACGGCGGCACCGCGATGGCGGCGCTGCGGTAGGCTTGCGCCGCGTGCTGGTTACTCGAATGATACATCAGGAATCACTGCTGGATTTCAAGAGGGCGGTCAGGTAGTCCAGCATCGAATTCGCCGATTCGATTGCTGACTGATAGTTGGCGTATTCCACTTTCAGATTGGCTTCGTAGGTTGCCGCCGCCGACGTAATGGTGTCGGCGCGCTGCTGCATGGTGTCGTCCTGGGTCTGCAGATTGGTAATCAGAACCTGCAGCGAGCCGGTGCTGGTGTTGGAGATCGTCTTGGCGAGCGAATAGATCTGCGCCGCGATTCCAGAGGTCGAGGTCACGCTGATCGATTGCGACGTCGAGCCGCGATAATTGAAGGCCAGGCCGGCATAGATCGATCCGGCCGCGCCGATGATCGTATCGCCGCTGACCGTGAACAGCGAGCTGTCGCCGCCGACCGACGCCGAGGTCAGCGCGCCGCTGGCATCGACCGTCAGATCGAGCGTGAACGACGCCGGCGGCGAACTGCCGGTGTTGATCACCGAAAGGTTGCTCGACGAGGTCGTCACACTGGTCGCCATCAGCGCGACCGCGCCGTCGAGATTGGTGGTCAGGGTGTCGGCCAGCGTACTGGAATCGAACTCCAGATCGTTGGTCTCGTCGAACGACAGGCCAAGATCGGCGAGCGACAGCCCGCCGATCGAGGTGTTCAACGCGGCCATCACCTGCGACATGACATCGCGCATCGTCGAATCGCCGAACAGCACTTCGCTGGAATCCGCGGTGCCGTCAGATCCGACGCTTTGCTGGCTGTAGACGTAGTCGCGGAACGCGTTGTAGGCGGTGACCAGACTCTGCACGTCGGTTGCGATCGTGTCGGTATCGGTGCCGATGCTGACATTGATCGCGGTTCCGGTGGGAGTGGTCTGCAGCAGGTTGAACGTCACACCTGTCAGTACGTCGGTGATGTCGTTGCTGTCGCGAGTGAGTTCGACATGGTCCAAGGTGAAGACTGCAGCCTGCGCGGTCTGCAGGACGTCGGCGAAGCCGCCATCGCTGTCGGTGACGCCAAGCTTGTTCATGACGTCGGTGCCGCTGACGCTGCTGGTCTTGATCTCTGCGTTATCGACGGTGGCAGTCAACACCATCTCGTATTTGGAGCTGGAGACCTGAATGATCGAGGCCTGGACGTCGGTGGTCGAGGTTTGTGCATTGATCGCAGAGACGATGTCGTCCATCGACATGTCGCTGGTCACCGCGATGTCGGCGCTGGTGCCGCCCGCCACGCCGATGGAAAATGTGCCGTCGTAACCGAGTTCGGAGGTCCGGTCGGCCACCGCCGTGCCGACCACGCTCTGCGCGGTGGCGAGCTGGCTGATGGTCAGGGTGTGGTCGCCTGTTGCGGCGCCGTCGCTGATCGACATCGACAGCGCCGAGCTGGCGCTGAGATCGCCGGTCGCGGTGATGGTGGCCGACCGGGTGGCGAAGGCACTGCCGGACAGCGAGTTGATCACCGAGTTGCTGAGCGATTTTGTACTGGTTGCCAGCGTGCTCAGCAGCGACTGAAGATTCTGGTAGGCCGCGATCTTGGCCTTGTTGGCGGTGATCTTGGTGGTGATATTGGTGGCTTGCGCGGTCTTGGCGGCAACCTGCGCCTCGATCAACGCATCCCAATCGACGCTGGTGGAGTTGGTGGTGCCTGTCGTGGTGACGTTCGCCGAGGAGCTGCTGCTGGCCGTACCGCTGGTTGTTGCCGTGCTGCTGGTGCTGCTGCTGACCGACGTCATGGGATGCTCCGTTCACGGAGCGGTGGACCCGCGCCAACGCCGGCCCACCGCTGATCTAGGCGCCGCGCTCTAGCCGAGCAGCTTCAGCAGATATTGCGGCATCTGGTTGGCCGCGGATTCCGCGGACACTGCCGCCTGCACCTTGACCTCGGAGGCCGACAGTTTCGCCTGCTCGGAGGCGATGTCGACGTCGGTGATCGCCGAGTTGGCGGCTTGCAGGTTTTCCGTCTGAGTCGAGATCGAGTCGGCGCTGAAGTTGAACCGCGATTCCAGCGCGCCGATATCGGCGCGAGCGCCGGAGACGGTGTCGATCGCGGAGTCGATGGTGGTCAGCATCGCCGTTGCGGCAGTCTGACTGCCGATCGTCGACGACGCCGAGAAGCCGAGGGTGCTCGAGGTCAGATTGGCCAGCGACATGGTGATGGTGTCGGTCTTATCGGTCCCGACCATGATCGCCGTGCTGGTGAAGTCGCCGTTCAACAGGCTGGTGCTGCTGTAGCGGGTACCGCTGGAGATGCTGTCGATTTCCGACACCAACTGGGTGAATTCCGAGTTGATATAGGTGCGGCTGTCGTCGGTCACGGTGCCGGACGACGACTGCGTCGCCAGCGATTTCATGCGCGCCAGGATGTCGCTGATGTTGGAGGCGCCGCCGTCGGCAGTCTGCAGGATCGAGCTCGCCTGCGAGGCGTTGGTCGCGGCTTGCTGCAAGGTAGTGATGTCGGAGGAAATGCGCGTCGAGATCGCGAGCCCGGCGGCGTCATCGGAAGCCTTGTTGATCTTCGATCCGCTGGACAACTTCGCCAACGAACTCGATTCCTGCGCCGAGTTGACATTCAGATAGCGGACCGCGGTGTTCGCAGCGGTGTTGGTGGAAATGACGGGCATATGCTTGCTCCTTCGGATGATGCGGCGACGTCGGCCGCTGGGGGCGTGAATCCCGGACGCAGGCCAGCCCCCGTCCGCTGCGTAGAACGGATCGGCCGGTAGAAATCAGGCGGGCTATTACAAGCGGCGCGGCGACGTGGTTATCAATCGGTAAACACGTGGCGGATGTCCCGTTCGTGGCGACGCAGCAGGTCGCGCAGTTGCTGGCGGCCGCGCTTCAATAGCGACTCCACCGCCGCCACCGTGGTTTCCATCACCTCGGCGATCTCGCCGTTGCTCATGTTCTCGTGGTACGAAAAGATCACCGCGATGCGCTGCTGCTCCGGCAGCCGCCGCATCGCGTCCTCCAGCAAATGCGTAACCTCGTCACGCTGCATGGTGCTGACGACGTCGGGCCGGGCGTCGACCGGCTCCGGCACCGCGTCGACATTGTCGGTGCGCGGCTGGCGGTGCAGGTCGATGCAACGGTTGGTGACCACGCGATACAGCCAGGTCGAAAACTTGGCGCGGCCGTGCTGCCACTGGCCGCGATGCGTCCACACCTTGAGCATGGTGTCCTGCACCACGTCTTCGGCGTCGGCGCGATTGCCGACGATGCGAAGCGCGATGCCGAAGGCGCGATCGATGTGGCGCTCGACCAACAGCCGAAACGCGGCCTCGTCGTTCTCGGCGAGCCGGTTGAGAAGCTGTTCGTCCTCGTCCAACGGCGGCGGCGGCGCGTCCTGATCGCACGGCGCCGTCGGCGCGGACGAAACCGAATTCGACTTCGCAATCACCGCCGGTGCAACTTCAACCGGAGCCCAGACATCGAGCGCGAACGCCATCACCATCTCCCGACCCGCTACGCCGACGAACCCTGGGTTCGCGCGGCTTCGAAGTGTTGAACGCGCGGCCAGAAAAATCCGGGCGGAGATTTTTCGATTATTTTACAGTGACTTACGGGCAAAAACTGCCTGGTTTGCGGCAAATTTTGCCGACCTGCGGCGGGCATTTTCCGACCCCATTCCGGCATCGCAACGCCGCCGGTCGCGGCGCGCGACCCGCCGATCCAGCGCCGGCAAATGTCCGATAAAGCCTGGTCGGCGCGGCCGTTGCGCAACATCACACACCCCCACCGCATTGCATGGACGATCACCGCCGCAGCGTGATCATTCCGCATTTCACTCGGCAAAATTTTCCGAATCACCCTGCGATGCTAGCGCTTTTTGTGCTTGCTGAGACCACGAGCCCGCGGCGATGGCGGCGAGAAACCGCTGCTACGCGCGAATAACCGCCGGCTGCCCTGCGCTGAGCGATGGCTCAGCAATGAACAGACACGATCCGAACTACACGGACGATAATTGTTATATTTGGAAACGTTCCGGCGGTGGATTGCGTCCGCCTGAATTCGGTTCGGCGACCGTATCAGTGATGTTCAGCCCGATAGGTCCCCGAATGAACGTCGTCGACGAGTTCAAGATTGCGCCTCGGTTCGCGTCGCTGGCGCTCGGCGCCGCGCAACGCCGCCGCGTCGCGCAGCTGTGCGAGCAGCATAGCGCAGCGGTGCTATGGGACGGCCGCAGCGCGGTGCCGCCGGGCAGTTCGGTGATCGTGCTCGATCCCGCGAGCCCGGCGCGGATGCAGACGCTGGTCGGCTCGCTCGATCCGCAGGCTGTCGTCATCCTGCCGTTTGGCGAGCACCCGGCGTTCGACGCGCTGAAATCCAGACTCGCGATCCATGGATCGATCGGCGCGGAGGGCGCCGCGGCGCCGCATCATCTGTGGTGGGGTGGTGTCGAGCCGGTGTCGGTTCGCACCGGAATGTACAGCAAGACCGGAACGTTGTTTCTGTCCTCGTACCGCTCCGGCAGCATCCCCGAGACACGACTGCAGCGATTTCGCAGCTTCATCGATCTCAACGGCCTCGACGGCGTCGTCGAGCGATTGCCGAGCCAGCCGTTGTCGCGCGGCACGCAGAAGATCGATTTCATCCTGCGGCAATTGGCGAGGGCCGATCGGCCGGTGTTCTGGGTCGATCCCGCCGCCGAAATCCGCCGTCACCCGGTGTTGCCGCAATCCCTGGGCTGCGACTTCGCCGTGCACCGAAGGCGGAGCGGCGAAATCGATCCCGCGGCGATGTTCTTTGCGCCGACCGAGCCGGCGCGCGCGCTGCTGCAGGCCTGGCGCGACCTCAGCCTTGGCTATCCCGATCTGCCGGAGCACTTCCTGCTCGACCAGGCCTGGATCCTGACCGCCGCGCAGCGCCAGATCGAGACCGCCTGGCTGCCGGAGGATTACTGTCAAACCGATCCGGCGCTGCGCGACGGCGCCACCATCGCGATCGACCGGCACAACCCGGCGCGCGACCTCGACCAGCTGCCGACCAGCCATCTGCTCAGTGCCCGCCGCTTCGCCCGCCAGCAGGCGCCGGAGCCGCACGTCATCATGAAGGGCATCGACGGCGCGCGCGGCGCGATCACCGTGGTGGTGCGCGACGTGCTGGGGCGCGACGCGGCGCAGGTCAGCGGCGCGGTGGAAGCTATCGCCGAGGCCTTCGCGGCCGACTGCGGCGGCTTCTCCAAGCTGGAATTGGTGCTTTGCGGCTGGGGCGACGATGTCGAGGCGGTGATGCAGATCGAGGACAATGGCTGGGTCCTGGTCACCGACCCGGCGGAGCGGCTTCGCCCCGACGGCTTCAGGGCGCCCGATATCAACCGGCTGGCGATGCGCGCGTCGCATGCCGGGCAGCCGCGCTGGGACGCGCCGGCTATCGCGCCGCTCTAAGCTGCGCGCGTGAGCCGCGGCCGCAGCCTGCCGCCGGGCACGCCGCCGCGGCCTTAGCCAAGCTGGCGGAATTCCAACCTGCGGTTTAGTCGATCTTTACACTCTCCTGCCAATAGCTAGGGCGCGCCGGAGGCTTGTCGCGCCGGACGCGCGATGGCGTCGGCAATCGAGGTGGGGATCGATGAGCGATCAGGCGGCGGCATCACGGCTCTCATTTGTGGTGCAGCCCAATTCGCCGTCCAGCCGCTCTCTCGACGCGTTATTAAGGTGCTACGCTGGACGGATCTGGATCGGCGCCGCGGTGGCGCTGGCGATCGCGTTGGCGGTGCCGTTCTTTCTGGTCGACGTTCCGCCAGTGCTCGACTACCCGAACCATCTGGCCCGCTATTTCATCCTGGCGCATCCCGACGACGCCACGCTGTCGCGGATGTTCGAACCGCGTTGGGAGATCCTGCCCAACCTCGGCATGGACGTCATCGGCGTCGGCCTGTTGAAACTGCTGCCGGTGCATGTCGGCGGCCGGCTATGCTTGGCGCTCAGCCTGTACGCGCCGGTGATCGGCGCCATCATCTACAGCCGGGTGGTGTTCGGCCGCTTCACCCTGTGGTCGTTGGCCTCCGGGCTGATCGCCTATAATGGCGTGTTCTTCCTCGGCTTCATGAATTTCCTGCTGTCGCTCGGGCTGGCGCTGGCTGGTGCCGCCGGCTGGATCGCGCTGCGACGGCGCGGCGGCTGGCTGCTGAACGCCGTGCTCGGTGCTGCGTCGGTCAGCGTGACCTTCTTCTGCCATCTGTTCGGCGTCATGCTGTTTGCGTTGCTGATCGGCTCCAACGAAGCCGCCCGGCTGTGGGAGGCGGGACGACCGCGCTGGGCCGACCTGCTGCGCTCGGCACTGCTGCTCGGCGTGGCGCTGAGCCCGGCGGCGGCGCTCTATCTCGCCTCGCCGCTCGCCGACGGGCCGGCTTACATCGGCACTTGGCAGGGCATGCCCAAGCTCTGGGCCTCGCTGACGCCGTTCATGACCTACAGCAAGAACCTGACCCTGCTGACCGGCGTCGTGGTGTATTGCTTCGTGGTGCTGAACCGCCGCAACATCAGCGTGGCGCCGGCAGCCCGGCTGGCCTTCGTGGTGCTGGCGCTGGTGTTCGTGCTGCAGCCGGCCGAGATCAAGGGCGGCTCGTTCCTCGACGTCCGTATCGCGCTGATGATCGGACTGCTGGCGTTCGCCGCGGTGCTGCCGCAGCTTCAGCCGCGCTGCGCCTTGCTAGCCGGCGCGATCCTCGGCGCGCTGATCATGCTGCGCAGCGGTTCCGTCGGCGCGGCATGGATCGCGCACCGCATCGACATTGCCGATCTGCGAACGGCAATCGCCGCGGTCGAACCCGGCGCCCGCGTGCTGGTGGTGCGCGGCCACGCGCAATACATGACCGCGAACGCCGCGCGCCCCGGCCAGGCGCTGCCCGGCATCTACCGGCTCGACGGCCACCTCGGCTCGCTGCTGACCATCGAGCGCGGCGCGTTCCTGCCGTTGCTGTTTGCTTCGCCGAGCCAGCAGCCGCTGGCGGTCAAGCCGCCCTATCTGCAGATCGCGCAGCCGCTGGCCGAGCCGGTGGAATGGTCGGTGCTTGGCCAGGAGACGTTTTCACGGCTGACATTGGCCTATGCCAGCTATCTGCGCGACTGGCGCCTCAACTACGACTATGTCCTGCTGATCGATCCGTTGCCGGGACGCCCCATGGTGCGCGACCTGGAGGTCGTCGCCGGTCGCGGCTCGGCGCTGCTGTATCGCATCAACAAATCCGGAACTGCCGCGACGGCCGCGCCGCAGTGACGTTGCGTTATAGCGTCTTCGAGCGAGTTATAGCGTTTTCGAGCGAAGTGGATCCCGGCTCGCGTGAAGAATACGCATCAAGACAAGAATCTAGAGCTTCGGTTCTGGTTCGATCAGAACCGGAACAGCTCTCGGTCACAGGCTCGCCGCGGGCCGCATCAGCCGCGACGCAATAACCCGCGGCCAGCGTCAGTAAAATCCGCCGCGTTGCGGGTCGGCGCGCATCGGGTGATCCGCGGTGTTGGCGTTGGCGTCGGCGGCAAAATGCAAATGGCGCGCCCGAAGAGATTCGAACTCCTGACCCCTAGATTCGTAGTCTAGTGCTCTATCCAGCTGAGCTACGGGCGCCCTGTCGCGGATCGTGCGGCGTGGCGCCGCAGACCGCTTGGCCTCCGCAGCGTCTGGCGTTGCGAAAGCGCGCCATAGCTACCGGCTCCGGATCGGCTTGGCAAGCTCTGACCGCCAGATCGGGCGGTTCGACGCGCGGCGGCCCATGACGGGCCGTTCGCCCCCGAAAATCGTCCGATTCGGCCAGAAAAGCCGGGGTTTCACGGCAATTTTCGCGGTCGATCCGGCGACAACGCGCCGCCCGAGGGCGGCAGAGCCGACCCGTTTGAAAAGAATTATGACGAGAATTTTCGGATGTCGTGGCCTCGACCGCCCGCATTGCCGCGGCGCAGGACGACGTTCCCCGAATCCTCCTATGCTCCCGAGTCTTGATCGAGCGTGATCCGGCGCCCGCATTGCCGCGGCGCAGGACGACGTTCCCCGAATCCTCCTATGCTCCCGAGTCTTGATCGAGCGTGATCCGGTCCGAAAACCCGGTATCCACTTTTCGGATCATGCAGCGGGATCGCGCGTTACGCCCTGGCGCGTTCGCCGCGGATGGTCAGCAATTCTACCGGGCGGTCGGGAATGGTGATTCGGAACGTGGCGCCGATGGTGCCCTCGACCAGATGAATGTCGCCGCCATGGGCGCGGACCAGTTCGGCGGCAATGGCAAGCCCCAGCCCGGTGCCGCCGGCCCGCACCGAGCCCTGAAACGCCTCGAACAGATGCGCGCGGGCCTTTTGCGGCACGCCGGGGCCGGTGTCGGAGACTTCGACGATCGCCACCGCGCCCTCGCGGCGGCCGGTGATGCGGATCTGCTGGATGCCGGCGTCGCTCGGCGGATGCCCCTCCAGCGCCTGCGCGGCGTTGCGCACCAGGTTGAGCAGCACCCGGAATAGCTGGTCGGGATCGGCATCTATGCTGAGGCCGCGCTCGATCGAGCTGACCCAGGTGATCGAGGCGTCGGAGGCCAGTCCCGCGGTTTCGCGCACCTCGTTGACCACCGGCTCGATCAGCAGCATGCGGCGATCCGGCGCGGCCTCCTGGGCGCGGCCGTAGGACAAGGTCGACTGGCAGAACGCGATGGCGCGCTCCAGCGAGCGCATCAGCTTCGGCGCGAAACGCTGCACCCGCGGGTCCGGCACGCTGGCGAGCTGGTCCGACAGCAATTGCGACGACGCCAAAAGATTGCGCAGATCGTGGTTGATCTTCGACACCGCGAGCCCCAGCGCGGCGAGCCGGCTCTTCTGATGCAGCATCGACACCAGGTCGCGCTGCATGTCGGAGAGTTCGCGTTCGGCGACGCCGATCTCGTCGGTGCGCTGGCTCGGCACGATGATGTTGGCCGCACTCTCCGGATTCTGGTGGAAGCCGACCAGATTGGCGGTGAGCCGGCGCATCGGCTGTACGAACAGGAAATGTAGCGCCAGATAGACCAGCGCCGCGGTCAGGATGGCGATGGTCAGCGACACCAGCAACAGATTGCTGGAGAACCGATACATCGCCTGGCGCAGCGGCAGTTCGTCGACCACCACTTCGAGAAACTGGCCGCCGCCGGGCGCCGGGCCGATCACCCGGATCGCCTGATTGCCGCTTTCGAACATCACCTCGAAGGAATCGACGATCGCCTCCCAGGGCGTGACGCTGCGCATGTCGACGTCGTGGTCGATCTGCGGCGGCAATTCGCCGCTGGCCAGCAGCCGGCGCTGCTGCCCCATCTTGATCGCCACCGCGCGCGCGCCGATGCTGTCGAGAATATCCCGCGCCAGGCTCTCCGGCACCATGCCGGAGGGCGAGGCATCGAGCACCAGCGCCGCGGTATTGGCCGCCGCCAGCCGGTCGTTGAGCCGGTTCAGCCGGAAATTGGCGATCGCCGGCACGTAGATCAGCACCTCGGCGATCAGCACCAGCGGGATGGTCAGCAGCAACAGCTTGCCGGACAGCCCCAGCCATCGCCGGCGCCGCCATACTCGGACCTCGTCCTGCTCCGTCGCCGGTTCCAGTTGGCTGCCTTCCTGAAACTTTTATTCGCAACAAGATGCGCCCGGCATCACCGCCGGTCAAATTACCGTTCGATCATGTGGCGCGCGGCTTAACGGCGCCTTGAGGCCGCGCGGCCTGCAAGGCCGCAGCGCGGCGATCACGCCGCCGGCACTCTATATGTTGCGCGCGGCATGCGAAAACAGACCCGCGTCAGGTGAATGCCGCCTTGAGAGACGGCGTGATTGACGAAAACAGGACGCTCCCGTATAAGCCGCGCCAACTGTCCGCGATGGCCCGGCTTGACCGGGGCGGTTCAATTTTGGGCCGGAAACGGGCCATGTTTGGGCCAGCATCTTTGGACTTCATCACATTCCTCGGCTAATTGCCCGGTCAGCGGAGAACGACCCGTGAAGCGGACTTATCAACCCAGCAAATTGGTGCGCAAGCGCCGTCACGGCTTTCGCGCCCGCCTGGCAACCGTCGGTGGTCGCAAGGTCCTCGCAGCGCGCCGCGCCCGCGGTCGCAAGCGTCTGAGCGCCTGACGGGCGTCATCGAGATCTCATCATGGATCGGTTAAGGCAGCGGGCGGACTTCATCGCCGTTGCCAATGCGGCACGGATGAGCAGACCTGCCTTCGTGCTGCAGGGCCGAGATCGCGACGATGACGGCCCGATCCGGGTCGGCTTTACCGTGACCAAGAAGATCGGCACCGCCACCGAGCGCAACCGAATCCGCCGCCGGCTCCGCGAAGTTGTCAAACGCGTGGACGGCGGAGCTATGCGACCGCACAGCGACTATGTGCTAATCGGCCGCCGCGCCGCGCTCGATCGCGGCTTTTCCGTCATGATCGATGATCTCCACATCGCGCTCGAGCGAATCGGGCGGGGTCGCCACTCCCGAACTGAATGATGAGACCTGACCGATGACCGACAACCGCAACACCATTCTTGCCGTGATTCTGTCGGGCCTCGTGCTGCTCGGCTGGCAATATTTCTTCAACATCCCGCAGATGGAAAAGCAGCGCGCCGCCGAGCTCGCCA
The DNA here is from genome assembly GCF_036404135.1 of Rhodopseudomonas sp. Lineage (GTDB taxonomy): Bacteria > Pseudomonadota > Alphaproteobacteria > Rhizobiales > Xanthobacteraceae > Rhodopseudomonas_A. Next base: position 25,949 of record NZ_DASWPE010000070.1, on the reverse strand, counting down.
GCAAGAGCCAGACCGTGGCCCCGGCGCCGCAATCCGGCGCCCAGCCCGCCACGCCTGCGACCCCGGCCACCCCAGGCGCGGCGATCCCGCAGCCCAACGCCGCCGCCGCGCCGGCCGGCTCTGCGCCCAACGCGATCCAGCCCGCTCCCATCACCCCGGTGGTCAGCCGCGAAGCCGCGCTCGCCGCCTCGCCGCGGGTCAAGATCGATACCCCGCGGATCAGCGGCAGCATCGCGCTGAAGGGCGCGCGGATCGACGACATCGCGCTGGTGCAGTACCGCGAAACGGTCGACCCGACCTCGCCGGCGATCGAGCTGTACTCGCCGTCGGGCTCGGCCAACCCCTATTATGCGGAATTCGGCTGGGTCGCCGCCGCCGGCTCCTCGGTCAAGATCCCGGACCAGAACACGCTGTGGGAACAGGAAGGCACCGGCAGCCTGTCGCCGAGCCAGCCGGTGACGCTGAAATACGACAATGGCGAGGGCCTGACCTTCCGCCGCACCATCTCGATCGACGAACGCTATCTGTTCACCATGAAGGACGAGGTGACCAATGTCGGCAACGCCCCAGTCACGCTGTATCCGTTCGCGCTGATCTCGCGCCACGGCGCCCCGCACGTCTCCGGCTATTACATCCTGCACGAAGGTCTGGTCGGCTATCTCGGCGACCAGGGCCTGCAGGAATACGGCTACAGCAAGATCGACGAAGCCAAGGCGGTCAACTTCAAGGTCACCAACGGCTGGCTCGGCATCACCGACAAATATTGGGCTTCGGCGCTATTGCCGGACACCAATGCGCAATTGCAGGCGCGGTTCTCCTCCAACCTCGCCAACAATGTGCGGACCTATCAGACCGATTACCTGCAGGACGCCCAGACCATCGCGATCGGCGGCACCGGCACGGCTAATGCCCGGCTGTTCGCCGGCGCCAAGGAAGCCGGCGTGGTCGGCATCAACTTCCCGGCGCTGGGGCTCGGCGGCTACAACAAGGCGCTCGAGCTCAACCATTTCGACCTGTTGATCGATTGGGGCTGGTTCTACTTCATCACCAAGCCGATGTTCGTGGCGCTCGACTTCTTCTTCCACTTGGTCGGCAATTTCGGCATCTCCATCCTGCTGGTGACGGTGATCATCAAGCTGTTGTTCCTGCCGCTCGCCAACAAATCCTACGCCTCGATGGCCAAGATGAAGGCGATCCAGCCGCAGCTCGCCGCCTTGAAGGAACGTCACCCGGACGACAAGGCCAAGCAGCAGCAGGAGATGATGGAGATCTACCGCAAGGAGAAGATCAATCCGGTCGCCGGTTGCCTTCCGGTGATGCTGCAGATCCCGGTGTTCTTCTCGCTGTACAAGGTGCTGTTCGTCACCATCGAAATGCGCCACACCCCGTTCTACGGCTGGATCCACGACCTTTCGGCGCCGGATCCGACCAACCTGTTCAACCTGTTCGGTCTGTTGGCGTTCGATCCGACCCACGTGCCGGTGATCGGCCATTACCTGGTGCTCGGCGCTTGGCCGCTGGTGATGGGCTTCACGATGTGGGTGCAGATGAAGCTCAATCCGACCCCGCCGGATCCGACCCAGCAGATGATCTTCGCCTGGATGCCGGTGATCTTCACCTTCATGCTGGCCTCGTTCCCGGCCGGTCTAGTAATCTACTGGGCCTGGAACAACCTGCTGTCGGTGCTGCAACAGGGCTTCATCATGCGGCGCAACGGCGTGAAGGTCGAATTGTTCGACAATCTCAAAGCCACCTTCGTCGGCAAGAAGAAGAAGGCGAAGGCAACCTGAGCACCGCGTCGTGCACAACATCACTGTTGTCATTCCGGGATGCGCCCCTGTTGGGGCGCAGGCCCGGAATCCATAATCCCCGCGGTGGTTATGGATTCCGGGCTTGCTCGCAAAGAGCTCCCGCCCCGGAATGACGTCGTGGTTGCGAATGATCGCAGCCACCTAGCGGAAAGCCTTCGCATGACCGACGACCTTGATGCGAAGCTGATCGAACAGGGCCGCAAGCTGTTCGCCGGCGACTGGCAGTTCATCTGGGCATCGCCCTCGATCGAGACGCTGCCGCCGATGCAGGGCCTCGAAGTGGCGTTCGCCGGCCGCTCCAATGTCGGTAAATCCAGCCTTATCAATGCGCTGACCGGCCGCAACGCGCTGGCGCGGACCTCGCACACCCCGGGCCGAACCCAGGAATTGATCTTCTTCGAAGGCCCGCAGGACGCCAATTTCCGGCTGGTCGACATGCCGGGCTACGGCTACGCCTCGGCGCCGAAAGCCAAGATCGCCTCCTGGACCTCGCTGATCCACAATTTCCTGCAGGGCCGCTCGACGCTGGCGCGGGTCTATGTGCTGATCGACGCCCGCCACGGCCTCAAGGAGGTCGATCAGGACGTGCTGAACACGCTCGATAAATCCGCGGTGAGCTATCAGATCGTGCTGACCAAGGCCGACCAGGTGAAGCCCGCCGAACTGGCGCAGCGCCGCGTCGACGTCGAGGCGGCGTTGCGCAAGCACCCCGCCGCCTATCCGGAATTGCTGGTGACCTCGTCGCGCACCGGCGACGGCATGCCTGAGTTGCGCGCGGCGATGATCAAATTGATCGGCGAGCGCAGCCGATGAGCCGCGGCGCCATCGTCCGCGTGCTGATCGCGCTGGCCGGGCTGATGGGCGGCTGCGGCGTGGCACTTGCGGCGATGGCGGCGCATCTGCCCGACGCCGCGAGGCTCGGCTCCGCCTCGTCGATGCTGCTGTTTCACGCGCTGGCCGCGATCGCCGCGGTGCTGCTCGCCGAGCGCGGCTTGGTTCGCGCGCTGCCGGGCCTGCTGGCAGCCTGCGGTTTCGAGATCGGGGCGCTCTTGTTCACAGGCGACCTGACGCTGCGGCAATTCGCGGGCTTCGGCCTGTTCCCGATGGCTGCGCCGATTGGCGGCACCACCATGATCCTGAGCTGGCTCGTGCTCGCTGCCGCCGCGCTGGCGCCGCCGCGCCAGCAATAGAGCGCGCCTTTCTTTCCTCTCCCCTTGTGGAAGGGAGAAGCGCCTCACATGTTTGGCACGCCATCCGCCCCTAGGATCGCACGCGCCGAAATGCTAGCGCTCTTGGCGTCGAAACCACCCTCCCCGCGAATCGTGAGATCCCGTTCATGACCGACGCGCCCCTCATCAGCCCGCTGGATCAGGCTCGCATCCTGTCGGAAGCGCTGCCGCATATGCAGGAATATGACGAAGAGACCATCGTCATCAAATATGGCGGCCACGCCATGGGCGCCGAGGATCTCGCCAAGGCGTTCGCGCGCGACATCGTGCTCTTGGAGCAGACCGCGATCAATCCGGTGGTGGTGCATGGCGGCGGCCCGCAGATCGCCACCATGCTGCAGCGGCTCGGCATCAAATCGGAATTCGCCGCGGGGCTGCGCATCACCGACGCCGCCACCATCGAGATCGTCGAGATGGTGCTGGCCGGTTCGATCAACAAGCAACTGGTCGGCTACATCAACGAGGCCGGCGGCAAGGCCGTGGGGCTGTGCGGCAAGGACGGCAACATGGTCAGCGCCTCGAAGGCGACCCGCACCATGGTCGATCCGGATTCCCGCATCGAGGAGGTGATCGACCTCGGCTTCGTCGGCGAACCGGAAAAGGTCGACCTCACGCTGCTCAACCAGTTGATCGGCCACGAGCTGATCCCGGTGCTGGCGCCGCTCGCGACCTCGGTGAGTGGCCAGACCTTCAACGTCAACGCCGACACTTTTGCCGGCGCGGTGGCCGGCGCGCTGAAGGCCAAGCGATTGCTGCTGCTGACCGACGTGCCGGGCGTGCTCGACAAGTCGAAGAAGCTGATCCCGGAATTGTCGGTCAAGGACGCCCGCCGGCTGATCGCCGACGGCACCATTTCCGGCGGCATGATCCCCAAGGTCGAGACCTGCATCTACGCGCTCGAACAGGGCGTGCAGGGCGTGGTGATCATCGACGGCAAGACCCCGCACGCGGTGCTGCTGGAATTGTTCACCAACCAGGGCACCGGCACGCTGATCCACAAGTGATGGCCGGCAACAGCCGAGCCATTTTCCGGGGCCGCCGACGCCAGCACGGCCGTCATCCTGAGGAGCCCGGCGCAGCTCGAAGAGCGAAGCCGTGCGTCTCGAAGGATGGCCAAAGGCGCGCGCGGCCCTCATGGTTCGAGACGCGCGCCAGCAAGAGCGCGCTCCTCACCATGAGGAGCGCGCTGCGCTTCGGCGCGGCGCTTTTGGCGCTGGCGGCCGGCATCGCCCCCGCCCACGCTGACCTGAAGCTCTGCAACCGCATGAGCTATGTGGTCGAGGCCGCGATCGGCATCGACGACAAGGCCGCAACCGCCACCCGTGGCTGGTTCCGGATCGATCCGGCGCAATGCCGCGTCGTGGTGCAGGGCACGCTCAGCGCCGACCGCATCCTGCTGCATGCCCGCGCGCTCGGAGTCTATGGCGCCTCGCCGGTGCCGCAGAACGGCAGCGACCGGCTATGCATCGCGCCGGACAATTTCGTCATCGCCGCGGCGCGGCAATGCCGCAGCGGCCAGACCGCAGCCCCCTTCACCGAGATCAAGCCGACCGCGACCGAGGACGGCAATCTGGTCGCCTATCTCGCCGAGGACAGCGAATATGACGACGAGCAGGCCAAGCTCGCCGGCATCCAGCGGCTTTTGGTGATCGCCGGCTACGACGCCGCCCCGATCGACGGCGTCGACGGCCCGAAGACGCAAGCCGCGCTGGCGGCGTTCCTGAAAAGCCGCGGGCTTGGTACCGACATCGTGCAGGCGCCGAATTTCTTCGACAGCATGATCAAGGCGGTCGAGTCGCCCTCCACCAACGGGCTGACCTGGTGCAACGACACCCCGCACAAGATCATGGCCGCAGTCGGCAGCGACGACGGCAAGGCGGTGACCAGCCGCGGCTGGTACCGCGTCGATCCCGGCAAATGCCTGCACCCCGACGTCTCGGGCCAGCCGCGACAGCTCTACAGTTTCGCTGAGGCCGTGGACGCCGACAATCGCGCCGTCCGGATCAAGGACAAGCCGCTGAACTGGGGCGGCGGCGTGATGCTGTGCACCCGCGACAGCAAGTTCGAGATCACCGACCAGAGCGATTGTGCCGGGCGCGGCTTCAACCGCACCGGCTTTACGTCGGTGGATCTGTCGGGCGGCGGCAAGACGCTGCGCTTCGCGGTGCCGTGATAGAAAGACGGGCGCGATCCGACCTCTACCAACGGGAGAGGCGAAGCAGAACCATGACTGGACCAATGACGCAGGATCAACAGCGCAATTTCACCCAGATCGACACCTGGGTGTTCGACCTCGACAACACGCTGTATCCGCATCACGTCAATCTGTGGCAGCAGGTCGACGTCCGGATCCGCGATTTCGTCGCTTCCTATCTCGACATCCCGGCGGAGGACGCGTTCCGGATCCAGAAGGACTACTATCACCGCTACGGCACCACGATGCGCGGCATGATGACCGAGCACGGCGTGCGCGCCGACGACTACCTGGCTTACGTGCACGAGATCGACCATTCGCCGCTGGAGCCCAATCCGGCGATGGGCGACGCCATCGCCGCCTTGCCCGGGCGCAAGCTGATCCTCACCAACGGCTCCGCCGCCCATGCCGCCAAGGTGTTGGAGCGCCTCGGCATCGAACATCATTTCGAGGCGGTGTTCGATATCATCGCCGCGCAACTCGAGCCGAAGCCGGCGCCGCAGACCTATCAGCGCTTCCTCGATCTGCACGGCGTCGATCCGGCGCGCGCCGCGATGTTCGAGGACCTCGCCCGCAACCTCGCAGTGCCGCATCGGCTCGGCATGACCACGGTGCTGGTGGTGCCGGACGGCAGCAAGGCGGTGGTGCGCGAGGACTGGGAGCTCGAAGGCCGCGACGCCGCCCATGTCGATTTCGTCACCGACGATCTGACCGGGTTTTTGACGGGGTTGAGCACGGCGTAATAGGCCGCAGAGCCCACTCCAGGAAAAACCGTCATCGCCCGGCTTGACCGGGCGACCCAGTATCCCAGAGCGTCCGTTCAGATCCCTGCAATCCACGGATAGAGATCATTCCAATCCGGATTGTCTTTCTCGATCAATTGCACCTTCCACTCGCGCTTCCATTTCTTCAACCGCTTCTCGCGGTGGATCGCGGCCGCGATATCGTCGAAGCACTCGAAATAGACCAGCCGATCCACTTTCATAGCGTTTGGTGAAACTCTCGGCGGCCTTCGATCGATGTTCGGCGACGCGGCGAACGAGGTCGTTGGTCACGCCGATGTACAGCGTGCCGCCAATCTGGCTGGCCAGGATGTAGACGTAGAAGCTGCGGGCCTGCATGCGCGAGGTCTCGGACATCAAGTCTCCGCCATGAAGTCTCTGCAATACTGGGTCGCCCGTTCAAGCCGGGCGATGACGGCCGGATGGGCGGCGCGGCGGTGCCCCGCAGCCGCGCCGGCTTGACTCTCCCCGGCCAAATCCCGACAAAAGCAGCCTCGCCGCGCCGCCAATCGCCTAAGGAATCCCCGATGTCGCTGTCCGCTCTCGAAGTCTCCATCAACACCGCGTTCGACGCGCGCGATACCGTCGGCGCCGCGACCAAGGGCGAAGTCCGCGACGCCGTCGAGCACGCACTCGACCTGTTGGACAAGGGCGAGGCGCGGGTCGCCGAGCGCGGCGACGACGGCAAATGGACCGTCAACCAGTGGCTGAAGAAGGCGGTGCTGCTGTCGTTCCGGCTCAACGACATGAGCACGATTTCCGGCGGCCCCGGCGGCGCCACCTGGTGGGACAAGGTGCCGTCGAAATTCTCAGGCTGGGGCGAGAATAGGTTTCGCGACGCCGGCTTCCGCGCGGTGCCGGGCGCGATTGTGCGGCGCTCCGCCTTCATCGCCAAGAACGTGGTGCTGATGCCGTCTTTCGTCAATCTCGGGGCCTATGTCGACGAGGCCACCATGGTCGACACCTGGTCGACGGTCGGCTCCTGCGCGCAAATCGGCAAGCGCGTGCACATCTCCGGCGGCGTCGGCATCGGCGGCGTGCTGGAGCCGCTGCAGGCCGGTCCCGTGATCATCGAGGACGATTGCTTCATCGGCGCGCGCTCGGAGGTCGCCGAGGGCGTCATCGTGCGCCGTGGCGCGGTGCTGGCGATGGGGGTCTTTCTCAGCGCCTCGACCAAGATCGTCGACCGCGAGTCGGGCGAGATTTTCGTCGGCGAGGTGCCGGAATATGCCGTGCTGGTGCCCGGCAACCTGCCCGGCCGTCCCTTGAAAAACGGCGCGCCCGGCCCCTCCACCGCCTGCGCGGTGATCGTCAAGCGGGTCGACGAGCGCACCCGCTCCAAGACCAGCATCAACGAATTGTTGCGCGACTGAACTAACATGCAATCGGCGCCACGCGGGCGCCGCCGCCGTCGAGAGTCGAGATGGATCTGACCACGCTGCTGTTCAGCTGCAATGGCCGCATCAACCGCGGCAAATATTGGCTCGCGGCGCTGATCTACGTCGCCGCCTGGATCGCCTTCGCCGGGATCGCCTTGCTGGTAATCGGCGACCTCGACAAGGACGATCGTTTCGCCTTCGCCGGCACCGGCATCGCTTTGTGGCTCGGCGGGGCTTTGCTGTTCCTGATCGGGATCTGGTCCGGCCTCGCGGTCGCCATCAAGCGGCTGCACGACCGCGACAAGAGCGCCTGGTGGCTGCTGGTGTTCTGGCTCGGCCCGAGCCTGCTCGGCGGCGGCGGCCGGACCGTGGTTCATGGCGGTGGCGGCGTGGCGCTGTCGCTGCTGAGTGCGGCGATCTCGATCTGGGCGTTCGTCGAATTCGGCTGCCTGCGCGGCACGCCGGGCCCGAATGCCTATGGACCCGATCCGCTCGAGCCCGCGAGATATTGATGCCTGTGAACCCAATCGACGCCCTTTCCATCGCGCAAGACCTGTTGCGCTGCCCCTCGGTGACCCCGGCCGACGCCGGCGCGCTCGGGGTGCTGGAGCGGCTGCTGCAGGCCGCCGGCTTCGACGTGCATCGGGTGACCTTCAGCGAGCCCGGCGCCGCCGACATCGACAATCTCTACGCCCGGATCGGCACCTCGGCGCCGCATCTCTGCTTCGCCGGCCATACCGACGTGGTGCCGCCCGGCGATGTGGCGGCGTGGTCGCACGGCGCCTTCGCCGGCGAGGTGCACGACAGCCAATTGTACGGCCGCGGCGCGGTCGACATGAAGGGCGGCATCGCCTGCAGCGTCGCCGCGGTGCTCGAGTATTTGGCGGCGCATGGCGGCCAGCCGCATGACTCGGGGCAAGGCTCGATTTCGTTCCTGATCACCGGCGACGAAGAAGACGTCGCGGTCAACGGCACCGTCAAGCTTTTGCAATGGGCGGCGGCGCGCGGCGAAAAATTCGACCACTGCGTGCTCGGCGAACCCAGCAATGTCGAGGCGCTCGGCGACTGCATCAAGATCGGCCGCCGCGGATCGTTGTCCGGCACGTTGATCGTCGACGGCGTGCAGGGCCACGTCGCCTATCCGCACCGCGCATCGAACCCGGTGCCGGATATCGCGGCGCTGATCGTGGCGCTCGGCAACGATCCGCTCGATGCCGGCAGCGACACCTTCCAGCCTTCGAACCTGGAGTTCACTTCGGTCGACGTCGGCAACCCGGCGACCAATGTGATTCCGGCACAGGCCCGCGCCCGGTTCAACATCCGCTTCAACGATCAGCACAGCGCCGAGAGTTTGCAGGCGCTGATCGAACAGCGTGTCGAGACCGCCTGCGGCAACCGCATCAAGGCTCGGATCGACTGGCTGCCGTCGAACGCCGCCGCCTTCGTCACCAAGCCCGGCGCGTTCACCGATCTGGTCGCTGCGGCGATCGAACAGGTCACCGGCCGCAGGCCCGAGCTCAACACCGGCGGCGGCACCTCGGATGCGCGCTTCATCACGCATTATTGCCCGGTGATCGAGTTCGGCCTGGTGGGCCAGACCATGCACAAGATCGACGAGCGCACCCCGGTCGCCGACCTCGCGACGCTGACGCAGATCTATCGCGGCGTGCTGGAACGGTATTTCGCCTGAATGGAAATCGTCATTCCGGGGCGCGAGCGCGATAGCCGCGAGCGAACCCGAAATCTTGCTCCGCGACGGCACGCGGGTGCTCGCCGCGAGATTCCGGGTTCGCTCGGCCTGCGGCCCCGCGCCCCGGAATGACTAGCGTTGCGCCGCCCGCGGGAAGGGTCGTTCAGATAATTAATACACCTCTCAATCGAACCGACCACATCGCAAGAGCGGCGGCGAGCCCCCTCGCCCCACTTGCGGGGAGAGGGTTGGGCTGAGGGGTTGGTGAGTCGGTGACCTGCTGAAACGCCCCCTCACCCGACCGGCTGCGCTGCGCTCTGCCGGTTGACCTCTCCCCGCAAGCGGGGAGAGGTGAAGAAGAGCCTCAATAATCCACCTTCACCAGATACAATCCATCCGGCGGCGCCACCGGGCCGCAGGCGGTGCGGTTGCGCGCCGCCAGCGCCGCGGCGAGATCGTCGGCGCTCCAGCGCCCCTCGCCGACCCAGACCAGTGAGCCGACCATCGAGCGCACTTGGCTGTGCAGGAACGAGCGCGCCGAGGTGACGATCGAAACGTCGTCGCCGTCGCGGATCACGTCGAGCTGATCCAGCGTCTTGTCCGGCGATTTGGCCTGGCATTCGGTGTCGCGAAAGGTCGTGAAGTCGTGCTTGCCGAGCAATCGCTGCGCGGCCTGGTGCATCGCCGCGGTATCGAGCCGTCGCGGCAGCCGCCACACCTTGCCGATCTGCAGCGCCAGATTGGCGCGGCGGTTGCTGATCCGATAGACATAGTGCCGCCTAACCGCCGAGAACCGCGCTTCGAACGTGTCCGGCACGATCTCGGCGCTCAATACGCCGATCGGATGCGGCCGCAGATGCGCGTTCAGCCCATCGCGCAGCCGGCCCGGCGCAAATTCCTTGGCGATGTCGCAATGCGCCACCTGCGCCAGCGCGTGCACGCCGGCGTCGGTGCGCCCCGCCCCGTTGACGCGGACGAAGCTGCCGCAGATCGCCTTCACCGCATCCTCCAGCGCGCCCTGCACCGAGGGACCGTTGTCCTGGATCTGCCAGCCGCAATAAGGCTTGCCGTCATATTCGATGATAAGCTTGTAGCGCGGCATGTTCGGCGACGATCCTGGCAAGACGCGCCGTCATCCTGAGAGCCTGCCCCGGACTTGATCCGGGGTGCGAAGCCGCGCTTGCGGCGAGCCTCGAAGGATGGCGGCTGAAAGGAATAACGAAGGCCGTCGCCCTTCGAGACGCCCGCCTGCGGCGGGCTCCTCGGGGTGACGGCGCGGGTAACAGGCTAGCACACCCGCAGCGGTGGCTGCAGCGGCGTGCCGCGCAGGAAATCTTGCGCCTGCATAGGCTGCTTGCCGGCGCGCTGCAATTGCAGGATGCGGATGGCGCCGTCGCCGCAGGCGATGGTGAGGCGGTCGTCGAGCAAGGCGCCCGCCGCGCCTGAGCCCTCGGCGAGCGCGCAGCGTAAAATCTTCACCCGCACCAAATCGCCCTCGATCGGCAGCTCGCACCAGGCGCCGGGAAACGGCGACAGCCCGTGGATATGGCGCAGCACGGCGCGCGCGGGCTTGGTCCAGTCGATCCGCGCCTCGGCCTTGTCGATCTTGGCGGCGTAGGTCACGCCGTCCTCAGGCTGCTTGGTGAAGCGCAATGCACCGCGCTCGAGCAGCGCCATCGCCTCCACCATCAGTTCGGCGCCGAGCGGCGCCAGCGCGTCGTGCAGGTCGGCCGCAGTCATCGCGTCGGTGAGCGCGATCCGTCCGGTCAGCGCCACGTCGCCGGTGTCGAGGCCGATGTCCATCTTCATCACCATCACGCCGGACTCCGCATCGCCGGCCATGATGGCGCGGTTGATCGGTGCCGCGCCGCGCCAGCGCGGCAAGAGCGAGCCGTGCAGGTTGAAGCAGCCGAATGTCGGCGCGTCCAGAATCGGCTGCGGTAGGATCATGCCATAGGCCACCACCACCGCGGCGTCGGCGTGGAAGCCAGCGAATTCCGCCGCGGCCTCCGCCGAGCGCAGCGTCTTCGGCGTCAGCACCGGGATGCCGAGCCGCTCGGCCTCTTGCGCCACCGGGGTTGGCTGCAGTTTCATGCCGCGTCCGGAGGGTTTCGCCTCGCGGCTATACACCGCGACGATCTGGTGGCCGGCGGCGGCCAGCGCGCGCAGCGTCGGCACCGCGAAATCCGGGGTGCCCATGAAAATCAGGCGAAGCGGCATGGAGAATCCTGCGGTCGTTCAAATTTCGAACGGATTGATAACGGTCAGGCCGACGCCGTCAAAGCCATATCTGTCGCGCGTGGCGACGGCGGCTTGATGCGCGAGCGCGATCGCAGCGATCATGCAGTCCATAACGCCAATCGGCCGTCCCGCCGATTGGCGCTGCGCCGCGATCCGCCCATAGATCGTCGCCGCAACAGCATCGAACGGAAGGATGTGGTCGAAGAACGTCACGCTTTCCAGCCGCGCAGCCGAGGCCAATAGCTTCTGCCGCTGCACGCCGGCGTCCAGCCGTTCGATGCCGAAGCGGATCTCGGCCAACACCGGCGCGCAAATGAAAAGCGCGTCAGCCGGCTGGGTATCGAGCCAATCGCGCACCCCGAGGTTCGGCTTCGGTCGGAGGGCTTCGGAGACAACGTTGGTGTCGAGAATGATCACGAAAAGTCCGGGGGCTCGCTGGCCACATCAGGAATTTCGCAGTCGAGATCAACGCGATGTTCCGGCGGCACCAGCGCGAACAATTCGGTGCCCAATCGGCGCGGAGTTTCACCCGCCGCGAGGCCGCGCCGTATAAGTAGTTTCGCAGCATCCGACAGACTGATGTCGGTTTCCTGCGCCCTCATTTCGATACGGCGCTTCAGCTCGGGATCGATGTCGCGGATCAGCAGGTCGGCCATCGGCGGTTCCTTTGATATCAATGATATCAAACCCGCCATCGCCGGTCAAAACCGTCAGACGTATTTGACGCCGTGCCTGGCGGCCTTCTCGAACTTCTTCATCACCATGTGGCGCTTCAGCTTGGAGATGTGATCGACGAACAAGACGCCGTTCAAATGGTCAATCTCGTGCTGGATGCAGGTGGCGAACAGCCCGTCGGCATCCTCTTCCTTCACATTGCCGTCGAGGTCGGTGTAACGGATCCGCACCTGTTTCGGCCGCTCGACCTCGGCGTAATATTCCGGGATCGACAGGCAGCCTTCCTCGTAGACGTTCATCTCCTCGGACACCGAAACGATTTCCGGGTTGATGAAGGCGCGCGGCTCAGTCTGGCCGTTGCCCTCCTTGCGGACCAGATCCATGGTGATCAGCCGCACCGGCTGCGCCACCTGGATCGCGGCAAGGCCGATGCCGGGCGCCTCGTACATGGTCTCGAACATGTCGTCGGCGAGCCGGCGCACCTCGGCGCTGACCGTTTCGACCGGCTTGGAGATCAAGCGAAGCTGCTTGTCTGGTATGATGATGATTTCGCGCAGGGCCATTGTTGCGATTTAATCTGCGATACCGCCCCGGTCAATCCGCTGCGGATGCCACTTTAGCTACCACACAACGATTCAGACCGGGCGGATCTTTAACCCGGCATTAACCATGATGGTTAGCCCGCGGTTAACCATATCCCTTAAGCCGTGGTTAACCATAAATGTTCTTCCTTCGTTCTCATACCGCATCTAGTCTGCTACAATGCTGACATGAACGACATCCTGTTCACGGTTGGCGACTTGCCGGTCAGCGTCGGTGAAGCGGCGATCGGCTTTGCCGCGGTGACGCTGCTGCTGCTCGCCGCCATTGCCGTGATCATCGCCCGCGGATTGGGCACCGGCAGCGCGACGGCGATGGCGCAGGCCGCCCGCGCCGACGAGCTGGAATATCGGCTGGCCGAGATGATGCGGGCGCAGCACGAGTCGAGCGGCCGGGTCGCGGCGATGGGCCAGGCGTTGGCCGGCCGGCAGGCCGAAATGGCACGCGCGGTCAGCGAGCGGCTGGATTCGGTGACCCAGCGGGTCGGCCAGTCGATGGAGCACACCACCCGCCACACCCTCAACAGCCTGCGGGTGCTGCACGAGCGGCTCGGCATCATCGACGACGCGCAGCACAACCTCACCGAGCTCACCGCGCAGGTGACGACGCTGCGCGACGTGCTGGCCAACAAGCAGTCGCGCGGCGCGTTCGGCCAGGCGCGGATGGAGGCGATCGTCGCCGACGGCATGCCGACCGGCGCCTATGCGTTCCAATACACGCTGTCCAGCGGCAAGCGGCCGGACTGCGTGGTGTTCCTGCCCGATCAGCGGCCGCTGTGCATCGACGCCAAGTTTCCGCTGGAGGCGATCACCGCGCTGCGCGACGCCCGCTCCGAGGAGGCGCGGCGCGCCGCGTCGCAGCGGCTGCGCAACGACGTGATACGCCACGTCACCGACATCGCCGAAAAATACCTGATCCCCGGCGAGACCCAGGACACCGCGCTGATGTTCGTGCCGTCGGAATCGGTCTATGCCGAAATCCACGAGCGCTTCGACGACGTCATTCAGAAAGCCTACCGCGCCCGCATCGTGCTGGTGTCGCCGTCTCTGCTGATGCTGGCGATCCAGGTGATGCAGCAGATCCTGAAAGACGCGCGGATGCGCGACGCCGCCGACCAGATCCGCACCGAGGTGATGAGTCTCGGCGACGATCTGAGCCGGCTACGCGACCGCGTGCTGAAGCTGCAGACCCATTTCGGTCAGGTCAATGAGGACGTCCGCCAGATCCTGATCTCGGCCGACAAGATCGAGCGCCGCGCCGGCCGGATCGAGGAGCTGGATTTCAGCCATGATGCGCCGGCGGCTCCGCCCGGCCCGCAACCGGCGCGGCCCGACCTGTTCGCCATGCCGCCGCGGCGCGAACTGCAGGCCGGCGAGTAACCGCCCTTCGCCGGCAACGGCGGGCGCGGCGCGGCCGGCTGCGGCGGTATCGGCCGGGTTCCAAAGGATTGCACCGGGCGATGCTTCCTTCCGGCCAGCGCTGTGCCATATTGAAGCCGCAACCACCTCGCCTGCAACGAATGGTGACACCAACAATGGCGCAAGGCTCCCGCTCCGCGATCGACGTCGCGTTCAACAAGCTGTCGTCGCCGCGGATCTTTTTGATCCGCATGCTGGTGTTCCTGGTGCTGTGCGCGCTGCTCCTGGTGGTGCTGTACAAGCAGATCATCACCGCCTTTTTCGCCAATCCCGGGCTCAACGCGCTGATCGGCGCGGTGCTGTTGATCGGCATCGTGCTGTCGTTCCGCCAGGTGATCCGGCTCTATCCCGAGGTCGCCTGGGTGAATAATTTTCGCATCAGCGATCCGGGGCTGGCGTTGCCGCAGCGCCCCACTTTGCTGGCGCCGATGGCGGCGATTCTGGGCGGCGAGCGCTCGGGCCGGATGTCGATTTCTCAGCAGACCATGCGGCATCTGCTCGACTCGATCGCCACCAGGCTGGACGAGGCCCGCGACATCTCGCGCTACATGACCGGGCTGTTGGTGTTCCTCGGGCTGCTCGGCACCTTCTGGGGGCTGATCGAAACCGTCGGCTCGGTCGGCAAGGTGATCGACGGCCTCAAGGTCGGCGGCGACGCCGGCTCGCTGTTCGACACGCTGAAGGAAGGCCTCGCCGCGCCGCTCGGCGGCATGGGCATTTCGTTCTCCTCGTCGCTGTTCGGGCTCGCCGGCTCGCTGATCCTCGGCTTCCTCGATCTGCAATCCAGCCAGGCGCAGAACCGGTTCTACACCGACCTCGAGGACTGGCTGGCCTCCACGGTGCGCGACTATGTCGGCGACGGCGCGGTCGCGGCGCCCGGTGCCGCGGCAGGCAGCGCCGAGCTGCAAGGCGCGATCGAGCGGCTGCGCCGCGCCTTCGAAGACGGCTCCAGCCGCCGCACCACCACGGCGATGGCCAACCTCGCCGACGCGATCCAGAGTCTCGTCGCGCACATGCGCAGCGAACAGCAGCTGATCCGCGAATGGGCCGACGGCCAGGGCGAGCAAAACCGCGAGATCAAGGCGCTGCTGCAGCACCTCGCCCGCCAGCCGGAGAAGAATTAGGATGCCGACCTCACTTGTGGCCATCCTTCGAGGCGCGCCGCAAATGCGGCGCGCACCTCAGGATGACGCTTCCGCCGTCGTAGCCGCCCGCGCAGCGAACCCGGTCGCCGTCACCCTGAGGCGCCGGAGCGCAGCGACGGCCTCGAAGGGCGACGGCTTGTTGATCCGCCGGGCGCGCTCCGCGCTCGCTGCCGCTCGCCGCGGAGACCTCTGAATGGCGCTAGCCCGCGGCCGCCGCAACGATCCCGGCTTCAACTACTGGCCCGGCTTTGTCGACGCGCTGTCGACGCTGGTTTTGTCGATCGTATTTCTGCTGTCGGTGTTCCTGGTGGTGCAGTTCTTCCTGTCGCAGGAGGTCACCGGCAAGGACAAGGCGCTGGAGCAGCTCAACGCCAAGCTCGCGCAGCTCAACGACCTATTGTCGCTGGAAAAGCTCGGCAAACTCAATCTCGAGGATCAGCTGTCGCAGCTGCGCGCCGGCCTGGCCTCCGCCGAAACCGAGCGCGACCGCGTCAAGGGCCTCTATGACGGCCTCGCCGGCGCCGGCAACGACGCCGCCGGCCGCGCCACCGAGCTCAACAAGGCGCTGGATTCCGAGAAGCAGCTCTCGGCCCGCGCGCTGGCGCAGGTCGAGGTGTTGAATCAGCAGATCTCGGCGCTGCGCCGCCAGCTCGCCGCGCTCGAAGAGGCGCTCGACGCCTCGGAACAGCGCGGCAAGGAATCGCAGAGCCGGATCACCGATCTCGGTCAGCGGCTCAACGTCGCCCTGGCGCAGCGGGTGCAGGAATTGTCACGCTACCGCTCGGAATTCTTCGGGCGATTGCGCGCCATCCTCGGCAACCGGCCGGATATCCGCGTCGTCGGCGACCGCTTCGTGTTCCAGTCGGAAGTGTTCTTCGACACCGGCCAGGCGCAGCTGTTGCCCGAGGGTCGCGCCGAACTCGACAAGCTGGCTGCGGCGCTGACCGATCTCGACAAGCAGATTCCGGCGGAAATCGCCTGGGTCTTGCGGGTCGACGGCCACACCGACGTTCGCCCGATCACCGGGCAGTTCAAATCCAACTGGGAATTGTCGAGCGCCCGCGCGATTTCGGTGGTGCAATATCTGGTCTCGCTCGGGGTGCCGCCGCAGCGGCTGGTCGCCGCCGGGTTCGGTGAATTCCAGCCGCTCGACGTCGCCGCGACCGACGACGCCTACAAGCGCAACCGCCGCATCGAATTGAAGCTGACGGAGCGCTGAGGCATGACGCAAGGCTTTGATCTGCGGCGCTATCAGGCCGACGACGAGGACGCCTCGATCGCGCTGTGGCTGAAGACCTGGCAACTGACCTACCCGTCGATCGACTTCGCCGCGCGGCTGGATTGGTGGCGCGAGCGCTGGCGCGGCGAGCTGTTGCCGAACGCCAGCGTCGTGGTGGCGGAGCAGGACGGCGAATTGACCGGCTTCGTCACCATCGATGGCAGCGGCTATCTCGATCAATTGGTGGTGGCGCCGGCGCAATGGGGAAGCGGCCTCGCGGCCACGCTGGTCGATCAGGCCAAGCGGCTATCGCCCACCGGCGTCACGCTGAAGGTCAACGCCGACAATTTCCGCGCCATCAAGTTCTACGAACGCAACGGCTTCGCCGTGACCGGCGAGGAGACCAACGCTTCGGGCCGTGCGGTGCTGAACATGGTGTGGGAGCCGTAGCTGATCATCGCACCGCATGACCAAGTCGCCCGATTAGACGGCGGAGGCGCCGTGAAACCCTCCGTCCGATATTCAGGACCACATTTCCCGCCTCGCCGACTCCTCGCGCAGCTGAAAACGGGCGTCCCGCCATCAACGCAAGCTCAGTGCGGGGAATTTCAGGCCCAGCCCCTTTTCGCCCGAGAGCGATGATGAATTCACCGCCGTTGCTGTCGAAGAATCCGACCTCACGGCTTTGGATAAATCCAAGCGTGAACAAATCATGCAGGATCAGTCGAAAGCTGGAAGGCGTGAAACACCAGGAATGAAGGTCGATGAAGACTGAATTCCTGGCCGCCTCCATTGCGGATTTGGCCTCGGCCACCGAATGAATGATCCGCAAATCGGAACTCGTGACCTTGGTCCAAGCCTTACCGGGAGGAATCTGGCATACGTTCAGATAATATTCCGCGGCAGTCCCTGCCGAATGCACCGTTCGCTTTGCTTCATACGCATCAACTATGGCGGCGAGAGATGTGACAGGCCGCAAATAGTCAAAACAGAATCGCTTGTCGGGAACCGCGAGGACCAACACGCCGTCGTCCTGCAAAATATCGTCGCAGCCCTGAAGAAAACTAATCAAGTCCGGGGTGTGTTCGATCACATGGGACGCGACAACCCAACCGTACTCGTGATTCCGTCGTGTGAGATCTTTAAAGCGCTGGCCGCTCCAGACAAAATCCACGGCTTCGATGGCATTCAAATCCACGCCGTGTTGAGCGTATTTCGTCTTCAGGTCCGGTTGACTGAGATGATCAAGAATCTCGACTTTGTAACCTCGGGATCTTGGGCATATCGGGCTGTGGCTTGGCCCCACTTCCAAGCCGAGCTTGTTGTAATCGATGAATGATAACAGCTTCTCGTGACGCAAGGTCGGACGAATCGACCGCCCCTCTCTTCGCCCGTATTTGAGATAGTGTTGCACCGGATCGGCGGCGGCCAAGCGCACGTCAGGATGCATCCTGAGATATAGCTGCGGATCAAAATCCGATGTCACGGTGCCGCTCAATGATGCCATCGCGGGAGTCTAGTCGCACATCGCCGTTGCGTAAACGATTTTGGCTGGCGGGCGGCATGTCCTACGCATCGCTGTAAATCGCAGTGAGCGCCTGTTCAATGCAATCCACCAGACATGAGGCCGAAGCAGCGGCGCGCGGCTTGATGTGTCGGAGCGTCCGTTCCCTCACGCCACCTCGAACTGCAGCCGGGCGAGGCGGGCATAGAGCCCGCCGGCGGCGGCCAGCTGCGCATGGGTGCCCTGCTCGATGATCTTGCCCTGCTCCATCACCACGATGCGGTCGCAGGACAGCACGGTGGCGAGGCGATGCGCGATCACCACCGTGGTGCGGTGCCGCATCAATTCTTCCAGCGCGGTCTGCACCAAGGTTTCGCTCTCGGCGTCGAGCGACGAGGTCGCTTCGTCGAGCAGCAAGAGCGGCGCGTCGCGCAGGATCGCGCGGGCGATGGCGATGCGCTGGCGCTGGCCACCGGACAGCGTCACGCCGCGCTCGCCCAATTGCGTCTCGAAGCCCTGCGGCAGCCGGCGAATGAATTCGGTGGCGTGGGCCTGTTCGGCGGCGCGCTCGACTTCGGCGTCGCTGGCGTCGGGACGGCCGAACCGGATGTTGTCGCGCGCGGAGGCGGCGAAAATCACCGACTCCTGCGACACCAGCGCGATGCGCTCGCGCAGGCACTGCGGACCGGCGGCGGCGATCGGCACGCCGTCGAGCGAGACCTTGCCGGAGGAGGGATCGTAGAACCGTAGCAAGAGGTGGAACAGCGTGCTTTTGCCGGCGCCGGAGGGGCCGACGATCGCCACCTTCTCGCCGGCGCGGACCGACAGCGACACGCCGTCGAGCGCCGGGGTCTCCGGCCGCATCGGATAGGCGAAGCTGACATTGTCGAACACGACGTCGCCGCGCGCCGGCACCGGAAACGCGCGCGGCGAGGCCGGCGCCGCGACATCCGGCTTGACCCGCAAAATTTCGAACAGCCGCTCGGCGGCGCCGGAAGCGCCGGCGACCTCGCCCCATACTTCGCTGAGCTGGCCGAGGCCGGCGGCGGCGAAGGCGGCATACATCACGAACTGGCTGAGCCGGCCGGCGCTGATGTCGCCCGACACCACGTCGTGCGAGCCGACCCACAGGATCGCCACCACGCTGGAGAACACGATGAAGATGATGATCGCGGTGAGCACAGCGCGGGCGCCCGTGGAACTACGCGCCGCCTCATAGGCCTGCTCGACCTCGCGGCCGAACCGCTGGTTCGACAGCCCCTCATTGGTATAGGCCTGCACGGTGCGGATCGAGGACACCAGTTCGGAGGCATAGGCCGAGGCATCGGCCAAAGTATCCTGGGCGTTGCGCGACAGCCGCCGCACCCAGCGGCCGAACGCCACCAGCGGCAGCACGATCAACGGGATCGCCGCCAGCACGAAGCCGCTCAAGCGCGGGCTGGAGATCACCATCATCGAGGCCGCGCCGATGAACAGCATCATGTTGCGCAGCGCGATCGACACCGAGGCGCCGACCGCGGATTTGATCTGGGTGGTGTCGGCGGTGAGCCGCGACACCAGTTCGCCGCTGCGCGCCGAATCGAAGAACGACGGCGACAGCTTGGTGAGATGCGCGAACACGTCGTGGCGCAGATCGGCGACGATGCGCTCGCCGATCGTCATCACCAGGTAGTAACGCGCGGCACTCGCCACCGCGAGCACCGCGACGATCACCACCATCACCAGGAAATAACTGTTGATCAGCGCGATGCCTTCGGGGCTGAAGCCGAAATCGATCAGCCGGCGCACCGCCAGCGGCACCAGCAGCGTGGTCGCCGCGGCCACCGTCAGCGCCACGAAGGCGAAGCTGGCGCGCCAGCGATAGCGGTCGACGTAAGGCGCCAGCAACAACAAGGGGCGCAGCCGGCCGGGCTTAGCCGCGGCCTTCGCCGCGGACACGCCATCGGTCAGCGGCTCGGCCTTCGGCGCCGGGCGCCCCGCCGGCACGACCTTCTCGCTTTCCGCGATCGCTTCCAGCGACAGCGCAATCACGGTGCCTTTTGACTTGGTGTCGGGCCGGATCTTTTGGATCATCGATGTTTACCGCCGCGTCACTTTTGAAGGATTGTAAATAGACGTGGGCAAGGCTGCTGGCAAATCCGGTGAATACCTTGTCTTGACCCGCGTCGTGCGATATAGGAACGCGGAAATCCACCCCTCAATTCGCCGTGTTGCGGGCCAAAAGGCCCCGAAGGATCATTCATGAAAGCCGAAATTCACCCGGATTATCATAGCATTACGGTAGTCATGACGGACGGCACGGAATACGTGACGCGCTCCACCTGGGGCAAGGAAGGCGACAAGCTGAACCTCGACATCGACTCCAAGTCGCATCCGGCCTGGACCGGCGGCCAGCAGCAGATGCTCGATCGCGGCGGCCGGGTGTCCCGGTTCCAGAAGAAGTTTTCGGGCTTCCTCAAGAAGGATTGAGGCCAAGGCTGAGGCTAAGGCCGCTCGGCGGCTGCCTCACCTGATCACAATCGCTGGAAAACCGAACGCCCCTGCCTGCAGGGGCGTTTTTTTGCGTTGCCGGCAGATATTCGCTTTCTGCGGCTAACGGACGCGCGGCTCTTCCCGGCTGTTGATGCGCTTCGAGATTTTATAGGCCGGCATTCCGGGGCTCGAGCAGCGACAGTTGCGAGTGAGCCCGGAATCCGTAACCCCTGAAGGGGATATGGATCGCGGACTTGCTCGTTCTTCGAACTCGCAATCCGGGATGACGATGGTTTGAGGTTGGATGCTTCAACCCCAACCTAAATTGCAAGAGGTCGCCCTTGACCTCCTGCACGTCGCGCCGGAGGTCGCCGACGTCGCGCCCAACGTCGCCGATGTTGCGGTCAACAGGACCGAGATGCTCGCGATGACGGCCCAGGGTATCGAGAATGAGGTCGAGCTTTTTGCCATGCGAGCGCAAATAGGCCAGCAGATGGCTGGTCACCGTTGCGCTGTCGTCCGTTGAGTCCGGACCCGTCATCGGCGCCTCGGCGAAAGTTGTTGTCACCGAATATAGGACAGGCTCGGTGTCCCTGCCCCCGCCTTTCAGTGCCGGCCTTTCAGTCTAGCGCTCGAACGCCGCCTTCAGCCGATTGAGCTGCGGCACCAGCGGATTGCCGATCGGGGCGCGGTCTGACCCGTCGGCGTGCATGGTGGTATCGAGCCGGCGCACCTTGTCCTGCAGCAGCATCGAGCGGGCGATTAGTTCCTGCAACTGCTCGGGCAGTTTCGCGATCATCTCGGCCGGGCCGGGCTCAGCGGCGCTGAGCTTGACCTTGGTCTTTTCCCGGTTGGCCTGGCTCAGCGTCATCTCGCCTTCCTTGACCGCACGATGCAGCAACAGCCAGGAGGCGAGTTGCATCAGCCGCGTGGTCAGCCGCATGCTTTCGGTCGCATAGGTCAGGCTGACGGAGCGATCCAGCGTCTTGGCCTCGGAGCGGCCGATGCCGTCCAGATAGGCGGCGGTTTCCTCGACCAGATCCATGCCGTCGCGAAACAGCGCACTGAACGCTGCGGAATTGGTCAGCCGCTCGCTGAAATGAACGAGAGCGGAGTCGCCCTGCATTGAATCCGACATCGTTAACGCCTCACGCCACCTGTTCCGTCCCCAGCCTGTTTTGCCAGCCGGTTATGATGAACAAATCATTGCGCGCCCGCGGGGCAGAGTCCAGCCGCGTCGCCTGCAAGGGTTAACATCGCGTCCCTCGCTCCGTAGAAAACCGGAGCGCAAAAAAGAGCCGCCGTTGCCGGCGGCTTTGAAGTTGATAACAGGGAGGCGTCAAAGCAGAGTGGACAGGAGCCACTCGGCGTCCAAAGATGGACAATCAGAGTAATAGGCTGGAAAGCTTAATATCGCGTAAATGAACGGTTTTGTTGAGGTTTGGTTTGCATTTTGCGGGAACTCGGGCTGGCGGCGAAGTGATCCGCGCTTAGCGGGTGGTTTTGAAGATCCGATCCGCGGCGTCGCGGGTGGCGCGTTTCATCGTCATCGCCGCCTGCAGCCGATCGATCTCCGCGGTGAGCAGCGCGATCCGCTCGTTCAGTTCCTCGACCGACAGCAGCGACAGATCCTGCCCGATTTCGTGGCTCAATTTCTTCTTCGGCTTGTCGTCGTCCTCAATCGCCATCGGCTTTGCCCCACTTTTGCGTGATCCGGAACGGTTGCCAGTGCGGCACCGGCTGTCTAATCCTAGCCGATCTTCTCCCGCCCTACCCGCTTCGCAAGGACAAATCATGGAACCCGTACCCGCGCAAATGACCGTGATCGGAATCAGCAAGCCGGGCGGTCCCGAGGTGCTGCTGCCCGAGACCCGCCCGGTGCCGCAGCCCGGCCCCGGCGAAATCCTGATCAAGGTGCAGGCCGCCGGCGTCAACCGGCCGGACGTGGCGCAGCGCTCCGGCAGTTATCCGCCGCCGCCCGGCGCCAGCGATCTGCCCGGCCTGGAAGTGGCCGGCGAAGTGGTCGCGCTCGGTGAGGGCGCCAGCCGGCACAAGCTCGGCGACAGCGTGATGTCGCTGGTCGCGGGCGGCGGCTACGCCCCCTATTGCATCGCCCAGGACGCCCAGGCGATGGCGGTGCCGGTCGGGCTGTCGATCATCGAGGCCGGCGCCACGCCTGAGACGCTGATGACGGTGTGGCACAATGTGTTCGAACGCGGCGGCCTCAAGCCCGGCGAAACCCTGCTGATTCACGGCGGTTCCTCGGGCATCGGCACCATGGCGATCCAGCTTGCCAAGGCGTTCGGCTCGACCGTGATCGTCACCGTCGGTTCCAACGACAAGGCCGCGGCTTGCGTCAAACTCGGGGCAGACCGCGCCATCGACTACAAGACCGAAGACTTCGTCGGCATCGTCAAGGAATTCACCCAAGGCCATGGCGCTGACGTCATCCTCGACATGGTCGGCGGCGATTACATCGAGAAGAACTACAACGCCGCGGCGTTCGACGGCCGCATCGTTCAGATCGCGTTTCTTCACGGCCCGAAAGCCACCGTCAATTTCGTCAAGCTGATGATGAAGCGACTGCAGCATACCGGCTCGACGCTGCGGGCGCGCAGCGACGCCGACAAGGCGGCGATGGTCGCCGCGATCGAATCCAGGGTGCTGCCGCTGTTCCGCGAGGGCCGGCTCAAGCCCTTGATCGACAGCAGCTTCCCGCTCGCCGAGGCGGCGGAGGCGCACCGCCGGATGGAATCCAGCCAACATATTGGCAAAATTGTGTTGACGCTGTGAGGCCCGGCGCGGTCCGGAAAGCCTTTGAAAGCCCTCACATTCATGTCATTTATCGCGCGTCAGAACCGCACAGGGGTGCGCGTGACGTGACGACCAACGCGGAGAACCGACATTGCGTCTGATCAGGTGCCTCGCGCTCGCCGCGCTGGGCTTGATGATGGTTGCGGCCGGCTCACCGGCGAATGCCATCGACGCGGTCAGCGTCCGCGGCGACGCGCCCGCGATCGACCTCACCGCGGTGCTCGATCATCAGCGCAGCGAGGCCGACCGCATTCAGGTGTCGACCGCGCCCGGCACCGACGGCATCGTGCGCCGCATCGAGGTGCGCGCCCGCGAGGGCGGCCAGAACTGGGTGGTGTTCGCGCTGGCTAACAACACCGACGACCAGCTCGACCGGCTGATCGTCGCGCCGCATTATCGCATCGTCTCCTCCGGGCTGTTCTGGCCGGATCTCGGAATGTCGCGGATCGCCACGGTGACGCCGTCGACCGGCGACCGCCCGGAGCGCCAGGATTCCCCCACCGCCGACGTGTTCCGGGTCACGCTGGACCCCGGCGCGGTGATCACCTTCGTCGCCGAATTGCGCACCGACAAGCTGCCGCAGCTCTATTTGTGGGAACCGGAGGCCTACAAGGACAAGGTCAACTCGTTCACGCTGTATCAGGGCATCGTGATCGGCATCTCCGGCCTGCTGGCGCTGGTGCTGACCATCCTGTTCGTGGTCAAGGGCAGCATCATGTTCCCGGCGGCGGCGGCGCTGGCCTGGGCGGTGCTGGTCTATATCGGCGTCGATTTCGGATTCTGGGGCAAGGTGCTCGACATGTCGTCGGGCGCCGAGCGGGTGTGGCGCGCCTCCGGCGAAGCCATCCTCGCCGCCACGCTCTTGGTGTTCCTGTTCGCTTATCTCAACCTCAGCCGCTGGCATGTGCGCTATTCGCACATCACGCTGGGCTGGCTGGTCTTTCTCGGATCCTTGGTGGCTTTGGCGCTGTTCGATCCCGCGGTGGCGTCGGGCATTGCGCGGATGTCGCTGGTGTTGATCGCGTTCGCCGGCTTCGCGCTGATCCTGTATCTGTCGACCCACGGCTTCGACCGCGCGGTGCTGCTGATCCCGACCTGGTTCCTGCTGGTGGTGTGGGTGATCGCTGCAGGCATGACGGTGGCCGGCAGCGTCACCAACGACATCGTCGGCCCGGCGCTGCTCGGCGGCCTGGTGTTGATCGTGATGCTGATCGGCTTCACGGTGATGCAGCACGCTTTTGCCGGCGGCAGCGCGCCGACCGGCGTGGTGTCAGACATCGAGCGCCGCGCGCTGGCGCTGACCGGCTCCGGCGACCTGATCTGGGACTGGGACGTCGCCGCCGACAAGGTGTTCACCAGCCCAGAGACCGAAACCCTGCTCGGGTTGAAGCGCGGCACGCTGGAAGGCTCCGCGGCGAAATGGCTGGAAGTGCTGCATCCGCTCGACCAGGATCGGTTTCGCGCCGCGCTCGACTCGGTGCTCGACCAGCGCCGCGGCCGGCTGACCCAGGATTTCCGGCTGCGCACCCCGGACGGCCGCTTCATGTGGTTCGCGCTGAAGGCGCGCCCGGTGGTCGGCTCCGATGGCGAAGTCTCGCGCGTGGTCGGCACGCTGACCGACGTCACCGAGATCAAGAACGCCGAAGAACGCATGCTGCACGATTCCGTGCACGACAACCTCACCGGGCTGCCGAACCGCAAGCTGTTCATCGACCGGCTCAATGCGGTGGCCAATTTCGCCAAGTCGATGCCGAACCTGCGACCGACGCTGATGGTGATCGACCTCGACCGCTTCAAGCAGGTCAACGATTCGGTCGGCATCGCGGTCGGCGATTCGATCCTGCTGACGCTGGCGCGCCGGCTCACGCGAATTCTGAAGCCGCAGGACACTTTGGCGCGGCTCGCCGGCGATCAGTTCGGCCTGATCCTGATGTCGGAGCAGGACCCCGCCAAGATCACCGCCTTCGCCGAGACCATCCGCAAGACCATCCGCGCGCCGATCGCCTTCAACGACCGCGAGATCTTCCTCACCGCCTCGATTGGCCTCGCGCTATCCGATCCGCAGGCGCAGCTCACCGACGAGATCATCAAGGACGCCGAGCTGGCGATGTATCACTCGAAGCGGATCGGCGGCGATCGCATCGACGTCTACAAGCCGGTGATGCGGGCGCGCAAGACCGACCGGCTGACGCTGGAATCCGAATTGCGCCGCGCCATCGAGCGCCAGGAAATCACCATCCTGTATCAGCCGATCGTGCGGCTGGAGGATCGCTCGATCGCCGGCTTCGAAGCGTTGGCGCGCTGGGATCATCCCAAGCTCGGGCGGATGTCGCCGGTGGAGTTCATCGCCATCGCCGAGGAGATCGGACTGATCATCGATCTCGGCATGTTCGTGATGGACCAGACCGCCAAGCAACTGGCGATCTGGCAGCGCGCGATGCGCTCGCGCGAGCCGATCTTCGCCAGCGTCAACGTCTCGTCGCGGCAGTTGCTGCGCCACGACCTATTGCACGACATCCGCACCGTGCTGTCGCGCTCCACGGTGGCGCGTGGCACGCTGAAGCTGGAATTGACCGAATCGCTGGTGATGGAAAATCCGGAACACGCCGCGCAAATGCTGCACCGGATCCGCGAACTCGGCACCGGGCTGTCGCTCGACGATTTCGGCACCGGGCATTCCTCGCTGGCCTATCTGCAGCGCTTCCCGTTCGACACCATCAAGATCGACCAGTCGTTCGTCCGCACCACCAGCCGCGGCACCCGCCCGGTGATCCTG
>NZ_DASWPE010000069.1:0-3942 GCF_036404135.1 Rhodopseudomonas sp. | reverse complement strand
CTGTCAATCGGCACCCAAAACTGACCCCCAATAAGCGTCTAAAATTGACCCCTTGAGGGGATGCTGACTCGGGCTCAGGCGCGTGTTTTCATACGCCAGCTATCATTGCCGGTCTCGATGATGTCGCAGTGGTGGGTCAGCCGGTCGAGCAGAGCGGTGGCCATCTTTGCGTCGCCGAACACCTTTGGCCATTCGGCAAAGTCCAGGTTGGTGGTGATCACCACGGAGGTGCGTTCGTAGAGCCTGCTGATCAGATGGAACAGCAGTTGGCCGCCTGACTGGGCGAACGGCAGGTAGCCCAGTTCGTCGAGCACCAACAGGTCTAGCCGGGTTAGGGTGTCGGCAATCTTCCCCGCTCGCCCAGCCTTGTTTTCTGCTTCGAGCCGGTTGACCAGATCAACCACGGTGTAGAACCGGCAGCGCGCACCGGCACGGATGCAACTGCGAGCAATAGCGACTGCGAGGTGGCTTTTGCCCGTTCCCGTGCCGCCGACCAGCACCGTGTTACGCTGCTGGCTGAGAAACGTGCCAAGCGCCAGCTCGCGTACCAGGCCTTCGTTGATCGGACTGCCATTGAAGTCGAAGTCGGCAAGCTCCTTGGCCAGTGGCAGTTTGGCCGCACTCACCTGATAGCGGATCGACCGGGCCTGCTTCTCCGCGATCTCGGCCGCCAACAACTCGCCGACGATCTGCTGGGCGGCGTGCTGGCGTTTGACCCCGTTGGCCAGCACTTCATCGAACGCCAAACGCATTCCGACCAGTTTCAGCTCAGCCATCATCTCCATGATGTCATGGCGTTCCATTGGGCAATCTCCTGAGGGTGTCGTAGCGGGCGCAATCCGCAACCGGCTGCTGACGCAGCATCAGCGCATCCGGCACGGCGATGGAGGGCGGCAATTCGGGCTGCCGTTGCCGCGACAGGGCGTTGAGCACCACGTCGCTGCTGCAAAGACCGGCCGCGAGGGCTTCAGCACAGGCGGTTTCCACCGCCGGAAGCCCGTCTGTCAGCGCCGCGGACAGGATCTTGACCATCTGACGATCGCCGTCCGGGACGCTCTTCAGCTTCTGCCGGACCCGGCCGAGGGCGCCCGGAAGCACCCAATCCTTGAACGGCGCGCCATTGCGCATGGCGCCGGGCTTGCGCGTCAGCACGGGGACATAATGCCAAGGGTCGTAGACGGTCTGCTCCCGACCAAAGCAGCGATCATGGTTGGCGATGATCCCACCATCCTGGCGCACCACGATCCGTTCGGCGTAGGCATGCACCTCGACCGGGCGGCCGACCGCCTGCGCCATCACCGAGTATCGGTTCTTGTCGAACTGCACGAGGCAGGTCTTCGACACCGAGGCAGTCTTGGCATGAAAGCCGTCGAACGGGTTGGCGTAGCGCACCAGGCTTGGCCGTTCGGCCTCAAACATCTCCCACACCGGACTGTCGTGCCGCTCCGGATGCGGGTGAGCCTTGGCGTAAGCGACACAACGCTCCAGCAGCCAGGCATTCATCTCCGTAAAGCTCGCGAAGTGCAGCCGCGGCTTGAAAAACCGTTCCCGCACGACGTTAACCTGGTTCTCGACCTGACCTTTCTCCCAGCCTGAGGCTGGTGTGCAGGCTGTCGGCTCGACCAAATAGTGGCTGCACATCTGAAGAAAACGGCGGTTGAACACCCGCTCGCGACCAACAAACACCGCGTCTACCGCAGTGCGCATATTGTCGTAGATGCCGCGCTCGCACGTGCCGCGAAAGAACGCGAATGCCTTGTCGTGTGCGTCGAACACCATCTCCTGCGTCTCGCGCGGGTAGGCCCGCACGAACAGCATCCGGCTATGGCACAGCCGCACCTGTGCCACCTTGATCTCCATGGTCGTGCCGCGCAGCACGACGATCTCGTGCGACCAGTCGAACTGGAACGCCTCGCCTGGCGCAAAGCTAAGCGGCACGAAGGCCTCGCTGGAACCCTTGCCCTGCTGGCGCTTACGCGCCGTGGCGTAGCGGCGCACGGCGTCATAGCCGCCCTCATAACCGGCCTCGCGCAGGCCCTCAAAGATCCGGATCAGCCCAAGCCGCTCACGCCGCGACAGCAGGTCGTTGGCGGCCAGTCGCCGCTCGAGATCATCCGTCCATTGCCCCAGCTTGGGCCGCGGCTGCACCTCCCGCTCGTAGGCAAAACTGGTCTCACCCGACCGTAAAACCTTGCGAACAGTGTTCCGGGCTATCCCCAGCTCCCGGGAAATCGCCTTGATCGTCTTGCCCTGAACAAAGTGGGCCCGCCTAATCCGCGCGACCGTTTCCACAACCAGCATCTCCCCCACCACCCAAAATTGCCGGGTGGCGTCTTGCCACAGATCAGGGGGTCAATTTTGGACGCCGATTACCCCCACAGGGGGTCAAACTTCCACGCCGATACACATCCGGTCGATGACAGCATCGGCTTCAAGCGCTTTCGGGGCATGACGGTGCAGTTCCTGGCCGCGGCCCGGTCGAACCTCATCAGCAAGGATGCGCCGCGCATCGCCGTCGATGAGGTGGACGCGTACGATCCGTCGCTCGGCAACGTGAAGAACCTGATCGATATCCGCCGCCAGACCTACGGCAAGGAAAGCATGGCAGCGTTCATCAGCCATCCTGACCGGGCCGGCGGCAGTGACGCCGCCCACTGGAACGCGGGCGTGATGGCGGTCTATGCGGACAGCACGCGCTGCACCTGGTGGTGGCCATGCCCGCATTGCGGTGCCTTCAGCTCGCCGAACCCGGGCACGGCGCGGCATATGGCGCTCACCTATGCGGCTGAAGGGCCCTTGGACGAGGTCGCCGCCAGCGCGCGCCTGGTCTGCCCGGTCAATGGCTGCCTGATCGACGACGCCGACCGCCGGGCGATGAATCTGCGGGGTCGTTGGGTCGGCGCCGGCGAGACGATCGACGAAGAGGGCGTCGTCGAGGGCGTGCGCGCCACGCGCGAGACTGCCGGGTACTGGATCGTCGGCGTCATGTCGCCGTTCCTGCTCCACGGCATTGGCGGCCTGGCGCGGGCGCGGGTCGAGGCCGAGCGCGCGATGGAGGCCGGCGAGGACGACAAGAGCCTCCGCGAGGTCATGACGAAGCAGTGGGGCGTCCCGTACGATCCCCCGCGGCGCTTCGGCAGCCTCGATGCCGCCGTGCTGGCGGAACGCGCAGAGCCCGCGCTGCGGCTCGGCCAGGTGCCGCCCGGCGTGCGATTCCTGACGGCCGCGGCGGACGTGCAGGGCGGCCGCTTCGAGGGAATGGTCCGCGGCTGGGGCGAAGGCGGCGAGAGCTGGCTCTGCGACCACTGGAACATGCCGGCCGACCCAGCCACGTCGCCGGCAGACTGGGATGTGATGATCGCCCGGCTGCTGCAGCCGCTGCCTCTGGCGGACGGCTCGGGCCGCGTCATGCGCGTGCGGGCGGCCGGATATGACAGCGGCGGCGAGGCGGGCGTGACGACGCTCGGCTACGAGGCCTGGCTGCGCGCCCGGCGGGCTGGCTTCGCCCGGTTGCGCGGCAAGGTCGATGGCCGTGACGCCTGGACGCTGCTGCCGCTGAAAGGCATGGGCACCCCAAATGCCCCCCGCTTGGCGGTGGTCTACCCGGACAGCCAGCGGAAAGACCGGAAGGCCGGCGCGCGGGGGCAGATTCCGACCGGCCAGTACAGCGCCAACCGGTTCAAGGACGACCTCTCCAACCACCTCGCGACTGCGGATGGTGGTGCCAAGGCCGTCCACGTCCCGGCGGACCTGCTCGGAAACCATATGGCGCAGCCTCGTAATCCGGCACCGCCGCATCTGTTCTTCGAGCAGTTGGTGGTGGAAGTGCGGAACGCGCAAGGCCTCTGGTCGAATCCCCGACGCGCGCGGAACGAGGCTACTGACCTGATGGTCATGACGCATGTCCTCGCCCATCTGCACGGTCTCTCGCGCCTGCAGTGG
>NZ_DASWPE010000068.1:0-2852 GCF_036404135.1 Rhodopseudomonas sp. | reverse complement strand
ATCATCGGCCGGCTCGGCGGCTGGGACGGCTATCCATCGTCCAAACCTCCCGGCCCCATCACCTTCAAGCACGGCCTCGAACGCTTCTCCGCCATCGCCGCAGGATGGAGCCTCAGAGATGTGTGCATGCCTTAGTGCGTGCGCAGGGACGACACGCGGGGAGGGCGTGCGCAAATCCATAGCGTTTTCGAGCGAAGTGGACCCCGGTTCGCGTGAAGAAAACGCGTCAAAATAACAATCGAGAAATCCGGTTCTGATCCTATCAGAAGCGAAATAGCTCCAGCGACGCGTCTCTCAGACGAGATCGTCATCCTCATCGGGTTGCATCGCTGGATTGCCTCTAAGAGGAGTTCTATTAGCACGCCCGTTGGTCCGCGCGTAAGCACGCCCCGTCGTTGAACTGTCACGTCACCTTCGCTGACGAGACGTCGGATCGGGGGACGTGTTGTGTCGAAACATCTCTATGCGTTGCGTTTGTCTGCGGCTTCGGGCGCGCTGGCGCTCGGCCTGATATCGGGCCATGCCGCGCTGGCGCAATCAGCGACCGCGGCCGGTGAATCCGCGCTGCCGCCGGTGGTGGTGAATTCGCAAAAGCCGCGCCGCGCAGCTCCGGTGGCCGCGCGCCACGTCCGCGCCGCGCCTGCAGCGACGGCCCGCGCGCCGCAATCCAGGCCGGTGCAAAATTTCGTCGAAAACCCGCGCGGCCCGATCCAGGGCTACGTCGCTAACCGCTCGATGGTCGGCACCAAGACCAACACCGCGATCAACCAGACGCCGCAGTCGGTCTCGGTGATCGGCGCCGAGCAGATCCGCGACCAGAAGCCCGCCAAGCTCGACGATTTGCTGCGCTATACGCCGGGCATTCTCGGCGGCTTTTTCGGTACCGACACCCGCGCCGACTGGTTCATGATCCGCGGCTTCCAGGCCAATGCCGACAGCTTCTTCCTCGACGGCCTGCAACTGTTCTCGACCTCCTACGCGACCTGGAAGATTCCGCCGGTCGATATCGAACGCGTCGAGGTGCTGCGCGGCCCCTCCGCGGTGCTGTATGGCGGGTCGAGCCCGGCCGGCCTGATCAACATCGTCAGCAAGATGCCGCCGGCGGAGCCGATCCGCTACATCGAGACCGGGGTCAACAATTACGGCAACCGCTATGTCAGCTTCGACGTCGGCGGCCCGATCGCCACCGCGCCGGGCAACGGCCAATTGCTGTATCGCGTGGTCGGCCAGGCCAAGGCCGGCGACACCCAGACCGACTACGTCAAGGACGACAGCTATTCGATCGCGCCGTCGCTGACCTGGAAGCCGGATGCCGACACCTCGTTCACGGTGCTGGCCTCGGCGACCAAGACCGAGACCAACAGCTCGAACTTCCTGCCCTATGTCGGCACCGTGGTCGACGCGCCCTACGGCCGCATCCGCACCAGCCTGTTCACCGGCGAGCCGTCCAACGACAAATGGACCCGCGAACAGGAGATGATCGGCTATCAGTTCGAACACAACGTGTCGGACAGCGTCACCGTCCGCCAGAACGCGCGCTACGCCCATCTCGACAGCACCGTCAGCGGGCTCTACGCCTTCGGCTACGCCACCACCGCGGCGGCCGGCGATCTGATGCGCGGCAATTTCTACGCCCATAACGTCGCCGACCAGGCCAATCTCGACAACCAGCTGGAATATCGCTTCGACACCGGCATTCTCAGCCACACCGCGCTGTTCGGCCTCGACCTGAAATATTACAGCCTCGACGACTATCAGGGCTTCGAGATGTCCAACTCGCTCAACGTGGTCAACCCGGTCTACACCCCGAGCGCGCAGTTCAGCGGTACGCCCTATGTGGATGCCAACTTCACCCAGAAGCAGCTTGGCGCCTATCTGCAGGATCAGATCCGGCTCGGCCGCATCACGCTGGTGCTGAGCGGCCGCAACGACTGGGTCAAGACCGACAACGACAACCACATCGGCGCCAGCCTGTCGCGCGACGACAGCAAGTTCTCGGGCCGCGCCGGGCTAATCTACAATTTCGACAACGGGCTCGCGCCCTACGTCTCCTACGCCACCAGCTTCAACCCGATCGTCGGCACCAATGCGGTGCTGAGCCAGCTCTATCTGCCGGAGACCGGCAAGCAGACCGAGGTCGGCGTCAAGTTTCAGCCGAACGGTTTCGACGGCCATTTCGGCGTCGCGCTGTTCGACCTGAAGCGGCAGAACGTGCTGACCACCAATCCGGACAACGCGCTGCAATCGATCCAGACCGGCGAGGTCACCTCGCGCGGGCTGGAGCTCGAAGCCGTCGCCAATCTGATGCCGGGCTTCAAGGTCACCGGCTCGTTCACCACCTACAATATCTTCGTCAGCAAGAATTTGGATTCCTCGTTGATCGGCACGGTGCCGACCAACACGCCGCGGCAGCTCACCTCGGCCTGGGGCGACTACACCTTCCAGAATGGCGCCTTGGCCGGGTTCGGCTTCGGCGGCGGCGTGCGCTATGTCGGCGCGTCATTCGCCGACACCGCCAACACGCTGTCGGTGCCGGCCTATGTGCTCGGCGACGCCGCGATCCACTATCAGTGGGACAATTGGCGGCTGGCGCTCAACGTCACCAACATCACCGACGAGATCTACGTCGGCACCTGCCAGACCACCACCGCCTGCTTCTACGGCGACCGCCGCCGCGCGGTGGCGAGCCTCGGCTACAAATGGTGAGGGGAGGTCGTCCCTGCGCACGCACTAAGGCATGCACACATCTCTGAGGCTCCATCCTGCGGCGATGGCGGAGAAGCGTTCGAGGCCGTGCTTGAAGGTGATGGGGCCGGGAGGTTTGGACGATGGATAGCCGTCCCAGCCGCCGA
>NZ_DASWPE010000067.1:0-17869 GCF_036404135.1 Rhodopseudomonas sp. | reverse complement strand
GTCGATCTGCGCCAGCATGCGACACCCCCGTCAAAATCGAAGTGTCGCAAGACAGATCACACGAATTCCCGATTCTGGAATCCCCCCAGCAACACCCGAGTCAATCCGTCGCACCCAAGATGTGTGCATGCCTTAGTGCGTGCGCAGGGACGACGCGTTGATAAGCCGCGCCTTATGGAAACATCGCCGGCTGATCGATCCCGGTCGACTCCACGAATCCCAGCATCAGATTCATGTTCTGCACCGCCTGCCCCGACGCGCCCTTGGTGAGATTGTCGAGCACGCTCACGATGATGGCGCGGCCCTCGATGCGGTCGGCGGCGACCCCGATCATGGTCATGTTGGAACCGCGGACGTGCCTGGTGTGCGGCGTCTGGCCGAACGGCAGCACATGCACGAACGGCTCCTTGGCATAGGTCTCGACCAGAATCGCATGCAGCTCCTGCGCGGTCTTGCCGCGCCGGCCCCGCACATAGATCGTCGACAGGATGCCGCGGTTGATCGGCAGCAGATGCGGCGTGAACGACACCACCACCGGCTTGCCGGCGGCCTTGGAGAATTCCTGGTCGAGCTCCGCCATGTGGCGATGCTGGCCGACGCCATAGGCGTTGAAGCCCTCGGAGACCTCCGAGAACAGCATCGCCTCCTTGGCCGAGCGGCCGGCGCCGGTCATGCCGGACTTGGCGTCGATCACGATCTCGTCGGGCTCGATCGCCTTGGCCTTCAGCAGCGGCACCAGCGGCAATTGCGCGCAACTCGTGTAGCAGCCGGGATTGGCGACCAGCCGCGCCTTCTTGATATCGCGGCGATAGACTTCGACCAGGCCGTACACCGCCTCCTTTTGCAGCTCCAGCGCCTGGTGCTCGTGGCCGTACCATTTGGCATAGGCCGCGGCATCCTCGAGCCGGAAGTCGGCCGACAGGTCCACCACCTTGGTCGCCGGCGCCTTGGCCAAAAGATCCTTCAGCACCAGTTGCGTGGTGGCGTGCGGCAGCGCGCAGAACACCAGGTCGAGCTGAAGCGCCGCCCAATCGACGCCGTCGATCGCCACCAATTGCGGCAGCTCGTAGGGCGCGAATTGCGGGAACACGTCGCCCATCGCCTGCCCGGCCCGGCGGTCGGCGGTGAGCAGCACCAGATCCACCTTGGGGTGGCGCAGCAACAGCCGCACCAGTTCCGCGCCGGTGTAGCCGGAGGCGCCGAGGATGCCGATCTTCTTCTTTGTCATCTGCTCTCTCCCGCGGCCATCGCCGCGTCGGTGGTCGAGTTGGTGTCTGCAAAAAGTTGCGGCCGCATCGCGCGCAGCCGTTGCGCCACGCTCTGCGCGCCGGGATCGCTGCGCCCGGACAAGGCCGCCGTCACCGCGAGGTGATCGGCGTCGGATTTGTGCTGGTTCAGCTTGAAGCTGACCTCCACCTGGTCCACCCTCATCATCACGCCCACGATCACCCGCTGCATCGCCTCGCGCCGTCCCGCCGCCATGTCCGCGAAGCGCCACGGCGGCTTTGGCGCCAGCGTGCTTTCGAACGCCGCGCTCACGGCGTCAAGATGCCGGCTGAGTTCGGCCTCCGACATCAGCGCCGCCGGCCCGCTCAGATGGACGCTCTGATAGAGCCAGGTCGGCACCTGTTCCGGCGAGGCGTACCAGTCGGCTGAGACATAGGCGTCGGCGCCGTTCACCGCCATCAGCCACGGCGTGCGGCCGTCGCCAAGCCGGGTGAGCGGGTTGTGCCTTGCCACGTGGAACGACAACAGCGGCGTGCCGTCGGAGGAAAATTCGATCGCGAACGGCACCGCGGCGCCGACCGGCCTGCCGCCGTCCCAAGCGCAGACGGTGCCGAAGCCGCGCGCCGCCGCAAAGCCGAGCATGATGGCGCGATCGGGCTGAAATCTCGGTGGCGTGTACATGGCGGAGCTCCTGGGTGAAGGAGCCGCCGGACCAGACCACGAGAGATTTGAAAAAACCTGCCGCGGAAAGCTCCGGCGGCAGGAAGGTCGATCGCTGGACGTCAGTTCAAGACGCGCAACACCGCTCCTGCCGCGAGATGCGGCGGCGGGTGGTAGCGGCGGCTTTCGACAGGATCGACATGGCGGCGGTGATACGGCCTCGCCCGGAATGCGTCAAGCCGATTTCGCCGTGGAACCGCCGGCAGCCGCCGCCTTGAATATCACGACCGTTCGGTCTATATAGGAGCGATGACAGCGCAACCAGCATCTCTAGCAGCGCGTGGCCGTCCTCGTGAGTTCGATCCGGACGTCGCCGTGGCACGCGCCATGGACGTGTTCTGGAACCAGGGTTATCAGGGCACCTCGCTGCCCGATCTGCTGCAGGCGACGAAGCTGTCGCGCGGCAGCCTTTACGCCGCGTTCGGCGACAAGCACGGGCTATTCTTGCTCGCGCTCGACCGCTATATCGAGCAGGCACTGGCGCGTGTCGATGCCGACCTTGATCCGCGCGAAGCGGCGCTGGCGGGCGTGCGGGCCTGCATCTCGGGCTACGTCGAGCGAACCAGCGGCGTCAACGGCAAGCGCGGCTGCCTGGTGGTGGCGACCGCGATGGAACTGTCGGCCCATGACGTCGAGGTCGAGCGCCGGATCCGGCGGTTTTTCAGGGCGATGGAGGCGCGGCTCACCGCGGCCTTGACGCGGGCGCAGACGGCGGGGGAGTTGGCCGCCGGCGTCGAGCCCGCGACCGCCGCCCGCATGCTGCTGTGCCTGTTCGAAGGATTGCGGGTGGTCGGCAAGAGCAGTCCAAATCGTGCGGCGTCGCAAGCCGCCGCCGACATGCTGCTCGACCGTCTCATGAAATAAAGCATCGCACGATCAAACCATCTCACGGCGTGCGTATTTATAGACCAAACAGTCGCGAAAGAGGGCATGATGACTCCCACCCAGGTCGCCTGCGCCGTTCTGGTGCCCCTGCTGTGGGGACTGCAGTTCGTTGTCATCAAGATCGGCCTTGCGGCTTTTCCGCCGCTGTTCTTCGTCGGTCTGCGCTTCGCGGTGGTGGCGGCGCTATTGCTTCCGTTCGTCGGCCGGCCGACCCGGCGCGAGCTTTGGCCGATGATCGCCATCTCGGTCTTCATCGGCGGAATGAACTTCGCGCTGATCTTCGTCGGGTTGGGGCGCGGGCTCGCCAGCGTAGCGTCGGTCGCCAACCAGCTGTCGACGCCGTTCACGATCCTGCTCGCCTGGCCGATGCTTCATGAACGGCCGTCGCTCCGTGTCGGCGGCGGTGTTGCCCTCGCCTTCTCGGGCGTGGCGCTGACGGTGGTAGGGCCGAACGCCCCGGTGGCGGTGGTGCCGACGCTGCTGGTGATCGGCGCCGGCTTCGCGCTTGCCGTCGGCACCGTGCTGACCAAGCGTTATGGCCCGTTCGAGCCGCTGAAGCTGATGGCGTGGATATCGCTCTTCACCGTGCCCCAGGTGCTGTCAATGTCCGCCGTGCTGGAGCACGGACAGCTTGCCTCGCTCGCCACGGCGATGCCGGCGGCGTGGCTCGCCCTCGGCTACACGGTGCTGTTCGGCGCCATCGTCGGCTTCGGCCTGTGGTTCTGGTTGATCGCCACGTGCTCGATGGCGCGCGTGGCGCCCTTCGCGCTGCTGCAGACCGTGTTCGCGATCGCCGCGGGCGTCGTCTTTCTGCACGAACCGCTGACCATCCCGCTCGTCGCGGGGGCGGTGATCTGCATCGCGGGCGTCGCCCTCAGTCAGAGCCGCCCGTTCGCGCGACGCGGCGCGGTGTGCAGCGTCCCGGCCCGGCACCCGTCGGACGCCCGCGCCGAATCCATTCCTCCGCTGCGGTGATACACCGTGCATCGCCTGCCGATTGCTACTTACGAATTTCATCATCGCGACCTAGACTTCGGCGGAATCCACGCAACATTGGGGATGCCGATGGCCTCCATGATGACGGTTGTCACCGCCGCGGCGCTCGGCATCCGAATGCTGCTGGCGGCCCTGCCGGCGCAGGCCGGCGAGCTGACCCGCAGCGACTTTCGCGTCACCACCGCCGATGGAGTTGGCATTCGGGTCCGCGAATTGCGGCCCGCCGCGCTGCGCGATCGCGAGCCGCTGATCCTGGTGCATGGCGCCCGGGTCGCCGGCCTCGCCTCGTTCGATCTCGACGTCCCCGGCGGCTCGCTCGCCGCCGATCTCGCCGGCCGGCTCGGCCGCGCCGTGTATATTCTCGACGCCCGCGGCTATGGCGGCTCCGACCGCGCCGCGGCGATGCAGCGCCCGCCCGAGCAGAGCCGGCCGCTGTCGCGGGGCTTCCAGGTGGTCCGAGACATCGACGCGGTGGCCGAGGCGGCACGGCGGCGCAGCGGCGGGGCCGCCGTCGCCCTGCTCGGCTGGGCCACCGGCGGGATGTGGGCGGCGTATTACGCCTCGCTGTGGCCGGAGCGGGTCTCCCATCTGGTGACTCTGAATGCGTTGTACGGCGGCAGCGCAAATCATCCGGCATTCGGGCCGGGCTCCGCCAATGCCGATCCGGCGCGGCCCGACCGGCTGTCGCCCAGGATCGGCGGCTACGCGCTCAATCCGGCGGCGTCGCTATGGCCGTCCTGGGATCGCAGCATCCCGATCGAGGACAAGGCGGCCTGGCGCGATCCGGCGATCAAGGACGCCTATGCCCGCGCCGCGCTGGCCAGCGATCCCGAGGCCGCGCAGCGCCAGCCGCCGGCGTTCCGCGCGCCGCAGGGCGCCATCGAGGACAGCTTCTATCAGGCCAATGGCCGGCGGCTGTTCGACGCCTCGACCATCACCGCGCCGACGCTGCTGATCCGCTCCGAGCTGGATTTCTGGAGCCGGCCCGAGGACGCCGAGACGTTCGCCCACGACGCGGTGCATGCCCGGCAATTGCGGGTGGTGACGCTGCCGCAGGCGACGCACTACGTCCATCTCGACCGCGCCGGGCGCGGCCGCGACGCGCTGCTGCGCGAGCTGGTGGATTTCCTCGGCGGCAGCGGCAGCGAGTAACCCGCCGTCGCCCCTCAGATCGTCGGGCTCCACAGTGCCGGCACCAGGCGATAGCCGGCGCCGTCCTTCTCGATATTGCCGAGTCCCGGGAACGGATAGTGATAGCCCTGCACCTGCAGTTTCTCGGCCACCAACATGTCGTAGACCTTGCGGCGGGTGGCTTCGGCGACGTCGGGGATCTGATCGAAGGTGACGTGCCAGCCCGGATTGCGCACGAACAGGTCCGGATTGTTGGTGACGTCGGACTGGATGAACACGCGGTCGTTGCCGGACGACAGCACGAACGAGGTGTGGCCGGGGGTATGGCCGACGGTTTCCACCGCGAGCAGCCCGGGCGCGACGTCCCTGCCCCACTCATACGGCGTCACCTTGCGCTTCAAGGCGTCGAACACCCGGCGGTTGTCGGCGAACACCGCCTGCATCCGGCCCGCCGGCGCCCGGCTCATCTCGCCGTCGTCCATGAAGAACTTCCATTCCGCCGCCGGCACCAGGATCTCGGCGTTGGGAAACGCCGGCTGGTTGTCGGCGGTGAGCAGGCCATCGACATGGTCGCCGTGGAAATGCGAGATCACCACGGTATCGACGGCTTTGGGATCGAGTCCGGCGGCGGCGCTGTTGGCGGTGAACTGGCCGATCGCGCCCTTGCTCTTCTCGAACGCCGCAGCCCCGTTGCCGGTGTCGACCAGCACGGTCTTGCCGCCGGTGTTCAGCAGCAACGGCCCGAACGAGATGGTGATCTTGTCCTTGGGCCGGAACGCCTTGTCGAGCGCTTGGTTGACCTCGTCGCGGTCGGCATTGAGCACGAATTTGTCGGCCAGCGGCATGGTCGCGGCGCCGTCGGACACCACCGTCACCAGAATATCGCCGACCTTGTAGCGATAGAAACTCGGGGCCTGTTTTTCGACCGGCGGTGCTGCAGCCAAAGCCGGCGCGCGCGACAGCAACGGCGCAGCGGCCAGCACGGCGGCTCCGGTCAGGGCATGGCGTCGTGATAGCTTCATGGCGGAATTCTCCCTCACTTTCGAAGGCGCCGCACGCCGCGGGCCGTCGATCCCGATGACAAATCTAGATGACAAATCTAGCAGCCTTTGCGTGACGCCGCGACGGCGCCGCGCGGCCGACCTTACAGCGCCTGCCACAGCCATTGCACGATCAGCGCGATCACATCGCCGAACAGCAGAAGCACCGCAGCCCACACCAGCGCGGAGACGAAATTGGCGATCTGGAACGACCAATACGGCATCTCGAAGATCCCCGCCGCCAGCGGCACCGAGGCGCGCAACGGCCCGAAGAACCGGCCGATGAAGATGCCCGGCACCCCCCATTTGCGCACGAAGGCTTCGCCGCGCGGCAGCAGTCGAGGATACAGCGACAGCGGCCAGATCTGCGCCACCTGCTCCTTGTAGCGATAGCCGAACCAGTAGGACAGCCAGTCGCCGAGCCCGGCGCCGAGTGCGCCGGCGAGGCAGATCGGCCAGAACGACAACCCGCTCGGCCCGATCAGCGCGCCGATCGCCACCAGCGCGCCCCAGGCCGGGATCAGCAGGGAAATGAACGCCAGCGATTCGCCGAACGCCAGCGCCAGCACGATGGGCGCGGCCCAGGCCTGGTGCAGGCGCACGAACTCGATCAGATCGCGCACCGCGCCTTCCATAGTCCAACTGCCTCAACCTGCCGCCGCGATCCCTGCGGCCCACTTGCAACCTTCGGGCAACGCCTGCCCGCGGACAGCTACGCCGGGCGCCGCGATCACATCAAGTCACAAAACCGGATGCGAAATCCTGATTGTGCAGCGCAGCATCCGCGCACCCGGCGGCTGGCGCAGACCCGGCGTCACATTTGCAACCCTTCCGTGGCATAGTCAGGGTCACCGATTCGCATCCCGCCATTTGCGCGCAAGACATTAGGACCCATGGCCAAGGCATTGAAGGCAAACACCAAGTCGAAGGCGGCAGAGGATCTTTTCGGAGCTCCGCAGGCGAAACTTGCGGCTGCTC
The DNA here is from genome assembly GCF_036404135.1 of Rhodopseudomonas sp. Taxonomy (GTDB): domain Bacteria; phylum Pseudomonadota; class Alphaproteobacteria; order Rhizobiales; family Xanthobacteraceae; genus Rhodopseudomonas_A. Next base: position 10,892 of record NZ_DASWPE010000067.1, on the reverse strand, counting down.
CGAAGCCGGCCGCGCGGGCACCGAGCGCCGAGGGCGATTATACCGCCGCCGACATCGAGGTGCTGGAGGGGCTGGAGCCGGTGCGGCGCCGGCCCGGCATGTATATCGGCGGCACCGACGAAAAGGCGCTGCACCATCTGTTCGCCGAGGTGATCGACAATTGCATGGACGAGGCCCTGGCCGGCCACGCCTCCTTCATCGAGGTGGAGCTTTCCGCCGACGGCTTCCTCACCGTGACCGACAACGGCCGCGGCATCCCGGTCGATCCGCATCCTAAGTTCCCGAAAAAGAGCGCGCTCGAAGTCATCATGTGCACGCTGCATTCCGGCGGCAAGTTCGACAGCAAGGTCTACGAGACCTCGGGTGGCTTGCACGGCGTCGGCGTCAGCGTGGTCAATGCGCTGTCCTCGCTGCTCGAGGTCGAGGTGGCGCGCGGCCAACAGCTCTACAAGATGACGTTCGAGCGCGGCCTGCCGAAGGGCAAACTGGAAAGCCTCGGCAAGGTCAACAATCGCCGCGGCACCAAGATCCGCTTCAAGCCGGACGCGCAGATCTTCGGGGCGAAGGCGGCATTCAAGCCGCAGCGGCTGTTCAAGATGGCGCGCTCCAAGGCCTATCTATTCGGCGGCGTCGAGATCCGCTGGCACTGCGATCCGGAACTATTGAAGGGTCTCGAAGGCGTGCCGGCGGAAGACACCTTCCATTTTCCCGGCGGGCTGAAGGACTTTCTCGGCGCCGCGATCCACAGCGATACGTTGGTGCATCCCGACATCTTCTCCGGCCGCTCCGGCCGGGTCGGCGCCCATGGCGGCTGCGAATGGGCGGTGGCCTGGACCGCGGACGCCGACGGCTTTCTCTCCTCCTATTGCAACACCGTGCCGACACCGGACGGCGGCACCCACGAAGCCGGCATGCGCTCTGCCCTGCTCCGCGGCCTCAAGGACCACGCCGAGCGCGCCGGCCAGGGCAAGCGCGCCTCGTCGATCACTTCGGAAGACGTCATGGTCGGCGCCGCGGTGATGCTGAGCGTATTCGTGCGCGAGCCGGAATTCCAGGGCCAGACCAAGGATCGCCTCGCCACTGCCGAAGCGCAGAAGATCGTCGAACAGGCGATCAAGGACCCGTTCGACCATTGGCTGTCGGGCAATCCACTGCAGGCCAACAAGCTCCTGGAATTCGTGCTGGAGCGCGCCGACGAGCGGCTGCGCCGTCGCGCCGAAAAGGAAATCTCGCGCAAGACCGCGGTGAAGAAGCTGAGGCTGCCCGGCAAGCTCGCCGACTGCACCAACACCGCCGCCGAAGGCTCCGAACTGTTCATCGTCGAAGGCGATTCGGCCGGCGGCAGCGCCAAGCAGGCGCGCGACCGCAAGACCCAGGCCATTCTGCCGTTGCGCGGCAAGATCCTCAACGTCGCCTCGGCGACCCGCGACAAACTCACCGCCAACGCCCAGCTTTCCGATCTGATGCAGGCGATCGGCTGCGGCACCGGGGCGAACTACCGCGAGGACGATCTGCGCTACGCGCGGATCATCGTGATGACCGACGCCGACGTCGACGGCGCGCATATCGCCTCCTTGCTGATCACTTTCTTCTACCGGCAGATGCCGAAGCTGATCGACGAAGGCCATCTCTATCTGGCGGTGCCGCCGCTGTATCGCCTCACCCACGGCAGCAAGACGGTGTATGCCCGTGACGACGCCCACAAGGATGAGCTGTTGAAGAAGGAATTCAACGCCAACGCCAAGGTCGACGTCGGCCGCTTCAAGGGCCTCGGCGAAATGATGCCGGCGCAATTGAAGGAAACCACGATGGACCCGGCCAAGCGCACGCTGTTGCGCGTGGTGCTGGTGGCCGACGACCGCGACGGCACTGCGGATTCGGTGGAGCGGCTGATGGGCAGCAAGGCCGACGCCCGCTTCGCCTTCATCTCGGAAAACGCCGAATTCGCCAGCGACGATCTGCTGGACGTGTGAGACGGCCTTTGTAGGGTGGGCAAAGGCGCGCTTGCGCCGTGCCCACCAACTACTCGCCGAAAGGCCCTTCGTTGCTCCGCATGTCGCCGCCCCAATCGGCGGGCAGCAGGCCTCGCGCCACATAGCGATGAAAGCTGCTATGCGGCCAATCCCGGACACGCGGCACGTAGCCGTGCTTGACCGGATTGAAATGGATATAGTCGACATGCCGTGCGAGGTCGGCCTCGTTGCGAATGGCGTGTTCCCAGTAACGCCGCTGCCATAGGCCTTTCTCGCGCTTGGCCAGCTTGCTGGCGGAGCGCGTTGGCGAAGCGGCCATTGCGCGCGAGAAGCCGCTCTTGATCAGGCTCCAGCGCGTGGCGAAATCGGCGTCGCCGGCGGGGAGCGACCAAATGGCGTGGAGATGATCGGGAAGGACGCAGATCGCGATCGTTTCAAACGGGCGGCGGTCTGCCACCAGACGATAGGCGTTTCGCAGCACGCTACGCTCGATCAGCAGGCCGCTCGGTCGTTCCGCAAGTACGACCGTGAAGAAGTATACGCTGCCTTCGAGCCAGGCTCTGCGATATTGCGGCATGTCCGAGCATTGCCGGTGAGGTGGGCACGCGTCGACTTGCTACCCTAGCGAGATTGGTGGGCACGGCGCAAGTGCGCCTTTGCCCACCCTACGAATCTGACTACGGCAAATGGATAATGGCAATTTGCATTTTGCCGCTCCGGCACTACGATCTCATCGGCGGCTTTCGCCTCGATATTTGCGAGCCTCCCATGCGCATCCTGCTGCTGATCGTCGGTATCCTCACGCTGTTGATCGGACTGATCTGGACCGGGCAAGGCGCCGGTCTGATCCACTGGCCGGAAACCAGCTTCATGATCAACCAGGCGAAATGGATGTATTACGGCGGTGCTACCGCGCTCGGCGGCGCGGTGCTGATCTTTCTGTCGCGGCGCTAGCGCGCGGCGCCGCGCGCTATTTGTCGGTCGCGGGCCGCCGCACCCCGGCGATCAGGATGTCGACCAGCCGCCTGGCAGAGGCCTGCCAGTTCGGCGCCGAGCTGATGTTGGCGACCCCGGCCAGCGCGCGCAACAGATCCAGCGGATCGAGCTCGAACTGGATGTCGCCGCTGGCGACCGCGCGGTCCACCAGCATGGCGATCGCGGCTTTGATCTTGGCGCCGGATTCCGCATAGAGCTCGGAGCTGCCGCCGACCATCGAGCCCAACAGCCCGGCCATCAGCTGCTTGGTGGCGATGTGATCGACGAACATCCGCATCCACGCCCGCAACGCCTCGACCGGCGGATGGCCGGCGGCGAGTTCGGTCGCGGCATCGGCCAGCCGCTGCGTCTCGGCGCGATACACCGCTTCGACCAGCGCGTCGCGGGTTGGAAAGTGCCGGTACAGCGTGCCGATGCCGACCCCGGCCTGCCGGGCGATGTCCTCCAGGCTGGTCCCCACCCCATTCTGCGCGAACGCCGTCTTGGCGATCGACAACAGCCGGGCGCGGTTGCGCAGGGCATCGCTGCGCGGTGCGCGCCGGACGGTCGGTTTGCCCGCTCGGGCCAATTTCAGCTCGCCTCTTGATAAACGGAGGATGCCTCCGCATATAACCGGAGACGGCCTCCACTTATACACCAAACCTCGATCGGCCAAAGCCCGGTTTGCGGGGCGCGTCGGACACAGGACAAGGACACATCATGGCTTCCCCTTTCGATGCCACCTCCACCACCGACGACGTGCTTGCCGGCGTCGATCTTTCCGGCAAACGGATTCTCGTCACCGGCGTCTCCGCCGGGCTCGGCGTCGAGACCGCGCGCAGCCTCGCCGCGCGTGGCGCGCGGGTGGTCGGCGCCGCCCGCAATCTCGCCAAGGCAGAGGCCGCGACCGCGCAGGTCCGCGCCGACGCCCGGCATGGCGGCGGCCTCGAACTGATCGAACTGGATCTGGCCTCGCTGAAAAGCGTGCGGGCCTGCGCCGACGCGCTGCTGGCCGCCGGCAAACCGTTCGATCTGGTGATCAGCAATGCCGGCGTGATGGCGACGCCGTTCGGCCACACCGCGGACGGTTTCGAGACCCAGTTCGGCACCAACCACCTGGGCCATTTCGTGCTGGTCAACCGCATCGCCGCGCTGCTGACGCCCGGCGCGCGGCTGGTCAACGTCGCCTCCTCCGGGCATCGCTTTGCCGACGTCGATCTCGACGATCCAAACTTCGAACGCACCGCTTATGAGCCGTTCGTCGGCTATGGCCGCTCCAAGACCGCCAACATCCTGTTCGCGGTGGAGTTCGACCGCCGCCACAAGGCGCGCGGCGTGCGCGCCACCGCGCTGCATCCCGGCGGCATCCAGACCGAACTCGGCCGCCACATCGGCGCGGCCACGCTCGAGGCCATGGTGGCAAAGATCAACGCCGACCTCGCCGCCGGCGGCAAGCCGCCGTTCCAGTTCAAGAGCATCCCGCAAGGGGCCGCGACCTCGGTGTGGGCCGGCGTGGTCGCCAAGGCCGATGAGGTCGGCGGCCGCTATTGCGAGAACTGCCACGTCTCCGAGGTCACCGACGGGCTGATCAACCCGATCGCCGAAGGCGTGCGCCGCTACGCGCTCGACGCCGACCGCGCCCGCGCGCTGTGGGCCAAGAGCGAGGAGATGGTCGGCGAGCGGTTCTGAGCCGCCGCTCACGATCGCTGCGCCCGCGCCGCTGCCGCCCTCCGGCAGCGGCGAAACCCGCGGCGATCGGCGCCGGCGAGCCGGAACGAAGCCGGGGCGATCGGCATTGACGGTGCAGCCTGGAGGATCACCGATGCGGCGCCATCTGTTGATCGCGATCGCCCTGTTCGGCCTCGGCGGCCCCGCCGCGGCGCAGGGCTGGCAGCGCTATCAGGTGCCGTCGAGCGGAACCAGGGTCGAGATCCCGACCGAGATTTTCAGCGAAGACGCCGGCGCCGTGGAGACCGGCGCCGGCCGCCACTTTGTCACCGCCGATCACCGCGCCGATCTCACCGTGCAGTCGGTGCCGAACGCCGCGGGCGACACGCCGGCGGCGTTTCTCGCCAAGAGCGGCCGCCGCCCGGCATCATCTACCGCAGGATCACGCCGCGGTTCTTCGTGGTCTCCAGCATGCGCAACGGCCGGATCTGGTACAACCGCTGCAACCGCGGCCGCAGCGCAATGTATTGCGTGCTGATCAACTATCCGGAGGCGGAAAAACGCCGCTGGGACGGCGTCGTGACCCGGATCAGCCGGACGCTGGCCAGCGGCGCCTAGGTTATTCCGCGGTACGATGCGCCTTCGAGGTTTATTTGCCGAAGACGTCACACTCTGAGAAAAAGACAATGAATTAATAGGTCATGGAAATCTCGCACGCTGCTCAAGTCGCAGTTTTGAACCCTTGTTCGAAAGCAAAGAAGATAAAAATCCTAGCTTCCGCTTGTGGACGATCTGTACTATCGGTATCGGACCCTAGATTCTGTATGCAACGGTGAGGCGACGATGCCAGCAAGTTTGGATTTTGCCTCATGGTTGCACGGTCGCAAGTTTTCTACCATCCTTGCTGATCCGCCGTGGCGTTTCAAAAACAGTACAGGAAAAGTGGCGCCGGAACATCGCCGGCTGAGTCGGTACGGAACTCTCTCTCTCCAAGAGATCAAGGGCCTGCCTATCGCAAGCTCCGCCTCTGATACCGCGCATCTGTATCTCTGGGTTCCAAATGCTCTCCTGGCGGAAGGGCTCGACGTAATGAAGGAATGGGGATTCACCTATAAGTCGAATTTGGTCTGGCACAAAGTTAGAAAAGACGGCGGTTCGGACGGCCGTGGGGTGGGATTTTATTTTCGAAATGTTACCGAACTGGTGCTCTTTGGTGTGCGGGGGAAAAATGCACGCACTCTCGCTCCGGGCCGCCGTCAGGTAAATCTTCTCGCTACACAGAAGCGCGAGCACTCGCGAAAGCCAGACGAGCTCTATCCAATTATTGAAGCTTGCTCCTCAGGCCCGTATCTTGAGTTATTTGCGCGCGGGGCACGTAAAGGATGGGACAGCTGGGGGAATCAGGCAACTGATAGCTATCAACCCGATTGGCCGACCTATAAGAACAACAGCAGCGCGACGCTGCTTGCAGCTGAGTAATTGGTCTAGGTTAGGCAAGAGCCTTTCTCAGATTGAGACCGACGATGGCTGATCCTGTTGAAGAATGGCGCCCCGGAAGCTTTACGAAGAATTTCAGCTGGGGTTCTGAAAAAGGCCTCCAAAACTTACACGAGATTATTCGGATCGGCTTCGACAATAGTCTCGTTGATGTCCCTCGTGATGTCTTCAGAGAACGAGTGGCGCGCGCCAATCTCCCCGATTACATCCCTATAAATTTCTTTCTTTTCAATCGACTCAAGGCGACCGGCAGCTTCCTTATAGTTGACGAACTTGTTTTCCAAGCTATCAGCTTCGAGCACTCGGAGCGCTTTGATCGCCTGGGGCTATTCGCATTCATCCTTAGCATGGTGGGCTCTTGGAGAGGAGCCAAACCCTACCAAGAAAGGCCCGCCATGTGGGCCTATCACTATGTGGCAGATCGGATTGGCGGTGAGTTTAACTGGAACGCTTCACAGGTTTCTGCGGACGACATAGAAAAGTTTGTATTCAATGATCCGCGCTATCACGCGCAGGGAGCACGGAAACTCGCTACAAATCTAAACTACATGCTTAGAGTTGGGGGAATACAGAATTATGCGTCAAGAAGGGTCGAGCGCTGGTGGGTCGACGCATTATTTCTGGCCTTGGACCGAATAATTGAGACGCGGCACGCCCAGGGATCTGAGATTAAGCCCGAAAAATTTGAATCATACTTGGTAGCATCCGGGTTTAACTCAATAGCAGGACGGCGAAGCGTCGAAAAAGACCTGTGTATTAAACACATAGTCAAGCTCTACGAGGCCTGTGGTGAAAGAGGTCGCTTCGATGAAGAGGCTGTTCGCGAACTCACCGCGGTGAAGCTTCCCGACTTGGAGAATTGGCTTGCCAACGATCCCAGGCCAGTTGCAGCCATACACTTGAGCAATCCTCGCATCGTGAAGACGATTCCAAGAGCATGCGCCATGCTCGCAAAGGCCATAGGCTTTCTAACATTTGATGTCGATGATCTCGCCGAACTTGCCGTTGATGATCTTGTCCGCCAGAACCTAGAAACCGCTCTTCGCGACCTCAAAGAACAAGGCATTTCGCCAAGTATGTCGGCGGAGAACCTAATGAAACTTATGAGGGGCGAATGACCACGTTTGTCGACACAAATGTATTGATTTATCTACTCCGGCCGGAGGACGCGTTTCATGAATGGGCGAAGACCGTCGTGCAAGAATACCAATCCAAAGAGGGGCCATTGGTAATCTGCGACGTGGTGTTTTCCGAGTTTTCAGTTGGGATGGCTGATCTTGCGCAAGCGCGAGGGGCCATCGCACGCTTTAACATTCAACGATACCCATTTTCCGATGAGGTCCTTTTTAGAGCGGGGCGAGCCTTCAAAGCGCATCGCGAGCAAGGCGGTAAACGTTCAAATGTCCTTTCTGATTATCTGATTGGTGCACAAGCAGAGATTGAGGACGCCCCACTTCTCACGAATAATGCGAAAGAATTCTTATCCTATTTCCCTGCTGTCAAATTAATCCGGCCGCCTGTTCCCGAGCAACCAGGGCAGCCTAATAGTTCAGCGAAAGATTGCAGATAGGCCATTCAGGGTCGGTGCCGCAACCCGCGGCTGCCGCTAAATGAGGCGCATTTATCCGGAAACATTAAGCTTTTCGCGGCGTGCGGACACAAGGCGGATTGACTTTGGCCAATTCGCCCCTATGTTCCGGCTTGACGCGGCCCGGTATCGAAACGCGATTACTCGAGTAAGCCGCCTGTCAGCGTAGCTCATTCCCCGTGCAATTTTGCGTGCCGTTCCGGGGTTGGACGCGACAGTGAACGTCCGAGAATCAAACGGCGGTTCGACCAGAGGCGTGATCCCGAAAAGTGGTTGTCCGGTTTTCGGAGCCGATCATGCCCAATAACAGAGGCTCAATGTCTTTTACCCATCTCGGCCTGTCCGACAAGGTGCTCGCCGCCGTCGCGGCCACCGGCTACACCGCCCCGACCCCGATTCAGGACCAGGCCATTCCCCACGTGCTGGCCCGGCGCGACGTGCTGGGCATCGCCCAGACCGGCACCGGCAAGACCGCGGCCTTCGTGCTGCCGATGCTGACGCTGCTGGAAAAGGGTCGCGCCCGCGCCCGGATGCCGCGCACCCTGATCCTGGAGCCGACGCGAGAACTCGCCGCCCAGGTCAAGGAGCAGTTCGACAAATACGGCGCCGGCCAGAAACTCAACGTCGCGCTCTTGATCGGCGGCGTCTCGTTCGGCGACCAGGACACCAAGCTGACCCGCGGCGTCGACGTGCTGATCGCCACCCCGGGCCGGCTGCTCGATCACACCGAACGCGGCGGGCTGCTGCTCACCGGCGTCGAACTGTTGGTGATCGACGAAGCCGACCGCATGCTGGACATGGGTTTCATTCCCGACATCGAGCGGATCTGCAAACTGGTGCCGTTCACCCGGCAGACGCTGTTCTTCACCGCGACGATGCCCAACGAAATCCGCCGCATCACCGAAGCCTTCCTGCATAATCCGATCCGGATCGAGGTTTCCAAGCCGGCCTCCACCGCGGTCACCGTGACGCAGTCGCAGGTCGCCACCGGCCGCGAGCCGCATGAGAAGCGCGAGACGCTGCGCCGGCTGTTGCGCGACGCCAAGGACCTGCAGAACGCCATCATCTTCTGCAACAGGAAGCGCGAAGTCGCGCTGCTGGCGAAGTCGCTGCAAAAGCACGGCTTCAGCGTCGGCGCGCTGCACGGCGACATGGAGCAATCCGCCCGCACCGCGGCGCTCGAGGCCTTCCGCCACGGCGAATTGCCGATCCTGGTGGCCTCCGACGTCGCCGCCCGCGGCCTCGATATTCCCGAAGTCAGCCACGTCATCAATTTCGACGTGCCGCATCATCCCGACGACTACGTGCATCGCATCGGCCGCACCGGCCGCGCCGGCCGCGCCGGCACCGCGATCTCGATCGTTTGTCCGGCTGATACCAAGTCGATCGCCGCGATCGAGAAGCTGATCGGCCAGGACATTCCCAAGGCCGACCTCGGGGTCAGCGACTTCGTTGAAACCACGGTTGAAGAAGCCCCCGCAAGGCGTTCGCGTAGCTCGCGGAAACCTTCCGAGTCGCGTGGCCGCGACGAGCGTGGCGCGGACTCCCATGGGCACGAGGAGCGCAAGCCGCGCCGCGAGCGCAGCCGCAATGACCGTGCCGAGCGCAGCCACGAGCCGCGACGCAGCGAAGAGCCCGCCGCCAAGCCGTTTGTCCCGCCGGTGCCGTTGCCACCGTCGCAGACCCCGTCGATCGGTCGTACTCCCGCACCGCGGCCGTCGCGCGAGCCGGATCTGGAGCCGGCCGATCACTCGCATCTGCCGGCCTTCCTGCTGCGCCCGGTGCGCGCCCGCGGCTGATCCCGCGGTTAGCCCGGTTCGGCCCTTAGGGGAATGTACGGATCGTTTACCCGGCGTTCACCGCTGCGACGTAGCTTGACCTGATACTAACGGCGTTATTGCCGCGGTCGAGGTTTCGGGCAACGTCGCCCGCAGCAGGGACGCGAAAAGTGGTTGCACCCAAGGACGAGCACGAGCGCACCCTGGCCTTCGCCGAGGTCGCGCTGCGGCAGATCAGGTCGCTGCGCCAGGAGGCGGTGCCGCGCAACTACGAGATCTGGTACGTCTATGCGACCGGCCACAACGCCCCGCTCAACAAGATCATCAACGAGACGCTGGCCCGCAACGGCCGGCTGACCGAGTCCGACCTCGAACAGATCTACGACACTTACTTGTCGCACGGCCGCGCCACCGACCGCATCGACAAGATCGGCGCCCGCGTCGTCAGCGAGATCGAGGACGTGATGTCGCTGATCACCGACGCGCTCGGGCTGACCGCGAGCTTCGGCGACAATCTCAACGGCGCCAACCAGAAGCTGTCGCTGGCCAAGGATCGCGACCAGGTCAAGACCGTGGTGGAACGGCTGGTGGCCTCGACCTTCGAGATGCAGCGCGCCAACAACGCGCTGGAGACCAGGCTGTCGACCTCGCGGCTGGAGATCAACAATCTGCAGCACAATCTCGAGGCGATCCGCGCCGAGAGCCTGACCGATCCCCTCACCGGGCTCGGCAACCGCAAGCATTTCGATCGCGCGGTCGACGACGCGGTGCGCTACGCCGCGGCCTCCCGCCAGCCGCTGGCGCTGTTGATGATCGACATCGATCACTTCAAATCCTTCAACGACACCTACGGCCATCTCACCGGCGACCAGGTGCTGCGGCTGGTCGGCATGGCGCTGAAGCAGAGCATCAACGGCCGCGATATCATGGCGCGTTACGGCGGCGAGGAATTCGCCGTGGTGCTGCCCGACACCAGCCTGCAGCAGGCGATCGCGGTCGCCGAAAACATCCGGCAGGCCGTGACCTCGAAGGAATTGAAGAAGAAATCCACCGGCGAAATCTTGGGCCGGGTCACCATCTCGGTGGGGGTGTCGGCGCTTAAGGCCGACGACGACACCGACTCGCTGATCGAGCGCGCCGACGCCTGCCTGTACGTCGCCAAGCGCAACGGCCGCAACCGGGTGGTGTGCGAGGCCGACCGCGACGATCACGGCCACGACCGCATCCAGGTGGCGTGAGCGAGGTCGCTGCGGTCGCCGCTATTTGCAAGCGAGCGCCGTCATCCTTGTAACTTAAATTCTGCTGGGCGAGGCGGTAGGCTGTCTCGCGCGGTGGCGGACGAGAGACCGGGTCATCCGAGGGCTTTGAAGCCCGAACCTCAGCTTGGGCCTTCGTCCGTCGTTCCATCGAACC
>NZ_DASWPE010000066.1:0-5941 GCF_036404135.1 Rhodopseudomonas sp. | reverse complement strand
CGACATGGCCAGCATCTCGGCCGGCGTCAGGCCCTTGGCCGTCGCCTGCTGGCCGAGGATCAGGGCGAAGGGCACGGCGGCGGCGACGATGGGAAAGACGGCGATCAGGCCGGCCCTAAAGTCCGCGAGAGGTGTTGTCATGTCCAGCTTTCCTTAGGTCAGTATTGCTGACCTTTATAGGTCAGTGCTTATGACCTAACTTGCGAAGGCTGTCCACCCGAAAACCGCAACATCCGCAAAATCATTCGGACGAAACCGCAATAATCCTAAAGGATGTCATCGCTGGTGGCGCGCGTCACCCCGGCGGCGGCCATGTCGGCCCAGGCGCGCCTGAGCGAGCCGGACAGGTCGATGGCGCGGCAGGCATCCTCGATCACCGCCACCCGGAAGCCGGCGCCGGCGGCGTCGAGGGCCGTCCAGGCGACGCAATAGTCGGTGGCGAGGCCGACGACGTGCACCTCCTCGACGCCGCGCTCGCGGAGATAGCCGGCGAGGCCGGTCAGCGTCTCGCGGTCGGCCTCGCGGAAGGCGGAGTAGCTGTCGACGTCCCGGTGCCAGCCCTTGCGGATGACGAGCTGGGCGGGGGTGACGCGGAGGTCGGGATGCAGCTCGGCGCCGGGCGTGCCCTGCACGCAGTGGTCCGGCCACAGCACCTGCGGGCCATAGGGCATGTCGATGGTGTCGAACGGCTCGTGGCCGTGATGGGCGGAGGCGAAGGAGACGTGACCCTTCGGATGCCAGTCCTGGGTGACCACCACCTGCTCGTAGCGGGGCACCAGCGCGTTGATCACCGGCACGACGGCGTGGCCGCCGCCGACCGCCAGCGCGCCGCCGGGGCAGAAATCGTTCTGGACGTCGACGACGATCAGGGCGGTGGCGGGCGAGGGCATGAAGCGACTCCGAGCAGGATGTTCGGAGCCGATTTATGGCATTCGCCCAAGGTGACGGCAAGCGCGGTGGCGCCCGTCAGCTCGCGAAATAGGCGGGGCTGTCGAGATCGGCGACGAGGCCGATCTCGGTCGGCTGCCATCCGAGTTCGCGGCGCGTCCAGGCGCTCGACGTCGGGGCATCCATCGCGGCGAAGGTGGCGAACCAGCCGAAATGGCCGGCCGCTTCTTCGGCGGCGATGCTTTTGACCGGCAGGCCCAGGCGGCGGCCGATGATCTCGGCGAGGATCCTGAGCGGCACGCCCTCGTCGGCGACGGCGTGGTAGCGGGCGCCGGCCGTTCCCTTCTCCAGGGCCAGCCGGTAGAGGCGGGCGGCGTCGAAGCGGTGGACGGCCGGCCAGCGGTTGGCGCCGCCGCCGACATAGGCCGCCACGCCCTTGTCGCGGGCGACATCGATGAGGTGCGGCGTGAAGGCGTGGTCGCCGGCGCCGTGCACCTGGGGCAGGCGCACCGCCATGGCCCGGACGCCGCGCGGCGCGAAAGCGAAGGCCGCTTGCTCGGAAACGCGGGGGACGTGCGGATCGGCCGGCGGCAGCAGGTCCTCGGTGGCAAGGCGGCCGGGCGACAGCATGCCGACGGCGGAAGTGACGATCAGCGGCCGGTCGGAGCCGGCAAGAGTCTCGCCGAGCGCCTCGATGGCCCGCCGGTCGATGTCGCAATTCTCCTTGAACCTGGAGAAGTCGTGAATGAAGGCGGTGTGGACGACGGCGTCGGTGGCGGCCGCGCCCCGCTTCAGGCTGTCGAGATCCTCGAGCGAGCCCGGATTGGCGTGGGCGCCGGCCGCCCTGAGCGCGGCCGCTCCCGTCTCCGAACGGCAAAGGCCGAGGACGGAATGGCCGGCGGCGATCAGCTCGGAGACGACGGCCGAGCCGACGAAGCCGGTGGCTCCCGTGACGAAAACGCGCATGAAAAATCTCCCGAGAGGACGATGATGCCAGTGTCGTCCGACCGCGTATCGGGGTAAAGTAGTGATCGTATCATGGTATGAGAACTAACAGGATGGACGCTCCGCTGACCAAGAGCAACGCGCTCGGCGCCTTCCTGCGCGATCGGCGCTGCCGGCTGGATGCCGCCGCCTTCGGCCTGTCGATGGCGCGGCGGCGGACACCCGGCCTTCGGCGCGAGGAGGTGGCGCAGCGGGCCAACGTGTCGGTCACCTGGTACACCTGGCTGGAGCAGGGCCGCGGCGGCAACCCCTCCGCCGAGGTGCTCGACCGCATCGCCGGCGCGCTGACGCTGACCGCGGTGGAGCGCGAGCATCTGTTTCTGATCGGGCTCGGCCGGCCACCCGAGGTGCGCTATCACGGCAGCGACCCGATCACGCCGCGGCTGCAGCGGCTGCTCGATACTCTCGCGCTGAGCCCGGCGATCGTCAGGACCGCGACCTGGGACGTGGTGGCGTGGAATCGCGCCGCCGCGGCGGTGCTCGCCGACTACGGCAAGCTGCCGCCCGATCAGCGCAATATCTTGCGAATGATGTTCTGCGACCCGCGGGTTCGCGCCAAGCAGCGCGACTGGGACTCGGTGGCGCGTTTCGTCGTCGCCAGTTTCCGGATCGACGCCGCGCGCGCCGGCGCCGACGCCGAAGTGACGGCGCTGGTCGAGGAACTGAGCCAATCCAGCCCCGACTTCGCGGCGATGTGGCGCGACAGCCATGTGCAGAGCCATGGCGACGGCGTGAAGCAATTGCTGCATCCGCAGCTCGGTCCGATCACCTTGGAGTATTCGTCATTCGCGGTCGACGGCCGGGCCGACCTCAGCCTGATCGTCTACAATCCGGCGACGCCGGCCGACCGCAAACTGATCGAAGCGCTGATCGAGGCGCTGCCGGTGTAGATCCGGGGACGCTCTCCCGTCATTGCCAGCCGAGGCCGGCGCGCAGCGCCGACCGAAAAGCGAAGCAATCCGGGGGCTGCGCGTGTGGCCCTGGATTGCTTCGTCGCAAGAGATCCTCGCAATGACGAGCTAAAACGCCTCAATTCATCGGGAGGCAGGCTCTGGGAGCCGCGCCGCTTAGAGCAGCGTCGCATCCAGCGTGATCTTGGTGTTGAACAGCTTCGACACCGGGCAGCCGGCCTTGGCCTTGCCGGCGAGCTCCTGGAAGGTGGCGTCGTCGGCGCCGGGGATCTTGGCCGACAGCGTCAGATGCACCGATGTGATGGAAAAGCCGTCGCCGTCTTTCTCCAGCGTGACGTCGGCCTTGGTCTCCATCTGCTCGGCGGTGAGCTTGGCCTCGCCGAGGATCAGCGACAACGCCATGGTGAAGCAGGCGGCGTGCGCGGCGCCGAGCAGCTCTTCCGGGTTGGAGCCGGGCTTGCCCTCGAAGCGGCTGGCGAAACCATAGGGGTAGTCGCTGAGCGCGCCGCTCTTGGTCGAGATCGCGCCCTTGCCGTCCCTGATGCCGCCCTGCCATTTTGCCGAACCGTAAGTGGTGCTCATCTCATTCTCCTGATTTGTCAGTTGATGCGCCGCCGCCTTCGCCGCTTGCGACTATGGCAACGCCGCTTGCGGCCGCGCCGCGGCGAGCATGGCGTCGATCTCGCGGATCACCAGGCCGGGCGCGGCATATTGCACCATATGCCCGATATTTGGCAGCACGATGAGCTTGGCGTGCGGCACTTGCGCCGCGAAACTGCGGGAATGGATGTCGAGCGACACCGTGGTATCGGCGTCGCCATGCAGCACCACGGTCGGCACCGCGATCTGCGGATAGCGCGGCACTTGCGCGCGCACCGCCTGTTTCAGCCCGACCAGATCCAGGGCATTGGCGCGGAATTCCTGCGGCCGCAGCAACAGCGGCGTGGCGCTTTCCTCGACGAAATCCGAAGGCATCGGCTGCGGCGCGAACACCGTGCGCGCGCCGGGCGTCACCAAAGCGAGGCCGAGCGGTAGCGTGATGCTATGCGCCAGCAGCGGCCCGATCAGCGGCGTGGCGATGATCTTGTTGTAGCTGCCGACGCCGCCGGGCCACGGATGCGTCACTGGCGCCAGCATCACCAGCCCCGCCACGCGCTGCGGATGGTTGAGCGGCATCAGGGCGCCGAGCGCGCCGGCCAGCGAATGCACCACGATGATGGCGCGATCGACGCCGAGCTGACCCAGCGCCTCGTCGATCATCGCCGCCTGGGTGGTCGGCGACGAGGCCGCCGCCTCCGGCGGACTGTAACCATGACCCGGCCGGTCGATCAGGATCACCCGATGGGTCTTGGCCAATTGGTCGCCGAGCGGCCGCATCGAGCGCAGATTGGCGCTGGCACCGTGGATCAGCACGATCGCCGGACCACCGTCGCGCGGCCCGATATCGACGACATGCAGCGCGCCGCCTGTGACGGCGTTCATCTCGCCGTCCGGCGGATAGCGCCGTTCGATCATCGCGGTGCCGGCCAGGGTAGCGAACGCGAGAACCGCCAGCGTCGCCAGCGTCAGCACAATGATCATCGACAATGTCCGGGAGGGTTGCGGCACCCAAAGGATACGCCGCACCATGGCAATGGTTTCGTGCTGAGGCGTTCGACACAAACGCGTGGTCATTGCCGATTGCGAGTTCGGCAGTTTGAGCAAGTCCGGAATCCATAACCCCGGCGGGGATTAGAGATTCTCGGATCGTTCCGATCGGCGGAATGCTAGATATCCCGGCCCTCGACCTTCTCGGTCAGCGTCTTGACCAGCTCCGGCACCTTGTCGAGATGCGGGTTGATCGCCAACGCCTTGCGGAAGGCGTCGAGCGCGCGCTTGTCGTCGCCGAGCTCCTGCATGATCATGCCGAGCCCGGCCAGCGCCCCGAAATGCCGCGGCTCGCGCACCAGCACCTGCTCGATGTCGTGCAGCGAGCGGTCGTAATCGTTCTGCAGATAATACAGCGTGGCGCGCCGGTTCCAGCCCTCGAGATAGTCCGGCCGCAGCCTGACCACTGAATCGAGCAGCTTCAGCGCCACCTCGCTGTTGCCGGCATCGAGCGCGGCCTTGGAGCGCGCCATCAACAGCGCGGTGGTGTCGCTGGAGGTCTGCGCCCACAGCGCCCAGATCCGCGCCTCGACGTGTTTGGCGCTGGCGTCGTCGGGGGCGGCCTTCAGCGCGCCGAACAGGAAGTCCAGGCCGCGGCTGCGGTCGGCGCCGAGCTTCGGCAGCTTGGCCGGCGGCTCCGGCGGTTTCTTCAGCTCTGGCGACGGCGGATGGCGCTGCGCCCGGGCAACGTCCGGTGCGACAACGAGCAACGCGGCGGCGAGCGTCGCCGCGAGCCAGACCGGAAACATCAAGGGTGAGGACGATTGTCTCGATCGCATCGGCGAAGTCTAGCGGCGCGCGCCCGGCAGGCAAGCGCGCGCGGCGTCAAACCGCCGTGATCGGAGCAATCGGTCGGGACAACAACAGATCGGCGCGACGCGCCGGCGAGTCGGCGATCAACCCTGGCGGGCCTTGAAGCGGCGCTGCACCTTGTTGATCACATAGACCCGGCCCTTGCGGCGGACCAGACGGTTGTCGCGATGACGGGAGCGCAGCGACTTCAGCGAGTTACGGACCTTCATGAGACAATCCTGAGCGTTTGAAAGGCCGTGTGCGACAGGCCGAAAGCAGCGAAAACGGGCTTAATCCCGATGGCGGGAAGCCGCCCGAGACAGCCGGTTTCTAAGCCATCCGACGCCGGACTGTCAATCCGAACGGGACAATTACGGGCCGCGGCCGGCGTTTTCCGCAGCCTTTTCGGCCGTCACGTCGAGATTGCGACCTGTTGAACCGCATCAGCACCGTCATCGGAGCCGCATTCAGCGCCGTCCTCCAGGGCCCGCATCGCCCCGCCGCCCCTTGTCCAGCACCCGCAACCGCCTGCCGCCGTCATCCTGAGGCGCGCCGCCTCGCCGTCATCCTTGTAACTTAAATTCTGCTGGGCGAGGCGGTAGGCTGTCTCGCGCGGTGGCGGACGAGAGACCGGGTCATCCGAGGGCTTTGAAGCCCGAACCTCAGCTTGGGCCTTCGTCCGTCGTTCCATCGAACCC
>NZ_DASWPE010000065.1:0-11456 GCF_036404135.1 Rhodopseudomonas sp. | reverse complement strand
ACCTCACAACGCCGCGCCCTCGAACTGCCGGTCTGGCTGCATAGATACAACTGGCATCGGCCACACGGTGGGATAAAATCACAAACACCCATCAGTCGCCTCGGTCTGTCCGAGGACAACCTGTTGAGGCTCCACATCTAGCGGCGGCCCCCTGCAGGTCGCCTATGCTTTGGCGGCGGCCCCCATACTCCGAATTTCGCATTCGTCAAGCCGTGTACATCGGTCCAATAAAGCGCTAAGCAAGAAACGGACCAATCTCGAACGGCTGCCTCCATGGCACTGACCCAACGCTTAGAATTCCGCCAGTCGCAATCGCTGGTGATGACGCCGCAGCTGATGCAGGCGATCAAGCTGCTGCAATTGTCGAATCTCGACCTCGCCAGCTTCGTCGAGGACGAGCTCGAGCGGAACCCGCTGCTCGACCGCGCCAACGAGAACGGCGAACCGCCGGTGCCGGGCGAGCCCGCGCCGGAGCGCGCCGAATTTTCCGACCGCGACGAGTCCGGTTCGGCGTCGGGTGATGACGCCGGCGCGGACGCCTCGGACTATTCCGAGCGCGTCGGCGGCGACGGCTTCGAGGCCTCCGCCGAGGACTGGATGCAGCGCGACCTCGGCAGTCGCGCCGAGATCGAACAGACCCTCGACACCGGGCTCGACAACGTGTTTTCCGAAGAGCCCGCCGAGGCCGCGGCGCGCACCGCGCAGGACGCAGCGCCCACCGCCTTCACCGAATGGGGCGGCGGCTCGTCGAACGACGACGGCTACAATCTGGAAGCCTTCGTCGCCGCCGAGGTCACGCTGGGCAGCCATCTCGCCGAACAGCTGGCGGTGGCTTTCACCGACCCCAAGCAGCCGCTGATCGGGCAATACCTCATCGACCTGGTCGACGACGCCGGCTATCTGCCGCCGGACCTTGGCGACGCCGCCGAACGGCTCGGCGCCAGCACCGAGCAGGTCGAGGCGGTGGTCGCGGTGCTGCAGAAATTCGATCCCGCCGGGGTCTGCGCGCGCAATCTCAGCGAATGCCTGGCGATCCAGCTGCGCGATCGCGACCGTTACGATCCGGCGATGCAGGCATTGGTCGAGCATCTCGACCTGTTGGCCAAGCGCGACATCGGCGCGTTGCGCCGGATCTGCGGCGTCGACGACGAGGATTTGGCCGACATGATCGGCGAGATCCGCCATCTCGATCCGAAGCCGGGGCTGAAATTCGGCTCGGCCCGGGTGCAGACGGTGGTGCCCGACGTCTATGTCCGGCCGGGGCCGGACGGCGGCTGGCAAGTCGAACTGAACAGCGAGACGCTGCCGAAGGTTCTGGTTAACCAAGTGTATTATTCCGAGCTGTCGAAGACGATCCGCAAGGACGGCGACAAGGCCTATTTCACCGATTGCCTGCAGAACGCCACCTGGCTGGTGCGCGCGCTCGATCAGCGCGCCCGCACCATCCTCAAGGTCTCCACCGAGATCGTGCGCCAGCAGGACGGCTTTTTCACCCAGGGCGTCGCGCATCTGCGGCCGCTCAACCTCAAGGCCGTCGCAGATGCCATTCAGATGCATGAGTCGACGGTGTCGCGGGTGACCGCCAACAAGTATATGGCGACCAATCGCGGCATCTTCGAATTGAAATACTTCTTCACTGCATCCATTGCGTCGGCCGATGGCGGCGAGGCGCATTCGGCGGAAGCCGTCCGCCACCACATCAAGCAACTGATCGATGGGGAAAACCCGGCGATTATTCTGTCCGACGACACCATCGTCGAAAAACTGCGCGAGGCTGGTATTGACATCGCGCGCCGCACCGTCGCCAAGTATCGTGAAGCGATGCGGATTCCCTCCTCCGTCCAGCGTCGCCGAGACAAGCAAAGCATGCTTGGAAATGCACTCACAGCGCCGGCAACCACGGCAGACCGGGCCCGCGACATTGCACCGGCTTGATTGAGTTCATTCCTCCTGAAACTGTACCTCCCTCTAAGACGAATCGAGGCATGACATGACCATTCGGGTCTCCGGCAAGAGCATCAGTGTCGGCGAAGCGCTACGCGGCCGCGTCAGCGAGCGCACCGACGAGGTGCTGCGCAAGTATTTCGATGGCAACTATTCCGGCCACATCACCTTCAGCAAGGATGGCTTCGGCTTCCGCACCGATTGTGCGCTGCACCTCGACTCCGGCATCACGCTGGAAGCGGAATCCAACGCCGCCGACGCCTATGCCAGCGCCGACCAGGCGCTGCTGCAGATCGAAAAGCGGCTGCGCCGTTACAAGAGCCGGCTGAAGGATCGCTCGGCGCGGAAGATTCACGCCGCCGCCGCCGCGGTGGCCGAACTCGGCAGCTCGACGCTGGATGCGCCGAGCTACGTCATCGAGGCGCCGGATGCCGAGACCGAGATCGCCGATGGCGGTTTCAACGCCGTCATCATCGCCGAGGCGACCACCTCGCTGAAGCGGCTGTCGGTCTCGGAAGCGGTGATGGAATTGGACCTCACCGGGGCGCCGGTGGTGGTGTTTCTCCATGGCAGCAGCGGCCGGGTCAACATCATCTATCGGCGGCCGGATGGCAATGTCGGCTGGGTCGATCCGCCGGCAGTGACCGCTCCAGATCGCCATTGACGCCCCGCGGGACGCTCCCTATGGTCCGCCGCCTTCGAGGGCCTCGCCCCGGCGGCGGGCGTTTTGCGCCGGCCGATACTGGTGCTAGACTGCACCAGCACGATGATTTCAGGAGCGTTCACGACCGGCGAAGCGATCGCGTGTCCGCCTGCCTCTGCGCTTCTGCTTGACCCAGCCTACCTCACGCCTATTTCACACTGACGGTAAATCATCCTCGGAACGCTTCATGACGATTACCGATCTGGTCGCGCCCGAGGCCGTTCTCCCGGCGTTGAAAGTCAATAGCAAGAAGCAGGCGTTGCAGGAACTGGCGGCGCGGGCCGCGGCGCTGACCGGCCAAAACGAGCGCGCGATCTTCGAGGTGCTGCTGCAGCGTGAAAAACTCGGCACCACCGCGGTCGGCTACGGGGTGGCGATCCCGCATGGCAAGCTGCCCAAGCTCGACAAATTGTTCGGGCTGTTCGCGCGGCTGGAGCGGCCGATCGATTTCGAGGCGATGGACGGCCAGCCGGTCGACCTGGTGTTTCTCCTGCTGGCCCCGGAGGGGGCCGGCGCCGATCACCTGAAGGCGCTGGCCCGCATCGCGCGGTTGCTGCGCGATCTCGACGTTGCCAAGAAGTTGCGCGCCTCGCGCGACGCCCAGGCGATCTACTCGGTGCTGGCGCTGCCGCCGGCGACCGCGGCGTAACGCCGGTCTTTCGTTCACCGCTCTACTACCAGCAAGCGAGGGGTTGATCCTTGCAAACTCGACGCCTTAGCGGCCGCGGCCGACCGATGCGCGTTGTCGCCACAACCGGGACCGAGATGTTTCAGATCGCCATCCTTGCCTTCAGCCTGTCGACCGATGCCTTTGCCGCCTCGCTCGCCAAGGGCGTGCGGTTTCCCAACTTGTCGTGGTTGCGCAGCGCGGCGATCGCGCTCGGCTTCGGCACGCTGGAGGGGCTGGCGCCGCTGATCGGCTATCTGCTCGGCAAGCAGTTTGCCGACACCATCGAGGGCTATGATCACTGGCTGGCTTTCATCGTTCTGGCCGGGCTCGGCCTGCGGATGATCTGGCGCAGCTTTCATCCCGAGGCGGTGTCCGCGTCGCAGCCGACGCCGAGCTGGGCCGCCGTGCTCGCCACCGCGCTCGGCACCAGCATCGACGCCACCGCGGTGGGGCTGACGCTGGCGCTGTTCGGCGACAACATTCCGCTGACGCTGTTCGTGATCGGCGTCGTCACCTTCGTGCTGACGCTGATCGGCCTGCGGGTCGGCGGTCTGATCGGCGAACGCACCGGCCGCTGGGCCGAACTGGCGGGCGGCCTCGGGCTGATCGCGATCGGCGGCAATATCCTGGTCAGCCACCTGACCGCGTGAGCCAGGTAGCGGACGTCGCCGCAACAGACCCGACACGCCTCGCGATCGGCCATCGCATGGCGGCGCAGGCAAGCCGGCTCAGGCTTCGTCCTCGGTCAAAAACTGCGTCAGCCGGCGGATCGCAGGGGCGGCGAATAGCACCACTGGCAGCATTACGATCCAGGACAGCAGCCAGGACTGCAGCCAATGCCGCAGAAACGCCGCGGCGCCGGTCAGCGGCAGGCTGGCGATTGCGGCGGCGATCGCGCAGGTCAGGCCGGATTGCAGGACGCCAAACACGAAGTGGCTGTAGCGGCGGGGAATCGCAAACATCTAACATTCCGGCTGGGTGGTCGCCGCGCTCCAAGCAGGCGTTGTGCCCGTGTCCATCGGCCGCCGGGCGGCGACGGAGGTCTGTGTTCGACTTTGCCCCGTCAGCACGCATCCTGCAATCGTCGGCGGCCATAGCTCGCGGCGGCACTCGCGAGATCGGGTCAAAAAAACCGCGGGCCGTCCGGCATCACCGGACAGCCCGCGTAAAAACTCGCTTGAGGATCGCTCGCGATGAGGTCGCGGCGCGGTGCGCGTCAGTGGACGCTGACGGCCTGCAATTCCTGGCTCCAGGCATTGGCAATGGCCGCTTCCCGGCTATCGGTCAGCATGATCGGCGTGCCGTCGGCCGAATGCAGCGCGAACAGCTTCAAGCCCGGCGCAATCCGCGGCGCCTGCGGAAACAGGCTCGGCACGTCTTCGGATCGGATCTGCTTCACATAAGCGATATGGCCTTCGCCTAGGGTCGCCAGCGCCTCGGTGGAGACGTCGACATGTTCAACGACATTCACTGCAGTCATGGTCTCGACTCCTTTGGTCTATCAAGCGGTCGAGTCCGCTACTCGTTCCATTATTCGTGTTCATTGATAGCGATTGTCTTAACGACCCGTTCCGGCTCGGGCCGGGCGAGGTCGATCGACAACAACCCGTTCTTCAGATCCGCACCCAGCACCTGCATCCCCTCCGCCAGCACGAAGGTGCGCTGGAAGTGGCGCGCGGCGATGCCGCGATGGATGTATTGCCGGGTCTTGTCGTCCTGCTGCCGGCCGCGGATAACCAGCTGGTTTTCCTCAATGGTGACATCGAGTTGGTCGCGGGTGAAGCCGGCGACAGCGAGCGTGATCTGGAGCTTTTCGGGCTCCCCGTTGCAGCGGTCGCAACGCTCGATGTTGTAGGGAGGATAGCCGTCGGCGCCCTTGACGACGCGATCGAGCGCACGCTCGATTTCGTCGAATCCCAGCAGGAACGGACTGGATAACGTCGGAACACGAGACATTTTCTTACAAAGCCCTCTCGAAGCGACTTTGAGTTCAGGGCCCTTGCGGCGCCCTGAGAGTCGGCCGGATGGCGGACTGCCCTCCGGTCACTGCACAATATGGGCATCACTCCGGGCTGTTCAAGCACCCCGAACGGCCGGCTAAGGCGGCCAGGCCGCGGTCATGGATCGATCCGGCGGCGGCCATCGGCGCTGAACAGATGCAGCTTTTCAGGCGCCGCCGTCACCCTGATCCGTTCGCCGACCGTCGGCGCGATCTGGCCCGGCACCCGCACGATCACTTCGCCCGGCGGCAGTTCGCCGGGTCGGGCGCTGATTGCGGGTTCGCCGTGGCGAGCGCGCGCGCCGTACACGAAGGTCTCCGGGCCAACCCGCTCGATCGCATCCACGGTGAGATCGAGTGCCAGGCCGCCGCCGGCGGCTTCGGTCGCAATCGACAGATCTTCCGGGCGGATGCCGAGAATCCCGGCTTGCGTGCCGCCGCTCGCGTCGCCGCCGAATTGCGCGCGGACCTCGTCGGCGCCGAGCGCGATCAGATTCATCGGCGGCGCGCCGATGAAGGAAGCGACGAAGGTGCTGGCCGGCCTGCGATAGATCTCGAGCGGATTGCCGATCTGCTCGACCAGCCCGCCATTCATCACCACCAGAATATCCGCCAGCGTCATCGCTTCGAGCTGGTCGTGGGTGACGTAGATCGAGGTGGTGTTGATCCTACGCTGCAATTTGCGGATCTCGACGCGCATCGCGATGCGCAGCTTGGCGTCGAGGTTGGACAACGGCTCGTCGAACAGAAACACTTTCGGCTGTCGCACGATGGCACGGCCCATCGCCACCCGCTGGCGCTGGCCGCCGGAGAGCTGTCTGGGCTTGCGCTCCAGCAGCGCGGCGATTTCCAGAATCCGCGCCGCCTCGCGCACCCTGGTATCGATCTCCGGCCTCGGCATGCCGCGGTTGCGCAAGCCGTAGGCCATGTTGTTGTAGACGCTCATATGCGGATATAGCGCGTAGTTCTGGAACACCATCGCGATGTCGCGATCCGCCGGCTCGATGTCGTTGACGACGCGGCCACCGATGTCGATCTCGCCCGCGGTGATGGTCTCGAGCCCCGCCACCATCCGCAGCAGCGTCGACTTGCCGCAGCCCGACGGGCCGACCAGCACGCAGAACTGGCCGTCGCCGATCTCGACGTCGACGCCCTTGATGGCCTCGACGCCGCCGGGATAGGTCTTGCGCACGTTGCGCAGGGTGACGTTAGACATCGACAGCGACCTTCACTTTTCCGTCTCCACCAGGCCGCGCACGAACAGTCTCTGCATCACGATCACCACCACGACCGGCGGCAGCATCGCCAGCACCGCGGTGGCCATCACCATCGGCCATTCGGTCAAGGCGTCGGAGGTGGTGATCATCTTGCGGATGCCGATCACGATGGTCTGCATGTCGTCGCGGGTGGTGATCAACAAAGGCCACAGATACTGATTCCAGCCGTAGATGAACAGGATGACGAATAACGCCGCGATATTGGTGCGCGACAGCGGCAACAAGGTATCCCAGAAAAACCGCAACGGCCCGGCGCCGTCGAGCCGCGACGCCTCCAGGAGTTCGTCCGGCACGGTCATGAAGAACTGACGGAACAGCAGCGTCGCGGTGGCCGAGGCGATCAGCGGCAGCGTCAACCCGGCGTAACTATCCAGCATGTTGAGGTCGGCGGCGATCTTGTAGGTCGGATAGATCCGCACCTCGACCGGCAGCATCAAGGTGATGAAGATCATCCAGAACAGCCACATTCGGAACGGGAAGCGGAAATACACGATGGCGTAGGCCGACAGGATCGAGATCGCGATCTTGCCGATCGCGATCGCTAGCGCCATCACCAGCGAATTGAGCAGCATCACCCCGACCGGCTCGCGGGTCGAGCCCGAGGTGCCGACGAAAATCGTCCGGGTGTAGGTCTCAAGGAAATGCCCGCCGGGCAACAGCGACATCTGGCCGTTGGCGATGGTGGCGGCATCCTGGGTCGAGGCAACGATTGCCAGATAGACCGGAAACGCCACGATGGCGATGCCGACCCATAGGATCAGATGCGCGACAAGGCCGCGGATGCCTTTGCGCTCGACCATCAGCCGTGACCTTCTCGAGCATAGCGGCTTGCTTCCCTCGCCCCGCTAGCGGGGAGGCCGCCTATGGCGTCTCGAATGGACCCGCGCGCGCCTGCGGTCAGGATGTGGTGCTGCGCTTCTCCGGGTCGTCCCTGCGCACGCAGGGACCCATACGGCGCGGAGCCGCGTTTTTGCGCCGTGGCGGAGGCCGTATCGTCACTTCTGACGCCAGGGGTTATGGGTCCCTGCGTGCGCAGGGACGGCCCGCGTGGAGGCTGTGCGCAACGACGACGCGGCGCCAAGCGAGGCCGATCGGCAGTGGCTCTGATGACCGGTGAAGCTTGCATCAGTAGGTCACCTTGCGTTCGACGTAGCGGAACTGGATCGCCGTGAGCCCGATCACGATCACCATCAGCAGCACCGATTGCGCCGCCGAGGAGCCGAGATTGCCGCCGAGCAAGCCGTCGAGATAGACCTTGTAGACCAGGGTTTCGGTGGATTTCGCCGGGCCGCCGCCGGTCATCGCGTCGATGATGCCGAACGTGTCGAAGAACGCGTAGACGATGTTGACCACGATCAGGAAGAAGATGGTCGGCGTCAGCAGCGGAAAGGTCACGGTCCAGAACCGGCGCATCGGGCCGGCGCCGTCGATCGCCGCGGCCTCCAGCACGCTTTTCGGGATCGACTGCAATCCGGCGAGAAAGAACAGGAAGTTGTAGGAGATCTGCTTCCAGGCCGCGGCCAGCACGATCAGGATCACCGCGTGGTTGCCGTTGAGCAGCGGATTCCAATCGAGGCCTAAGCTACGCAAGCCCCGCGCCAACACGCCGAGCGAGGGATGCAGCATGAACATCCACAACACGCCGGCGACCGCGGGCGCCACCGCATAGGGCCAGATCAGCAGCGTGCGATACAGCCCCGCGCCACGCAGCGGCTTGTCGGCCATCACCGCCAGCAGCAGCGCGAACGACAGCGACGATCCGGCGGTCAGCGCGGAGAACGCGAAGGTGCGGACGATGGCGTTGAAATATTCCGGCTGCTGCAAGAGCTCGGCGTAGTTCTCGAAAGCCACGAATGTGGTCGAGAGCCCGAACGCGTCCTGCAGCAGGAAGGATTGCCACACCGCCTGCAGCGCCGGCCAGTAGAAGAAGATCAGCACGATGCCGAGCTGCGGGGCGATCAGCAGGAACGGCAGCAGCGGGGAATGAAACACCGATTGCTTTTGCATGCGCGGGACTAACTCCCTTTCCCCTGCTGTTGCGGCGGGGAGGGGGCGGGGGGTGTCATAGACAGGGCGCTCAAGATAGTTTCGACAACGCCGTCGATATTCTCCAGCACCTCGTTGTTCCAGAACCTCAGTACCCGGTAGCCCTGTGCTTTGAGATAGTCGGTGCGAACCCGATCGGTAGCGCTCTCGGCGTGCTGCCCGCCGTCAATCTCAACGACGAGCCGATTGGCGTGGCAGGCAAAGTCCGCAAAATACGGACCGATCGTGGCTTGCCGGCGGAAATGCAGATCGCCAAGCGCGATTTTGCGCAGACGTTGCCAGAGCTTGCGCTCGGCGTCGGTCGGATTGCGCCGCAGGCTGCGGGCGCGTGTGACGCGTTGATCGATTGCGCGTGACATGAGCGCAGTCCCCCCACCCCCGACCCCTCCCCGCCGCAGGTGCGGGGGGAGGGGAGAAGACCCCGCTCGGGATGGCATCGATCCTATCTCATCTGCTGACGTAGTTCATCTTTGAAAGACTTATATCGCATCTCTACTTGCTCACCGTGCGTTCGAACTGCCGCAGCATGGCATTGCCGCGGGAGACCGCGGTGTCGAGCGCCTCCTTGGCGGTCTTCTTGCCGGCCAGCGCGGATTCGATCTCCTCAGCCCAGATGTCACGCAGTTGCACCATGTTGCCGAGCCGCAGGCCGCGGGAATTTTCGGTCGGCGGCTTGTTGGTCAGTTCCAAAAGCGGCGTCTCCAGATACGGCGCGTTGAGGTAGAAGCCGTCCTCCTGGGCCTTGGCGTAGGCCGCCCTGGTGATCGGCAGATAGCCCGAGGCCTTGTGGATCGCGACCTGACGGTCGGTGTCGGACAGGAAGCTGAGGAATTTGGCGACGCCCTTGTATTCCGCCGGTGTTTTTCCGCCCATCACCCACAGCGAGGCGCCGCCGATGATCGAATTCTGCGGCGCACCCGCGGCGTCCGGGTAGTAAGGCATAGGCGCGTTGGTCCAGTCGAACTTGGCCTGCGCCTTGACGTTACCGAACAGCCCGGACGAGCTGAGGAAGATCGGGCATTCGCCGGCGGTGAAGCGGCCTTCGCCGGAATTGGTGCGGCCGGAATAATCGTAGGTCTTGTCCTTCTGCAATTCGATCAGCATCTCGAGGTGCTTGATCTGCAGCGGGCCGTTGAATTGCAGCGTGGTGTCGAAGCCGTCGAGGCCGTTGGCTTTGCTGGCCAGCGGCAGGTTATGCCAGGCCGACAATTGTTCGAGATTGGCCCAGGTCACCCAGGCGGTGGAGAAGCCGCAAGTGGCGTAACCCGCCGCCTTCAACTTCCTGGCGTCGTCGAACACCTCAGGCCAGGTCTTCGGGATGGTGGCGATGGCGGCCTTCTTCAAGGCGTCCTTGTTGATCCACATCACCATCGAGGACGAGTTGAACGGGAACGACAGCATCTCGCCCTTGGAGGTCGAGTAGTAGCCGGTGATCGCCGGTAGATAGGCCTGCTGGTCGAACGATTCGCCGGCCTCCGCCATCAACTTGTAGACCGGCTTCACCGCGCCGGTCGCCGCCATCATGGTGGCGGTGCCGACCTCGAACACTTGGATGAGATGCGGCGCGTTGCCGGCGCGGAACGCGGCGATGCCGGCATTCATGGTGTCGGGATAACTGCCCTTGTAGGCGGGGACGACCTTGTAGTCGCTCTGCGAGGCGTTGAATTCCTCGGCGAGCTTGACCACGACGTCATTGTTGCCGCCGGTCATCGCGTGCCACCATTGGATCTCGGTGACGGCGCAGGCCGGTGAGGCGAGGAGGGTCGAGGCGAGCAGGGCAGCAAGGCGCAGGTGTGGTCGGAACATCCAAAAGTCTCCCGGTGGCCGTCATCATCATTGGCGCGCGGTAAACCGCGCTGGATGACGTGCCCATGACCTATAGTTGAGTGGGCGCCGGTGGGGAAGCTCTGGCCTTACTTGTCCCGGACGCGGTGCAGCGTTCTTCACGCTGCTCCGCAGAGCCGGACCGTTACGAACGCCGGCGTTTGGGACGGCCCCGGCTCTGCAGTACACCACGCCGCGGGCGCAGCCGGGTGCACTGCGTCGGAAGTAAGAATCCGTCTACCGCTTGCGTTCCTGGCCGCTGACCGTGCCCTTGGCGAGAAGGTCGCTGATCTCCTCCGCCGTGTAGCCGAACTCGCCGAGCAATTCCAAAGCATGCTCGCTGAATTTCGGCGGCACCCGGCGCAGGCTGGCCGGGGTTCGTTCGAAACGGACCGGCGAGGCGACGCCCTTGTACCAGTCCTTCTCGATGACATCGCCGCGCGCCAGCGTGTGCGAGTTGGTGAGCGCCTTGTCGATCGACTGCACGGGACCTGCGGGCAGGCCGGCCGCGAGCAGGCGCCGGCACAGCGGCTCGCCGTCTTCCTGCGTCAGGATCGCTTCCAGCTCGGCGCGCAGCTTGTCACGGTTGACGACGCGGTCGCGGTTGCGGGCAAAGCGCGGGTCGGTGCCGAGTTCCGGCCTGCCGAGTTCCTTGCACAGCTTGCGATAGGTGGCGTCATTGCCGACGCCGACAAAAATGTCGCCGTCGCGCGCCGCGAATACTGCGTAAGGATACAGGTTGGGGTGCTCGTTGCCGGTCCGCGTCGGCGGCTTTCCGCCGTTGTAGAAATAGTTCGATGTGTGCGGATGCATGATCGCCAGACCCGTCTCGTACAGGGTCGCTTCCACGAACTGGCCGAGGCCCGACTTCGTGCGTTCCGCCAGCGCCATCAGGATGCCGACGCAGGCGTACAGCCCGGTCGACATGTCGACGAGCGCGACGCCGATTCGCGTCGGGCCGCTGTCCACCGTGCCGGTGGAGGCCATCAGGCC
>NZ_DASWPE010000064.1:0-70516 GCF_036404135.1 Rhodopseudomonas sp. | reverse complement strand
GGGTTCGATGGAACGACGGACGAAGGCCCAAGCTGAGGTTCGGGCTTCAAAGCCCTCGGATGACCCGGTCTCTCGTCCGCCACCGCGCGAGACAGCCTACCGCCTCGCCCAGCAGAATTTAAGTTACAAGGATGACGGCGCGTTGTGGAGAGGCCGCAGAAACGCAGCACAAAAGTGCCGCGCAAAACGTCGCGCAGCGCGCGGTCCGGGGCAGGCGGAACCCCTACGCCGCGCTCTGCTGCTTCGGCCAATAGCGGTCCTTGAGGTGGCGTTTCACCAGCTTGCCGGTCGGGGTGCGCGGCAATTCGGCCTCGAAGTCGATGCTCTTCGGGCATTTGATCGGCGACAGTTTCTGCCGGCAATAGGCGATCAGCTCGGCGGCGAAGGCCGGGCCGGCGAGCGCCATGTCGCGCGGCTGCACCACCGCCTTGACCTCTTCGCCCATCTCCTCGTTGGGCACGCCGAACACCGCGACGTCGGCGATGTCGGGGTGAGTCAACAGCACGTCCTCGGTCTCCTGCGGATAGATGTTCACGCCGCCGGAAATGATCATGTAGCTCTTGCGGTCGGTGAGATAGAGAAAGCCCTCGGCGTCGAGATAGCCGACGTCGCCGAGCGTCGACCAGCCGCGGGCGTTGAAGGCGCGCTGCGTCTTCTCCGGATCGTTGTGATAGCAAAACGTCGGCGCGCCGGCGAAATACACGCTGCCGATCTCGCCGGCCGGCAATTCTTCGTCGTTGTCGTCCACGATCTTGATCTGGCCGACCACCGAGCGGCCGACGGTGCCGCGATGGCCGAGCCATTGCTGCGAATTCGACACCGTGACGCCGTTGCCCTCGGAGCCCGCGTAATACTCGATCAGGATCGGGCCCCACCAGTCGATCATCCTGGCCTTGACGTCGACCGGGCAGGGTGCGGCGGCATGGATCGCGCCCTTCAGCGAGGAGACGTCGTAGCGCGCGCGCACTTCTTCCGGCAGCTTCAGCATCCGCACGAACATGGTCGGCACCAGTTGCGACTGCGTGACCTTGTGCTTCTGCACCAGCGCCAGAAATTGCTCGGGCTCGAACGTCTCCATGATGATCGAGGTGCCGCCGAGCGTGATCGCCATCATGTTGAAGCGCAAGGGAGCCGCGTGATACAGCGGTGCCGGCGACAGATAGATGCTGTCGGCGGACATGCCGCACATCCCGGCGCAGAGAATTCTGAGGAACGGATTGGGCTGCTCGATCGGGGCGTTCTCGAAGGCGCGCTTGATGCCTTTCGGCCGCCCGGTGGTGCCCGACGAATACAGCATGTCATGGCCGGCGATCTGGTCGGCGATCGGCGTCGTGGGCTGCGCCGCCCGCGCTTCGCGCCAGCCGCGGAAGCCCGGCTCAGCGTCGTCGACGCTGAAAAATAAAACGCCCGGCAATTCGCCGAGCAATGGGGCCAGCGTGTCGGTGCCCATCGCCGAGGTGATGACGATACGGGCGCCGCAATCCCTGACGATGTAGCCGATCTCGTCCGGCGTCAGATAGCGGCTGATCGCGGTGTAGTACAGGCCGCAGCGCTGCGCCGCCCAGCAGATCTCCATGAATTCCAGCCGGTTCTCCAGCAGCAGCGCGATGTGGTCGCGGGCCTTGAGGCCGAGCGACCGAAACAGCTGCGCGCCCTGGTTGGAGCGTTCATCGAGCTGGCGGTAGGTGATCGACGCGCCCGAACCGGCCATCTGGTAGGCGATCTTGTCGGGCTGCGATTGCGCATGGATCGACGGATGGGTCATCGGCGTTCCTCCCTGGAGACGGCGGATTGGCCCCGCTCGTTGGCAATGCCTGCTCCCTGTTCGCCCTTCGCGATGGGGCGTTTGCTTTTGCAATCTTGCCGTGCCGGTGGTTGCGCCCGCTGCCGGCCTTGCGCTTGTCTCGATTCGCAACGGCGATCCGCCGGCCGGCTGGCACTGGTTTGTTGCGTGTTGCCGGGATGTTGGGCGGATTTAATGGCCCAATTAGCATTTAGTCAATCAGTCAATTAAACGCTTGAGCTTCGGCGCCGCTTCGGGTTATGTGCACATCACGTTGTCGATTTGGAATTGGAATGCCGCACCTCAGTACCAGCGTTTCGCATCGGTTTCCGGCGGGCAAGAACACCACCGCCGATCGGCTGTTGGTGGCGGCCGGCGAATTGATGACCGAGCGCAATTCCATCGACGTTTCGCTGCACGACATCGCGGTGAAGTCCGGCTTCAACGCAGCCCTGGTGAAATATCATTTCGGCAACAAGGACGGCCTGCTGCTGGCGCTCCTGGAGCGCGACGCCGCCACCGAGATGGCCAATCTGGAATATCTTTTGGCGCAGCCGATCTCGCCGACCACCAAGATGCGGCTGCACATCGCCGGCATGATCCGCGCCTATCACCAGTTTCCCTACATGAACCGGCTGATCCACCACATGCTGCACGAAAGCGGCCCGGAGGCCGCCGACGAAGTGTCGAAGTTCTTCGTCGGCCCGCTGCTCGACTTTCAGCGCCGGCTGCTGGCGCAGGGCGTCGCCGCCGGCGAATTCCGGCCGATGGATCCGGTGCTGTTCTACACCAGCCTGGTCGGCGCCTGCGATCACCTCTTCTTCGGCCGGCATTCGATGACGCGCGCGATCGGCGTCGGTCCGGTGACCGATCAGGTCTGCCGCGACTACATCGCGCATATGGAGACGCTGATCCTCGACGGCCTGCTACGGCCGGGGCGGGGCCCCGCGATCAGCTAGCGCTGAGTACGACGACACCAGGTTCAACAGACAACAGGTTCAACACCAAGAAGAAACGCCCAACACCCACTTCAACGACACCCCCCACTTCAATCAAAACCGCTCAGGAAACGCCCAAGGACAGACTTCAAACGAGTTCAAAAAAGAAGCGTCCAAGGACAGGTTGAACAACAAGAAACTGCGGAAACGCCCAAGGACACCATAAGGAAATCAATCGAGCAGCAAGACTCGGCGATAACAAAAACAAGACTGCCCCACCACCAACAACAAGACTGCCCCACCAGCAACACCACCATCGGAAACGCCCAAGGACTTTCTTCACGCGCTGACCGCGACACAGATCGGGGGAGCGCCCAAGGACTTCGCCACACCAAGACCAACAAGAAACACGGAAACGCCCAAGGACCCAGGGAGACTTCAAAGCAGACTTCAAAGCAGACGCTGAAGCAGAGTTTCAGCCGACGCGAATGAGACTGCGACAAGCAGCGACGCGCGATCCCGGCATCAGATCAGGACGCGCCCAAGGACGGACGAAACGCAACGAACAATAACGACCGATTTGGAAACGCCCAAGGACTTCCTTTCTCCAAGGTTGCCGCACACGCGATCAGCGTTTGAGGGCATCATGGCGAGGAGCGGCGAAGCATCAGGGTTTCGCAGCAGGCCGGTGGATTGCATCTGTCCGGCTGGCGCAGCGCGCCGCCCTCGCAATGCCGAAGCACGGGCCAGGAAAGGATCATGACGATGCAGTTGAAAGACGTCTCGGTGCTGATCACCGGCGGCGGCTCTGGACTGGGGGCCGCGACCGCGCGGGCGTTTGCCGGCAAGGGCGCCCGCGTCGCGGTGCTCGACATGAACAAGGACAATGCGGCGAAGGTGGCTGCCGAGATCGGCGGGATCGCCTGCGAAGGCGACGTCTCGGAAGAAGCGCCGGTGAAGGATGCCATCGCCAAAGCCGAAGTCGCGCATGGCGTGATCCGGGTGTTGGTGAATTGCGCCGGGATCGGCGGCGCGGTGAAGACCGTCGGCAAGACCGGCGCCTATCCGCTTGATCAGTTCAGCCGCATCATCAAGGTCAATCTGATCGGCTCGTTCAACTGCATTCGGCTGGTCGCCGAGCGGATGCAGAGCGCGCCGCCGATCGGCGAGGAGCGCGGCGTGATCATCAACACCGCGAGTGTGGCGGCGTTCGACGGCCAGATCGGCCAGGCGGCGTATTCCGCCTCCAAGGGCGGCATCGTCGGCCTGACGCTGCCGGTGGCGCGCGATCTTGCGTCGCTAAACATCCGCGTCATGACCATCGCCCCCGGCCTGTTCCTGACGCCGCTGTTGCAGGGACTGCCGGAGGACGCGCAGAAGAGCCTCGGCACCCAGGTGCCGCATCCGGCGCGGCTCGGCGATCCGTCCGAATACGCCGCACTCGCCGTGCATATCGTCGAGAACCCGATGCTGAACGGCGAGACCATCAGGCTCGACGGCGCGATCCGCATGGCGCCGCGCTAAGCGCCTGATCGATTCCGGAGACGACGCGCCCGCGCCTTGCGCGCGGTCAACATGGGGGCAACGCCATGAACTTCGATTTCTCCGACGAACAGAAACAATTGCGCGAACAGGCGCGGCGGTTTCTCGCCGAAAAATGCCCACCGCAGGCGGTGCGCGCGGTGCTCGAAGGCCACGCGCCCTACGACCGCGCGCTGTGGCAGGGCTTTGCCGAGCTGGGCTTCCTCGGCGTGGCGATTCCGGAAGCCTATGGCGGCGCCGGCGCAGGCCAGCTCGAACTCTGCGTGCTGGCCGAAGAGGTCGGCCGCGCGCTGGCGCCGCTGCCGTTCTCCTCGACCGTGTATCTCGCCGCCGAAGCGCTGCTGATCGCCGGCTCCGAGGCGCAGAAGCAGAAATGGCTGCCGCGGATCGCGTCGGGCGAGGCGATCGGCACGCTGGCGCTGTTCGAGGGCCGCGGCCAGCCGCAGCCGGCGGCGATCAGACTCAGCGCCAGCGGCGACGCGCTGACCGGCACCAAGTCGCCGGTGCCGGATGGCACCATCGCGCATGTCGCCATCGTCGCCGCGCGCACCGCCTCGACCGGCCGCGACAGCGATATCGCGCTGTATCTGGTCGATCTCTCCGCCGACGGCGTTGAGACCCGCGAGCTCGCCAATCTCGATCCGTCGCGCGGCCAGGCCGAGATCACCTTCAGCAACGCCGCCGCCGAGCCGCTCGGTGCTGCCGGCGAAGGCTGGAGCCTCGTCACCCGGCTGCTCGACCGCGCCGCGGTGCTGATCGGCTTCGAGCAGGTCGGCGGCGCCGACCGCGCGCTGGAAATGGGCCGCGACTACGCGCTCGACCGCATCGCCTTCGGCCGCCCAATCGGCTCGTTCCAGGCGATCAAGCACATGCTGGCCGACATGTATGTCGCGGCCACTTTGGCTCGCTCGAACTGTTACTACGGCGCCTGGGCGCTCTCTACCGACGCCGCGGAATTGCCGGAGGCGGCGGCATCGGCGCGGATCAGCACCACGCAGGCCTATCAGCTTTGCGCCAAGAACAACATCCAGGTGCATGGCGGCATGGGATTTAGCTGGGAGTTCGACTGCCATCTGTACTATCGCCGCGCCAACGCGCTGGCGCTGTCGCTGGGCAGCCTGTCCTATTGGGAGGACCAGTTGATCGAGCGGATGCGGCAGCGGAACGCGGCGTAGCCCTCATCCTGAGAGGCTGTCTGAAAGCGCAGTGAGTAGAGTCAGGGATTTTCGTCATTGCGAGCCGAGGGCGGCGCGCAGCGCCGAACGAAGAGCGAAGCAATCCAGGGGCATCACGCAGGCGCCTGGATTGCTTCGTCGCAAGAGCTCCTCGCAATGACGCGTTGAGCGCCTGTGCGCCACGGCGTGCTCGTCAATGAGAGGAACGAAGACAGCGCCAGAGAAGGGCCGTGCCATGAACTTCGACGACACCCCGCAAGAAGCCGCGTTTCGCGCTGAGGCGAAAGCCTGGATCGCCGGCAACGCGCCGAAACAATATGAGGAGGCGTTGCGCAAATCCTCGCTCGGCCGCCTCGCGCTCGACGGCGCCGATGCGCTCGAAGTCGCCAAGGCCTGGCAGAAGAAAAAGGCCGACGCCGGCTGGGCCTGCCTGCACTGGCCGAAGGAATATGGCGGCCGCGGCGCCTCGCCGATCGAGCGGGTGATCTGGCAGCAGGAGGAGGGCGCGTTCGGCAAGCTCAGCTTCCTGTTCATCATCGGCCACGGCATGTGCGGACCGACGCTGATGGCCTACGCCTCGGAAGAGCAGAAGCGGCGCTACCTGCCGCCATTGGCGTCGGGCGAACAGATCTGGTGCCAGTTGTTTTCCGAACCGTCCGGCGGCTCCGACGTCGCCGGCCTGCGCACCCGCGCCGAGCGCGACGGCTCCGACTGGATCGTCAACGGCCAGAAGATCTGGACGTCGGGCGCGCATTATTCGGACTACGGCATCCTGATCACCCGCACCGATCCCAATGTGCCGAAGCACAAGGGGCTCACCATGTTCTTCCTCGACATGAAGAGCCAGGGCGTCGAGATCCGGCCGATCAAGCAGGCCAACGGCCAGTCGGAATTCAACGAGGTGTATTTCACCGACGTGCGGATCCCCGACGCGCAGCGGCTCGGCGCCGTCAACGACGGCTGGAACGTGTCGCTGACCACGCTGATGAACGAACGCCTGTCGATCGGCGCGCAGATCACCACCGGCGTTCCGGAACTGTTCGATTATTGCAGCAACCTGATGTTGCAGGATGGCCCGGCGCTCGACGACCGCGCGGTGCGCTCCAAGCTGGCGAATTGGGCGGTGAAGGCCTCCGGTCTGAAATACACCAGCCTGCGCGCGATCTCGGCGTTGTCCAAGGGCGAGCGGCCGGGGCCGGAGAATTCGATCGGCAAATTGGTGGCGGCCTCGATGATCCAGGAGGTGGCGATGTATGCGCTGGAGCTGCAGGGCGCCGCCGGCGTGCTGTCGGGGCCGGAGGCCGAGGCCGCCGGCAAATTCCAGGCGATGCTGCTGCGCGCGCCCGGTACCCGCGTCGAAGGCGGCACCGACGAGATCATGCGCAACATCATCGCCGAGCGCGTGCTCGGTCTGCCCGGCGACATCCGGGTCGACAAGGACGTGCCGTTCAACCAGATTCCGACGCGGGGACGCTAGAGGCTATTCCGGTTCTGATAGAATCAGACCCGGAGCTCTAGATTGTTATTTTGACGCGTTTTGTTCAGGCGAACCGGGCCCCACTTTCGCTCGAAAACGCTATAGAGTTCACCTTTGCCTCTCGAGCCGTCACCCTGAGGTGCTCGCCGTTTTCGGCGAGCCTCGAAGGGCGACGGCGTCGCGTCGCGGGTTTCGCAAGACAGCATCCTTCGAGGCTCGCCCCGTCAGCGCGTAGCGCTGCCGGGCCGAGCAGCTCAGGATGACGCCGGGAATTGGAGAGATTGCGCATGACGTCCACTATCGCCGACACCGCCCCGATCGACGTGCTGGAATCTCTGCTGACGCAGCGGCATTCCTGCCGCGCCTACAAATCCGAACAAGTGCCGCGCGCGATCATCGCGCGGATTCTCGGCGCCGCGCAGCGCACCGCCTCGTGGTGCAACAGCCAGCCCTGGCAGGTGGTGATCACCTCGGGCGAGGAGACCGAGAAATTCCGCGACGCGCTGTATCCGGTGGCGGCGTCGGGCGTGGCGGCTGGCGGCGACTTCGAATTTCCGCGGGAATATCGCGGGGTGTATCAGACGCGCCGCCGCCAGAGCGGCTTTCAGCTCTATGACACGCTCGGCATTCGGCGGGGCGACCGGGCGGCCTATGCCAGGCAGATGCTGGAGAACTTCAGGTTTTTCGGCGCGCCGCACGTCGCCATCATCACCAGCGACGAGGCGCTCGGGGTCTATGGCGCGGTGGATTGCGGCGGCTATGTCGGTAATTTCATGCTGGCGGCGCAGGCGCTCGGCATAGCCAGCGTGCCGCAGGCGGCGCTGGCGATGCATTCGGCGGTGGTGCGCCAGCATTTCGGCCTCGGCGAGGATCGCCGCGTGGTGTGCGGCATCTCGTTCGGCTTCGCCGACACCGGCCACAAGATCAACTCCTATCGCACCAGCCGCGCGCCGATCGACGAGGTCGCGACCTTCGTGGGGGAGTGAGGCGCGATCTTTCTTCCCTCTCCCCTTGTGGGAGAGGGTGGCAGCCGAAGGCTGCCGGGTGAGGGGTAGCTATCGTTCTGTGGCCCGCCTCATCCGACGCGGACTTCGTCCGCGCCACCTTCTCCCACAAGGGGAGAAGGAAGAAGCGCGGTGCCCTCACGCACCTAGAGCTATTCCGGTTCTGATAGAATCAGAACCGGAGCTCTAGATTCTTATTTTGACGCGTTTTCTTCACGCGAACCGGGATCCACTTCGCTCGAAAACGCTATAGATACCAGACGCCAGGGTTGATGGGCCCCTGCCTGCACAGGGACGACGCGGTAAGAGGTAAGAGCTCAAAACCGCGGCGCGCGCTTTTCCTTGAACGCGGCGATGCCCTCGTTGATCTCGGTGCCTTGCATGCTGTCGCGGGCGCGCTGGTCGGCGGCGGCCTCGTCGAGCTCGCCGCGGGCGAATTCGTTGATCGCGCGCTTCATGCCCGCCATCGCCACAGGCGCGTTGCCGGCCAGAATGCTCGCCAGCGCATCGACCTCGGCGTCGAGCCGCTGCATCGGCACCAGCGCGGTGAGATAACCGATCCGCAGCATCTCGCGGGCGTCGATCTTCTGCGCGGTGAGGAACAGCTTCTTGGCGTTGTCGACGCCGAGCCGCGACACGTAACGGCGGATGCCGCTCTTGTAGTAGTGCAGGCCGAGCCGTGCCGCCGGCATGAACATCTCGCAGCCCGCGGCGCCGATGCGGAAATCGCAGGCCAGCGCCAGATCGGTGGAGCCGCCATAGACCCCGCCATTGAGCCGGCAGATCGTCGGCAGCGCCAGATCCTCCAGCCGGTTGGCGACCACCTCGAAGGCGGCGCCAGCGCTCGGCTGTGCGCCGTCGGCGGCGGCGCGTTCGGCGACCTTGCCGAGATCGAAGCCGGCCGAAAACGCCCGGCCGGTGCCGGTCAGCACCAGCACCCGCAGCGCGGGGTCGTTTTCGATTGTGTCGAACAGTTGCATGAGCGCGTCGAGGTCGTCCGGCAATAGCCGGTTGAGATGCCGCGGCCGGTTCAGCCGGATCGTGGCGCGGGCGCCGACAATCTCCAGCACCGGCGTGCTCTCGATCGGCGGATCGCTCGCGACCGGCTGGTTGCTCTCGGGGCTGTTGATTGCCGTCGCATCCGACATCTTGGTCTCCTGGCTTTCGGCGGAGCCTGCCCTGCGCGGGTGGCGGCCGTCAACGCCGCCCGACACAATCGATGCGCCGCCACGCAAGTTGCGGGGCGGCAATTTCGTCCGGATCAGCTATATTGTCGCCGCAAGCATCAACGCCCCGGCGATCGCCGTCCCGGGGAGCCGTGACTCCGCTGCCAGGAACTGTCGCCCCATGGATGCGCCCCATCTCGCCGTGCAAGCCGGTACGTTCTTCGCGTCGATCTTCGTCGTCGCCACCACCACCATGCGCACGATGATCCCGCTGCGGGTGTTCGGCATTATCACCAATGTGATCCTGATCACCACCTCGATCTTCAGCCACGCCTATCCGACGCTGCTGCTGCATGCGGTGCTGCTGCCGCTGAACGGCTACCGGCTGCACCAGATGTTGCAACTGGTGCGCGACGTCAAGAAATCGGTCAACAGCGACCTGTCGATGGAGTGGCTGAAGCCGTTCATGACCGAGCGGCGCTGCGACGCCGGCGAGGTGCTGTTCTACAAAGACGAGAAGGCCGAGGACATGTTCTACATCGTCAGCGGCCGTTACCGGCTGGTGGAATCCGGCATCGAGCTGCCGGTCGGCGCCATCGTCGGCGAACTCGGCATGCTGTCGCCATTGAACGAGCGGACCCAGACGCTGGAGTGCATCGAGGGCGGCACGGTGCTCGGCGTCAGCTATCGGCAGGTCGAGGAATTGTACGTGCAGAATCCGGAATTCGGCTTTTACTTCCTGCGGCTCGCCAGCGCCCGGCTGTTTCAGAACATCGACCGGCTGGAGCAGCGGCTGGCGGAGTACGCCGCGCCGCCGCCGGCTGCCGCGCCGGCGTCGATGCCCGCGGCGCCGGCGTCGACCTAGCGCGGGCCGCCCGGTGGCCGGCTTCATCGAGGCGATCCGCGCCACGCTCGCCGAATGGATGGGCGAGGACGGTCGCGACGCGCCGTTCCTGCCCGACGGCCTGCCGGAGGCGGTGCGGCCCGCGGCCAGCGACGGCGTGTTCCGGCTGATCGACTACCAGGGTCCCAGCTACGCGCAGCTCTATCTCGACCGGCTGCGGCGCTTCATCGGCCGCCGCGGCGTCGGCGACGCGCTGTTTACCGAGATCGCGCGGCTATTGGCGATCCGGATGTGCTATGAGGACGTGATCCGGCTGGCGCAGCTTGCTTTGCAACGGCCGCCCGGGCCAAGCGAGGTCAGGATCTTCCGGCTCGACGAGTTGCTGGCGACGCTGCCGGAAGTGATCGCCGAACCGGCGCTGGAGCTGATCGGCTGGGCCGGGCTGTCGCGTCGCAAGGTGCGACTGCGCTTCAGCACCGCGAGCTGGTTCGGGGTGCGCCGGCTGAAGCTCGAGGCCTCGCTGCGGCGCTGGCGGCTGTTGTCGCCGCGCTACGTCCGCGAACGCGCGCTGGTCGAGCGCTGGCTGCATATGATCGATCGCGCCCTGATCAAGCAGCCGGCGGCCGCCGCCGCGATCGTGCACACCGCGACCCTCATTCACGGCACCGGCGCGGCGCTGCGGCAGCGCCAGGCCGACTGGAATCTGATCATCGATCAGCTCGCCAAGCCCTGCTTCGACGGCGTGCTCGAACTGCCCGACCTCGCCGCCGCGATTGCCGAAGCGCGTGCCGCGGTGACGCGGGACCCGCAGCAGGCGGCGCTGAAGCGCCGCATTGCGGAGCTGAGGACGCAGGCCTCGGACGGGGTGGTCGACCGCAGCAAAGCGAGCTGACGTCGGGCGCGGGATCGCTGCTACTTTGTTACCGTTTTGTTCGGATGGATTCCGCCGCGGCCGTGCGGCGATCGCGCCCGCGCTGGTAGCCTTGCGAGGCGTAAAATCCCGCTCCGGGCGTGCATTTCACGCCTTGAAGTGTCATAAATTGCCGGGTTCGCGTGCATGGTCCGCGTGGTGCAGGTGCTGTGCTGCGATCGGCGGGGTGGACGGTCGGCGGCGCGATGCGCTCTGTCGATTGCGCTGCCGTTCGTGTCCAGCCAGCAAAGGGCGCTCGCTTGTTGTTTCCATCATTATCGTCTTCGGTCGCCGTGGGCGCGCTGAGCGGATGGATGCTGGTGCTCACCGCCAAGCATGTGGTGGCGGATTTCTTCCTGCAGACCCATTGGATGGCGATCGGCAAGGACGGCAAGACCGGCTGGGCCTGGCCATTGTTGGTGCATTGCTCGATTCATCTGGCGCTGACCACCGCGCTGATGCTGATCCTGGCGCCGCGATTTTGGTTCATCGGGCTGATCGATTTTGCGATTCACATCCTGATCGACCGCGCCAAGGGCTTCTGCGTCGCCACTTTCGACGTCACCCGCGATCACCCATGGTTCTGGTGGCTGATCGGCACCGACCAGGCGCTGCATCATCTCACCGGCTTTGCGCTGTCGATCTGGCTCGCGGTCAATGCGTGAAACCCAGTCATTCCGGGGCGGGCGCAGCGCAGCTGCGCGCGACCCCGGAATCTTGCAACGAGTCCGTCGCAGCAGCGCCGTGGCATGGCGCGAGATTCCGGGTTCGCTCGAGCTATCGCTCTCGCGCCCCGGAGTGACGGCGCGGGATGGGCCTGCGCCCGCCGAGTCCTAGCACGCAAGCGCCAGCCAGCATCGCCGGCAGCGAGCCACTCAGCACGCCGATCTTCATCGCCGTTTCCCATCGCCAGCGCGCCGCTGACGGTCAGAATCACGCCGCCGCCGGCTGCCGCCGCGCCAGCAGCCGGCGCGACCTAGTAACTGTACGCGCTCGGAAATTAACGATATCGCGGGGCGAGGTAGCTATGCTGTCCGGGCGGCAGGAACCTCTCGACGAAGCGGTGTTCGCGAAGGAGGCCGGCATTCGCAACACGCGTGGACCATGGCCTCGTTCCTGCAATCACAGCTTGATTTCATCTTCTTCTTTTACGGCATGGCCTTCATCCTGCTCGGCGCCGCCTGTTTGGCGATCGCGCGCGGCGGGCTCGGCGGCACCGTCGATATTTGGCTGTTCGGGACGTTCGCGCTGATTCACGGGCTGGCCGAATGGCTCGACCTCGGTGCGCTGATACTCGGCGACAGCGCGCCGTTCGAGGCGCTGCGGCTTGCGGTGATGACGGCGTCGTATCTGTTCCTGGTGGAATACGCCCGCAGGGGCGCGATCCGGCTCGGATACAAACTGCCGGACACCTGGATCTATCTGTCCATCATCGGACTGATTGTCGGCGCCGGCATGCTCGGCGGCCTGTCCGCGTCCAACGCCGTGGCGCGCTACAGCCTGGGTTTCGTCGGCGCGATCGGCGCCAGCCTGGTGGTGGCGCAACGCGCCCTGCTGCATCCGCCGGTCAGCCGGCGCCTGCTGACGCTGCTGGCGATGGTGCTGGCGATCTACGGCGTGGCGGCCGGCATCATTGTCTCGCCGGCGCCGTTCTGGCCGGCCAACGTCCTCAATCGCGATGGTTTTATCGAACTGACCGGCATTCCCATCCAACTGGTGCGCGGTTTGCTCGCTTGTGCGCTCACCGCGCTGTGCTGGGCGTTCTGGAGCCAGGCGCTGGTCGATACGGTGGCCTCGGCGCGCTACACCGCGTATCTGCGCCGCCAGTTCATCTGGACGATGGTCGCGATGGTCGTGATCCTTGCCTGCGGATGGGTACTGACCAGTCGTCTTGGCAGCAGCTACAAACATAATCTCGAGGCGGAGGCCCGCGGCGACGCCGAACTGCTGGTCAATCGTGTAGCCAGCGAGGCCGCGGTGCTCGACGCCATGGTGAAATCGCTCG
Source organism: Rhodopseudomonas sp. (assembly GCF_036404135.1). Lineage (GTDB taxonomy): Bacteria > Pseudomonadota > Alphaproteobacteria > Rhizobiales > Xanthobacteraceae > Rhodopseudomonas_A. The sequence goes on along the minus strand of NZ_DASWPE010000064.1, from coordinate 57,672 downwards.
CCGCCTCGCCGGCGCTGCCGGTGCTTCTCGGCGGCGGCGGCTCCGGAACCGAACAGCGGGTGCTGGAGGCGCTGCAACTCGACGTCGAGGCGGCCGGTGCGCTGTTCGGCCTAGTGCTCGACCCCTCCGGTGCGGTGATCGCCTCCTCGGATCGCCGCGAGGCGGTAGATCGCGGCCTGCCGAGCGAAGCGGCCGAGGCGTATTTCCAGAACTCGATGGCCGGGCTGGCCGACCGTCGCTTCGAACGCGATCCGACCACCGGAATGCGAACCTACGGCTCCAGCATGCCGGTTCGCGGCGCCGACGGCCGCGTGATCGGCGTCGTGGTGCTGAAGAAGTCGCTGGAGCGACTCGAAACCAGCCTGTTGTCGTTCGACCAGGCGTTCTACTTCGTCAACGCCGACGGCGTGGTGATGCTGTCCAATCGCACCGAGATGCTGCGCAGCACGCTATGGCCGCGCCCGGCGCACGATCTGCGGTCGGGGCCGGGGCGGCAGGCCAAGACCATGATGCCGCGCGAGATCGTCGAGTCGGTCTGGACCACCGCCGACGGCGTGCCGGCCTACGTGCTCTGCCGGCCCGGCGGCGAGGGAGAATGGTCGCTGCTGATCGTGTTTCCGGTCACCGGCATCTTCCCCACCCGGTTTCTCGGCATCGTCATCACGCTGCAGTTCTCGATCATGGCACTGTTCTACTTCTACGGCCGGGAGCACGGCATCCGCGACAGCATCCAGGCCGAAAAAAGCCTCGAACTGCAGGAGCTGGCGCGCGGCCTGCGGCTGCAGGCCACCACCGATCCGCTGACCGGAATGTTCAACCGCCGGGTTTTCAACGAGGGGCTGGACGCGCAGATCGTGCGTTTCAATCGCCACCAGACGCCGTTCTCGTTGCTGATGTGCGACGTCGATCACTTCAAGGAGGTCAACGACGTCCATGGTCATCTGATGGGCGATCGGGTGCTGGTGCGGCTGTCCAAGATCCTGTCGCGCAGCGTTCGGCAGAGCGATTTCCTGGCGCGCTGGGGCGGCGAGGAATTTTCCATCCTGCTGGTCGGGGCCGACGAGGACGCCGCGGTGCGGTTCGCCGAGAAGCTGCGCACCACCATCGCCAGCACCGGCTTCGATGAGGTCGGCAGGCTGACCTGCAGTTTCGGCGTCGCCGAATGCGTGCTCGGCGACGTCCCGGAGGTGCTGCTGGCGCGGGTCGACAACGCGCTCTACCGGGCTAAGATGAACGGCCGCAACCGCGTCGAGGCGGCGCGGCCGCCCTTGGCCGACGCGCCGGAACTGGCGCCGATCGCATGATCGTGACCGGCCGGTTCCGTGGCCACTCTGATTCGTCGATGAATTTCAAGACCCTGGTAACGGTAACAGGTGGTTCGGTTAACCCCTCGTTAACGAATTGCCCTGCATTCTCTGGTTGTGGAGAAAGCGCATGTGGTCCAGTCGAGAAGCGTTTGAGAACGATTTCTGCCCGGTCCGCGAGGATCTGCTTGGCGAGATGTATCGCGCCAGCGAAAGCGGACTTCCGCAACTTGTAGAGAGCGTCTCGTCCGAGGTTCGGGCGATGCTGGCGCTGTTCTGCTACCGCCGCAGCCATCTGCATTCGCTGGCGCTGTCGATCGCCTCGAGTTGCGAGGAGCGCGAGCTGATCCAGCTCGGCGGCCGCGTCGGTTCGACGCTGTACGCATTGTCGCGCGACGCCAAGGCGTTCCGGCCGACCGCGGCGGCCTATTCCGGCCACCGCAAGCCGATCACGCTGTCGACCAAGCCGTTGTCGAGCTTCCCGCAGATCGCGCACGATCTCGACGACGATCTTGGCCACGCCGCGTCGGCCTGACGGGGCGACTGATCAGGCTGCGTTGAGCGGCGGCAGGCCGTAGCGCCGGCGCGCCATGGCGCATTCCGGATCGCCAGGCTGGCAGGTGCGGCACACCTCCGGCCGCAGCTGATAGATCCCGCACGCCGTGTTGACCCCGATTTGCCCGGTCAGCGCGCTGCAGCGCTGGCCGTCGCAGCGCATCCCCGACAACCGCGCATTGACGAACTGCTCCGGAATGCGATCCAGCGCGGCGTCGTCCTCGGTGGTGAAGCGCGGCCAATTCTCCGAATAGCCGCAGCAGGCGCCGCAGGGTTGGCACGGGCTGTCCGCGGGCGGGGGCAGGGTGTCGCTGGTCATGCCAGCGCTTTAGCGCGAACGTCGCGCGCGGGATAGCGGGTCGTTGCCGCGGGTGCCGTCAGGCATCGGCGCGTTGTGCCGCCAGCGCCGCCTCGAGTTCCGCGATCCGGGCGTCGCGCGAAGCCAGCGCTGCGGCGACGTCGGCGGCATCGAATTTCTGCGGAATGTGCTGCGGGCAATTGCTGTCCCAGGCAGTGATCTTGAACACGATCGCCTGCTCCGGCCGCGCCCGGTAGCTCGGCGGCATCAGCGCCCGCAGCAGCGCCGGATCGTCCTCCACCACGCGGGCTTCGCCCCAGATCTTGATGCGCTGGCGATGCGCGTAGTCGATCAGGAAAATATGCGCCTTGGGATTTTCCGACAGATTGCCCTGGGTGATGTATTGCCGGTTGCCGGTGAAATCGGCGAACGCCAACGTCTGCGGATCAAGCACGTGGATGAAGCCGGCGGGGCCGCCGCGATGCTGCACATAGGGCTGGCCGTCGGCCGACGCGGTGGCGAGAAAAAAGCTGGTCTGTGCCGCGAGGAAGCCGGCGAGGTCGTCATCGACCACGCTCTTCCAGCCGCCGTGCTGCTCCACCCTGGCATAGCCTTCGCGCGACCCCTTGCGGGTCTGGATCGCCTTCACCGCGGGCGTGAAGGCGACGTCGCTGGAATAGCTGTGAGTGTCACCCATCGGATGTGCTCCCGGTCATGGTGCGCTGTGGGGCCAATATGGGTCGCCGGCCGCGCGCAGCAATCGGCGGCATTGACACTTCATTGTTGCAGGATATGAAATGCTGCCATGGACCGCCTCGACGCCATGACCGCCTTCGTCGCGGTCGCCGACCTCACGGGTTTCGCGCCGGCGGCGCGCAAGCTCGGGTTGTCGCCGTCGGCGGTGACGCGGCTGGTCGCGGCGCTGGAAGACCGCGTCGGCGCCAGGCTGCTGCAACGGACCACGCGCTCGGTGACGCTGACCGATGTCGGCGCCCGCTATCTGGAGCGGGCGCGGCGGATCCTCGCCGACGTCGAGGAGGCGGAAAATTCGGCGCAGGCTGAGCGCACCCGGCCGGCCGGGCGGCTGGTGGTGTCGGCGCCGGTCGGCTTCGGCCGGGTCCATGTCACGCCGCTGATCTCGGCCTGGCTGAAGCGCTATCCCGAGGTCGCCGGCGAATTGCGGCTGACCGATCGCGTCGTCAACCTGGTCGAAGACGGCGTCGACTGCGCGATCCGGATCGGGCATCTGCCGGATTCCAGCCTGGTGGCCCGCGCGGTCGGCGAGATGCGGCGGATCGTGGTGGCGTCGCCGGACTATCTCGCGGCCCGCGGTGTGCCGAAGACTCCGGCGGCGCTCGCCAAGCACGACACCATCCAGTTCGGCGCGCTGGCGGCGGCGCCGGACTGGCGCTTCGATGACGCCGGCCGCGAAATCCGCATCGCCTGCACCCCGCGCTTCACCACCAACGTCGCCGACGCCGCGATCTGGCATGCCGAGCAGGGCGGCGGGCTGACGCGCGTGCTGGCCTATCAGGCCGCCGACGGGCTTAGCGCCGGGCGCTTGAAAGTGGTGCTGCGCAAATTCGAGCCGCCGCCTTTGCCGATCCACATCGTCTATCCGACCTCGCGGCTGTTGTCGGCCAAGGTGCGCACCTTCATCGATCTGGTGATCGAGCGTGCGGATTGGCGGTTCGCCGCGCGCTGAGCGCATCCCCGTTCAGGCGCATGCCGCTTGACGAAACCGCCGCCAGCCGGTTCGATCGACCCCAACAAATCACGATCGCAAGGGGAGAGCATGCGCGGGCTTGGCGTTGTGGCATTGCTGCTGGCGGCCGTGGCGCAGCCCGGCGCGGCGCGGGCGGAGAGCGGCGACATCGTCGTCGGGGTCTCGATCGGCACCACGGGACCCGCAGCGGCGCTCGGCATTCCGGAGCGCAACGCGCTGGAATTCGTGCCGAAGCAGATCGGCGGCTTTGCGATCAAGACCATCGTGCTCGACGATGGTGGCGATGCCGCGGCCGCGACCGCCAACGCGCGGCGCCTCGTCGGCGAGGCCCGGGCCGACATTCTGATCGGCTCCTCGACCACGGCGCCGGCGCTGGCGATCGCCGCGATCGCTCAAGAGGCCGGGATTCCGCATTTCAGCCTGGCGCCGCTGCCGTTTACGCCGCAAATCGCGAAGTGGTCGGTTGCGATGCCGCCGCCGGTGCCGCTGGTCGGAGAGGTGCTGTATCTGCACATGAAGGCGCATCACGTCAGAACCGTCGGCTATCTCGGCTTTGCCGATGGCTATGGCGATCAGTGGTACGCCGATTTGAAGGCACAGGGCGTGCCGCTCGGCTTCAGTATCGTCAACGACGAGCGGTTTTCACGCAGCGATACGTCGGTCGCCGCCCAGGCGGCGAAACTGGTGGTGGCCCATCCCGACGCGATCCTGGTCGGCGCTTCCGGCACCGCCGCGGCGATGCCGCAGATCGGCTTGCGCGACGCCGGCTACAAGGGGCTGATCTACCAGACCCACGGCGCCGCGGTGGCCGATTTCATCCGCATCGCCGGCGCCGCGGCGGACGGCGTGGTGATGGCGTCCGGCCCGGTGATGGATCCGGAAGGCCAGCCCGACAGCGCGCCGACCAAAAAGCCCGGGCTTATGCTGAACGAGGCCTATGAGAGCAAGTACGGGCCGAACAGCCGCAGCGCGTTCGCCGGCTATGCCTCCGACGTGTTCGTAGTGCTGAAGCGGGTGGTGCCGGTGGCGCTGCAGACGGCCAAGCCCGGCACCGCGGAATTCCGCGACGCGGTCCGCGCCGCGTTGCTCACCGAGCGCGAGATCGCCGCCAGCCAGGGCGTCTACAACTTCACCGCGACCGACCGCTTTGGCCTCGACGCCCGCGCCCGCATCCTGCTGACGGTCAAGGACGGCAAATTCGTCGCGGCGGAGTAGGGCTGGGCTGCGGCGAAAGAACGCGCTGCTGCGGCGGTGCTGATGCGGCGGTGCTTGGCGTCGTCGTTGCAAGTTCGCACGCCTCCTCACGCGCTTCCGAGAGACCGCAGCGCCTCTGCTCCCCGCCCCGCAAGGGCAGGGCGATCGCACATGGATTTTCGCAGGCCATTGCCTCGCAGCTCTCTTCACCCTCCCCTGGAGGGGGAGGGTCGGCGGTGACCGCGCGAAGCGCGGTGCACGCCGGGGTGCGGTGAGCAGCGTGCACGGCGGATGAATTCTTCGCCACCCCACCCCGCTCGCTGTGCGAGCGACCCTCCCCCTCCAGGGGAGGGTGATCCTCGCAGCAACCGCCAACTTTCATATGCGATTGCCCTGCCCGCAAGGGGGGAGCAGAGCGCGCTGCCGTCGCCGCGACGTTGCTCTCTTGTCGTGGCGTTGATAGTTAGCCTCAGAGTTGGTCGAGAACGTCTAACGAGGTCAGTGATCCCATCGCTGCACCGCGACAAATCATGCGGAACGCGCTACCTCTTTCAGTGGCATCACCGCGCCAATTATGTTGCACTGCATCGCTTCCTCGCAACTAAGCTATGATTAGTTCGCCGCGCCGGCCAGAAGTATCCCCAGTCGCTGCGCGTCGAATAGCCGCAATCGCCGCGCGCCGCGCAATCTGCGCTTTATCGGGCGCACGGAACTTCGCACAATTTGCCGATTACCTCCTCTCGGCAATGGCGGCAATCCTTGAAGCTCGGTCAGTGGATCGTAACAACCGGCGCGGCGCTGGCGGCGTTGCTGTGGCTCTGCGGCGCTGCCGTCAAGGCGCAGGACGAGCCGGAGGGCACCGAACGCAAGACCGCGTTCAAACTGTATCGCTGGCAGGAGGACTACTCCTATCTCGCCGGCAAGGAGCTGTCAGACTGGGAGCGCCTCAAATACATCCGCATCGCCGAATGGAGCGGCGCCTGGCTGTCGCTCGGCGGCGAGGTGCGCTATCGGCTCGACGGCTACGATCGCTATCTGTTCGGGCTCGGCCGCAGCGGCTATGCCTGGGCTTCCAGCCAGGAGCGGATTTTCCAGCACGTCGATCTGCACTGGAGCCTGTTTCGCGCCTTCGTGCAGGTCGATGCCGCCGCCGAAGACGGCCGGCCGGTGCAGCGCGCCTTCGATCGCAGCAGCCCGGATCTGCGCAACGGCTTTCTTGATCTGATCCTGCCCGCCGGCGACGGCAGGCTGACGCTGCGCGGCGGCCGGCAGGAGCTGTGGCTCGGCCCGTCGCGCTGGCTGGCGGTGCGCGACCCGACCAATCTGCGCCGCTCGTTCGACGGCGCGCTCGCCGAATATGACGACGCCGCGTTGACGCTGCGCGGCTTTACGGCGCGGCCGGTGGATATCATGGAAGGGCTGTTCGACGACGCGACGCTCGGTGCCGAGCGGTTTCGCGGCGGCTACCTCACATTGAAGTCGCCGTTCGGCCTGCCGGGGACGCTGGACCTTTACGGCTATGCCAAGCAGCAGGACAGCGTCAGCTATCGCCGCGGCACCGCGAGCGAGGATCGCTGGACCGCAGGCCTCCGGCTGGCGTTGAAGGCGCACGGCTTCGAGATGGCGGCGGAGGCGGCGAGGCAGGGCGGCAGCTTCGGCGCCGCCAGCATCGACGCGGTCGGCGGCTTCGCCGATCTCGGCCAGCGGTTGAAGCCGTTCGCGCTCGGCGATGCGACGCCGGTGACGCCGAAGCTCGGGCTGCGTGGCCACTACGCCTCCGGCGATTCCAATCTGAACGACGGCCGCTTCCGCACCTTCGTCGCCGCCTATCCGGCGGCCAGCGTGGTGTCGGAAATGTCGCTGGTCTCGGTGTCCAACCTGATCAACCTGCAACCCTATCTGCAGCTGTTTGTCGGGCCGACGCTGACGCTGGGGGCGAGTTGGAATGTGCTGCGCAAGGCCACGGCCGCGGATTCGGTCTATGGCCCGACCGGCACGCTGATCACCGCGAAGAATTCCAGCTCGCTCGACGTCGCGCGAATCGCTCAGCTCGACATGGTCTGGGACGCTTCGAAATTCCTGCAGCTCCACGCGCTGTATTCCCACGTCTATGCCGGCGGCTACGTGGTGGCGGCGGGCGGTCGCGACTTCGACTATTACCGGCTGCAGCTGATGGCGCGGTGGTGAGTCATGGGTGCGGCAAAGCCCTGGCGGCGCTGCGTTGGCGACGCCTTGGCGGTATCCCGGCCGTGCTGCGGCGCTGACCGCAACGGCAGATACACGCGGCGTAGTGTCGCCGTCGCTCCTGGTAAGCGCCAAGATCAGGTAAGTAGTCCGCCTAACAAGTAGTCATACTAACTATACGAAATCGTCATACTGACGCATCTTGAAGATGTTGCTGATTCGGGCGGCGCGATCGTGCCAAAGACCGCAGATCGAACCCGGAAGGTCCAAGCCAAGAATTGGTTGGAATGCCGCGTAGGTCGCGTATTCGCAATCACCAATTCAGAGGGACACATCATGCATACCATCGTTCTGGCCACCCAAAAGGGTGGCAGCGGCAAGAGCACGCTCGCCATCGGCTTGGCGCTCGCCGCAATGCAGCACGGCCATGCGGTCCGGCTGATCGAGACCGACCCGCAGGGCACGCTGTCGAACTGGCGCGGCCGCCGCACCAATGCGCAGCCGGCGGTCGAGGCGCTCTCCAGCGCCGATGACGTCGCGCAGCGGCTGGCGACGTTCGACCGCGCCGGTGTGACGCTGACCATCATCGACACCGCCGGCGGCATCAGCGCGCTGACCGAGGCGGCGCTGGCCTGCGCCGATCTGTGCCTGATCCCGGTGCGGCCGAGCGTCGCCGACATCGAGGCCACCGCGCCGACCTTGGCCGCGATCCGCGGCTGCGACCGGCCGTTCGCCTATGTGCTGAACCAGACCCCGTATCGCGGTCAGCGCATCGCCCATGCCGCCACCACGCTGACCGACGAGGCGGCGCTGGATGCCGCGGGCGTTTTGGCGCTGCCCTATATCATGATGCGCAACGACCATCAGGACGCGCTCGGCCTCGGCCTCGCCGTGTCGGAATACGCGCCGGCCGGCAAGTCTGCGGACGAAATCCGCGGGCTGTGGCAGTGGATCGAAGCCCGGCTCGGCGTCGAGGCGCCGGTGCTGACGCAGGACATTCTGATCGAATTTCGGCCGACGCCGGAGATCACGCCGGCGCTGTATCAGGTCGCGGCCGCTGCTGCCGCGGCCGATGAGACCGCGGCGGGCGCCGCGATCGCCGATTAAGACCCGCCGCGGCGGGTGGGGCAGACCTGGCGACGAATGGCCGGACCGGGCAAGCGGTCCGGCCATTTTTTGCGTCGGATGGTTGTCGCTGCCGCGCTAGAATCTGCCGCGGCCGCGGATCAGCCGCACGATCAACAGCAGCAGCACCGCGCCGATCGCCGAATAGATGATCGCCGAGACCAGGCCAGTGCCGAGATGCAGGCCGAGCCGCGGAAACAACAGGCTGGCGAGCAGCGCGCCGCCGACGCCGATGATCAGATCGCCGATCAGGCCGAAGCCGGTGCCGCGGACAATCAGGCCGGCCAGCCAGCCGGCGACGATGCCGACAAAGACGATGACCAGAATGCTTTCATTGGACAGATGCATGGCGGCGTTCCTTCGGAGGTCTCCGCGATGTCGATCAACGGATCGCGGATGTTGCCCGCATATGTACGGTGCACGACAAGTCGGCGCACGGACCAGAGTTCCGTGACGGAACCGATTTTACTGATGTGGTCCGGTCAGCTTCGACGCGTCGGCGCTCAATGCGAAATGGCGATCGGCGCTCGATCCAAATCAGATGACGACGGCGCACGGTCGATCCGAAATGAGACCGTCATTCCGCGGCGGGCGCAGCGTCAGCTGCGCGCGAACCCGGAATCTGCAACGCGGACGGGCGGTAAACCAGCCGCGTCGAGATTCCGGGTTCGCTCGGGCGATCGCCCTAGCGCCCCGGAATGACGGCCCTGTGCGGGGAGCGCGGCCAAGTCAACCTCGGCAGCCAAGTCAGGCAGGGCAACCAAGCCAGGCAAGGCAACCAAACCAGCTACGGCAGCACCTCGCGGCGCTCGCCGAGCCGGGCGTCGAGTTCGGCGCGCTTGTCGTCCAACAGCTGCTGCTGGGCCGCCTCGATGACGCAGAATAGCTCGTGGGCGTCGGACAGCCGCGGCACGGTGACGTAGTCGGCGCCGGCGGCGTAGAGTTCCCCAACATCGGCCAACAGGTCGGCGGTGGCGACGATCTTCGTGCCGGGATTGAGCGCGCGGACGTGGCGCACCAGTCGTTGGTTGGTGGCGCCCTTCAACAGCGCATCCGGCACGCTGAGGATCACGATCTCGGCGGCGCCGATGCCGGCGTGCTGCAGCGTGTCGACATGGCTGATGTCGCCATAGATCACGTGGACGCCGCGATCGGCCAAAGTGCGGAACACCATCGGGTTGAAATCCACCACGGTGATCTGCTCCAGCAGCGCGACGTTCTGCCGCTCGATCTCGGCGACCAGCGCGCTGGCGGCGCGGTAGAAGCCGAGCAGCACGATGCGTCGCGCCGCGCCGGGGCCGGCGCCGTCGGCAGCATGGACGTGGTCGAGATCGCGCAGGCCGAGCCGCTTCAATGTTGCGATGGCGCGGCGGCTGAGCGCGTCGCTGCGCGCCAGGACGAAGGTGGAGAGCACCGCCAGCAGCACGAAGGCGAACGACACCGCGCTCGCGGTCGCGGTCTGGATGTGGCCGGCGAGGACGCCGGTCTGGATCACCACCAGCGAGAACTCGCTGATCTGCGCGAGGTTGATCGCCGGCAATAGGCTGGCGCGCAGCCCCTGCTTCATCAGATAGAGCGGCAGGAAGGTGGTCGCGACCCGGCTCGCCACGGTGAAGAAGGCGATCAGCAGCGCAAGCCCAATCACCGACAGGTTGGGGATCGGGATAGTCATGCCGAGTGCCACGAAGAACAGCGTGATGAAGAAATCCCGCAGCGTCGTCACCTTGGCGGTGACGTCGAGCGCGTAAGGAAAGGTCGACAGCGAGACGCCGGCGACCAGCGAGCCCATCTCGCGCGACAGCTGCAATTGTTCGGCGATTTCGCCGATCAGAAAGCACCACGCCAGCGCGCCGAGAAGCACCAGTTCAGGCGTCCGCGCGATGCGGTGGAACAACCAGGGCAGCACATAGCGCGACAACGCCAGCGCGGTCGCCACCAGTGCTGCGACCCGGCCGATCGACAGCAGAAACACGCCGGTCTGTAGATTGCCGAGGCTCGGCTGCACCGCCAGGAACAGGATCGCGAACACGTCCTGCAGCACCAAGACGCCGAGCGTGACGCGGCCGGGCAGGGTGTCGAGCTCGTGCTTTTCGTACAACAGCTTGACGATGATCACGGTGGAGGACAGCGCGCAGGCGACGCTGAGATAGACCGCGTCGAAGCCGCCGGCGATCGATGCGCCGATGCTTGCGAACAGCAACAGCCCGAGCAGCATGCCGCCCGCCAATTGCGAGCCGGCGGCGAACAGGATCACCGGGCCGGCGCGCACGATCTTCTTCAGGTCGATTTCCAGCCCGATCATGAACAGCATGAAGATCAGGCCGAGCTCGGAGATGATCCCGATCGACTGCTGCGACTCCACCCACTTTAGGCCGAATGGACCAATCACGAAGCCGGCGATAAGATAGGCGAGGATCAGCGGTTGCCGGAAGAAATGCGCCAGAAGTCCGAGCATCCATGCAAACAGGATGCACAGGGTGATATCGCGAATGAGTTCGTGCATGCAGTGGCGGCCATTGATCGACCCTCGGACTCCTACAGTAAGGGCGCAGCCATGTCGGTCAAAGCATTAATTCCAGGCGCTCGCCGCGCGCCGATGCGGCACGCCGGCGTGGCCGTGCTGGCGCTTGGCGCGCTGGCGCTGCTGCCGATGCCGCGCAGCGCAGCACAGAGCGCGCCGCCGATCGAGCAGAGCTTCGCCGATTCGCTGACCGCGCTGCCGGCGGAGCCGCTCGGGGTGTCGGGCGGGTTCTACGTGCCGGCCTATTCCAGCGTGTCGATGAGCCACGGCCGGTTGCGCGGCGATTTCTCGGTGACGCTGAGCATCCACAACGCCTCGGAAACCAGGCCGCTGGTGATCCGGAGGATCGGCTATTTCGACACCGCGGGCAAGCTCGTGGAAAGCTATCTGAAGGCGCCGGTGGCGCTGAAGCCATTCTCCACCATCGAGGCCTTCATCGCCAACACCGACGTGCGCGGCGGCACCGGCGCCAATTTCGTGGTGGACTGGGCCGCGGCCGGCGAGATCGCCGAGCCGGTGGTCGAGGCCTTGATGATCGGCTCAATCGCCAACGGCCACTACGCCTTCATCACCCAGGGCCGGCCGATCCGCACCGTCGGCAAGAATTAGCCGCGCGCCGGCGAAGCGCTGCTCAGCCGCCGATCTCGCCGTTGATGACCGGGCCGAACAGCCGCCACCTCTCGCCCTCAAAGCGCATCATCTGCAGCTGCTCGATCGGGTGGAAATCGGTGGCGCTGGTGTTGATGGTGACGCCGGGCAGCAGCGTGTCGGGTGCGAAGTCCTTGAGGCTTGCCGCCTGCTTCATGATGTTGGCGCGGGTCAGATTGTCGCCGGCCTGCTTCAACACCTGCACCACGGTCTGGGCGTGGCCATAGCCGAACACCACAGAGCCGTCGGCCCTGTTGGCATCGGGGGCGTATTTGGCGAGGAAGCCGTAGAATTTGGTCATGCCCTGGTCGTTGTCCCATTGCGGGTCGGTGCCGTCCTTGGCGTAATTCGCCGACAGCACGCCCTGCGCCGTCGCATAGCCAGCCGGCTTCATCACGCTGCCCACCGAGGAGCCGACATTGCTCTGGAAGTAGATCGGTTTCCAGTCAAGCTCGGCGGCCTTCTTCAAGGCCTGGGCTGCGAATTTCGGCGTGGTGATCGAGACCAGGGCGTCGGCGCCGCTCGACTTCAGCTTGACGATGTGGCTGTCGATGGTCGGCTCGGCGACCTCGTAGCTGTCCTCGGCGACGATCAGCGCGGCCTTGTCGCCGAGCCCGTCCTTCAGCCCCTTCAAGAAATCCTTGCCGAAATCGTCGTTCTGATACAGCACCGCGATCCTGGCGTCGGGCTTTTCCTTTAACAGATAGGCGGCGTAGATCCGCCCCTCGCTCTGATAGGCCGGCTGCCAGCCGATGGTCCAGGGGAAGTTCTTGTAGTCGCCGAATTTGGTGGCGCCGGTGGCAACGAACAGTTGCGGCACCTTCTTGGCGTTCATGTATTTCTGGATCGCCGAATTCGACGGGGTGCCGAGCGAGCTCGCAATGAACAGCACCTGGTCGCTCTCCACCAGCCTGCGGGCCTGCTCCACCGCCTTCGGCGGGCTGTAGCCGTCGTCGTAGCTGATGAAGGTGATCTTGCGGCCGTTGATGCCGCCGTGGTCGTTGATCATCTTGAAATAGGCGTCCTCGATCCGGCCGATCACGCCATAGGCCGAGGCCGGGCCGGAATACGGCACGATGTTGCCGATCCTGATCTCGCTGTCGCTGGCGCCGGTGTCGTAGGCCGGCTGCGCGAACGCGGCGCTGGCGGCGAAAGCGAACAGCGCGGTCGCCAGCGCTGCCCGACGCGGTCCTTTGGTTGCAAGCACGATGTGGCCTCCAGGTCGTTTTCGTTGGCGGCTATTTGCGTCGCAGTCGATCGATGTGGCGCTGCGCCAGCGTAGCGAGCTGCTGCGCGCCATGCGGCAATAGGAAGATGATCAAGATCAGGATCACGCCGAACACCGCACCGGACAATCCCTTGGAGATGCCTTCGGCGATGTTGGGCACGAAGACGATGAAGCTGGCGCCGACCAGCGAGCCCGGCAGCCAGCCGACGCCGCCGACCACCATGCCGAGGAACAGCGCGATCGCGAGCTGGATGGTGTAGCTGTCGGGCGCCACGAATTGCACCGCGATGGTGGAAAGCCCGCCGGCGACGCCGGTGATGCCGGCCGAGATGCCGAACGCCAGCGTCTTGTACAGCGCCACGTCGACGCCCATTGCGACAGCCGCAATCTCGTTGTCGCGAATCGCCATCAGCGCCCGGCCGGAGCGCGATTGCAAAAGATTGACCGCGAATGCGTAGATCGCCATCGCGATGCCGAGCGCGAGGTAATACAGCCAGACGTCCTGCCCGATCGGCAGCCCGAACGGCGCGTCGGGCTTGGTCACCACCAGGCCCTGCACGCCGCCGGTCCATGTTTCGAATATGCCGAGCTTCAAAAGCTGCGGCATCGCGGTGGCGAGTGCGAAGGTGGCCAGCGCCAGATAGACGCCGCTCAATCGCAGCGCTGGCAGCCCGAACAGGACGCCGAAGCCGAAGCAGATCACGCCGGCCAACGGCAGCGTCAGCGCATAGTTGACGCCGAAATGCTCGATCAGGATCGCCGACGTATAGGCGCCGAGCGCATAGAACGCGCTGTGGCCGAGCGAGAACTGCCCGGAGCCGCCGGTGAGGATGTTCAATCCCAGGATGGCGATGGTGTAGATCAGCACCATGGTGATCTGGAAGACGATGAAGCTCGTCAGCAGCAGCGGCGCGCCGAGCAGCAGCAGCACGACGACGATCGCGGCGAGGCGGCCGAGCGCGATGTTCTGCCTCGGCACCGCGGCGACGGCGGGGGCGTCGGAGACGAGGTCCTGCAAGGCGCTCATCGCTCAGACCCGCTTGACGACGGCGCGGCCGAACAGGCCGTTGGGTCTGACCACCAGCACCGTGACGATCAGCGCCAGCGCGATCGGCAGTTTCAATTCATTGCCGACGCCGGGGATGTAGGTGCCGGCGAGGTTCTCGAAGATGCCGACCAGAAAGCCGCCGACCACCGCGCCGAACGGGCTCGACAACCCGCCGAGCACCGCGGCGGCGAAGCCGTAGATCAGCACGCCGCCCATCATGTTGGGCTCGAGAAACACGACCGGCGCGATCAGCATGCCCGCGATCGCGCCGATCGCGCTCGCCATGCCCCAGCCAAGCGCCACCATCCAGGAGGTGTTGATGCCGACCAGCCGTGCCGATTCCGGCATGCTGGCGGCGGCGCGCATGGCGAGGCCGACCCTCGTGAACTGGAAGAAGAAGTACAGCAGCAGCAACAGCCCCAGCGTGACGCCGATCATGCCGGCCTGATGCGTCGAGATCAGCCGGCTGCCGAGGAACGGCGAAGACCCGAACGGCGAGGGGAATTGCTTGATGGTGAAGTCAAAGGTCAGCCCGGCGACGCTGTTGAGGATCGCGAACAGCGCGATGAAGCCCGCGACGTGGGTCAGCACCGGGGCGTTGGCGAGCGGCTTGAACAGCGCCCGCTCGATCGCGACGCCGCCGGCGAAGGACGCCACCAGCGTCAGCACGAAGGCGCCCCAATACGGCACGCCCCATTGCATCAATTGCCAGGCGATGAAGGTGGAGACCATCGCCATTTCGCCTTGCGCGAAATTCAGCTGGTCGATCGCCTGGTAGATCATCACCACGGCGAGCGCCATGCAGGCATAGATCGCGCCGGTGGCGATGCCGGCCAGGATCTGGTTGGTGAATAGCTCCATGGCCGCCCCCTCGAATGCCCTCAATAGCCTAAGTATGATTTGCGGACGTCTGGGTTCGCGGCGATCGCGGCGGCCGCGCCCGCCATCACGATCCGCCCGGTCTCGATCACGTAGGCCTGGTCGGCGAGCGCCAGCGCCAGTTCGGCGTTCTGCTCCACCACCAGGATGGTGACCTTGTCCTCGCGGTTGATCCTGCCGAGAATCCGGAACAGCTCGGCGACCATCAAGGGGGCGAGGCCGAACGACGGTTCGTCGAGCAGCATCAGCCGCGGCCGCAGCATCAGCGCGCGCGCCACGGCCAGCATCTGCTGCTCGCCGCCACTCAGCGTGCCGGCCTGCTGGCGGTGGCGCTGTCTCAGCACCGGGAAATGCGCGTAGACCCGCTCAAGGTCGGCGGCGATCTCGCGGTCGCGGCGGCTGATGGCGCCGAGCTGCAGGTTTTCCGCGACGCTTAGGGAGGCGAAGGTGCCGCGGCCCTGCGGCACATGGGCGATGCCGAGCCGCACGATGTTTTCGGTGGCGCGGCCGGCGAGCGCCGCGCCGTCGAATTCGATGCTGCCGGTGGACCGCACCATGTTGCAGATCGCGCGCAAGGTGGTGGTCTTGCCGGCGCCGTTGGCGCCGAGCAGCGCGGTGAGGCTGCCTTGGTCGAGCGCGAAGTCGAGCCCGTGCAGCGCCTGCACCGCGCCGTAATAAGCGCGCAAGTCCTTGACGTCGAGCAGCGCCGTCACGGCTCTTTGCTCCCGAGATAGGCCTTGATTACCTCGGGATTGCTCTGCACCGCGGCGGGCGGGCCTTCGGCGAGCTTCTTGCCGAAATTCAAAGCCACCACGTGATCGGCGATCGACATCACCAGCCCCATGTGATGCTCGACCAACAGCACGGTGACGCCGAGGTCGTCGCGGATCTTGCGGATCAGCGCGCCGAGCGAAACCACCTCCTCGTGGTTGAGCCCGCCGGCGGGCTCGTCGAGCAGCAGGATCTTCGGTTCGGCGGCGAGCGCGCGCGCCAGCTCGACGCGTTTCTGGGTGCCGAACGGCAGGCCGGCCACGGTCACCTCGGCGACGTCGCCGAGTTCGAGATAGTCCAGAATCTCGTCGACCTTGCCGTTGAGCCTGGCCTCGCCGCGGCGGGCCCAGGGCAGCCGCAGCGAATCCGAGATGATGTCGCTGCGGCTGCGCGCATGCGCGCCGACCCGGACGTTGTCGCGCACGGAAAGTTCGGCAAACAAGGCGACGTTCTGGAAGGTGCGGCCGATGCCGATCTCGGCGATCCGGTGCGCCGGACGGGTCAGGATGCTGTCGCCGTCGAGCAGGATGTCGCCGCGGCTCGGCTGATACAGCCGCGACAGGCAGTTGAACAGCGTGGTCTTGCCGGCGCCGTTCGGCCCGATCAGGCCGAGGATCTGGCTCTTGTGCAACTCGAACGACACGCCGTTCAGCGCGACGATGCCGCCGAACGTCACGCTGACCTCGCGCACCGCAAGCAGCGGCGCGACCTGCATGCTGCGCTCGACCCGCGCGTTCATCGGCGCCGGCCCGGGATCGGGCGGCCGCTGTCGTTGCGCTGCTGGGTCAGGCGCCGCCTGCTATCTGATCCCCTCGACCACGCGTGCAATTTTTCCTCCCGGTTTGGTCTTTTTGTTTTCTTGTTTTCGTGTCGGCGGCACCGCGTTGCCGCCGAGCGCCGCCTCGATGTTGCGGACCATCGCCACCAGGCGCGGGCCGATGTCGTTGATCAGGCGATCTTCCGTGAAACGGAATGCCGGCGCGCCGCAATTGAACGCGTAGGGCCCGGTGCCGTCGTTGAGCTTCAGCGACACGCCGGCGGCGTGGACGTCGTCCTGCCATTCGCCGGCCGAGATCGCGAAGCCGCGCTTGGCGACCATCTCGCCGGCGCGCTCGATGCCGTCCTTCATCTTGGCGAAGCGGCTGCCGTAATGCTCGCGCAACTCGCGCAGCAACGCCGCGCGTTCGTCGTCCGCCAGCGCCCAGATATAGGCCCGCCCCATCGCCGTGGTGGCGATCGGCACCCTGGAGCCAACGTCGAGCTGCACGCCGACGGTGAGGCTGGAGCGCGCCTGGCCGAAATAGATCATGCTGTGGCGGTCGCGGCCGCCGATCGCCACCGCGCCGCCGGTCTGCCGCATCAATTCCTCGCGGAACGGTTCCGACAGATGCCGAATACCGAGATTGGCCAGCGCGGCATAGCCGATCGCCAGCGCCGGCGGCGCCAGCTGGTACTTCTCGAAGCGCGGAACCTGGGTCAGATAGCCGAGTTTGCACAGCGTGTAGGTCAGCCGGGAAATCGTCGGCTTGGGTAAATTGGTGCGCGCGGCAATCTCCTGATTGCCAAGCAGCCCGTCATTGGGGTGAAATGCGCGCAGCACGTCGAGGCCGCGGGACAGCGCGACGACGAAGCTGCGATCGGTCGCCACCTTCTTGCCTGGACGTTTCATCCCGGTCCTATCGATCGTATCGACCGCGTTGACAAGCGACGCTCTTCAAAATAACCCTCCTTGTCAAGATGTGGAATTAAATTTCGCAGTGCGGAATAAGCGAAAACAAACACACAAGGAGAGTTGCGTGACCGACGTCGTCAAGCTGGAACGCCATGATGCGATCGCCATCGTCACGGTGGATAATCTGCCGGTCAACGCGCTGAGCGCCGCGGTGCGTCGCGGCATCTCCGAATCCGTCGAGCAGGCGATCGCCGATCCCGCGGTTAAGGCGATCGTGCTGGTCTGCGCCGGGCGCACCTTCATCGCGGGCGCCGACATCACCGAATTCGGCAAGCCGCCGCAGTCCCCCGGGCTCGGCGAAGTGATCGCCGAATTGGAGAATTCGCCAAAGCCGATCGTCGCTGCGATCCACGGCACCGCATTGGGCGGCGGTCTCGAAACCGCGCTCGGCTGCCACTACCGCGTCGCGGTGAAGGACGCCAAACTCGGATTGCCGGAGGTCAAGCTCGGCCTGTTGCCGGGCGCCGGCGGCACGCAGCGGCTGCCGCGCGCGGTCGGCCCGGAGCTTGCGGTGAAGATGATCGTCGGCGGCGATCCGATCGGCGCCGCGGACGCGTTCAAACATGGCCTGATCGATGCGATCGTCGAAGACACCGTCGCTGGCGGCGAGGCCTTTGCGCGGCAGGTGTTGGCCGAGCAGCGGCCGTTGCGCAAACTGCGCGACGACGATGCCAAATTGCAGGCGGCGAAAGCCGACCGCGCCATCTTCACCGATGCGGTGGCGGCGATGACCAAGAAGGCGAGGGGGCTGGAAGCGCCGTTTGCCGCCGCCGATGCGATCGGCGCCGCGATCGACCTGCCGTTCGACCAGGGCCTGAAGAAGGAGCGCGAGGGCTTCATGAAGCTCGTCGCCGGCGAGCAGTCCAAGGCGCAACGCTACGCGTTCTTCGCCGAGCGCGAGGCGGCGAAAGTCTCTGGCGTGCCCGACGGCACCAGGCCGCGTCCGGTGGCGCGCGTGGCCATCATCGGCGCCGGCACCATGGGCGGCGGCATCGCGATGTCGTTCGCCAACGCCGGGATTCCGGTGACGCTGATCGAGACCGGCGAGGAGCAGCTGCAGCGCGGGCTCGGCGTGATGCGGAAGAACTACGACGCCACCGCGGCGCGGGGCGGCATTCCGGCCGATGCGCCGACCAAGCGGATGGCGCTGATCGCCGGCGTGGTCGGGCTCGAGCACGTCAAGGATGCCGACCTGATCATCGAAGCGGTGTTCGAGACCATGGCGGTGAAGAAAGAGGTGTTCACCGCGATCGACGCCTACGCCAAGCCAGGCGCGGTGCTGGCGTCGAACACCTCCTATCTCAACATCGACGAGATCGCCCAGGTCACAAGGCGGCCGGAGGACGTGCTCGGCATGCACTTCTTCTCGCCGGCCAATGTGATGAAGCTGTGCGAGATCGTGCGCGCCGACAAGACCGCACCGGACGCGCTGCTGACCGCGGTCGCGATCGCGCGCAAAATCGCCAAGGTGCCGGCGGTGGTGGGCGTCTGCGACGGCTTCGTCGGTAACCGCATGCTGGCGGCGCGCGGCAAGCAGGCCGAGAAGCTGTTGTTCGAAGGCGCGCTGCCGCAGCAGGTCGATGCGGTGGTGACCAAATTCGGCATGCCGATGGGGCCGTTCGCGATGGGCGATCTCGCCGGGCTCGACATCGGCTGGCGCTCGCGCAAAGACCGCGGCATCACCTCGGAAATCGCCGACGCCTTGTGCGAGGCCGGCCGGTTCGGCCAGAAGACCGGCAAGGGCTACTACAAGTATGAGCCTGGTTCGCGCGCGCCGTTGCCAGATCCCGAGGTCGAAACCCTGATCAACGACACGCTAAGCAAGCTCGGCCTGAAGCGCCGCGAGATTTTCGATCAGGAAATCCTGGAACGGATGATGTATCCGATGATCAACGAGGGCGCGCGGATTCTCGAAGAGGGCATCGCGGCGCGGCCCTCCGACATCGACGTGATCTGGCTGTATGGCTATGGCTGGCCGGTGTATCGCGGCGGCCCGATGTTCTATGCCGATCAGGTTGGCTTGAAGCAGATCGCCGAACGGCTGTCCTACTACGCCCGCGCGACCAACGATGCCACGCTGGAGCCGGCGCCGCTCTTGGCGCGGCTCGCCGCCGAGGGCGGCAATTTCGCAGCGCTCGCCAAGCCGGCGAAAGCCGCGTGATGGGGCTTTCGCCGACGCCGCCACGCGAACAGCTTCACCTCTCCCCGCGTGCGGGGAGAGGTCGACCGGCGCAGCGCAAGCGAAGCCGGTCGGGTGAGGGGGCGTTGCGATATGTCGCGCCGCCTCATCTGGCTGCATCGCCCCCCCACCCCAACCCTCTCCCCGCAAGCGGGGCGAGGGGGCTCGCCGCGCTCCGGGTCGGGTTCGTCCTGCAAGTGGTTAGGGCAACGCGTCGCCGCGGCTCTGCTCCCCTCCCCCTTGCGGGGAGGGGTCGGGGGTGGGGGTGCCGCGGGCACCGCGCTTGTGGCTTACCCCCCTCCCTAACCCTCCACCGCAAGGGGGGAGGGAACAGAGAGGCACTGCTTGGAGTCGATGGACCCCATCGCCTTGCAGTCGAAGGGGCCCATCACCCATGACCCATCCCGGCGAGCGATTCTATCCCGAGGGCGTGCGCTGGGACGCGCCGATTGCGCGCGGCACGCTGCCCGATCTGCTGGCGAATGCGGCCCTGCGCTACGGCGCGCGGCCGGCGCTCGAATTTCGCGACCGTGCGATTAGCTTTTCTGAGCTGGAAGCGCAGGCGGAGACCGCGGCGGCCGCGCTGATCCGCGCCGGCTACGGCCAAGACAGCTCCGTCGCGCTCTATCTCGGCAATCTGCCGGATCATCCGATCAATTTCTTCGGCGCGCTGAAGGCCGGCGCCCGCGTCGTGCATCTGTCGCCGCTCGACGGCGAACGCGCGCTGTCGCACAAGCTCAGCGATTCCGGCGCGCGGATCCTGATCACCAGCGATCTCGCCGGGTTGCTGCCGATGGCGCTGAAGTTTCTTGCCGCCGGGCTGCTCGACCGGCTGATCGTCTGCGACGACGCGCATTGGGGCGCCGCCGGCAATCCGCACGCCGCTGTCCCGGACGATCCGCACATCATCCGCTACGCCGATTTCACCAAGGGCGCCGTGCCGCCGCCGTCATGGCCGCAGCTTGCGCCCGACGACGTCGCCGTGCTGCAATACACCGGCGGCACCACTGGGCTGCCGAAAGGCGCGATGCTGAGCCACGGCAATTTGACCGCGGCGGTGTCGATCTACAATTGCTGGGGCGCCAAGGACCGCGCCGCGCGCAACACGGTGGAGCGCGTGATCTGCGTGCTGCCGCTGTTTCACATCTACGCGCTCACCGTGATCTTGTTGCGCTCGCTGACTAACGGCGACCTGATCTCGCTGCATCAGCGCTTCGACACCGCCGCGATCTTCGGCGACATCGAGGACAAACGCGCTACGGTGTTTCCCGGCGTGCCGACGATGTGGATCGCGCTCGCGGCCGATCCGTCGCTGGAGCGCCGCGACCTGTCGTCGCTGGCGAATTGCGGCTCCGGCGGCGCGCCGCTGCCGGTCGAGGTGGCGAAGATCTTCGAGCGCAAGACCGGCCTCAAACTGAAGAGCGGCTGGGGCATGACCGAGACCTGCTCGCCAGGCTCGTCGCATCCACTCGAAGGCCCGGACAAGCCCGGCTCGATCGGGCTGATGCTGCCTGGTATCGAGCTCGACGTCGTGTCGCTGGATGATTCCAGCAAGCCGCTTGCGCCAGGCGAGGTCGGAGAATTGCGGATTCGCGGCCCCAACGTCACAAGCGGCTACTGGAACCGGCCGCAAGAGACCGCCGAAGGCTTCGTCGGCGATCGATTTCTCACCGGCGACATTGGCTATATGGACCAGGATGGTTACTTCTATCTGGTCGACCGCAAGAAGGACATGATCATCTGTGGTGGCTTCAACGTCTATCCGCAGATGATCGAGCAGGCGATCTATGAGCATGCCGGCGTGCAGGAAGTGATCGTGATCGGGATTGCCGATCCTTATCGCGGCGAGGCGGCGAAAGCCTTCATCAAGCTGCGCGACGGCGCAGCGCCGTTCAGCCTCGACGAGCTGCGGGCATTTCTCGAAGGCAAGCTCGGCAAGCACGAGTTGCCGGCGGCGCTGGAATTCGTCGACGAATTGCCGCGCACCGCGGTCGGTAAATTGTCGCGGCACGAGTTGCGGTCCAAGCAACCGAACCACCCAAACAAACAACAACAACTCACAGGAGGTCGCCCATGACCGAGGCCGTTATCGTTTCCACCGCGCGCACCCCGATCGGCAAGGCCTATCGCGGCGCGCTCAACGCCACCGAGGGCGCGACCTTGCTCGGCCACGCCATCG
The DNA here is from genome assembly GCF_036404135.1 of Rhodopseudomonas sp. Taxonomy (GTDB): domain Bacteria; phylum Pseudomonadota; class Alphaproteobacteria; order Rhizobiales; family Xanthobacteraceae; genus Rhodopseudomonas_A. The sequence goes on along the minus strand of NZ_DASWPE010000064.1, from coordinate 36,101 downwards.
AGCACGCGGTGCAGCGCGCCGGCATCGACCCCAAGGAGGTCGAGGACGTGGTGATGGGTGCGGCCTTGCAGCAGGGCGCCACCGGCGGCAACATCGCGCGCAAGGCGCTGTTGCGCGCCGGCCTGCCGGTGTCGGTCGCCGGCACCACCATCGACCGGCAATGCGCCTCCGGGCTGCAGGCGATTGCGCTCGCGGCGCGTTCGGTGCTGTTCGACGGCGTCGAGATTGCGGTGGCCGGCGGCGGCGAGTCGATCAGCCTGGTGCAGAACGACAAGATGAACACCTTCCACGCCGTCGATCCGGCGCTGCAGGCGATCAAGGGCGAGGTCTATATGGCGATGCTCGACACCGCCGAGGTGGTCGCCAAGCGCTACGGCATCTCGCGCGAGCGGCAGGACGAATATTCGCTGGAGAGCCAGCGCCGCACCGCCGCCGCCCAGCAGGGCGGCAAGTTTGGCGACGAGATCGTGCCGATCTCGACCAAGATGGGCGTGGTCGACAAGGTCAGCGGTGCGGTGTCGTTCAAGGACATCACGCTGACCCAGGACGAAGGCCCGCGGCCGGATACATCCGCCGAAGGCCTGGCCGGGCTGAAGCCGGTGCGCGGCGACGGCTTCACCATCACCGCCGGCAATGCCAGCCAATTGTCCGACGGCGCCAGCGCCACCGTGGTGATGAGCGATACGCTCGCCGCCAAGAAGGGGCTGAAGCCGCTCGGCATCTTCCGCGGCTTCGTCTCGGCCGGCTGCGAGCCGGACGAGATGGGCATCGGCCCGGTGTTCGCGGTGCCGCGGCTCTTGAAGCGCCACGGGCTTTCGATCGACGACATCGACCTGTGGGAGCTCAACGAAGCCTTTGCGGTGCAGGTGCTGTATTGTCGCGACAAGCTCGGCATCGATCCGGACAAGATCAACGTCGACGGCGGCGCCATTGCGGTCGGCCATCCCTACGGCATGTCGGGGGCGCGGCTCGCCGGCCACGCGCTGATCGAAGGCCGCCGCCGCAAGGCGAAATACGCGGTGGTGACGATGTGCGTCGGCGGCGGCATGGGCTCGGCCGGCCTGTTCGAGATCGTGCAGTAGGCGCCGTCATCCTGAGGTGCGAAGCCGCACTGGCGGCGAGCCTCGAAGGATGACGATTAGGAACGAAAAGACGGGCCGTCGCCCTTCGAGGCTGTCGCTGCGCGACAGCGCCTCAGGGTGACGGCGACAACCACGGAGGACGACATGGATCTGAGTTTCAGCAAGGACGAACTGGCGTTTCGCGACGACGTCCGCGCCTTCTTCAAGGACAACGTGCCGGCGGCGCTGCGGCAGAAACTGGTGGAGGGCCGCCACCCGACCAAACAGGAAATGGTCGACTGGTGGCGCATCCTCAACCAGAAGGGCTGGGGCGTGCCGCATTGGCCGAAGCAATATGGCGGCACCGGCTGGAGCTCGGTGCAGGACTACATCTTCAACGAGGAACTGCAGATGGCGCCGGCGCCGGCGCCGTTGGCGTTCGGCGTCTCGATGGTCGGCCCGGTGATCTACACCTTCGGCAACGACGCGCAGAAAGAGCGCTTCCTGCCGCGCATCGCCAATGTCGACGACTGGTGGTGCCAGGGCTTCTCCGAGCCCGGCTCCGGCTCTGATCTCGCCTCGCTGAAGACCAAGGCCGAGAAGAAGGGCGACCACTACATCGTCAACGGCCAGAAGACCTGGACCACGCTGGCGCAATACGCCGACTGGATCTTTTGTCTGTGCCGCACCGATCCCGCCGCCAAGAAACAGTCCGGCATCTCCTTCATCCTGATCGACATGAAGAGCAAGGGCATCACGGTGCGGCCGATCCAGACCATCGACGGCTCCAGCGAGGTCAACGAGGTGTTCTTCGACGACGTCGAGGTGCCGCTGGAAAACCTGGTCGGCGAGGAGAACAAGGGTTGGGACTACGCCAAATTCCTGCTCGGCAATGAACGCACCGGCATCGCCCGGGTCGGCGTCTCCAAGGAGCGCATCAAGCGCATCAAGGAGCTCGCCGCCAAGGTCGAGGCCGGCGGCCAGCCGGTGATCGCGGATCAGAAATTCCGCGAGAAGCTGGCGCTGGTGGAGATCGAGCTGAAGGCGCTGGAACTGACCCAGCTTCGCGTCGTCGCCAATGAAGGCAAGCACGGCAAGGGCAAGCCGGATCCGGCGTCCTCGGTGCTGAAGATCAAGGGCTCGGAGATCCAGCAGGCCACCACCGAATTGTTGATGGACGTGATCGGGCCGTTTGCCGCACCGTTTGACGTCCACGGCGACGATGGCTCCAACGAGGCGATGGACTGGACCGCGCAGGTCGCGCCTTCGTATTTCAACAACCGCAAGGTCTCGATCTACGGCGGCAGTAACGAGATCCAGCGCAACATCATCAGCAAGGCGGTGCTGGGGCTGTAATCCCTGCGTCGTTCATTGCTGTCATTCCGGGGCGCGAGAGCGCAAGCTCGAGCGAGCCCGGAATCCATAACCACCGCAGGGGATATGGATTCCGGGCCTGCGCTCCAGCCAGCTTTGCCGACTGCGGCGCCCCCCGGAATGACGAGAGACTTGCGCCCGAACGGGCATCGCTTTCGGAATATGGGGAATACCAGGATGGATTTTGATCTCTCGGAGGAGCAGCGGCTCCTGAAGGACAGCGTCGAGGGTCTGTTGAAGACCTCCTATGATTTCGACGCCCGCAAGAAGTATCAGGCCGAGCCCGGCGGCTGGAGCAAAAGCGTCTGGAGCAAGCTCGCCGAGCAGGGGCTATTGGGCCTGCCGTTTTCCGAAGACGACGGCGGCTTCGGCGCGGGCTCGGTCGAAACCATGATCGTGATGGAAGCGCTCGGCAAGGCGCTGGTGGTCGAGCCATATCTGGCGACCGTGGTGCTCGGCGGCGGTTTCCTGCGCCGCGGCGGTTCGGCGGCGCAGAAGGCTGAGCATCTGCCCGGCATCGTCGACGGCTCCAAGACCTTGGCCTTCGCGCAATTGGAGAAGACCTCGCGCTACGATCTCGGCGACGTCTCCACCACCGCGAAGAAGACCGGCGACGGCTACGTCATCGACGGCGAGAAATTCGTGGTGTTGAACGGCGAGGCCGCCGATACGCTGCTGGTCACCGCGCGCAGCGCCGGCGGCCAGCGCGACCGCGCCGGCATCGGCGTGTTCCTGGTGCCGGCGAACGCCAAGGGCGTCGCCATCAAGGGCTATCCGACCCAGGACGGCCTGCACGCCGCCGACATCTCCTTCACCGGCGTCGAGGTCGGCGCTGAGGCCGCGATCGGCGATCCGGAGAACGCGCTGCCGCTGATCGAGCGGGTGGTCGACGACGCCCGCGCCGCGTTGTGCGCGGAGGCGGTTGGCGCGATGGATGAATCGCTGAAGACCACGGTGGAGTATCTCAAGACCCGCACCCAGTTCGGGGTACCGATCGGCTCGTTCCAGGTGCTGCAGCATCGCGCCGCCGACATGTTCGTCGCACTCGAGCAGGCGCGATCGATGGCGCTGTTCGCCACCATGGCGTCGGATTTCGACGACGCCGCGGCGCGCGCCAACGCGGTGGCGGCGGCCAAGGTGCAGATCGGCAAATCGGCGAAATTCGTCGGCGAGCAGGCGATCCAGCTGCACGGCGGCGTCGGCATGACCATGGAGTACAAGATCGGCCACTACTTCAAGCGGCTGACCATGATCGAGGCGACCTTCGGCGACGCCGACTTCCACCTGCGCCGCGTCAGCGCCGCCGGCGGGCTGATCTGAACGGCCTGCGATTGGATTGGCGGCGCCGCAACGACGGCAGCGCGTCCCTCGCCCCGCTTGCGGGGAGAGGGTCGCGAGCGAAGCTCGCCGGGTGAGGGGGCGCTGCGTTTTGTCGAGGCGCCCCATCACCCGACCCCGCTTCGCTGCGCTACGCGGGGTCGACCTCTCCCCGCAAGCGGGGAGAGGTGAGACGCGGCGCCAGCGTTCGTCACCGCGCCCGCGGGAGGGAGCGAGCGATCAATCCGCTATCTTGACCTCGCCCGCGCAATCGGCTGGGGTTGCCGCCACATCCCTCGCGTCACGGAAGCAACCCCATGTCCTACGTGCTGGCCATCGATCAGGGCACCACATCGTCGCGCGCCATCGTGTTTCGCCAGGACATTTCGATCGCGGCGCAGGCGCAGCAGGAATTCCCGCAGATCTTTCCGGCCTCCGGCTGGGTCGAGCACGAGCCCGAAGACATCTGGGTGTCGACGCTGACCACCTGCCGCGCCGCGCTGGCGCAGGCCGGGCTCGCCGCCTCCGAGATCGCCGCGATCGGCATCACCAACCAGCGCGAGACCACCGTGGTGTGGGACCGCGCCACCGGCCACGCCGTGCACCGCGCCATCGTCTGGCAGGACCGCCGCACCGCGGCCGCCTGCGCCCAGCTCAAGGCAGACGGCCACGAGCCGCTGGTGTCGGGCAAGACCGGGCTGATCATCGATCCGTATTTCTCCGGCACCAAGGTGGCGTGGATCCTCGATCACGTCCCCGGCGCGCGCGCCCGCGCCGAGCGCGGCGAACTGCTGTTCGGCACCGTCGACTGCTATCTGTTGTGGCGGCTGACCGGCGGCCGCGTCCACGCCACCGACGCCACCAATGCCTCGCGCACGCTGCTGTTCAACATCCATTCCGGCGAATGGGACGACGAGTTGCTGGCGCTGCTGCGGGTGCCGCGTTCGATGCTGCCGGAGGTGCAAGATTCTTCCCATCATTTTGGCGACAGCGAGCCGGAGCTGTTCGGCGGCGCGATTGCGATCCGCGGCATCGCCGGCGATCAGCAGGCCGCCACCATCGGCCAGGCCTGCTTTGCGCCCGGCATGATGAAATCCACCTACGGCACCGGCTGTTTTGCGCTACTCAACACCGGCGCGGTGCCGGTGAAATCCAAGCACCAGCTGCTCACCACCATCGCCTATCAGCTCAACGGTGCGCGCACCTACGCGCTGGAAGGCTCGATCTTTGTCGCAGGCAGCGCGGTGCAATGGCTGCGCGACGGGCTGCACATCATCGAGCACGCCTCGCAGACCGGGCCGCTCGCCGACAAATCGGATTCGCTGCAGAGCGTCTATCTGGTGCCGGCGTTCGTCGGGCTCGGCGCGCCGTATTGGAATCCGCGGCTGCGCGGCGCGCTGTTCGGGCTCACGCGCAACACCGGGCCGGCGGAGCTCGCGCATGCCGCGCTCGAGAGCGTGTGCTATCAGACCTACGATCTGTGGGCGGCGATGCGTGCCGACTGGCCGGACGCCGACGAGGCTTCCATCGTGCTGCGGGTCGACGGCGGCATGACCGCATCGGACTGGACCATGCAGCGGCTGGCCGATCTGCTCGACGCCCCGGTCGATCGACCGATGATCGCCGAGACCACCGCGCTCGGCGCCGGCTATCTTGCAGGACTCTCGGCCGGGATCTATCCGGAGCCGCAGCAATTCGCCGACAATTGGCGGCTCGAACATCGCTTTCGTCCAGCGATGAGCAAAGCCACCCGCGCGCGCAAATTGAAGGGCTGGGCCAATGCGGTGCGCGGGCTGCTCGCCAGCGACGGCGGGGAATAACAACGACCAAGGCCGACCTTTCGGCCGGCCTTCGTGCTTTAGAGCTATTCCGGTTCTGATAGAATCAGAACCGGAGCTCTAGATTCTTATTTGACGCGTTTTCTTCACGCGAACCGGGATCCACTTCGCTCGAAAACGCTATAGCCGGCGCTTAGCGCCAGCCGCGATGGCGGCCGCGCGACCAGCCGTAATGCGGGCCGCGGTGGCCGCGATACAGGCCGGGACGCGGGCCGTAGCCGCGATGCAGGCCGGGGCGCGGGCCGAAGCCGCGACGCATGCCGCGGTGCGGGCCATATTGCGCCTCGACGACATTGTCGGTGATGGTTGCCGGGGTCGCAGCGGCGCCGAGGCCGGAGGCCGGCATCGCCGCGGCCGGCAGTATCAGGCCGAGGCCGAGGAATCCCGCGGCGGCGGCCGCGATCAGGGTACGTTTCATTGAATTCTCCTGGAAGGCGCTACAAGGCGCGCCCAACAAGCGTTGAGGAGGGGGATTGTTCCGGGAGAGCGGGAAATGAGATGTCTCGCGGCGTGGATGCGCGAGGATCTGCGATCAGCGCGGTTCGATCAGAGTGTCTCGAATTGATCATGGGCGAGAGGAAGCGCCGCGACCATATCTCTAGGGTGGGTTGGCGCGCAGCGCGTAACCTACCGATCAAGAGCACGGCGGTCTCGCCTCAACCGATTCAAAGTCCGTATCGCGGATGGAGCGCAGCGAAATCCGCGAGACTGCCAACGCGCCGTGATGTGCTTTGCTCGATGCGTCGTGCTATGTGCAATGCGCCGTCATCCTGAGGCGCGAAGCCGCGCGAGCGGCGCGCCTCGAAGGATGCGGCAACGTGCACGGCGCGAGCTCCAAGCCCGCGGCCCATCCTTCGAGATGCCCGGCTTCGCTGCGCTCCGCCTGGCTCCTCAGGATGACGGCGTTTGGTGTGAGTTAGGTCGTCGTTAGTATGGTGGGTTGGCGCGCAGCGCGTAGCCTACCGATCAAGAGCACGGCGGTCACGCCTCAACCGATTCAAAGTCCGTATCGCGGATGGAGCGCAGCGAAATCTGTGAAACCGCCAACGCGCCGTGCTGCGCCTTGCCAGATGCGCTGTGCTACGTGCAACACGCCGTCATCCTGAGGCGCGAAGCCGCGCAAGCGGCGAGCCTCGAAGGATGCGGCAACGTGCACGGCGCGAACTCCAAGCTCGCGGCCCATCCTTCGAGACGCCCGGCTTTGCTGTTCGAGCTTCGCCAGGCTCCTCAAGATGACGGCGATGGGTGGAGTTAGCTACAGCGCCGACCCATTGACAATCCATGCATTGAAGACTATATTCCTAATAATCCTGTCCATGAGGGCGCTCTCGAGGGCGCTTTTGAAGCGGGACAGAGCGAGCGGCGGGGCAACCCATCGCTCGCTGCCGAGGTGGAAGCGATTCCAGCTCGGTCGACGCGGCGTCCCGCGCTGGTGCCTCGCAAGCACCACCCGGGAGGCCCCAGGTCACGCAAACAAGTTTACGCAGTTTGCGAAAAGACAAACTGCTATGCCGAGCCCACTACGAGGCTCTGCCACTTGCTGGTTGGCTGGACGCGGGACAGGTGAACGGCGGGATCAGTGGTGCGGAGTGCATCGCGCCTGTCCCCGGAAGCACGGTCCCGGGGCCCATAATCGCCGCCGGTGGCGCGCCGCAAGGCGACGCGCGGTTATTTCTCGCCGCTCGCAACGGCCGAGAAGAATCGCGACAACGCTACCCCCGCGCCGCGCGGCGCGCCTCCCCCCTCATTTTGGTGAGGGGCACTTCGCAAAGCTCGGGCGCTCAGCGCCGCGAGATCGCCAGAGGCTATCCGGAATGCGTGGGGCTGTTTGAAAATTTGCAGGCATCGGCGTGGCGGCCGCCGCGCCTTGCGACGTCACCCTGAGGAGCGCGGCGAAGTCCGAAGGACGAAGCCGCGCGTCTCGAAGGATGAGCTACACCGAGCCGCATCCTTCGAGGCTCGCCGCTACGCGCCTCAGGATGACGGCGTGGTGCCCGCATTGCGCGCGAGCGGCTTCGCGCCCCCTGCGCTGCGACGCCGCAACAAAAACGGGGCCGCGAGGCCCCGTTGAAATCCGCAAGCAGCTTGGACAAGCTTACTTGATCTTGGATTCCTTGAACTCGACGTGCTTGCGCGCCACCGGATCGTACTTCTTCTTGACCATCTTGTCGGTCATGGTGCGCGAGTTCTTCTTCGCCACGTAATAGAAGCCGGTATCCGCGGTCGAGACGAGCTTGATCTTGATGGTGACCGCCTTGGCCATGGTAAAAAACCTCGAAATGTCTGGAATCGGGCGCGGGCCAACGCTGCCGGCCTGCATTCGCCGCGCAACCTAGCTGGCAACGCCGTAAAGTCAAGGTTGGCGGGGGAAATAACCGCGGCCGGACTGTATTCCGGGCCAGGCAGCGCGGTTTCGGCGGCGAATCCGGCGTCCATGGGGCTCAGGCGGTGCCGCTCAACACGTCGACCTGCATCTTGCCGCGGGCGACATGGAAAAACGGCACATGGGCGTCGTGCCGCAGCGGGCCGCAGGCCAGGCGGCGTTGCAGCTCGCCGAGCACGTTGCGGGTCATCTGGTGCAGCCCGGCCAGCGGTTTGGCGCCGATTTCGAGCCACACCAGCTCGATCAACTCGGCTCCGGGGTGAATCACCCCCTCGATGCGGTGGGCGATCCTGGAGGCGTCGGCGGTGAAGAACCGGGTGTCGAACCGCCGCACCCGGCCGGGCGGGGTGATGGCGCGGGCGATCAGGAACAGCCCGGAGGGGTCCGGCAACAGCCCGGCCGCCGCGAACGGCGCCCACGGCCCGTCGAGCGACGCCGCGGCATCGGATTTGCGGCCGAGGCACAGCCCGGTCTCCTCGCAGGCCTCGCGGATCGCGCAGACCGCCAGCGCCCGGGCCCGGGCGCGGCTGATCAAGGGCCGGCCCTGCAGCAGATTGGCTTCGAGCTCGGCCGGGATCGGCGCCGCCACCGGGATGCGGTAGTCGGTCTTGTCGACCCGGCCGCCGGGAAACACGAATTTGCCCGGCATGAACACCACATTGGCGTTGCGTCGGCCGACCAGCACTTTCGGGATCCGCGCCGTGCGGTCGACCAGCATCAGCGTGGCGGCGTCTTTCGGACGGAAATAGGGATGCTGATCGGCTTCGATCTCGACGTTGGCCGTGTCGCTCATGCCGTCCCCGCTGCAGTCTCAGCGTTTTAGCTAGACCGCGGGGATATCGCCAGAGGGATTGTCGTCGAAGCCATGCATCCGGAACGCCCATTGCAGCCCGACCACCGCGCCCTTCACCGGCTGCAGCAGTCCCAGCGACAAGATCAGCGTCAGCGGCAGATAGATCGCGAGCTGCAAAGGCACCGCCGGGGAATAATTGGTCTCGACCCACAGCACGATCGGCACCACCAGATGGCCGACGATGACGATCACCAGATAGGCCGGCAGGTCGTCGGCGCGGTGCGGCGTGAAGTCGAGCTGGCAGACCGAGCAATGATCGTCGACCTTGAGAAAGGCGCGGAACAGCTTGCCCTCGCCGCAGCGCGGGCAGCGCCCGAAAAAGCCGCGCTTCATGGCGGTGAACAGCGGCCGCTTGCCCGGCGCGATGCGTTCGGCGCTCCAGCTTTGGCCGGGCCGTGCCGCGGTCTCATCGATCGTCATGCTCAGCCCTTCTTCGGCTTGCCGGGTTTTCCGGCTTTGGCGTTGGCTGTCTTGATCTTGGTCTTGCGGTCCTGCTTCGGCGGCTTGGCGTTGTTGTCTTTCTTATGTTTCTTGTTCTTCTGCTTCTTCGCCTTGGCCGGGTTGCGACCGGGATGCGCCTTGCTGCGCGGCTCCGACGTGGCCGCTCCCCTGGAGCGGATGTGGGGACGCGGACGGCCGCCCGCAACAACGCCGCCGTCGCCCAACAGTTCAAAGCGCAGCGCGCCAGCGACTGGAGCGGCCTCCACCAGGCGGACGTCGACCACGTCGCCCAGCCGATACATCGTGCCGGAACGGGTTCCGATCAGCGCGTGGCGGGTTTCGTCATAGTTGAAATATTCAGAGCCGATAGTGCGGATCGGGATCAGCCCGTCGGCGCCGGTGTTGGCGAGTTTGACGAACAGCCCGGCGCGGGTGACGCCGGAGATCCGGCCCTGGAACGACGCGCCGATGCGGTCGGCGAGGAAATGCGCGATCAGCCGATCGGTGGTCTCGCGCTCGGCTTTCATGGCGCGGCGCTCGGTGACGGAAATCTGCGCCGCAACTTCGGCGAGCGTCTCCACGGTCTCGGTGTCGGGCAGCGCGCCGTCGCCGAGATTGAGCGCGCGGATCAGCGCGCGATGCACCACGAGGTCGGCGTAACGGCGGATCGGCGAGGTGAAATGCGCGTAGCGCCGCAGGTTCAAGCCGAAATGGCCGTAATTCTCGGCGGCGTATTCGGCCTGCGCCTGCGACCGCAGCACCACCTCGTTGACCAGCGGTTCTGCGTCGTGGCCCTTGACCTGCGCCAGCACGCGGTTGAATAGCGCGGGGCGCAGCGCGCCCTGCTTGGCGAAGGGCAGATCCAGCGTCTTGAGGAATTCGACGAGGTTGTGCACCTTCTCGACGCTGGGCTCGTCGTGCACGCGGTAGATCAGCGGCAGCGCCTTCTTCTCCAGCATCTCGGCGGCGGCGACGTTGGCGAGGATCATGAATTCCTCGATCAGCTTATGCGCGTCGAGCCGCTCCGGGACGATGACGCGGTCGACGGTGCCGTCGGGCTTCAACAGGATTTTGCGCTCCGGCAGATCGAGATCCAACGGATCGCGCTGGTCGCGGCCGCGCTTCACCACCGCATAGGCGTCGTACAATGGCTGCAGGATGGTCTTGAGCAACGGACCCGTGGTGTCGTCGGGGCGGCCGTCGATCGCGGCCTGCGCCTGAGCGTAGCTCAATTTCGCCGCCGAGCGCATCAGGATGCGGTGGAACGAATGCGACTGCTTGCGGCCGTCCTTGCCGATGACGATGCGCACGGCGAGGGCGCCGCGCGGCTCGCCTGGCTTCAGCGAACACAGATCGTTGGAAATCCGCTCCGGCAGCATCGGCACCACGCGGTCGGGGAAGTACACCGAATTGCCGCGGAGGAGCGCGTCGCGATCCAGCGTCGAGCCCGGCCGCACGTAATAGGCGACGTCGGCAATCGCAACGTGGAGAATGTAGCCGCCCTTGTTGGCCGGATCGGGGTCGGGCTCGGCGTGCACCGCGTCGTCGTGGTCCTTGGCGTCCGGCGGGTCGATGGTGACAAGCGGCAGCTCGCGCCAGTCCTCGCGGCCCTTCAGCGTCGCAGGCTTGGCGGCCTCGGCCTCACGAATGGCTTCAGCGGAAAACTGCTGCGGGATTTCGTGGGAGTGGATCGCGATCAGGCTGACGGCTTTTTCGGTGGCGAGCGATCCCAGCCGCTCTTTCACCTTGCCCGAGGCGAGGCCGTAGCCGCGGCTGCGGATCGGATCGACGCTGACCAGATCGCCGTCCTGCGCGCCGCCGGCGTCGGAGGCTGCGATGTTGAGTTCGCGGCCGACCTGTTTCTTGTCGACTGGAATGAGCCGTCCGCCGCCGCCCGGAACGCTGCGGAAGATGCCGAGAATCCGCGCCTTGGTGTGATCGACCACCTTGATGACGCGGGCGCGATAGGCTTCCGCACCCGGCTCGACGCGCAACAGCGCGCGATCGCCGATCCCGGCCGCGGTGCCGGGCGGCGCGCGGCGCGGCACATGGATGCGGATCTTCGGCGGCTCGCCGCTTTGCTCGTCCCACTCGGTCGGGGTGGCGATCAGTTCGCCGTCATCGTCGCGCGCGGTGATGTCGGCCATCAGCGTCGGCGGCAGCGTTTCGGGCTCGGCCACGGTCTTGCCGCGCCGCTTGATGGTGCCGGCGTCGGCGAGGTCGCGCAACACCCGCTTCAGTTCGACGCGGTCCTCGTTCTTCAGGCCGAAGGCGCGGGCGATTTCGCGGGTGCCGACCTTGCCCGGCTGGGCGCGGATGAAGGCGACGATGTCGTCGCGATGAGGAAAGCTGGTGTCGCGCTTTTTTGTGCTCACATGATCAGCCGTTGGCTTTGCCCGCGGATGCCTTGGTCGCCGGCTTCGCAGGCTTCTTCTTGGCGGCGGGCTTGGCGGCAGTCTTGACGGAGGTTTTGGCTTTCACCGGCGCGCGCGCCGCGCTGGCGGCTGCGCCCTCGGCTTTGGGCTTGGCGGTGGATTTTTTGGCCGCGGCTTTCTTGGCGGGTTTTTTCTTCTCCGCCGCGGCATCAGCCGTGTCGGGCTTGGCGGCCTTCTTGGCCGGCGCCTTCTTCGCAGCCTTCTTCGGCTTGCCGCCGCCCTTGGCCGCGCGCTCGTCGATCAGCGCGATGGCCTCGGGCAGCGTGATGCTTTCCTGGGTCTTGTCGCTGGGGATCGTGGCGTTGACGCCGCCGGCGGTGACGTAAGCGCCGTAGCGTCCGCTCTTCACCGCGACGGGGCCGAGCGAGGGATGCTCGCCGAGCGGCTTGCCGGGGTCCGAACCAAAGCGCCGCTTGCTCGGGCCTTTGAGAATCTTTTCGGCGATCAGCGTCACCGCGCGGTTGAGCCCGATGTCGAACACCTCGTCGCCGGCCTCCAGGCTGGCATAGGTCTTTTCATGCTGCACATAGGGTCCGAACCGGCCGATGCCGGCCTTGATCGGCTCGCCAGTTTCCGGATGCTTGCCGACTTCGCGCGGCAGCGACAACAGCTTCAGCGCCAGCTCAAGCTCCATGTCGCCGGGCGAGGAGTTCTTCGGAATCCCGGCGCGTTTCGGCTTTTCGCCTTCGGCATAATCCTTGGCGTCGCCGAGCTGAATATAGGGGCCGAACCGGCCGGCCTTGACCGCGACTTCGAGGCCGGTTTCCGGATCCTTGCCGAGGATGCGATCGCTGTCGCCGCCGCCATCCGCCGCCAGGGGCCTTGTGTAGCGGCATTCCGGATAGTTGCTGCAGCCGACGAAGGCGCCGAACTTGCCGGCCTTGAGGTTGAGTTTGCCGGTGCCGCAGCTCGGGCATTGCCGCGGATCGCCGCCGTCGTCGCGCGGCGCGTAGATGTGCGAGCCCAGCATATCGTCGAGCGCGTCCAGCACCTGCGCGACGCGCAGATCCTTGATGTCGTTGACCGCGCCGATGAAGTCGGTCCAGAAATCGCGCAGCACCTCTTGCCAGGAGATTTCGTTGTTGGAAATCCGGTCGAGGTTTTCTTCCAGCGCCGCGGTGAAGTCGTATTCGACGTAGCGGGCGAAGAAGTTCTCCAGGAACGCGACCACGACGCGGCCCTTGTCCTCGGCGTGCAGCCGCTTCTTGTCGAGCTTGACGTAGCCGCGATCCTTCAGCACCTGCAGGATCGAGGCGTAGGTCGAGGGCCGGCCGATGCCGAGCTCTTCCATCCGCTTGACCAAGGAGGCTTCCGAGAAGCGCGGCGGCGGTTCGGTGAAATGCTGGGTGACGGCGAGGTCCTTGCGCTCGAGGTCTTCGCCTTGGCTCATTGCCGGCAGCCGGCGGGAATCCTCGTCGTCGCCGTCGTCGTCGCGGCCTTCCTGATACACCGCGAGGAAGCCGTCGAACTTCACAACCTGGCCGGTAGCGCGCAATTCCAGCAGCCGCGATCCCGCCTTGGCGGCGATGTCGACGGTGGTGCGCTCCAACTCGGCGGATTCCATCTGGCTGGCGATGGTACGGATCCAGATCAGCTCGTAGAGCCGGGCCTGATCGTGATCGAGCCGGGCGCGCAGGCTGGCGGGGCGGCGGCTCAAGTCGGTCGGCCGGATCGCCTCATGGGCCTCCTGGGCGTTCTTCGCCTTGGCGACGTATTGCCGCGGGGAGTCCGGGACATATTGTTTGCCGTAGTCCTCGCCGATCACGTGGCGGGCCTGGGTGATGGCGGAGGAATCGATCTGCACGCCGTCGGTTCTCATATAAGTAATGAGGCCGGTGGTCTCGCCGCCGATGTCGATGCCTTCATATAACCGCTGCGCGATGCGCATGGTGTGCGCCGGCGCAAAGCCGAGCTTGCGGCTGGCCTCCTGCTGCAAGGTCGAGGTGGTGAACGGCGCGTAGGGATTGCGCCGCGCCGGCTTGGCCTCGACATTGGCGACGCTAAACAGCGCGGCCTCGATCGCCTTCTTGAAGTCCTCGGCCTCGGCGCCGGTACCGATGTCGAGCCGCTGGATCTTCTTGCCGTCGGCGCCGGTCAGCCGGGCCTCGAACATCTCGCCGCGCGGCGTGGTCAGGGTCGCCACCAGCGACCAATATTCGCGCGGCACGAATTTCTCGATCTCCAGCTCGCGGTCGCAGACCAGCCGCAGCGCCACCGATTGCACGCGGCCGGCGGAGCGGGCGCCGGGCAATTTGCGCCACAGCACCGGGGACAGCGTAAAGCCAACCAGATAGTCCAGCGCGCGGCGCGCCATATAGGCGTCGACCAGCGCGCCGTCGATCTGGCGCGGGTTCTTCATCGCGTCGGTCACCGCCTGCTTGGTGATGGCGTTGAACACCACGCGTTCGATGGTGTGGTCCTTGATCGCGCGCTTCTCTTTCAACACCTCCAGCACGTGCCAGGAGATCGCTTCACCCTCGCGATCAGGGTCGGTTGCGAGGATCAGCTTGTCGGCGCCCTTCAGCGCCTTGGCGATGTCGTTGAGCCGGCCGGCGGCCTTGGGATCGATTTCCCAGATCATCTGGAAATTGGCGTCGGGATCGACCGAGCCATTCTTCGCCGGCAGGTCTCGGACATGGCCGAACGAGGCCAGAACCTCGTAGGAACTGCCCAGATATTTGTTGATCGTCTTGGCCTTCGCAGGCGACTCGACAATGACGATATTCATGTCATTCCAGGTGTTTACAGGGATTTAGCGGTCTTTTTCCGCGAGAGTCGCGCCGACCGATTGGGGGCGAACATGGGTGCAGCGGACCCTGCTGTCAAATCGCCGCGGTCCGGAACCTGAACTTTTGGGAGAATTGCTAAAACATATACACTTTAGGTTGCACACGTAGAAGTAGCATAGTTATAAGAATCTCGCTCAACTGGAGTGGCCACAGAAAGAGGAATGATCCATGGCGTCCAGCGGAAGCGATCGTCTGCCATCTCGGCCCCGCAGCGGCGATGGCGGCCCCGACGAGGCCGCCAATTACCTGGCCACGGCGGTCGCGGAGCTGGCCAAGCTGGCGCGGCGCCACCGGCTCGACATGCTGGGTTATCTTCTGGAGATGGCGCATCTGGAGGCGACCGAACTGGTGCGGCAACGCCGCCGCCATAACGGCACTTAGAGGGCAGGCGCTAGCGATTGGCGCGCAATTCGGTTTCGCCGTCGCGCAGCAGCCGGCCGTCCTCGGCGCGCAGTTCGAGCTTTTTCACCGGGCGGCCGGTCTTGCGATCCACCAGCATCGTGGCGCAGGGCTCCGCCGGATAGGCGAAATCCTCGCTCCATTGCCGCAGCGCCACCAGCACCGGGTACACCGCGCGGCCCTTCGCGGTCAGCACGTAGTCCTGATAGGCGCTGCCGTCGGCGGCCGGCTGGGTGGCCAGGATGCCGTGCGCCAGCAGCGCACGGAGCCGGGCGCTGAGGATGTTCTTGGCCACCCCGAGGCTCTTCTGGAATTCGCTGAAACGGCGCAGCCCGAGAAAGGCGTCGCGGATGATCAGGATCGACCACCAGTCGCCGATCGCCTCCAGGGCTCGCGCGATCGGGCATTCGGCGCCTGCAAAACTGGTGCGTTTGACCATGCGCTCCTCGCAATGGCGGGCGCGAAATAAATCCGCCCGCAGGTTGCATTATGAAACCGATCTGCCCAGATAGCAATCTGGTTTCAATTTGCAACAATGTTTCACCGAAGGAGCGAGCCATGAGACTGGCGAACAAGACGGCGTTGATCACCGGCGGCAACAGCGGCATCGGGCTGGCGACCGCGAGGCTGTTCGTAAAGGAGGGCGCCCGCGTCGCCATCACCGGGCGCGACCGCGGCAAGCTGGATGCGGCGCTCAAGGAACTCGGACCGAACGCCATCGGCGTCGTCGCCGACTCCACCGACGTCGCCGCCACCGAGGCGGCGGTGGCGCAGGCGGCGAAGGCCTTCGGCAAGCTCGACATCGTATTCGCCAATGCCGGCATCGCCGGCAACACGCCGCTCGGCGGCAGCTCGCTCGAGACATTTGAATCCGTGTTGCGCACCAATGTCACCGCGGTGTTCTTCACCGTGCAGGCCGCGTTGCCGCATCTCAACGACGGCGCCTCGATCATTCTCAACGGCTCGGTGATCAGCGTGCTCGGCAATCCCGGCTATGCCGCCTATGCGGCCAGCAAGGCCGGGGTGCGGGCGATGGCGCGGGTGATGGCCTCGGAACTTTCGCCGCGCCGCATCCGCGTCAATGTGGTGGCTCCGGGCGCCACCCGGACGCCGATCTGGGATGGCGCCGCGCCCACCGAGGCGGCCAAGGCCGCGCTGGAGCAGCGGATCGCCAAGACCGTGCCGCTCGGCCGGATCGGCGACGCCGACGAGGTCGCCAGGACCGTGCTGTTTTTGGCCTCCGACGACGCCTCCAATATCCAGGGCGCGGAGATTTTCGTCGATGGCGGCGCCACCGCATCGCCGGCCGGCGCGCCGGTCTATCGCGGCTGACGGGCGAACTGCGAAATCGGAGGACAGCTGTGCGGAGCGTGCATGTCCTCTCGACTTGCGCTCCGTCAGCTACGGAGTTACCTGCGATGTAATCAGCTGCCAGCAAATGCGCTGAATCAAACGGCCGTAGCTGCCGGACATTCCATTGGGCGGGAACGCGACAAGGCCGCACGATGGAGGTTCATGTGTCATACACCGCACGTCCCGCTCTGACCCGTAGCGTTGCCAAGGCTGCTACCCAGGACCGCGAGGAATTGCTGCCGCTGGTGCTGTTCTGCGGCAGCGGCTTGCTGATTTCGCTGATGCTGCTGATCGGCGAGAAGCTGATCTTCGCCGCCGGCTAGCCGCAGCGTCGGCCGCCGTGATGGCCGCGGCGGCTGCGATATTTGCTTTGAGCCACACCAGCCGCTCCCGCCGTGTCGCGGGAGCGCTGTTTTGCAGCCGCGTCAGGCCGCGCGTAACGCGGTCGCGGCGAGCAGCGCCGACGCGATCGCTTTTTCGCGATGTTCGGGTCCGTAATTGATACCATCCGCCGCGATGATTTCGGGGTCAGCAATCCCGATGAAGCCGAACACGAAGCGCAGATAGCTTTCCAGATGTTCGCCGACCGCCATCGGCGTGTCCGGGCCGTAGAAGCCGCCGCGCGACACCGCGATGACCACCCGTTTGCCGCCCGCAAGGCCCTGCACGGCGCCGTCGGCGTATTTGAAGGTCTTGCCGGCAACCAGGATGCGGTCGATCCAGGCCTTGAGCTGGGTCGGAATGGTGAAATTATACATCGGCGCGCCGATCACCACGATATCGGCGGCCAAAAATTCCTCCAGCACCGCCTGTCCGGCGGCGAGATCGCCCTCCAGCTCGGGCGCGGCCGGGGCACCCTGGGCGACCGCCAGATGTGCGCCGGACAGATGCGCCAGCGGGCTGTGGCCGAGGTCGCGATAGCTCACCGCCACGCCGGGATTGGCCTCGCGCAGCCGGGCGACGACGGCGGCGGAGACCTGGCGGCTGACCGAATGCGGTCCGAGCAAGCTGGAATCGATATGGAGCAGTTTCATTGGCGTCATCCTTGGTATAGGTTTGTAACTGACGCACTATGAGTGACTGCGAAAACCGCACAAGAAGGCACTATTTTGAAACTCGAGCACAGCGATTTGCCTGGGCACAGCGATGTAACCGTCGCGCCGGGGCCGCATCAGCACAGCGACTGCCGCGGCGTCGCGTCGGTGCTGTCGCGGGTCGGCGACAAATGGAGCGTGCTGGTGATCATGATGCTGGGCGAACGGCCGCTGCGCTTCAACGAACTCAAGCGGATGATCGGCGGCATCTCGCAACGCATGCTGACGCTGACCTTGCGCGGGCTGGAGCGCGACGGCCTCGTCACCCGCACGGTGTTTCCCACCGTGCCGCCCCGCGTCGACTACGCACTCACCGAGCTCGGCCGCGGTCTCAGCACGCCGGTCAAAGAGCTCGGCGAATGGGCCAAGCAGCATCTGCCCGACATCGAAGGCGCGCGGCAGCAGTTCGATCGCCGTCATTCGACTGAGCAGGCGTAGTCAGAGCAGCGACACCAGCCCGCCGCCATGGCGCTCCAGCCGGCCGGCGAGTTCCAATTCCAACAGCACGGTGCGTGCCACCGCCGGCGATACCCCGGCGAGCCGCACCAGATCGTCGAGCCGGATTGGGCTCGGACCGAGTAGCGCGACGATCTTGGCGCGGTCGCCTTGCGCCGGCTCGTTCGGTATCGACACCTCGTCCGGCTCGCGGCTCGGCAGCTCGATCGGCCGCTCCAGAATCGGCGCCACCGCGTTGACGATGTCGGCGGCCTCGGTGATCAGCTGGGCGCCCTGCTTGATCAGGTCATTGGTGCCGGCGGCGCGCGGGTCGAGCGGCGAGCCCGGCACCGCGAACACCTCGCGGCCTTGTTCGGCGGCGATCCGGGCCGTGATCAGCGAGCCCGAGCGATACGCCGCCTCGATCACCGCGACGCCGAGCGCGACGCCCGAGATCAGCCGGTTGCGGCGGGGGAAATCCCGCGCCCGCGGCACGTGGCCGAGTGGCATTTCCGAGATCGCAGCGCCGCCCTGATCGAGGATCGCAGCCAGCAGCCCATCATGCTCCGGCGGATAGACTTTGTCGTGGCCGCCGGCCAGCGCCGCCACAGTGCCGCTGCCGAGACTGGCGCGATGCGCGGCCTGATCGATGCCGCGCGCCAGCCCGGAGGCGATCACGAAGCCGGCGTCGCCGAGGTCGCGGGCGAGTTGGCCTGCGAATTTCAAGCCGACGCCGGAGGCATTGCGCGAGCCGACGATGGCGATCATCGGCCGCATCAGGGTGTCGGGCGCGCCGCGAATGCCGAGCAGCGGCGGCGCGTCCTCGATCAGCGCCAGCCGCGGCGGATAGCCGGCTTCGCCCGGCGCCACCAGGTTGACGCCGATCCGTCGGCCGGCGCTGAGTTCGAGGTGGGCTTCATGCTCGCTGACGATGCGGCCGGGGCGGGCGGCACCGCCGCGGCGCGCCAGCTCGGGTAGCCGCTCCAGCGCCGCGCGCGCCGAACCGAAATGATTGACCAGGCTGCGAAAGGTGCGCGGGCCGACATTGTCGGAGCGGATCAGCCGCAGCCAGTCGAGCCGCTGCGCGTCGGAAAGATGGGTGGTACGTTGCTCGTTGTCCACGCTGGTTCGCCCCCAGCGGAGTTTTGCGCAAGTTTTGCGTGTGGACAAGGGAGCAGACAGCCGAACGACGCGATCGTCATCTCCCGCGAGAGCGGGTGCCCCCGTATCGCGGAGCGCTAACTATTTACCGCAAGGCGGGCGGCAGAGCGCGGCGCTAACCGTCGGCGCTACTTCTTCTCGCCGATCTTGCCTTCGGTGCCGGCCAACAGCCGCCTGATGTTGTCGCGGTGCATCCAGAACAACAGCAGGGTCAGGATCGCGAACAACGAGGCCAGTTGGAGATGGCCGAACCACCACAGGAAGATCGGGGTGACGAAGGCGGCGACCAGCGCCGACAGCGACGAGTAGCGCGTGGTCAGCGCGGTGCCGAGCCACAGCACGCAAAATACCAGCGCGCCGAACGGCAGAAGCCCGAGCAGCACGCCGATATAGACCGCGACGCCCTTGCCGCCCTTGAACTTCAGCCATACCGGAAACAGGTGGCCGAGGAAGGCGCCGAGCGCGGCCAGCATCGCCGCGTCCTCGCCGCCGAACGCAAACGCGATCAGCACCGCGGCGGTGCCCTTCAAGGCATCGCCGAGCAGGGTGGCGGCGGCGAGGCCCTTGCGGCCGGTGCGCAGCACGTTGGTGGCGCCGATATTGCCGGAGCCGATCGAGCGCAGATCCTGGGTGCCGGCCATCCTGGTGAGGATCAGCCCGAACGGGATCGAGCCGAACAGATAGCCGATCAACAGCGCGGCGATGTCAATCAGGATCATCGGTGTTCACCTCTGGGTGCGGCGCGCTCAGACGTGCTCATAGACGGTGCGGCCGCCGACGATGGTGCGGGCGACGCGTCCGGTGAACTTGGCGTCGTCGAACGGCGTGTTCTTGCACTTCGACTTCAGTTCGTTGGGATCGACGACCCAGGGCACGTCGGCGTCGATCACGATCAGGTCGGCCGGGGCGCCGGCGCGCAGGCTGCCGCCCGGCAGGCCGAGCAGTTCCGCAGGCCGTGTCGACATCGCCCGGATCAGCGTCAGCAGATCGAGCTCGCCGGCATGGACCAGCCGCAGGCCGGCGGGCAGCATGGTCTCGAGCCCGATCGCGCCGGCTGCGGCCTCGGCGAACGGCAGCCGCTTGACCTCGACGTCCTGCGGATTGTGGTCCGACATGATGACGTCGATAAGACCTGAGGCGACCGCGGCGACCAGCGCCCGGCGGTCGTCCTCGCTGCGCAGTGGCGGCGACAGTTTCAGGAACGAGCGATACGGGCCGATGTCGTTTTCGTTCAGCGTCAGATGGTTGATCGAGGCCGAGGCGGTGACCTTGAGCCCGGCGTCGCGGGCGCGGCGCAGGATCTCGATCGACTCTACGCAGGTGATCGAGGCGGCGTGATAGCGCCCTCCCGTCAATGCCACGAGGCGCATGTCGCGCTCCAGCACCACCGCTTCGGCGATGTTCGGCACCCCGATCAGGCCGAGCCTCGAGGCGAGTTCGCCCTCGTTCATCACGCCTTCGCCGACCAGATTGGGGTCCTCGGTGTGATGCACGATCAGCGCGTCGAAATCGCGCGCATAGGTCAACGCGCGGCGCATCACCTGGGCGTTCATCACACTTCTGTCGCCGTCGGTGAAGGCGACCGCGCCGGCGGCTTTCAGCAGCCCGATCTCGGTCATCTCGTGGCCGGCGAGATCCTTGGTCAGCGCCGCCATCGGATGGATGGCGACGATCGCGGTATCGCGGGCCCGCCGCAGCACGAAATCCACCGTCGCCGAATTGTCGATGGTCGGCGAGGTATCGGGCTGGCAGATGATGGTGGTGATGCCGCCGGCCGCAGCGGCCTGGCTCGCCGACGCAAACGTCTCGCGATGGCCGGCGCCGGGTTCGCCGACGAAGGCGCGCATGTCGATCAGGCCGGGAGCCACGATCTTGCCGGCGCAGTTGATGATGTCGGTGCCTTCCGGCACTCCGGCGGCGCCGATGCCGCGGCGGGAGTCCCGGATCACGCCGTCGGCGATTAGCACGTCGCCGATGCCGTCATGGTCGCGCGAGGGATCGATCAGGCGGGCGTTGGCGAGCAGGATCGGGCGGCGGTCTGTCAACATGTCATCACGCATTGGGCAAATTGCGCGCGAGCGCTTCCAGTACGGCCATGCGGACCGCAACGCCCATCTCGACCTGTTCACGGATTAGGGATTGCGCGCCGTCGGCGACGATGGAGTCGATTTCGACGCCGCGATTCATCGGCCCGGGATGCATCACCAGCGCGTCCGGCTTGGCATAAGCGAGCTTCTTCTGGTCGAGGCCGAAATATTGGAAATATTCCTGCGAGGAGGGCACGAACGAGCCGTTCATGCGCTCGCGCTGCAGCCGCAGCATCATGACAATGTCGGCGCCGTGCAGGCCCTCGCGCATGTCGCGCGCCACCTCGACGCCCATCCGCTCGATGCCGGGCGGCAGCAGCGTCGACGGCGCCACCACGCGGACCCTGGCGCCCATGATGTTCAGCAACAGCATGTTGGAGCGGGCGACGCGCGAATGCACCACGTCGCCGCAGATCGCGATGGTGAGGCCTTCCAGCCGGCCCTTGTTGCGGCGGATGGTGAGCGCATCGAGCAGCGCCTGGGTGGGATGCTCATGGGCGCCATCGCCGGCATTGACCACCGCGCCGTCGACCTTGCGCGCCAGCAGTTCCACCGCTCCGGAGGCGTGATGCCGCACCACCAGGAGGTCGGGGTGCATGGCGTTCAGCGTCGCCGCGGTGTCGATCAGGGTCTCGCCTTTGCGCATCGACGACGACGACACCGACATGTTCATGACGTCGGCGCCGAGCCGTTTGCCGGCGATCTCGAACGAGGACTGCGTCCTTGTCGAGGCCTCGAAGAACAAATTGACCTGGGTACGACCGCGCAAACTGGTGCGCTTCTTGTCGATCTGGCGGTTCAGCACGACATATTCTTCGGACAGGTCGAGCAGGCCGGTGATATCGGCGGCGGAAAGGCCCTCGATGCCCAGCAGATGCCGGTGGGCGAGGACAAAACTGGATTTCGGTGCAGGGGTCATTAAAGCGAGAGCTATAGGCAGACAGCCCAGGGTGGGCAAGCGCGATTTGCTCGGCTTGGAGTTTTCCCCCGGTCAGTCACCCAGGGCCGGATTTCGAGCAAAGGCAAAGCCAAACAATGGAAAAAGCCGTGCTGCGCAACTTCGCGCGGATCGTCGTCGGGCTGTTTGCCGCGGCCCTTTCGGTTCCGGCGGCGGCGCAGCCGCTGCCGGACGATCTGGTGCTGTTGCGCGCCATCGACCCGAGCATCCAGCAGGACCTCCGCTATGCCGGGGTCAACAATTTCATGGGGCGGCGGATCGCCGGCTATGACGGCGCCGAATGCGTCGTCAAACGCCCGGTCGGGCTCGGCTTACGCGAGGTGCAGCGCGAACTGCGCGGGCAAAACCTGTCGCTGAAGATGCTGGACTGCTACCGCCCGGTTCGCGCCTCGCGCGACATGGTGGCGTGGGCGCAGGACGGCCGCGAGACCGCCTTCGAGCGGCGCTACAATCCGGGTTTCTCCAAGCGCGAGCTGTTCCGGCTGGGCTACATCGCCGAGCGCTCCGGGCATTCCACCGGCGCCGCCGTCGATCTGACGCTGGTCGACCTGACCGCGCCGCGCGGGCCGGCGTTCGATCCCGCCAAGGCCTATGCCGATTGCACCGCGCCGGAAGCCTTGCGCGCGCCGGAGGGAGCCGTCGAGATGGGCACCGGCTATGATTGCTCCGACGCCAAGGCGCATACCGCCTCGCGCGCCATCACGCCGCGGCAGCGCCAATGGCGCGACACCCTGAATGCGGCGATGGCCCGGCACGGCTTCGTCAACTACGCCAAGGAGTGGTGGCATTTTTCGCGACCCGGGATGGGCGATCTTCAGGCCTATGATTTTGCGGTGCCGGGGCGGCGCGGGAATTAATGCTGCCCGGCCTCGGTCGATCCGGACCTGAGGTCTTGATAAAAGTCTAGATCGCCGTCATCATCGGCTATGCAGTTTGACTGGAACCCGGCCAAGCGCAGCAAGACGCTCAGCGAGCGAGGCATCGACTTCGCCGATGTGCTGGCGGGATTTCTCGACCCCGACAGAAAGGTGGTCCGGGATCAGTGCAAGGACTACGGCGAGCTGCGTTACAACATGCTCGCCAAGGTCAATGGTCGTCTGTTCCACATCACCTTTACAGAACGCGGCGAGATCACCTGGATCATCTCGGCGCGCAAAGCCAATCAGCGGGAGCAACGTCGCTATGAGCAAAGCTAAAGTCCGCGCCGTGCTGGTCGATGGTCGGGCCTATCAGAAAAAGCCGGACGGCAGCCTGGTGCCCTTGAAAGGCAAGACCGATTGGGCGCGGCTCGACCGGCAAAGCGCGGCGCAGGTCGAGGCGGTCGCGGCGCGCGACCGCGATGGCCCGCCGATGACCGACGCAGAATGGGCGGCGGCCGCGATCGTGCAGCCGCAGAAGGTCGCCGTCGGCATCAAACTCGATGACGACGTGCTCGGCTGGTTCAAATCGCAAGGCAAGGGTTATCAGACCAGGATCAATTCCGTGCTGCGGCGCTACTACGAGGCGCATCGCAAGGTGGTGCGGTAGATCGGGGCGGCCGCTGCACCTGTGCGCTTACCGTCCGAACCTGGTTATTCCGTGGCGTGGACGGCTGCGATGGCCGTTGGCGCATCTCGGCAGGAGCCACGGCGGCGTGGGGACTAGACGATCGCCCGAAAGCCGTGACAGATCAGCTTTGCTACAACAAGAAACGCAAGGGGCAGGCAACATGACCAAACCCAGCTTCGCCACCCACGACGTCTACAATCAGTCGCCGCCGTTCGAGGACGTCGATCTGTTCGCGCTCGACCGGCCGCTGGTCGATGCGGTGACGGCGTATGGCGGCGGCTCGGCCGCGGCGGACCTGTCCGCGTTCGGGCGCGAATGGGGCTCGGCCGCGATGGCCACGCGCGGCCGTCTCGCCAACGAAAATACGCCGAAGCTGAAAAGCTTCGACGCCCGCGGCGTGCGTCGCGACGAGGTCGAGTTTCATCCGGCCTATCACGAGGCGATGGCGGCGAGCATGCGCGCCGGGCTCCACAACTCGACCTGGACGGCCGAGGGCAAGCCCGCCGGCGGCGCAGCGGAAGTGATCCGCGCGGCGAAGTTCTATATGGCCGCGCCGGTGGAGGCCGGCCACCTGTGCCCGATCACCATGACCCGCGCCGCGGTCGGCGCGCTCGCCGCGCAGCCGGATCTGTTGGCCAAGCTGATGCCGGTGATCGCGACGCGGACTTACGATGCAAGCTTCAAGCCGTGGCAGCACAAGCGCGGCATGACGCTCGGCATGGGCATGACCGAAAAGCAGGGCGGCACCGACGTGCGCTCCAACTCCACCCGCGCCGAGCGCGACGGCGATGCCTTTCGGCTGATCGGCCACAAATGGTTCATGTCGGCGCCGATGAGCGACGCCTTCCTGGTGCTGGCGCAGGCCGAAGGCGGGCTGACCTGTTTCTTCACCCCGCGCTTCCAGCCGGACGGTTCGGTCAACGCGCTGCAGTTCCAGCGCCTGAAGGACAAGCTCGGCAACCGCTCCAACGCCTCCTCCGAAGTCGAGTTCACCGGCGCTTATGCGCAGCGGGTCGGCGGCGAGGGCCGCGGCATCCGCACCATCATCGAGATGGTGCAATTGACGCGGCAGGATTGCGCGATCTCCTCGGTCGGTTTCATGCGCGCCGGGTTGGCGCAGGCGCTGCATCACGCGCGGCATCGCAGCGTGTTCCAGAAGCGGCTCGCCGATCAGCCGTTGATGCAGGCGGTGCTCGCCGACATGGCGCTGCAGGTCGAGGCTTCGGTGGCGCTGGTGATGCGGCTGTGCGCCGCGTTCGATCGCGCCGGCAGCGACGAACTCGCCGCGGCCTGGATGCGGCTGCTGACGCCGGCGGTGAAATACTGGATCTGCAAGAGCGCGCCGCCTTTTCTCTATGAAGCGATGGAGTGCCTCGGCGGCAATGGCTATGTCGAGGAGGGCGTGCTGGCGCGGCTCTATCGCGAGGCGCCGGTCAACGCGATCTGGGAAGGCTCCGGCAATGTGATGTGCCTCGACGTGCTGCGCGCGCTGGCCCGCGAGCCGGATCTCGCCGCCACCGTGTTGCAAGATCTGATCGCAGAAACCCGCGGCCTTGTCGGTGCGGCGGAGGCGGCGGCATTCATCGGCAAGACATTCCAGCGCCCGGACAGCGAGCGCGTCGCCCGGCTGTCGGTCGAAATCCTCGCCAAGCTCGCCGCCGCAGCAGCCCTGAACGGCGTGCATCCGCAGCACGCCGAGCTGTTTGCTGCAACGCGGCTGACACCGTCGCACGGCCAGATGTATGGCGCCATCGACCTCGACGTGACGCAGGCGCGCCAGCTGTTGGAGCGGGCGTTGCCGGTGGCGTAATCAGCGCAACGCGCTTACGCCGCCAGCGCGATGAACAGCGGCATGGTGAACACCGCGAGGCTGGTCTGCAGCGTCAGGATCTGCGCCAGCAGCGCCGCGTCGCCGCCCATCTGCCGCGCCAACACGTAGCCGTTCGAGGCGCTCGGCACCGAGGCGCAGCACGCCACCACCGCGAGGTTGGTGCCGGACAGGCCGAAACCGAGGCCAAGGCCGGTGGCGATCAGCGGCATTACCGCGAGTTTCAAGCCGACGGTGATCAGCGCGGCGGGCTTCGGTTTGCGTAGGCCTTCCAGATGCAGCCCGGCGCCGACCACCAGTAGGCCGAGCGCCAACGAACAGCGCCCCAGCGCATCGGCGAAGTCATGCAGCGGCCGCGGCACCGGGATCTGCGCGAGGTTGATGGCGAGCCCGATCAGGCAGGCCCAGATTAAAGGATTGCGCGCGATGGCGAGCAGGATGCTCGGCCACCGCAGCCGCATTGGCGCGGCGTAATGCGCCAGCACGCCGACGCTGAACACGTTCAGCAGCGGGATCATCGCCACCATGGCCACCGAGGCCAGCGTGATGCCGACGTCCCCATAGAGATTGCCGGCCACCGACAGCGCGACGAAGGTCTGCCAGCGTGTGGCGCCCTGAAACACCGAGGAAAACGCCGGGCCGTCGACGCCGAACCGCCGCGCCAGCCACGGCCGCAACACCAGGCACAGCGCCGACATCGCCACCACCGCCAGCAGCAATGCGCCGCCGACGCCTGCGACCGGCACCGCGGACAGATTGGCGCGCGACAGCGTGTCGATCAGCAGCGCCGGAAACAGCACGTAATACACCAGTTGCTCGATCCCGCTCCACGGCTTGTCGTCGGTGAGCATCACCCGCCGCAGCCCATGGCCAAGCACGATCAACAGGAACACCGGCACCAGCGCGCCGAACACCATCGGCATGTCAGTTGGTCCGGGAGGCGGCGTTGAGCACCGCGAGGCGGTCGAGCGCGCCCTGCAGGATGAAGATCGCGGCGTGTTCGTCGATCACCTTGGCGCGCTTGGCGCGGCTGACGTCGTTGGCGATCAATTCGCGCTCTACTGCGGCGGTCGATAGCCGCTCATCCCACAGCCCGATCGGCAGTTCGGTAAGGCGCGCGAAATTGCGGGCGAAGGCGCGGGTGGATTGCGCGCGCGGGCCTTCGCTGCCGTCCATGTTGATTGGCAGGCCGAGCACGAAGCCGACCGCGTTGCGTTGTTGCGCGAGCAGCAACAGCCGCGCGGCGTTGGCCTTGAACGCGGTGTGAATGATGGTCTCGACGCCGGTGGCAAGCCGACGATCGGGGTCCGACACCGCGACCCCGATGGTCTTGGTGCCGAGGTCGAGGCCGATCAACGCGCCGCGCAGGGGCCAGTGGGGGGCGGCTTCGATCAAAGGAAGGATGGCAGCGGGCATCGCTTCGCATAGCATGGCGCGCGCGATTGCGAAAACGGATTGCGATCGACGGCCGGGACTGCGATGAATCTCGCAACGCCGGCCACGGGGGCGATTGATGGACAACAGATGGACGCGCTGACGCTGTTCGGATTGGTCGCGGTGACCGCGATGCTGGTCTGCTATGCCATGGAACAGCGCAGCCATTGGTACGTGCTCGGCTTCGCCTTGGCCTGCGCGCTGGGCTCGATCTACGGATTCCTGCAGGGCGCCTGGCCGTTCGGGCTGGTCGAGGCGATCTGGGCCGGGGTGGCGTTGCGGCGCTGGATGCTGAAGCCGCGCACCCTGCAAGCCGGTGGCGGATAGCCGGCACCGTTGGCGCCGTGCTAGGCTGGTCGCGGCCCCGGCAACGACGCCCGCCACTCCCTTTCAGCCTCTTCCCATCAGCAAGCGAGCAGACCCGCATGTGGCCGAACCGCCGACTTCTCGACCTCTTCAAGATCGAACTGCCGATCGTGCAGGCGCCGATGGCCGGCGCGCAGGACGCCGACATCATGATCGGCGCGGCGACCGCCGGCGCGTTGCCGTCGTTGCCCTGCGCGATGCTCTCGGCGCAAAAGATCCGCGAGCAGGTCGGCATCGTCCAGCAACGGCTGCGCACGCCGCTCAATCTGAACTTCTTCTGCCACACCGCGGTCGACGCCGATCCGCAGCGCGAGGCCGGCTGGAAGCGGCGGCTCGCCGCCTATTACCATGAATACGGCGTCGATCCCGCGGCGCCGATCGCGGCCGCCAACCGCGCGCCGTTTGATGCTGCGATGTGCGAACTCGTCGAGGAGCTGAAGCCGGAAGTGGTCAGCTTCCATTTCGGTCTGCCGGAGCCCGCGTTGCTCGAGCGCGTCAAGGCCACGGGCTCCAAGGTGATCGCCTCGGCGACCATCGTGCGCGAGGCGATCTGGCTCGAGGAACGCGGCGTCGATGCGGTGATCGCGCAGGGCGCCGAAGCCGGCGGCCATCGCGGCATGTTTCTCACCGACGCGGTCGCCGAACAGCCCGGGCTGTTCGCGCTGCTGCCGCAGGTGGTCGACGCCGTGCGCGTGCCGGTGATCGCGGCGGGGGGCATCGCCGACGGCCGCGGCATCGCCGCGGCCTTTGCGCTAGGGGCATCGGGCGTACAGATCGGCAGCGCCTATCTGCGTTGTCCGGAATCCAGGCTGAGTGCCCTGGCGCGGGCGGCGCTCGGGCAGGCGCACGACGATTCCACCGTGATCACCAATGTGATGACCGGACGGCCCGCGCGGGGCATCGTGAACCGGGTGATGCGCGAGGTCGGGCCGATCTCGCCGGATGCGCCGGCGTTTCCACATGCCGCCACCGCCTTGGAGCCGCTGAAGGCCGCCGCGGAACAGCAGAGCAGGGTGGATTTCAGCAATCTGTGGGCCGGGCAGGCGGTGCGGCTCGGCCACGACTTGCCGGCGGCGGATCTGACACGGGCGCTGGCCGGCGCGGCATTGCTGCGGCTGAGCCGGCTCGCCGGGCACGCCGCCACGGTTGCGACGCCAAACCGCTCTCTGCTATAGGGCGGGCTGCAATCTCGCGGGAAGGCGTTATATAATGTCCGTCGATGCCACCACCGTTCGCCGTATCGCGCATCTGGCGCGTATCGCGGTGAGCGATGCCGAAGTTCCTCACCTGCAGGGCGAGCTCAATGCGATGCTGGCCTTTGTCGAGCAGTTGAGCGAAGTCGATGTCGACGGCGTCGAGCCGATGACCTCGGTGACGCCGATGCAGATGAAGAAGCGCGCCGACATGGTCAACGACGGCGCGATCGCCGACCAGGTGGTCGCCAATGCGCCGGCGACCGAGGATCATTTCTTCCTGGTGCCGAAGGTCGTCGAATAGCCGGGAAAGCCGATGTGCCTGCTCTGCAACGATGACGCGGCCTATCTGGCCTATATGAACTACCTCGACGCGATGCAGCGCCAGGGCGAGGCCGCCGATCCCGAGAAGGCGATGGGCGCGGTGCTCGACCAGCTCGAGAGGGCCGACAAGGCCAAGCGCGACAAGCCGGAAAACGACATGACGCTGTCGCCGTTCTTCTGCAGCCCGGTCAACAAATAACCCTCGCAAGATCCGCCTGCATTTCCGCGCGCGGTCACGCCTTCTTCAGCTTGCGGACCCGGCGCAAATCGGCGTTGATCTGCGACTGCCAGCCGGCGCCGAGCGCGCGGTAGGCCTCCAGCACATCCACATCGAGCCGCAGCGTCACCGAGCTTTTCGGCTTGGCGCCAAGCGGCGGCCGGCCGCGGCGCAGCACCTTGTTGCCATCGCGCACTTCGCCGCTGCGAAAGAATTCATCGAGCAGTTCCGGCGCGTCGTCGGGGTCGTCGGTCAAAGCTTCACCGAAGATCGGGGATTTGCCCAAGGAGCGCGTTCCAGCGGGCTTCTTCTTTGCCATGGCAATGCCTCATCGAAATCACGTGGCGGCTTGCGCCGCGCTCGGTCCAGACCATCACCACCATGCGCCCTTCGACGTGACCGGCGGTGATATAACGCACCTCGCCATAGTCGAAGCGGTCGTCGACTTTGGTGACTGTGCGACCGGCAAAGACCTTCGATGCGTCGGTCGCGAAGTCGAGGCCGCGGTGGTGCAGCGTCCAAAGCCGTTTGGCCGGGTCGAAGCTGATCGTCGATACCATTTATGTAACTACGTAAATGGGTTGCGTCAACGCTTATGTCACCCCGGAAACATCGCCGGCACAATTGCTTCATTTTCCACAAGCGCTGTGCTAGCCAGCCGGCGTGGTCGATACCCGGTGGGTGCCCCCGTTTCGTGGGTATCGTTCCAATGAAATCAATCATCTAGGTTGTATCCTCGCAATGACCGACCTGACATCGCTGACGCTCGCCGAGGCCCGTGACGGGCTGGTGGCCAAATCCTTCAGCTCGCTGCAATTGACCGACGCCCATCTGGCGGCGATCGAAGCCGCGCGGGCGCTGAACGCCTATGTGCTGGAAACGCCGGAGCAGGCGCGCGGCATGGCGCAGGCCGCCGATGCCAGGATCGCCAAGGGCGAGGCCGGGCCATTGGAAGGCCTGCCGCTCGGCATCAAGGATTTGTTCGCGACCAAGGGCGTGCGCACCACCGCCTGCTCGAAGATCCTCGACGGCTTCACGCCGCCGTATGAGTCGACCGTGACCTCGCAGCTGTGGCGCGACGGCGCGGTGCTGCTCGGCAAATTGAACAACGACGAATTCGCGATGGGCTCGTCGAACGAGACCTCGTGCTTCGGCCCGGTGGTCAATCCGTGGCGGCGCCAGGGCTCCGACGCCAAGCTGGTGCCGGGCGGCTCGTCGGGCGGCTCGGCCTCGGCGGTCGCGGCCGGGCTGTGCCTCGGCGCCACCGCGACCGACACTGGCGGTTCGATCCGGCAGCCCGCGGCATTCACCGGCACGGTCGGCATCAAGCCGACCTATGGCCGTTGCTCGCGCTGGGGCATCGTGGCGTTCGCCTCCTCGCTCGACCAGGCCGGCCCGATCGCGCGCACGGTTCGCGACAGCGCGATCCTGTTGCGCTCGATGGCGGGCTACGATGCCAAGGACTCCACCTCGGTGGATTGCGCCGTGCCCGACTACGAGGCCGCGGTCGGCCGATCGGTGAAAGGCATGAAGATCGGCATTCCGAAGGAGTATCGCATCGCGGGGATGCCGGCGGAGATCGAGAAGCTGTGGAAGGACGGCGCCGACTGGCTGCAGGCGGCGGGTGCGGAATTGGTCGAGGTGTCGCTGCCGCACACCAAATACGCGCTGCCAGCCTATTACATTGTCGCGCCGGCGGAGGCCTCGTCGAACCTGGCGCGCTATGACGGGGTGCGCTACGGCGCCCGGGTCAACGGCCGCAACATCACCGAAATGTATGAGAACACCCGCGCCCAGGGCTTTGGCGCCGAGGTCCGCCGCCGCATCATGATCGGCACCTATGTGCTGTCGGCCGGCTATTACGACGCCTATTATCTGCGGGCGCAGAAGGTCCGCACGCTGATCAAGCGCGATTTCGAAGATTGCTTCGCGCAGGGCGTCTCGGCGATCCTGACCCCGGCGACGCCGTCGGCGGCGTTCGGGATCGGCGAAAAGGGCGGCGCCGATCCGGTGGAAATGTACCTCAACGACATCTTCACCGTGACGGTGAACATGGCCGGGCTGCCCGGCATCGCGGTTCCCGCGGGCCGCGATAGCCAGGGCTTGCCGCTCGGGTTGCAACTGATCGGGCGTCCGTTCGACGAGGAGACGCTGTTCTCGCTCGGCGAGGTGATCGAGCAGGCCGCCGGCCGTTTGATCGCGGCAAAATGGTGGACCTGACCTCCGGGCATGGTTCTTGCGTTGCATTTGACCATGAGTTTGGTCATGCTCTGGCGATAGGAATGGGCCGCGTATGAGCGCTGACGAGGGACTGCCAGCTTCCGAACAGGTCGATCAGATTCTGGGGTCGTCGAAGCTTGTCTCGGCGATCGAGAACGACAAATACAAACATCTGCTGGACGCCGTTCCGGTGGCGGTCGCGGTGTCGAGCGGCTCCGGCGACGAGCAGTGCATGGTCTACGCCAACCGCGCCTTCGAACAGCTGTTGTCGCTGCCACCCGCCGAGGTCGAGGGCCAGCGCTGGGTGTTTCTCGACGGCTTTCGCGACGAAGACAATCCGACCCGGACGCTCGGCGAGGCGATCCGCGACAGCGAGGATTTTATCGGCGTGTTTCGCCCAGTGGCGCCGGCCGACCGACTGGTGATCGTGCAGGCCTATGCCTCGGTGATCGAGAGCGAGGACGGCGTGGAGAATTTCCGCATCGCCGCTTTGGTCGACGTTGCCGGGCGCGAGCGGGCGCAGATCGAGGAGTTCGAAAACCAGATCCGCGATCGCGACATGCTGATGCGCGAATTGCAGCACCGGGTGAAGAACAATCTGCAGCTGATCACCGCGCTGGTGCGGCTCGAAGCGCGCTCGGCGGCGGAGGGCGAGCAGGTGGCGCTGGCGCGGCTGGCGAGCCGGATCGATGCCCTGACCGTGCTGTACCGCATCCTGTCGGCGGAAAATGCCGTCGGCGATATCGATCTCGGGCAATATCTGGCGGACGTCGCCGACGCGGTGATGCAGGCCAACGCCATGCCGGGGATCGAAATCAACGTGCAGGCCGGTTACTGCCCGCTGTCGATCAACATCGCGATGCCAGCCGGGCTGCTGGTCAACGAGATGCTGACCAACGCGCTGAAATACGCCTTTGTCGGGCGCAGCAGCGGCAAGATCAAACTGATCTGCACCGCGGAAGCCGGCCGTGTCACCGTGATCGTCGCCGACGACGGCGTCGGGCTCGGCGACAATGTGGCTTGGCCGTCGCCGCGCAAGCTCGGCGCCTTGATCCTGCAGACCTTGAAGGAAAACGCCAAGAACGTCTCGTTCCGCGCCGAAAGCATCCGCGGCCAGGGCACGTTCTTCACCTTCGGTTTCGACCTCGGCGCGGCGCCGGCGCCGAATTAAGCGGCTGTTCGGCCATGCTCAGGCCTCGTTGCGGGCGTCGATGGTCGCCCGGCACAACGGTTCATTAAGGTGAACTGAACCTTTCGGCCGCACAGTCGAGGCTTCGCCAGGCTGCAGCGCGGCCGAACTCAACCGCGACGCTTCGCCCGAAGCCACGCCCGGATAGGAACGCGCGAGCGTTGGATCCTCGATGAACTGGCTGCGTTCTCCCTTGATGCTGGCGGCGGCCTGTGTGGCGCTGGCGGGCTGTGCCTCGGTCTACAACCTTCCGGTGAACGTGCCGCTCGGCACCAGCGCGGCGGTGAATTCGCCGGTGTCCTTCGAAGCCGATCGCGAGAGCGACGACGTCGTGGTCGGGCTGTCGTTCTCCGGCGGCGGCACCCGTGCCGCGGCGTTTTCCTTCGGCGTGCTGCAGGAGATGGACCGCACGCCATTGCGCGGCGCCGGCGGCTCGATGCTGGATCGCATCGACTTCGTCTCCGGGGTGTCCGGCGGTTCGGTGACGGCGGCGTATTTCGGCTTGAAGAAGCGCGCCGCGCTTTCGGATTTCCGCGAGCGCTTCCTGTTGCGCAACGCCGAGGAGGGGCTGCAGACCTCGCTGACGCTCGACACCATCGGCCGCGCCTTCTCCGGCGGCGTCAACGATTCGGTCGGCTTCACCAAATGGCTCGACGCCAATCTGTTTGACGGCGCCACCTTCGCCCGGTTCCGCGAGTCCCGACCGCAGATCTGGATCAATGCCTCCGACATCTACAATCGGGTGCCGTTCGTGTTCGGCGCGGTGGCGTTCACCGCGATCTGCAGCGACCTGTCACGCTATCCGATCTCGAGCGCGGTGGCAGCTTCCGCCGCGGTGCCGATCGCGTTTGCGCCGGCGGTGGTCCAGGCGTTTCCCGGCACCTGCAACGACCCGCTGCCGCCGTGGATTCTGCGCGCCGCTGCCGATCGCAACGCGGCGCCGATGCTGGGCTCGTTCGCCAAGGCGATCGTGCGCTATCGCGAGGGCCAGGTGCCGTTCATCAAGCTGCTCGACGGTGGCCTGGTGGACAATTACGGCATCTCCGGCTTTACCATCGAGCGACAATCCTCGACCACGCCCTACGGGCCGCTCACCCCGCAACAGGCGGTCAAGCTGCGGCGCGGCATGTTCCTGGTGGTCGACGCCAAGGCCGGCATCGCCGGCGACTGGGTGCGCAACGTCGAGGGTCCGAGCGGCGTCGAACTGATCAAGGCCGCGGTCGATACCACGATGGACGCCAGCGTCGGCGCCAGCTATTCGGCGTTCGACCGCACCATGGCCGACTGGCAGCAGTCGCTGGTGCGCTGGCGCTGCGGATTGTCGGCGGCGGAGCGCGCGCGCTACGGCGTGCGGCCGGG
Source organism: Rhodopseudomonas sp. (assembly GCF_036404135.1). Classification (GTDB taxonomy): domain Bacteria; phylum Pseudomonadota; class Alphaproteobacteria; order Rhizobiales; family Xanthobacteraceae; genus Rhodopseudomonas_A. Next base: position 2,445 of record NZ_DASWPE010000064.1, on the reverse strand, counting down.
CTGGAATTGCAAGGACGTGAAATTCTTCATCGGCCGGCTCGGCTTCGATCAGCTCGATCCGTCGCGCGCCACCCAGCTCGAGGCGGTGCCGACCCGGTTTCAACTGCCGCCGCAGCAGGTCGACGACGTGATCGCCGCCGGCCGCGATGTGCTGCGCGCCAGCCCGACCTTGCGGGCGTTCGCCGCGAGCATGTGAGCCGCGGGCCGGGTGCCCGGGGCTGCAAAGCATTGATCGGCTTGCCTGGTGGGCCTAAATGTCTGTTGCCGGAAAACCCCGCGGGGGCGTGGCAATGCCCGCTGCCTGGTGGCATCCTGCTCGCCATCGACTTTCGAGAACGGACCCATGAACGCACCTGTCAAACCATCGAATCTGATCAAGGGCGCCACCGGCGACTGGGAGATCGTGATCGGGCTGGAGGTCCACGCCCAGGTTTCTTCGAACTCCAAGCTGTTCTCCGGCGCCTCGACCGAATTCGGCGGCGACCCCAACGCCCACGTCTCGCTGGTCGACGCGGCGATGCCGGGGATGCTGCCGGTGATCAACGAGGAATGCGTCAGGCAGGCGGTGCGCACGGGGCTCGGCCTCAACGCGCAGATCAACCTGCGCTCGACCTTCGACCGCAAGAACTATTTCTATCCCGACCTGCCGCAGGGCTACCAGATCAGCCAGTACAAGTCGCCGATCGTCGGCGAGGGCGAAGTGCAAGTCGACGTCGCGGACGGCGACGGCGTCAAGGTCGGCATCGAGCGGCTGCATCTGGAACAGGACGCCGGCAAGTTGCTGCACGACCAGAACCCGACGATGTCGCTGGTCGATCTCAACCGCTCCGGCGTGGCGCTGATGGAGATCGTCTCCAAGCCGGACATCCGTTCGGCGGACCAGGCCAAGGCCTATGTGACGAAGCTGCGCACCATCCTGCGCTATCTCGGCACCTGCGACGGCGACATGGAGAAAGGCTCGCTGCGCGCTGACGTCAACGTCTCGGTGCGTAAGCCCGGCGGCCCGCTCGGCACCCGCTGCGAGATCAAGAACGTCAATTCGATCCGCTTCATCGGCCAGGCGATCGACTATGAGGCGCGTCGCCAGATCGGCATCCTGGAAGACGGCGGCGCGATTGATCAGGAAACCCGGCTGTTCGACGCCGGCAAGGGCGAGACCCGCTCGATGCGGTCGAAGGAAGAGGCGCACGACTATCGCTACTTCCCCGATCCGGATCTATTGCCGCTGGAGTTCGATCAGGGCTTCGTCGATGCGCTGAAGGCGGAGCTGCCGGAACTGCCGGACGCCAAGAAGGCGCGCTTCATCGCCGATTTCGGCCTGTCGGCGGAGGATGCCGGCGTGCTAGTCGCCGAGCGCGAGAGCGCGGAGTTCTATGAGACGGTGCTGGCGCAGCTCGCCAATGCCGACCGCGATGGCAAGCTCGCCGCCAATTGGGTGATCAACGAATTGTTCGGCCGGCTCAACAAGGAGGGTGCGGCGATCGCCGCCTCGCCGGTGTCCGCGGCGCAACTGGCCGCGATCGTCGATCTGATCGGCGAGGCAACGATCTCCGGCAAGATCGCCAAGGAACTGTTCGAGATCGTCTGGACCGAAGGCGGCGATCCGCGGGCGCTGGTCGAAGCGCGCGGCATGAAGCAGGTCACCGACAGCGGCGCGATCGAGAAGGTGGTCGATGACATTGTCAACGCCAACCCCGACAAGGTCGCGCAGGCGCAAGCCAAGCCGGCATTGATCGGCTGGTTCGTCGGGCAAGTGATGAAATCGTCGGGCGGCAAGGCCAATCCGCAGACCGTCAACGAGCTGTTGAAGCGCAAGCTCGGGCTCTGACGCTGCCGCGCGGTCGGCGACGCCGAGGTTTTGCGCTGCGACGAGGCGTCGATCGCGCGGCGATCAGGCGACGCGGCGGCCCTGAGCACGCAAATCCGCGGCGCGAATCACCTTGGCCGATTCGCCGAAAACGCCCGGTTTTGTGGGGCTCTCGGCGACACCAAGGTGGAAAGCCAGAAAATTTTTTCGTTGCCAAAAATCCCGACTCAGAGTCTGCGCTTGGCGATTCCGTCGCGACGCGACGACTCGCAATGTCGAGCGTGGTTATTACTTCACTTAACTTGCGAATTACAAAAATACCTGTGGCACAAGGGCTTTCTGCAATCTTGACATTCGTCGACGTAGCTTTTTCGCGCACTATTTGCATCGCGCGGCGCTGGCGCAGCGTCGATGCGCAACAACGCAAGGCGCGCGCGGCGACATAGCGCCATCAACACTTCCTTAAGCGGGACACTGTTTTTTCTAATGTGTTGGTGTATTCGGGTTGTAGTGCATTTCGATTCCCGGGTGCACGCAGCGTTTAAGCCATCTCACTTATCGGAGGGCACCATGGCCAAGAAAGCTAAGAAGGCAGCGAAGAAGGCGACCAAGAGCGCGGTGAAGAAAACCGCCAAGAA
>NZ_DASWPE010000063.1:0-28636 GCF_036404135.1 Rhodopseudomonas sp. | reverse complement strand
GGGACGGCTATCCATCGTCCAAACCTCCCGGCCCCATCACCTTCAAGCACGGCCTCGAACGCTTCTCCGCCATCGCCGCAGGATGGAGCCTCAGAGATGTGTGCATGCCTTAGTGCGCACGCAGGGACCCATCACCCCTGGATTCAGAGATGAAGAAAGGACCTCAACCACGGCGCCAAATTGCGACTCCGCGCCGTATGGGTCCCTGCATGCGCAGGGACGACCCGTTGAAATGCAGAGGCCACTTCGCGGCCGAGGTGCGCTCCGCACGCTCCCCAAAGCCGTATGCGATAGCCCTGCGAGCAAGGGGTACGACGCCTGCGCAGCAGCGTGAGGAACGCTGCAGCGCGTCCGGGACACGATGCAGCAAGGTCTGGCTCGGCAGCCCCCGATATCATCGCGGCGAGCCTCGAAGGGCGACGGCGCTGCGCCAGCTGCAGAACCAAATTCTCCGAGGCCACGATGCGCGTAGCAGGGGCGCGGCCCCCGCCCTACTCCGCGGCGAGTTGCGGCAACGGCAGCGGCGGCGGATCGGCGATCTCGCGGGCCAGTTCGGCGTAGCGCACCTTGGCGTCCTGCACCGCCTTTTCCTTGATCGGGCCGTAGCCGCGGATCCGATCCGGCAGCGACAGCAATTCCACTGCGAATGACACGGTGCGCGGCGACAGCCGCGCCAGCACGGTGGCGACGTCCTTCTCATAGCCGGCGATCAGGTCGCGCTCCAGCTTGCGCTCCGGATGATAGCCGAACAGATCGAACGGCGTGCCGCGCAGGACGCGCAGCTTGGCCAGCGTCTTGAACAAGGGCCGCATCGCTTCGCCGAACTGCCGCTTCTTCGGCCGCCCGGTGACGTCGAGCCCGGGCAGGATCGGCGGCGCCAGATGGAAATTGACCTTGTAGTCGCCCTCGAAGCGCTCATGGATGCTGTGTTCGAAGGCTTTGTCGGTCAACAGCCGCGCCACTTCGTATTCGTCCTTATAGGCCAGAAGCTTGGCATAGTTGATCGCCACCGCGCGGGGCAGCGCCTCGCCATAGCCGCCGCCTTCCGCCGCGGCGCGGACCCGGTCGACCAGCGCGCGATAGCGCGCGGCAAGCCGGGCGTTCTGGTAATCGGTCAGCATCGCGCTGCGATGCGCGATGATCTCGTCGAGCGGCATCTCGTCCTGCGTCTTCGCGGCGACGGTATCGTCGGCGCCGTGCAGCATCGCGGCGAGCCGCGAAGGATCGGCCACCGCCAGCCGGCCAAGCTTGAACGCCTGGCTGTTCATCTTGATCGAGACGCCGTTCAGTTCGATCGCCTGCTCGATCGAGGCGGCTTTGAGCGGCAACAGCCCGCGCTGATAGGCAAAGCCCATCATCATCATGTTGGTGGCGATGGAATCCCCGAGCAGCGCTTCGGCCGCCTTGGTGAAATCGATGAAGGCGGAGTCCTTGCGCAGCGCCGCGGCCAGCACGCCGTTGACGCGGCCGGTCTGAAAATCGAAATCGCGGTTGCGGATGAAATCCGCGATCGGGATCAGATGGGTGTTGACCACGCCATGGGTGCGGCCGGATTCGCACAGCGAGATGGTCTCTTTCGAAATCGCCATCACCTCGTCGGCGACGATCAACAGATCCGCGGTGCCGGTGACGATCCGCGAACAGGTGACGTCCTCGGGACTCCCCGACAGCCGCACGTGGCTGAGCACCGCGCCGCCCTTTTGCGCCAGCCCCGACATGTCGAGGATCATCGAGGCCTTGCCCTCGATATGGGCGGCCATGCCCAAGAGCGCGCCGATGGTCAAGACGCCGGTGCCGCCGACCCCGCCGACCGCGACGTTGTAGGGCCGTTCCAGGGTTGGCAGCGACGCGGGCTCCGGCAATTCTCCGAGATCGGCGAGATCGACCGGGGCGCGACGGCGCAATTTTCCGCCCTCGATGGTGACGAAGGACGGGCAGAAACCTTTCAGGCAGGAATAATCCTTGTTGCAGCTTGATTGATTGATGGTGCGCTTGCGGCCGAGTTCGGTCTCCAAAGGCTCCACCGAAATGCAGTTCGACTGCACCGAGCAATCGCCGCAGCCTTCGCACACCGCGGCGTTGATCACCACGCGGCGCTGCGGGTCTTCCAGCGTCCCCCGTTTACGGCGCCGGCGCTTTTCCGCGGCACAGGTCTGCACGAATACGATGGCGGACGCGCCCTTCACCTCGCGCAGCGTCTTCATCACGGTGTCGAGTTCGTCGCGATGCGCAAGCTTGGTGCCGGGCGCAATGCTCGCCGCGGGATAGGCGTCGGGATGCTCCGACACCAGATAGATCTCGCGGATGCCTTCGGCGTGGAGCTGGAAGGTGATCTGCTGCGGCGACAGCTCGCCGTCATGGCGCTGCCCGCCGGTCATCGCCACCGCGTCGTTGTAGAGGATCTTGTAGGTGATGTTGGCCTTGGAGGCGATCGACTGCCGGATCGCCAGCGAACCAGAATGGAAGTAAGTGCCGTCGCCGAGATTGGCGAAGATGTGCTTCTCGTCGGTGAACGGCGCGATGCCGGTCCATGGCACGCCCTCGCCGCCCATGTGGGTGAAGGTCGAGGTCGAGCGATCCATCCACAGCGTCATGAAGTGGCAGCCGATCCCGGCGAGCGCCCGGCTGCCTTCCGGCACCTTGGTCGAGGTGTTGTGCGGACAACCCGAGCAGAAATACGGCGTGCGGGTGATCGGCACCACCGCCTGCACCTGGGAGGCGTCGCGGCCGTGAAACCAGTCGGCCTTGGCACGTAGCAAGGCGGCAATCTCGGGATCGATCTGCATCGCCAGCAATCGCTCGACCAGCGAGGTCGCCACCTTGGCAACGCTGAGTTCGTCCGCGAACGGCAGGAAGCGATGGTTGTGATCGTCCATCTTGCCGATGATGCGCGGCCGCGCGCCATCGGCGGCGTGGAACAGAGCCTGCTTGACCTGGTTCTCGACGATCTCGCGGCGTTCCTCGACCACGAAGATTTCCTCGAGCCCGTGGGCGAAGTCACGCACGCCCTGCGGCTCCAGCGGCCACGGCATGCCGATCTTGTAGAGCCGCAAGCCGATCCGTGCCGCGACCTGCTCGGTAATCCCGAGCTCGCGCAGCGCCTGGCGGACGTCCTCGTAGCTCTTGCCAGACGCCATGATGCCGAACCGCGCGTTCGGGCAATCCATGGTGACGCGGTTGATCCTGTTGGCGCGGGCGAAGGCGATCGCGGCGAAGCCCTTATAGTCCTGCAGCCGGCGGTCCTGATCGAAGCGGTCGTCGGGCCAACGCAGATTGAGCCCGCCCGGCGGCATCGCAAAATCGCTCGGGATCACGAACGGCGTCATCTCGTCATTGAGGTTGATCTCGGCGGTGGTCTCCACCGTCTCGGTGATCACCTTCATGCCGACCCAGCAGCCGGAATAGCGCGACATCGCGATGCCCAACAGGCCCATCTCGATGATCTCGTGGATCGACGACGGATAGAGATAGGGCATCAAGGCGGCAATGAAGGCATGGTCGGACTGATGCGGCACGGTGGAGGATTTGGCGCCGTGGTCGTCGCCGGCCAGGCACAGCACGCCGCCATGCCTGGCGGAGCCCGCGGCGTTGGCGTGGCGGAACACGTCGCCGCAGCGGTCGACGCCCGGCCCCTTGCCGTACCAGATCCCGACCACGCCGTCGTGGCGTGCGCCCGGCGACAAATTGAGCTGCTGGCTGCCCCAGATCGCGGTGGCGGCGAGGTCCTCGTTGACGCCGGGCTGAAACTTGACGTTGTACTGTTCGAGATGTTTGCGGGCGGCGTGGAGCTGCTGGTCGTAGCCGCCGAGCGGCGAACCGCGATAGCCGGTGACAAATCCCGCGGTGTTGAGGCCCATGGCGCGGTCGCGGCGGATCTGCGCCATCGGCAGCCGCACCAGCGCCTGGATCCCGGTGAGGAAGATATGCCCGGAGCCTTGCGTATATTTCTGATCAAGACTGATCGCGCCCTGGTCGATACCCATCCCACCCTCATGCAGCCTTGTGGCCTTTGGCGGCGGGCCATTTTCGCCGCGCCTTTGACTTGTTCTAAGTACTGTATGTCGGAATTTCACGCCCGCGCATCACAATAATCGGAATGCCGCGGCCCGCCGCGCAAACGCAATTTCATGGCGCGGCTAGGCACGGAAATTCGTCGCGCGGCGGCGCCGGGCGGTCGGGGGGCAATTTTCTGTCACGCGGTTTTGTGCGCCCGGACCTAAAGCTCGGCCTCGCCGGATCTTTCAGGCTGCGACGATTCGTTCGTGGAACTCGGCCCGCGGCCGGAACCGATCTCGTTGTGCGCGGGTTGTCCCGCAACCGCAACGAGGAGCAGACCGTCATGGCGCAACCCCGACAGCCCGAGCACGACCCCTATCCGGGTTCCGAAGAGGTCCCGCACCAGCGGGCGGAGAACGACCCGTACCTGCATGCGGAAAACCCGCGGTCCGAAACTGCCCCGTATCAGCCTTCGGACAACGACCCCTATCAGCGCGATCCGGCGGACGCCGAGCGCGCGCTGCGGCTCGACCAGGAATTACAGGCCGATGCAGCGCTCGGCAGCAGCCGTATGAGCGGCGGCCGGATCGCGGCGTTTGCCGCCGCGGTGGTGATCCTGATCGGCGCGTTGTATTACGGCATGAACGTGTCATCGACCAACACCGCGGCGAACCGCGACGCCGGCACCACCACCGGCAGCGCGCCGGCGGCGCCGCCCGCCAACGGCACGTCCAATCCGTCGCGCTAAGCCACCATCGACCGGACAATCAGGCGGGTGCCGCAAGGCGCCCGCCTGATTGCTTCGCGGGCGTGCGCGTGCACCGCAGCATAGAAAATAAACTTGCCGGGGAAACGGTTGTCACAGTGAAAACGTATCCTTTGGGCCAGCGTCACGCTGGTTTTATCCCAAAGGAGGTTCCAAATGCAGAAGCACATGCTCGCCGCCGTCCTACTGTCGGCCCTGGCCCTATCGACCCTGACCCCGGCCTCCGCCGCAATGATGCCCTGCACCGGGGACAACATGGCCAAGTCGCAGGCCGCGCTGATGGTCATGCCGGACAGCCCCGGCAAGATCGGCATGCAGAAGGAAATCGGCATGGCCAACACCGAGATCAGCAAGGGCAACATGCGCGGCGCCTGCTCGCACTACATGAAGGCGCAGAAGATGAGCATGATGAAATCGGGCATGATGTAACCGCCGCGGCCGCGTCGCCCGGTGGCGGCGCGGCCTAAGCGGCGACGCTCGCCGCAGCGAAGCCCGCGTCAGTGCACCAGGAATTTCAGCTTGCGCAGCGAATACACCGGCAGCCAGGGCAACAGGATCGGTACGCTGCGCACATAGGCCTGGTAGTCGGGCTGCGCGCCGTAGCGCTCGTCCTGCTTCAATTCGACGTTGCGCGCAGCGCCCACCATCAACAGCTGCATATAGACCAGCGCCACGCTGGTCAGGAGCCAGCTCAGCGCCGACTGATAGGCCGACACCGCCGACAGCCACACCCCGAGCCAGAACAGCATCTCGCCGAGATAATTCGGGCAGCGCACCACGCGATACAGCTCGACGTCGCAGAACCGCGACGGGTTGGCGGACTTGAAGCGATATTTCTGCCAGTCGGCCCAGCTCTCCAGCCCAAGCCCGAGCAGCATCACCGCCACGCCAAACGGCAGCGAGGCCACCGCAACGCCCTGCTGCTGCGCCGACAGCGCCAGCAACGCCGGCAGGAACAATAGCGAAAACAGCAGGCTGACGCCGAACCAGATCCAGCGCTTCTGGTTCTCCGTCACCTTGGCGGTGCGCAGCTCGATCGCCGCCAGCTCTTTCTGGTAGGCGGCGCTGCGCTCGCGCATCAACAGAAAGCCGGCGAGCCGCACGCCATAGACGAACAGCAGCAACAGTTGCAGCAGCGCCCAGCCGGAGATGCTGTCCTGAAACAGCAGCGCCATCACCACGCTTTGTGCGGCGATCGATCCGGCGTAACACACGCTGACGAAGTAGTAGACCCGCGAAAACCCCGCCGCCGAAACCAACAGACTGATGCCGAGCGCAAGCCCGAAATAAAGCCAAGGGATGGTCATCTGGCGGTCGTGCGCTCCCAGCCGGGGTCGATCGACGGCTTATATCGCTGTTCGCCGGCCCGCGCCATCGCGCCGACCCCAGCCTTTGTGCGAAGATCCGTGAGGCGTGCGCGGCTGTCGCGCCGGCAGGCCTTGCGGCCGCCGCCGGCGCTCAGTCGCCGCTCAGCGCGCGGCCGATCCCGGCGCCGAGCGCCAGCACCAGCGTGCCCGCCGCGGCAAAAGCCAGATAATCCGGGTGCCCGCACAACAGCGTGGAGGCCGAACACACATCGACCGCCCATGAGTTGCCGTAAAACACTTGCGCGTGGGCGTAGCGAAACAGCATCGCCGCGCCGCCCAGTCCCAGCGCGATGAACAGCAACAGCGCAGCCATGTCGTCTCCATCCCGGATTTGGGTTAACCAGGGCACGGCACGGCCGATTCGCCGATTGACCTCGATCAAACATGCCGCCGGGGCGCGGCGCGGCCGGGAACGATGCGCCGCGATGAGCGTCTGCTTGCCATGCGGCACCGGACGCTTCCCCGCGACCTCCCGCGACCCTCACCGGAGACCGCCATGACCCGCCCGCTGCTGCCCGCCTTGATTGCCGCGCTGATGCTGCTCGCGCCGGGCGCCGCGCCCGCCGCCGACGAGGCGACGCGGGAGCCCTACGGCATCGGGCTGGAAGGCTTCGCCTATCCCTATCCGGTGCAGATGCTGCCGCTCAGCAATGACGGCGAACAATTGCGGATGGCCTATATGGACGTCGCCGCGGCGCAGCCCAACGGCCGCACCGTGCTGCTGCTGCACGGCCGGAATTTCCCATCGAGCTATTGGGCGCCGGAGATCAAGACCCTGACCGACGCCGGTTACCGCGTGGTGGCGCCGGATCAGATCGGCTTTGGCAAATCCTCCAAGCCCGCCGGCGAATTGCATTTCGACAATTTGGCTCGCAACACCATCGCGCTCGCCGACCATCTGCAGCTCGGCCGCGTCGACATCGTGGCGCATTCGCTGGGCGGCATGCTGGCGGTGCGGATCGCCCGCGCCGATCCGCAGCGGATCGCGCATCTGCTGCTCGCCGCGCCGATCGGCCTTGAGGATTACCGGCTCTATGTGCCGCCGACCGCGACCGAGAAGATCATCGAGACCGAGGACAAATTGACCGCGGACGGTTACCGCAAGCAGCTCGAGACCAATTATTCGCTGAAGACGCCGCCGGAGCAGGTGACGCCGCTGATCGACGCCCGCTTCAACATCAAGGGTGCGGCGGATTATCCGCGCTGGCTGCGCGCCTTCGTCGCCTCGGCGCAGATGATCTATCGCGAGCCAGTGGTGCACGAGATTCCGCTGATCACGGTGCCGACGCTGTTCGTGATGGGCGCCGACGATCACAACGCGCCGGGCCGGCCCAACGCGCCGGAAGCGCTGCGCCCGAAGATGGGACACAATGCCGATCTAGCCAAGGCGCTCGCCGCGCAGATGCCGAACGCCCGCGCCGAAGTGCTGGCCGACGCCGGGCATCTGGTGTTTCTCGATCAGCCCGCGCAATTTGACCGGCTGATGTTGGAATTCCTTGCCAAGTAACCTGCGCTGGCCTGCCCGGATTTCGCATGCGCCGGGCCCGCGCGCCGCAACGCAGCAAGATGACGCCGCGGCGAAAAGCCGTTCGGCAAAGCTCCGGCGCAGCGACGACGCGTCGCAGGTCTGCGCCTGGCCACAGACATTCATTCCACATTCACAGAGAAACTGCTTTTGTTATGCTCGTCGCCGACGCGGGGAGAGAAAGACTTTACGATCACCAGGGAGTCGGTCAGGTTGGTGCGCCCGCGACGCGGGCCGAAGAAAGGGAGAGACTATGAAGACGATCTTTGCAGCCGCGATGTTTGCCGTGGGCCTTGCCGGCCTCGGAAGCGCCAACGCGATGCCGCTGGCGCCGCTAGCCGGGACCGACACCGCGGGCGTGATCCAGGTGGCGCAGGGCTGCGGTCCGGGCTGGGCCCGCGGCCCCTATGGCCGCTGCCGCCCGATGTATCGCGGCCCGGTGGTCGTCGCGCCGCGGGCCTATGTCCGCCCGCCGGTGATCGTGCGCCGCGGCCCGCCCTGCCGCTACGGCCGCTGCTACTGAGCCACCCGACACACGACGAAAAACCCCGCGCCAGCGGGGTTTTTTGTTTTTGTTGGGGGCAGTAGCGCCGTTGTCTGCTACGCTTTCTCCATTGCTTGCTACGCTTTGCTGCGTCGCTTGCGGCCGCGGCTTTCCGGCGACGCGCCCGCTTTGGCTTGCAGCGTTTCGAGGTAGCCGCACAACATCTCGCCCAACGCGTGCGCCCGCGCATCGATCGCGGCAGACGCGTAGCCCGTCTCCGAAAGCTGCTTTCCCACCGCCGCCATCGCCATCATCACGACATCGGCCGCGACCAGCAACTCGGCCTGCGCGATGTCAGGTAGCGCCTCGCGCAGGAAGGCGCGCGCGGTTTTGGTCCCGGCAAGACGCAGCCTGCGCGCTTCGGGGGCGTCGCGATACAAAGGCGCCGCGTCGTCCAGCGCGCCGCGGATTTGCGCCTCCTCGCATTCGCTGCGCACGAAGGCGACAACCGCCAGCCGCAAACGCTCTCGTGGCGGGCGCGAGCGATCCAACAGGATGCCGGCCAACAGCCCGCCGGTCTCCTGCCATTCGTCGGCCTGCAACTGGAACAGGATTGCCGCCTTGTTCGGGAAATATTGATAGAGCGATCCGACGCTGACGCCGGCCTCTTCGGCGACCCGCGCGGCGGTGAAGCGAGCGGCGCCGTGGCGCGCCAGAACGCGACCTGCCGCTTCCAGAATCGCCGCCACCAGATGCCGCGAGCGCTGTTGTTGCGGCTGTTTTCGCGTGGAAATGCGGGGCGTTGCGGGTCTGGCCACGGCGGTCCTCGGAATGCGAATTGAAGAATGCGACTATTTCATCGTATTTTGCCGCGACCCGCAAGATGCGGCCTTTTGCTTCGGAGACCAGTTGATGACAACGTTGACCAATGCCCCGCTCGCCCCGTTGCTGGAGCGGCTGTTCGCCGACGCCGACGCCAGCACCGCCGCGCTGCGCCCGACCGTGATGCAGATGACGGACGACGAGCGCGCGGCGATGATGGCGAGCACGACGAATTACCGCGCGCTCTACACGCAATTGAAGGACGCGCATCTGGCGGTGTCGCGCGCCACCGCGACGCTGCTCTACCTGCTGGCGCGCTCAAGCGCCGCGCGCAGCATCGTCGAATTCGGCACCTCGTTCGGCATCTCGACGCTGCACCTTGCCGCAGCCTTGCGCGACAACGGCGGCGGCCGGCTGATCACCAGCGAGTTCGAACCGTCCAAGGCGGCGCATGCGCGCGCCAATTTTGCCGCCGGCGGGCTCGCCGACCTGATCGAAATCCGCGAAGGCGATGCGCTTGAGACGCTGGCGCGCGACCTGCCGGAGCGCATCGATCTGGTATTGCTCGACGGCGCCAAAGGCCTCTATCCGGCGGTGCTCGACCTCGTCGAGCCGCGGCTGCGGCCGGGCGCGCTGCTGCTCGCCGACAACGCCGACTGGAGCCCGGACTATCTGGCGCGGGTCCGCTCGCCGGCGCGCGGCTATCTGTCGACGCCGTTCGCCGACGACGTCGAATTGTCGATCCGGCTCGGCTGAGGCGGGCGGCGGGCTGCGTTCGCCGCGACGACGTCATGAGCGCGCCCCTCCTCCGAGGATCTCGGCCGCAAATAATGTCTGCTGCTGCGCCACGACACCGCAGATTTGTGGCATAATGGCCAAGGATCTTTGTATGAGCGCGTCGTGGCCAAGCCGATCCCCAAGCCTTGCTTTCTCGATGGTCTTGAGCCGCTCGGCGCCATTCACGGGGAACGACGATGGCGAAGCCAGGATGGCAAACGCCTCTACACCTGGGACGGCTTGCACGGCGAAATAGAAGTCTTCAATGCTCGTGGTAAGCATCTGGGCGCGCTCGATCCGTTGACGGGAGAGCTCATCAAGGACGCCATGCGCGGGAGAACGATCGATGTCTGACATCCAAACCGGAAGCTTCATCGAGCTTTGTCTGGCAGGAACCGCTCTTGTGGAAGAGATCGATGACTTCGTCGACCGCTGGCACGCCACGCCCGCGGAGACCAGCTTGCGCGACTACCTCGGTATGTCCGAAACGGAATACTCGCTCTGGGTCAATGACCCCGACGTTCTGCCATACGTCATCCTTTCCCGGAAGGAAGGGCGGCCTTTCCCGCAGGTGGTCAACGACAACTACTACAGCAGCGTCCGCCTGGCAGCCCGGCCCGACCAACAGAAGATTGGTGTCTTGAAGGATTGGCTGGAGAGGCAGGGATATCTCGCGCGATGAGTGCTGCCGAGGTTAACTTGGCCGTACCCATTTCATCATGGCTCCGCGTACTAATTCCACTCAAACTCCTGCCCTACGATCGACCGCATCAATTCGTACAATTCAACGTGGCTAGCACTCACCGAGGCTGATCTGAGTAAGTAATTAAAGCTGATAGCCAAAGCCGCGTTTCTTCTCGGATTTAACAGCAAACAGTCGGACCAAACCGCATCTCCATTCTCTATGGATGCCGCGTACTTCAGCATCCAATACATGAGCACCTGCCTAAAATCGCCCGACACAAAATTTCTATCCGTATTTTTGACCTCAATTAGGATTCCGCCAAGGGAAAAATCCCCAACTCCAGACGCGATCCACCCTAGCCCGGGGATCACTGGACTCTTTAGAATCTTGACGTCGGGATGCTGACCGTTAACACTCCGCAACATCTCAACAAGATTGCGCGCAGTGTGGGATGCCACATCCAAATCGCACTGCCCCAATTCTTGAGAAATCTTTGCATCATAATGCCGTCTTTGCCGCTCGATTGCCACCTTAAAGCAGCCATCCCAGCCGGGGGCCGTGTCTCCATCCAACAAATGTTCCGCGCGAACCATCGCGAGCTCGAATAACAGTGCCTTCTGCAAATGGCTCCTTACCACGAGTTTGTCTGGAACCGGATCGATGCCTGCGAACGATACGATCCCCCTATTTAACGACGTCACCAACCCACCTGTCAGGCAAGGAAATAAGATATCCAGAACACCAGGAATATCGCGCGCTACAGTCCTTGGATCACGGACCGGAAGCCTCCTAAGCGCCATCTTTCGCCCAATCCTCGTAACAAGACGCAAACGTACTTCCGCTATCCGCCTCAAAGCCGAGTCGCCAGACTTGGCTCAGCGACCTTCGCAGCTGGCCCCGCGCGTGCGCCCCATCATCTCCAAAGCTTGCCGCCGCCAACCATACCATTCGCTGTTCATCAGGACCAAGATTTTGCCATTGATTCCTTAGACGCGTGAAACTCGATCTATCCCCCCAATGCCTCCAACAGTCGATGCAAGCACGTCTCACGGCTTGGGACGCCGCCTTTTCATAAGTGCTCCGTACCAAACGACCGCGAGCATCGGTCTTCTTGAAACGAATCGCCCGTAGGTAATGCAAGGTATTCACCTCCGGCATCAATAGGTGCGACGCAGCTTCAGGCACCCTATCGAGCAAAACATCGATCTGCTCAAAAACCGCCTCAAATTCAGAGTTGGCGCGCACCGAATAAACTCCCCGCATAATCTTCGTCCACGAAGCTCTAAATGAATCGAGGTTCTTTGGCTCCAGCAAAGTCGCGCACAGCTGCGCCGCGATCTTTGGCTCCTGAAATTTCAACGCCCGCCCAATTTGAGCCAAGACAAAATTGTCCGGCTGAGACTTCTCCCTCTCCAAGTCCAGCAAGAACTGGATGTCGATACTCTCAAACGACTTCCTAAGTTGCTCATACTCGACCTGCGCCGTATCCGAGTATGGGTCAAAGTGCAGATCAAGCTCCCTCAAGACCAAACTAGCATCCTCACCATGCCCAAGCTGAGCCGCGACATAGTCCATGTAGTGCTTCGCGCTAAGAATTGTAGTCTTGGTGCGATTTAGCGAGAGGCCGTAATCAGCAAGCGAATGCGACAACACAGATAACGCTGCATAAGCGTGCTGTTGGGACGCACAGACCAAAGTGAAATCATCCACATAGCGGCGCCAAACGATCGCAGCGTCAGAGAGTGAAGTGTCAATCGGTGTCATCATCACTTCTGCAAGGATGCGGGCGCACTGTCCTCCTACAGGAAGACCAAAAGATCGACCCGACGCCAGCTTACTCAAAATACGATCAATTTGCACCGCAACGGTAGAACCAGTCGGACCAAGATCATTTATGATGTTCTCAAGTCTATGATGGTAGATGTGCTCGTAGAAGCTCGAAATATCCGTCTGGACGACGACACACCCTTCATTATTCAATCCCTCCTCTTGGAGCGTCGCTTCCTTGTAAGTCCTCCATGACTTCGACCTATCGAAGAAAGAGGAGGCATCAGTCACTAATCGGTATGAATGAACACGATCACTACGAGTCTTTTCGTTGGCTTCCGCAACAGCCAATCCAAGACCGTTCATATATAGATTCCAAAATGGGTTTATTTTTGTAGTGATGCGAAACCCATGAGAACCCGAGGGTACCAACAAGCGCTCTGCGCCAACCGTCAGTTGGTTCAAAAAAGCAGCCGCCTCTTTGGTATTCTTTGAATTTATCAATTCAAAGAGGTTGAAGCAAATTGTCGAGAGTTCTTCGGCCTTGTCGCGAACAAACCCTGAGTCGACGTCATATGGCAGCGTATCGTTATCGCCGCTTCGCCCAATCTCTTGGGCGGCTCTCAAGAAGTGAGCTCTTGTGATCTGCAATTCCATTCCTCTCCAATTGAATACGATGCTACAAAATGTCGGGCCGCCTGCAAATGGGCGCTAGGCCGCAGATGGCAAATGAGTTCGCCGATTTAGGGAAGCAAACCCAACGTTTACCGTCACGCGGCGGTCCTGCGAGCTGACCTTCACTTCGAAATGGGAGAACGCCCGATATGGTCCCCACCGCAACACAGTCGGCATCGCCGCCCCCTTACGCAAAAGGCCCCTCGCCGCAACGGCAAGGGGCCTTTTCCTTACTTCAAAAACATCATCCTCACATCGGAATGTTGTCGTGCTTTTTCACCGGCGCTTCCACCTTCTTCTCGCGCAGCATGGCGAGCGAGCGGATCAGCCGGCGCCTGGTCGAATGCGGCATGATGACGTCGTCGATGTAGCCGCGCTCGGCGGCGACGAACGGCGACAGGAAGCGGTCCTCGTATTCCTTGGTGCGCGCCGCGATCTTCGCTTCGTTGCCGATGTCCTTGCGGAAGATGATCTCCACCGCGCCCTTGGCGCCCATCACCGCGATCTGCGCGGTCGGCCAGGCGTAGTTCATGTCGGCGCCGATTTCCTTCGACGCCATCACGTCGAACGCGCCGCCGTAAGCCTTGCGGGTGATCACCGTAACCAGCGGCACCGTGCATTGCGAATAGGCGAACAACAGCTTGGCGCCGTGCTTGATCAGCCCGCCATATTCCTGCGCGGTGCCCGGCAGGAAGCCCGGCACGTCGACGAAGGTGACGATCGGAATGTTGAAGGCGTCGCAGAACCGCACGAACCGCGCCGCCTTGCGCGAGGCGTCACTATCGAGCACGCCGGCCAGCACGATCGGCTGGTTGGCGACGAAGCCGACGGTGCGGCCGGCCAAGCGGCCGAAGCCGGTGACGATGTTCTTGGCAAACGCGGCGGACAGCTCGAAGAAGTCGCCCTCGTCGACCACCTTGAGGATCAGTTCCTTGATGTCGTAGGGCTTGTTCGGATTGTCCGGGATCAAGGTGTCGAGCGACATGTCGACGCGCTCGATGTCGTCATAGCTCGGCCATTCCGGCACGCCGTCGGCGCTGTTCGACGGCAGGAAGTCCAATAGCCGGCGCATCTGCAGCAGGGTTTCGACGTCATTCTCGAACGCGCCGTCGGCGATCGAGGAGCGCGTGGCGTGCACGCTGGCGCCGCCGAGTTCTTCCGGCGTCACCACCTCGTTGGTCACGGTCTTCACCACGTCGGGGCCGGTGACGAACATGTAGCTGGTGTTCTTCACCATGAAGATGAAGTCGGTCATCGCCGGCGCGTAGACGTCGCCGCCGGCGCAGGGGCCCATGATCACGCTGATCTGTGGGATCACGCCGGAGGCCTGCACCACGCGGCGGAACACGTAGGAGTAACCGGCGAGAGCCGCGACGCCTTCCTGGATGCGCGCGCCGCCGGCGTCGTACAGCCCGATGATCGGCGCCCGCGCCTTCATCGCCATGTCCTGAATCTTGCAGATCTTCTGCGCGTGGGTTTCCGACAAGGAGCCGCCGAACACGGTGAAGTCCTTGGCGAACACGAAGGTCTTGCGGCCGTTCACGGTGCCCCAGCCGGTGACCACGCCGTCGCCGGGGATCTTGGATTTGTCCATGCCGAATTCCACCGAGCGATGCTCGACGAACATGTCGGTTTCCTCGAACGAGCCCTTGTCGAGCAACAGGTCGATGCGCTCGCGCGCGGTCAGCCGGCCGCGGCTGTGCTGCGCGTCGATGCGCTTCTTGCCGCCGCCGAGTTTGGCTGCCGTGCGGCGTTCGTCGAGAGATTCGAGGATGTCTTTCATGAGCTCCAGACCGCTTTCGTGGGATGTCGTGAGGGTGTGCGTTGCGCCGGTTTTGCCGCCGGTTTGCCGCAAAATTCAAGGCCTTCTAACACGGGGTACTCGAGTGGGGAATTACCTATCCGGCTACGCTGCCGGGCTGCTGTGGTGTCAGCTTGCCGATCAGCGGCGAAGGCGGCGGCGGGCGGTGGCCGTCGCATGCGGGCGGCGCGTTTGCGCCATGGCGCGACGGCGTGGCGCCGACTATATCCCCGGTCCCTGCAGGAGCATGATCCATGACCGAGAGCTCAGCCACCAGCGCCGGTGCGGTAACCGGCGGCGTCCGAACGCTGCTGCGGGCGGAAGGCGCCGCGCTGTTTCTCGGCCCGACGGTGTTTTATGCGCTGACCGACGCGCCGTGGGAACTCTACGCGCTGGTATTCTTCGCACCGGACCTCGGCTTGCTCGGCTATCTGCTCGGCCGGCGGATCGGCGCGATCGGCTATAATGCGCTGCACACCACGATCGGTCCGCTACTGCTGGCGATCGCCGGGGTGCTGACCGCCGAGCCGCTGGCCGGCGCCATCGCAACCATTTGGCTCGCCCATATCGGCTTCGACCGGATGTTTGGCCTCGGCCTGAAATACGCCACCGGCTTCCGCTTCACCCATCTTGGCCGAATCGGCAAACAGCCCGACGCCAAGCCGGCGGACCGCGCCACGATCGATCCGGCGCCAAAAGCCGCCTGAGCTCAGATCGCGCCGATATCGCCGAGGCATTGCTGCGCCAGCGCCATGCGCTGGGCGACGTGGCGCGGTTCGCGAATATCGAGATTGAGCGCGAACACGGTCTGCGCGCTGCCCTTCTCGGCCCAGCCGACCAGCCAGCCCAGCGTCGGCTGGCCGGTCTCGGCGCCGAGCAGTCCGGTCTTGGCGCGAATCACCGCGTCGCCGATCTTCGTCACCGGCAGAATGTCGCGCACCAGGTCCTGGCTGCGCGTCGAGACCGGCAAGGCGCCGCGGCGCAGCCGGTCGATGAAATCGATCTGCTGGATCGGATCGATCTGCAGATCGCCGGTCAGCCAGAACTGATCGATGCCGCCGCCGATGGCGTGATTGCCATAGTCGATGCGATCGAGATAGTTCTGCATCCGCTCAGCCCCGATGCGGCGGGCGATCTCCTGATACACCGGCACCGCGGAGGCGGCGATCGCGCTGCGAAGCGTGTGGTCGCGATTCCACGTCTCGACGTCGCGGGTCACGCCGTCCCATTTGAACACGTCCTTGTCGGGATCGCCGACCACGCCGGTCTCCAGCGCGATCAGCGAATTGGCGATCTTGAAGGTGGAGGCCGGCCGGAAGCCCTCGCCAGAGCGGTCCGGGTCGCTGGCGACGATCAGATAGTCATCGGTCTTGTAGCCGACGAAGGTGCCCGCGGTGCCGGCGTCGGCGAAGTGCTTGGCGAGGCCGGCGCGGATCTCGCTGCGCGGCGGCGCCACTTCGGCGCGCGCGGCAGCCGGAGCAAGCGCGGTCGATGCGAGCAGGCCGAAGGCATGGCGACGAGTCAGCACGGCGACACCGGATCAAATGCGACGGCGCAAGATGCCGGTCGTATCGTGGTAAAACGATGGCAGGCGCTGCGCCGTTGCGCTTGATCCAATTGAGCTGAAGCGCTGCGACAACGGCGGCGAGCTCCCTCTCCCATGGGGAGAGGTGAAGCCGCTGCTAATTCATCATTCCGGTCGCAAGGCCTACCGCACCCGGCCGGACAGCCGCAGCACGAACACCAGCACCTCCGCCACCGCCTTGTAGAGCTCCTGCGGAATCTCGTCGCCGATCTCCACCTTGGACAGCGCGCCGGCCAGCACTTCGTTCTCCTCGATCGGGATATCGTGGGCGCGCGCCACCTCGATGATCTTGGCGCCGATCGCGCCCTTGCCCTTTGCGATCACGGTCGGCGCGCCGCTCTTGTCGTAGTGCAGCGCCACCGCGATCTGGTTGATGCCTCGGCCGGTCATAGCGCGCGGTCCAGGAAATAGCCGGCCGCGGCGGCCGGCGGCGGGCTCGGCGCGCCCTCGCGGATCACGATCTCGCCGGGCTGCAACTCGGCGCGGCTGAGCGCGCGGCTGAGTTCGCCGCTGCCGGCGCGCAATTGCGCGGCGGTCGAGGGCCGCTCCGCCCACATCCGCACCGAGGTCTTGTCGCCGATCAGCGACACCAGCGCGTGCACCGGCCCCGCCGGTTCGACGTCGAGCGAAAACCGCGCGCGCCACACCCGCTTCGCCGGATCGACCTCCCTCGCCTGCGACTCCCGCGAAATCTCGAACTGCGCCACCGCGGTGCCCTGCGCCGTGACGAACGGAATCTCGAAATTCCACCGCGCCGTGGCCGGATCGCTCCGCGCCGCCGCGCTGTCGGCGCGGTCCGGCAATGAGGCGACCTGCAGCAGCGTCTGCCGCGCGATCGCGGCGTCGGTCTCCGACAATAGCCGGCGCGCGGTGGCGTCGAACGGCTCGTGCGACACCGACGAGGCCGGCTCCACCGGCTGCACCGTCGGCAGCGCGCCGCGGATCGGCGGCGGCGTCAGGCTGCCGCGTTGCGCGACGTCCTCTTCGGGCGTGGGCGACAGCCGGGTGCCGGTCACCAGCGGCAGCAGCGACAGCATTGCGGCATTGCCGGACAACAATTTGACGACCTGGCCTGCCGCCAACGGATTGGCCTGCAGCGCTTCCTGCAACACGCTGAGCGCCGCATTGCTCGCCGCGGTGCGCGCCCCGGCCTCGGCCGCGGTCGCCGCCGGCACCACCACCGGCGTGGTCGATTGGAATTCGGCGATGATGGTGTCGAGCGACGCCGTCGCCTGTTGCGCCGCGAGTTGTTGCGCCTGCAGCTCGGCGAGCGGCGTCGCCGTGGCCGCCGTGGTTTGAGCGGCGACCGCCGCCGGCGTGGTCAGCGCCCGCTCGGCCGCCAGCACCTCGGCCTGCAACCGGCCTTCGATCGAGGCCGCGGTCGGCACCACGACTTGCGTCGCCGCGGCGCTGCCGAGCGAATTCGCCAGCACCTGGCGCAGCACGATCAGCGCGGCCTTCAGATCGAGGATCGGCGTTGCCGCCGAGGCGCCTGCGGCCAGCGAGGCCTCCATGAACAGGCCGGAGGCCTGGAACGCCTGCTGGATGTCGGCGCCGCTCAAGCCGGGGTCGAGCGTGGTGCGCTGCGCCAGCACCTGCAGCACCGCGACCTGCAGCTTCGGCGGCAACGCGCCGAGATCGGCGGCGGCGAGATTGGCGAACAGCGGCGCCAGACTGCCCTGCTGGGCGGCGGCAACTTGCGCGGCGGTCGCCACCGCGACGGTCTCAGCCGGGCTGAGTTCGCTTTGCAACGCGACGTTGGCCGCCGGCAATTGACTCGCCAGGCTGAGTACCTGATCCGGCAGCAAGGCTTCGAGGTCGAGCGCGGCGGCGTTGCCGGCCAATTGCGCGGCGGTGAGATTGAGCTGAGCGCTGATCTGCTGCGGCACCACGGCGAGCTTCACACCATCGGCGGTCTGCGACACCGACAATTGCAAGCTCTGGCCGGGCTGCAGCGCGACCTCGGAGCGCGCCGCGATCGTCTGGTTGCCGATCGCGATCTGCACCTGGTCGCCGTCGACCTTGATGACGCGGGCCGCCACCACGGTGCCCGGCTGCAATGCGACAGCGCCGGTCGCGCCCTGGACGGCGAGGACCGGAAGCGCCGAATTGACCGCGATCGACATGGTGCTCACTTCGCCGGGCGAAATTGACACACAGCGTAACCAACGGACGTAAACCCGCCGTTAACCGATGGTCGGGCCGAGCGCGCCGATCACCAAGGCGGCGGCCTTGAAATCGACCTGGCGCGCGGCGCGACGCGCGGCGACCTCCTCGTCGATGCCCCATTGCGCGATGTTCCAGTCCTCATCGACATGAGCCGCCGCCCAGACCTGGTCGGCGCCAAGGAACCGGGCGTGCAAGGCCAGCGCCAGCAGCGCCGAGCCGGTGATGCTGGTCACGATATGCAGCGCGGCGATCGCCCAGGCGTCCCGCGGCAGTGCCGCGCGCGCCGCGGCCACCGCGGCGTCGGGCTGCCGGATATGCACGATGCCCTCGGCGAGGATGAAATGCGCGCCGAAGCTTTCGGCGGCCCAGAACAGCACCGGGTCCCAATGCTGGCTTTCCCGCGCCACCAGCCCCTCGGGGAAGCTCGCGCGATAGCACAACAGATCGCTCTCGAAATATTTGGCGACGTCGTCGGTGACGGCGTCGACCCGCTCTGTGACCGCGTCGATCACGCTGTTGGCGAGCCGCGTCAGCGGCATCGACATCGGCTCGATGAACTCCTGCTGCGCCTGCCATTCACCGACGATGGCGTCCGCGATCGCGCGGTTCGGCGCCACCAGATGGCCGCGCGACGGGGTGCGGACCTGTTTGCCGTCGAGCGTGATGGCAAAGCCGCCCGCGGCCTCAACTAATTCGGCGCTCTGATAGAACCGTTTCGGCCGCGGCCCGCGGCTCGAGCGGCGCACCGCCTCCTGCGGATCGAGCGCGGATTTTCCGGCCACCTCGTCGAACAATTCACGCATCGCCAAAGAAATCCGTCAGCGGTTGGCGCAGGCGCGCGAATAGGCGGCGCGCTGATTGGGTTTCAGCCCCGCGGCGGCGCCGTCGTCGAGGCAATCCACCACGCGGTCGCCGAACGATCTGCGCGCCACCGGCGCGGTCGGACGCGAGGGTGCTGCGTCCATCTGCGGCACCGCGGGCACCTCGATCTTCGGCGGCGGCGGGGCGGGCGGCGGCGGCGGACTGAGCGCGGAGGAGCCCGGCGGAATCTGCGCCTGCGCGACGCCGCCGGAAATTGCCGACAACACCACGCAGGCGCAAAGCATTGCGATCGATCTGTGCATCGTCCTCATGTCGTGATCCCGCCTCGGCTTCGCAAGCGGCTTACTCTTCCGGGGCGTTCTCGATCGGGTCGAAGCGGTCGTGTTCCAGCCCGAGCAGGTTCCAGGATTGCAGCATATGCGGCGGCAACGGTGCGCTGACGTCGATCATGCCGCCGCGCGGATGCGGGATCACGATGCGCCGCGCCAACAGATGCAGCCGGTTCTGCAGCCCGCCGGGCAATTGCCAGTTCTCGATGTTGAAGTATTTCGGATCGCCGACGATGGCGTGGCCGATATGCGCCATATGCGCGCGCAGCTGATGGGTACGCCCGGTGACCGGCTTCAGCGATACCCAGGCGAGTTTGGTCGCCGAGGTTTCCACCACCGCGTAGTAGGTCACCGCGTGGCTGGCGCCCTCGTCGCCGTGCTCGGCGATCCGCATGATGGTGTCGTCCTCGCTCTCTTCTTTGGCGAGATAAGTCGAGATGCGGCCCTGCTTCGGCTTCGGCACGCCGGCGACCAGCGCCCAATAGACTTTGCGCGCCGAGCGTTCGCGGAACGCGCCGGTGAGCGCGGTGGCGGCAAAGCGGGTTTTGGCGATCAACAGACAGCCCGCGGTTTCCTTGTCGAGCCGGTGCACCAGGCGCGGCTTCTGGCCCTTGGCGTCGCGCATCACCTCCAGCATCAGGTCGACGTGGCGCGTGGTGCCAGATCCGCCCTGCACCGCGAGCCCGGCCGGCTTGTTCAGCACCATGACGTCGGCGTCCTCAAAGAGGATCATCGCCTTCAGCGCGGCCAGCGTCTTCTGCTCGGCTTCGGAGAGATGGCCGGAGCCGACCTTGGGGGCGTCGAGCTTGAGCGGCGGAATCCGCACGCTCTGGCCTTCCTCGAGGCGATCCTTCGAGTCCGCGCGCTTGCCGTTGACCCGCAATTCGCCTTTGCGGACGATGCGCTGGATGTGGGAGAACGACAGCCCGGGATAGCGCGCTTCGAGAAAGCGATCGACCCGCATGCCGTTCTCGTCGGCCGACACCACCACGGTCTCGACCTTGGTCGGCAACGGCACGTCGGGGACCACGGGTTTTTCGGCTTCTTCGGCGCGCGGCTCGGGGCGCGGCGCGCGCGGCGCCGGCGAGCGCGGCGGCTTGGCGCCGGGGCGGAACGAACTCGGGCGATCAGACGCGGCACGCTCGGGGCGCTCGGCGCGTTGCGGCCGATCGCCAAAGGGCCGTTCGGAGCGTTGCGGGCGCTCGGGGCGGTCGCCGAATGAGCGCTCGCCGCGTTGCGGACGATCGTTGCGCTCGGCGGCACGTTCCCGCGGCGGCCGCGGGCTCATCGGGCGATCGCTATTGGTGCGGCCGGCCTTGGCCCGCTCGCCCGGCGACGGCGCCTTGCCGCGGGCGGGACGCTCGGCCTTGCCGCGGTCGCCGCCGGAGCCGCGTTTAGCGAGAGGTTTCTTGACGCGACGGCTCATTTGGGTGCTCCGGAGGAAGGCCGTGGTTAGCGTAAAACCCGCTCCGGGTCACGGTGAAATCGCTCAAGCAAGGGCCAAGGTGGCCTGAAAGCCGGCAGAAGCGTTCGATCGGCGAACCCGGAATCTCGCAGGGGGTACGCCCGTTCAAATCAATGCGACGCGGGTCAGCGCTCGCGCGGCACCCAGATGTGCACGCCCAGCACCCCGGCCTTTTGCGTCGGCGGCGAGCCGATGTAACGCAGCGCCGGCATCTCATCGAACAGCTGCCGCCATCGCGCATTCTTGTAGACAATGCAGTAGTTCGGGCTTTTCAGGCGCAGCAGGTGCTCTCTCACGCGCTGCATCACCTGCTGTGAAAACGGATTGAACATATAGAGCAGGAACGGCGCGTCGCCGAAGGCGTAGTCCGCGGCATCGCCGTGCACGACGCTCACATGACTGAATTCGCAGGCTGCGACGTTGCGGGCGGCGAGTTCGGCCAGCTCATCGGCGAATTCCACGCCGACGCAAGATTGAAAGCCGAGTTCGGCGGCGGCGATCAGCATCCGGCCCTTGCCGCAGCCGAGATCGACGAATGTGTAGTCGCCAGGCGTCAGCCCGATGAAGGCGACGGCGTCGCGCAGCACGCCGGGGTCGCTGGCCTGATAGCGCTCGCCGTAGCGCCGGCTGTCGTGGCCGATGGTCAGATCATCGAGCGCCACCCGCCCGCCGGTCTCAGTGCCGTATTTGCTGTCGCAATCGTCGCGCGCCGCCTCGGGCTGGTCGCCGCGTCCGGTCAGCAGGTTCCGCATCCAGGAGAACACCATCGCCGGCTACCTCGCGCGCTGCAGCGCGGATCGTTGCAGCGTAATCCGCCACGGCGGACGCCGCAACGCCGCCCGCCGGCGCGCGTCGAACTGCCGCGACGGCGGGTTTCCGCGGCGGCCGCACTTCCGCCTAGGCGGGCTGTCCTATATGAGGGATTCGGTGCGCGTCGGATTGCTGCCGGCGGTGCGGATCACGATCCGGCGGCGCGGCGGAACCGGGGCAGCAAGGTCAGGCGGGACAGAACGTGGGCGATCGATTGATGAGCAGGCAACACGGCGTGGCGAAGCGGTGCAGAACGCCGCTGCTGGTGACGCTCGCGGCGATGCTGGCGCTGGCGGCGCCCTGCGGCGAGGCCGCAGCCAAGCGGGCGCGTCCGCCAGCCGCGACCGAGGCCACCGCGCCGCGCCCGGCCGGCGAGCCGATCATGGCCATCGTGTCGATCGCGGCGCAGAAGGTCACGATCTACGACGCCGACGGCTGGATCCTGCGCGCCCCGGTGTCGACCGGCACCACCGGACGCGAGACGCCGGCCGGCGTGTTCGCCGTCGTCGAAAAGGACAAGGACCACCACTCGACGATGTATGACGATGCCTGGATGCCGAACATGCAGCGCATCACCTGGAACGGCGTCGCGCTGCACGGCGGCCCGCTGCCCGGCTATCCCGCCTCGCACGGCTGCGTGCGGATGCCCTACGACTTTGCCGAGAAGCTGTTCGACAAGACCAATATCGGCATGCGGGTGATCATCGCGCCGAACGACCCGGCGCCGGTGACGTTCTCCCACCCGGTGCTGCTGTCGCCGAAGCCGGAGGCGCTGGCGGCGGCGCCGGCGCGGGCCGACACGCTAAGCCGCGCCGCCGCCGAGGCGATTGCCAGCGCCGACGAGACCAAGCAGGCCTCCGCCGCGGCGAGCCGCGACGCGGCAGCGCTGGCCGCGTCGCTGCGCAAGCTCGAACGGCTCAAGGCGCGCGCCGATGCCGATCTGAAAGCCGCCGACAAGGCGCTCGCCGCGGCGTCGGACCAGGCCAGGACGCGCGCCGAACAGCGGCAGCTGACCGCCGCGCAAAGCGCCGCCGACGCCGCGACGCAGCTCGACGCCGCCCGCGCCGATGCGCAGGCCAAGCGCGAGCTGGCCGCGGTCGCCAAGGACGCCGCCAAGGCCGCCGATGCCAACAAGGCCAACGCCGTCAAGGCGGCGGGCGAAGCGAAGCTCGCGCTGGAGCCGGTCTCGATCTACATCAGCCGCGCGACGCAGACGCTCTACGTCCGGCGCAACACCCATAAGCCGTGGCCGGACGGCGGCGAGGTGTTCGACGCCACCGTCGAGATCCCGATCAGCATCCGCAATCCGGATCAGCCGATCGGCACCCACGTGTTCACCGCGATGGCGCGCGACGACAGCGGGCTGCGCTGGAGCGCGGTGACGATCGACCATGGCGACGAGGCCAAAGCTGCGCTCGACCGCATCGCGATTCCGCAAGATGCGCTCGATCGCATCGCGGCGACGGTGATGCCGCGCTCCTCGATCATCGTCTCGGACGAGCCACTGAGCAAAGAAACCAATTATCGCACCGAATTCGTCGCGGTGCTGAGCAACCAGCCGCAGGGCGGCTTCGTGACGCGACAGCCGACCGCGCCCGCCCCGGCGCCGGTGGCGGAGCGCGAGGTGCAGGACGATTTCTTCAGCTTCTTCCAGCGCAACGACGATTCCCAACCCGTCAATCCGCGGCGGCGCGTCGGGCCGCCGCCTCCGCCCGGACCACGGGGCTGGTGGTAACAGCGCCACCCAAGCGGCCGGCGCGTTGCTGCGCCGACTATTCCCCGATGATCTTGATCAGCACCCGCTTGCGCCGGCCGCCGTCGAACTCGCCGTAAAAGATCTGCTCCCACGGGCCGAAATCGAGCTTGCCGTCGCTGATCGCGACCACCACCTCGCGCCCCATCACCTGCCGCTTCATATGGGCGTCGGCATTGTCCTCGCCGGTGCGGTTGTGGCGATAGCCGGCCACCGGCTCGTGCGGTGCGAGCTTTTCCAGCCAGACGTCGTAGTCGGCGTGCAGCCCGCTCTCGTCGTCGTTGATGAACACCGACGCGGTGATGTGCATGGCGTTGACCAGCGCCAACCCATCGCGCACGCCGCTGTCGTGCAGCGCCGCCGTCACCTGCGGCGTGATGTTGATGAACGCCCGGCGGCCAGGGGTTTGAAACCACAATTCCTTGCGGAATGACTTCATTGCACGCTCTCCCAGTTTCGCGGCCGGATTGGCGCGAGGATTTTACACGGCCGCCGCGTCCGATGCATTGACGGCGCCCGCTGCCGCGGCCCCGGCATCTTGCGGCGCGACGCAAGCCTGCCCCATTCCGATGCGAGCCTCGCGGCGCGGCGCCGGCGTCGGCCCGCACCGGAGTGCGCGAATGCCCTACGCCTCGATCGACGATCTCCCGCCGCCGCTGCAGGTCCGGCTGCCGCTGCATGCGCAGCAGATCTATCTCGCCGCCTTCAACAGCGCCTTCGCCGAATATGCCGAACGCGGTCCGGAACAGCAGGAAAGCACCGCGCATCGCGTCGCCTGGGCGGCGGTGAAGAAGCAATACCGCAAGCAGAACGAACGCTGGGTGCCGCGCGACCCGGCGTGAGCGCCGCTTGCGCCGCGGATTGCTTGGCGCTGCGGCCCGGATGTAGGTTTGCGCAAGGCGACGGAGGCAGACATGGATGCGATGGTGCTGACGGCGCCGGGCGCGCCGCTCTCGATGCAGCAGCGCGACGCGCCGCAGCCCGGCTGCGGCGAGGTCCGCGTCAAGGTCAGCGCCTGCGGGGTCTGCCGCACCGACCTGCACGTCGTCGACGGCGAATTGCCGAACATCCGCTACCCCATCATTCCCGGTCACGAGATCGTCGGCCGGATCGAGGCGGTCGGCGCCGGCGTCACCACGCTGCGGATCGGCGACCGCGTCGGGATTCCCTGGCTCGGCCATACTTGCGGGGTCTGCCGCTATTGCCGCGCCGGGCAGGAAAACCTCTGCGACGCGCCGCTGTTCACCGGCTACACCCGCGACGGCGGCTTCGCTACACATAGCATCGCGGACGCGCGCTACGCGTTTGCGCTCGGCGAACAGGGCGACGACGTTTCGATCGCGCCGCTGTTGTGCGCCGGGCTGATCGGCTGGCGCTCGCTGGTGATCGCCGGCCAAGCCGAACGGCTCGGGCTCTATGGCTTCGGCGCCGCCGGCCACATCGTGGCGCAGCTGGCGCGCTGGCAGGGCCGCCGGGTCTACGCCTTCACCCGGCGCGGCGACACCGCGGCGCAAGGTTTCGCCCGCCGCCTCGGCGTCGACTGGGCCGGCGCCTCGGACGAACGGCCGGGCGAGCCGCTCGACGCCGCGATCATCTTTGCCCCGGCCGGTGAACTGGTGCCGGCGGCGTTGCGCGCGGTGCGCAAGGGCGGCCGCGTGGTCTGCGCCGGCATCCACATGAGCGACATCCCGAGCTTTCCCTACAGCCTATTGTGGGAGGAGCGGCAACTGGTTTCGGTCGCCAACCTGACAAGGCGGGACGGCGTGGATTTCCTGAACGTCGCGCATCAGGCCGGCATCAGGACCGAAACCCATGCCTACCCGCTGCGCGATGCCAATGCGGTGCTGAATCGTTTGCGCGCCGGCGACGTGCTCGGCGCCGCGGTGCTGGTGCCCGACTAACGCCGGAAGAAGATCGGCGACTCGCCGGGCAGCAGCCGCGAATTGATATCGCTGTCGAGGCGGCCGGATTGCTGCTGGCTGTAGCCCGCGCCCAACGACAGGCTGAGATTGGGAGCGGCTTGAATCTCGAACCCGACATTGGCGCCATAGGCCGCCGCGGTGCCGGCGTCGCTCGTCAATGGCGTCAGCGGACGCAGCACGCCGGAATCGTATGTCAGGCTGTCGAAGCCGGCAAACAGCTTCACCGGCAGGCCGCCGGCGCCCTTGAAGGCATAGCCGAACTGCGTGCTGTCGTAATTGAGCGCGCCGAAACTACCGAACGCGCCGCTCTGGCCGAGGCCGCTCAGATTGAGGCTGCCGCTTTCGCCGCGGACGAACCCGCCGGTCGGAAATTTGTCGCGCCAATCCGCGGCGTCGCCGGCCGCGAGGTCAAAGCTCGGGAAATTGCTGTAGGTCTCGGCACTATTCGTGGCGGTCGCGCCGCCGAAGCCGAACATCCCGCCTGGAACCCAATAGCGCAGCGGCGCGACCTGGGCTTCAGCCGCCTGCCCGCCGAGACAAAGCGTTGCGACGACGATCGCGAGCGCGCGTTTTCCTGCGAAGATCGACATAGCGACACCGATGAAGAGGCCTCCAAATTATAGAGCACGGAGATCCAGAAGGCCAGCGAGCCCGTGGCGGATCAGCGCAACGCCGGCAGCGGCGGGTCACCTGCTGACAGCGAGGCGCACGCCGAAGCCGAGCAGGACCACGCCGCACACCGCATCGATGCCGCGACGCATCCGATGATAGCGGGCTTGCACGGCCTTGCTGGTGAACAGCAGCGCCAGCCCCAGATGCCAGCCCAGCGACAGGCCTGCGATGGTCAAGGCGGTGACGAGGTAGAACCAGATCGGCGCTGAGGCGGGGAACGTGGTCGCAAACACGCTGGTCCAGAACGCGCCGGATTTCGGATTGGTCAGGCTGGTGAGCAGCCCGGTTCGCCAGGCCTTCGCGGCGTTCATGGCCGGAACAGTCTGCGCTTCATTGTCCTGGCGCGCCAATGCACGGAGCAGCAACTTCACGCCAAGCCACATCAGATATCCGGCGCCGACGAGCCTGACGGCCAGACAAAGCCATTCGCTGGACGCCAACACCGCAGCGACGCCGGCCATCGCCAGAACGACCCAGACTACCGATCCGGTCGCGATACCAAGCGCGACCTGGACGGCGAGATGCGTCCGGCCGCTCAGCGACAACTGGCTGATCACCAGGAAATTCGGGCCGGGGCTTGCTACCGCGACGGTGTAGAGCATCGCTATGGCGAAAAGTGCCGGCAGGTAAGCCATTGTGTTTCTCGCGTGTGATCCGGATCAGCGCAGCGACACAGGCCCTATTATCATGGCGGCGACGCTCCGCATATCCCTTGCAATCGCTGCGTCGAGGCGGCGACTTGCTCAGCTCTTGGCGGCGCGCAACTTGGCCCAGTAGTCCAGCCGCTTCCTGATCTCGCGCTCGAAGCCGCGGTCCGGCGGATCGTAGAAGGTCTGGCGGCCGAGCGCTTCAGGGAAGTAATCCTGGCCGGAAAAGCCTTCCGGGGTGTCGTGGTCGTATTGATAGCCCGCGCCGTAGTCCTCGGATTTCATCAGTTTGGTCGGGGCGTTGAGAATGTGTTTCGGCGGCAGCAGCGAACCGCCCTGTTTCGCCGCGCGCATCGCCGCGCCATAGGCCTTGTAGCCGGCGTTGGATTTCGGCGCGGTGGCAAGATAAATCACCGCCTGCGCGATCGCCAATTCGCCCTCCGGCGAGCCCAGGAAATCGTAAGCGTCCT
Organism: Rhodopseudomonas sp.; assembly: GCF_036404135.1. Taxonomy (GTDB): domain Bacteria; phylum Pseudomonadota; class Alphaproteobacteria; order Rhizobiales; family Xanthobacteraceae; genus Rhodopseudomonas_A. Next base: position 1,327 of record NZ_DASWPE010000063.1, on the reverse strand, counting down.
TGGCGGCGTTGCAGATCACCAGCGCCTGCGGATCGGCAAGCCCAATGTCCTCGACCGCCATCCGCACCACACGTCGCGCCAGAAACAACGGGGCCTCGCCGGCATCCAGCATCCGGCACAGATAGTACAACGCCGCATCGGGATCGGAGCCGCGCACCGACTTATGCAGCGCCGAAATCAGATTGTAGTGGCCGTCGGCGGATTTGTCGTAGATCGGCGCGCGGCGCTGCAAAATCTCCTGCAACTGCGCGGCGTCGAACACTTCGTCGGCGCGGGCGGCGCGCCACACCTCTTCGGCGAGCGTCAAAGCGGCGCGGCCGTCGCCATCCGCCATCCGCACCAGCACCGCGCGGGCCTCGGCATCGAGCGGCAGTGTCTTGCCTTCGACGGCTTCGGCATGGGCGTAGAGCTTCTCGATCGCCGCGGCATCGAGCGAATGAAATACCAGCACGCGGGCGCGCGACAACAGCGCGGCGTTGAGTTCGAACGACGGATTTTCCGTGGTGGCGCCGACCAGCACCACGGTGCCGTCTTCCATCACCGGCAGAAAGGAATCCTGCTGCGCCTTGTTGAAGCGATGCACCTCGTCGACGAACAACAGCGTGCCTGTGCCGGTCTGCCTGCGCGCGCGCGCCGCGTCGAACACTTTCTTCAGATCGGCGACGCCGGAAAACACCGCGCAGATCTGCTCGAAATGCAGCTCGGTGGCGTCGGCTAACAACCGCGCCACCGTGGTCTTGCCGGTGCCGGGCGGGCCCCAGAACACCAGCGAGCCGAGCGTGCGAGTTTCCAGCATCCGCGTCAGTGCGCCATCGGGCCCGAGAATATGATCCTGGCCGACCACGTCGGCGAGCGCGCGCGGCCGCAGCCGGTCCGGCAAAGGATGCGGCGCATCCCGCTCCAGGCCCGCCGCGGCGAACAGGTTTTCCGATTGCTGCGGGCGTTTCGGGCTCATGGGCGGACCTTCTCCCTCTCCCCGCTTGCGGGGAGAGGGACGGGGTGAGGGGGCGCGAGACATGGGGGAGAAGCCTGCGATACGACGAGACGCCCCCTCACCCGACCGGCTTCGCTGACGCTTCGCCGGTCGACCTCTCCCCGCAAGCGGGGAGAGGTGAAAAGAAGCTGCGTCGCGCGCCTCATCCGCCGAGCGTGACGTTGATCTGCTGGCCGCCGCGCACCACGGTGATGCGCCACAGCCGCGAAGGCTCGCTGGCGATCCGCTCCAGCTCGGCAGTGCGCGCGATCTTCTTGTTGTTGACCGCGATGATGATGTCGCCCTTCTGGAAGCCGACGCTAGCGGCCGGCGCGTCGTCGGCGAGATCGATCA
>NZ_DASWPE010000062.1:0-2463 GCF_036404135.1 Rhodopseudomonas sp. | reverse complement strand
TGTTGAATTGCGCCGAAAAGTGAGCCGGGATTTGCATCGAAAAGTGAGCCACCCTTTTTGTACAGGCTAACTCAGGTTTCTGATCGTCGGTGTCGGGTCTCCTTGGGTGTCGCGTTGGCGCTGGTCTTGAAGCGATAGCTGTCGTTGCCGGTTTCCAGGATGTGGCAGCGATGGGTCAGCCGATCGAGCAGCGCGGTGGTCATCTTCGCATCGCCGAACACGTTGGCCCACTCGGCGAAGTTGAGGTTGGTCGTGATGACCAGGCTGGTGTGCTCATAGAGCTTGCCGATGAGATGGAACAGCAGTGCGCCACCGGCTTGGCTGAAGGGCAGATAGCCCAGTTCATCGAGGACGACGAGGTCAGCTGCAACGAGTCGGGTCGCGAGCTGGCCTTGCTTGCCGGCGGCCTTCTCCAGCTCCAGGGCATTGACCAGTTCGATGGTCGAGAAGAACCGCACGCGGCGGCGCAGATGCTCGATGGCGTGCACGCCGAACGCCGTGGCGAGGTGGGTCTTGCCGGTGCCGGGCCCGCCGACGAGCACGATGTTCTGAGCCTGGTCCATGAACTCGCCGCGGTGCAGCTGGCGAACCACGGCTTGGTCGACGACGCTATGGCCGAAGTCGAAGCCAGCCAGGTCCTTGTAGGCAGGGAACCGTGCAGCTTTCATCTGATAGGAGACCGAGCGCACCTCGCGTTCGGCGACCTCGGCCTTGAGCAGGGCGTCGAGCATCGGTTGTGCCGTCTGGTAGAGCGGCGAGGCTTGCTGGGCCAGCTCGCCCCAGGCCTGCGCCATGCCATAGAGCCGCAACGACTTGAGGGTGGCCACCTGGGCGTCATGCGACATGGCGAGCCCTCCGCAGCGTGTCGTAGCGACCGACGTTGGCCTCAGGCTCGATGCGCAAGGTCAGCGACTGCGGCGGTTCGATCGGTGCCGGCGGGTCCTCGCCGACGAGCCGGGCCAGGAGGTTGAGCACATGCGGCTTGGACGGTGCGCCGGCATCGAGCGCCAGCTCGACGGCGGTCAGCACCGCTTGCTCGTCGTGATGCAGGACGAGCGCGAGGATCTCGACCATCTCGCGATCGCCACCGGGTCGCTTGAGCAGGATCGTCTGCAGGCGCTTGAACGCGAGGGGCAGCTCGGCGAACGGAGCGCCGTTGCGCAGCGCGCCGGGCTTGCGCTGCACGACGCTGAGATAATGCCGCCAGTCGTAGATCGTGCGGCCGGCATCATGACTGCGATGGATCGTGCGCGGATGCTCGGCGATGACCTGGCCTTCAGTCGCGACGACCAGACGCTCGGCATACAAGCGCACGCTGACCGGCCGGTTGGCGAAGCTCGCGGGCACGCTGTAGCGGTTGCGCTCGACATGGACGAGACAGGTCGGCGTAACGCGCTTGGTGTGTTCGACGAAGCCATCGAAGGGACGCGCGATCGGCATCAGCTCAGTCTTCTCGATCTCCCACATCGCGGCGATCGTGCGCTGGGGATCGTCGGGGTGCGCCAGCTCGTGCCACAGCGCGAGACACCGTTCCTGCAACCACAGGTTGAGCGCGGCGAGGGTCGCGACCTCCGGCACTTGAGGCCACAGCCGATGCCGTGAGTCCTGTACGTTCTTCTCGATCTGGCCCTTCTCCCAGCCGGAGGCTGGGTTGCAGAACTCCGCTTCGAACAGATAGTGGCTGACCAGAGCGGCGAAGCGCGCGTTGACGTCGCGTGCCTTGCCCGAGCGCACGCGATCGACGGCCGTCTTCATGTTGTCGTAGATGCCGCGGCGGGGCACCCCGCCGAACACAGCGAACGCGTGGTTGTGCGCATCGAACAGCATCTCGTGCGTCTGCAGTGGATAGGCGCGCAGCAGGAATGCGCGACTGTAGGACAGCTTGAACTGGGCGACCTGCAGCTTCGTGCGCTCGCCGCCGATCCGCACCGTGTCCTCGCTCCAGTCGAACTGGAACGCTTCGCCTGGCGCGAACGTCAGCGGAACGAACGTTCCGCGGCCTGTCGTGCGGGTCGCTTCCTGCACGGACTGCCGCCACGCTCGCGCGAACGCCGCGACCCGCGCATACGAGCCGGTATAACCGTGTGCTTGCAGCGCGGCGTGCATCTGCCGCGCCGTCTGCCGATGCTTACGCCCTTGGCGGGCGTTGCGTTCCAGCCAGCGCACCAGCTCCGCCGCATAGGCATCCAGCTGGCTCGGGCTCTTGCGGCGCACGTAGCGTGGCTCGACCACGTCGCTTGCCACGTACTTGGTGATGGTGTTCCTCGATAGCTTCGTGCGCCGGGCGATCTCCCGGATCGAGATGCCTTCACGGAGATGCCACCGTCGAATCACGCTCAGTAGTGCCACGTCGATCACTCCCTCTGCTCCCGCTCGGTCGTCCGGCGGGACATGGATGCGCGTGGCTCAAACTTCGATGAAAACTACCCCTCTAACTGGCTCACTTTTGCGTGCAACTCAACA
>NZ_DASWPE010000061.1:0-34556 GCF_036404135.1 Rhodopseudomonas sp. | reverse complement strand
GGTGAAATCGTCGGTGGTGGAGACTTCGACATTGGTGCCGGTGGAGGATTCCGCGGCGAAATGCGCCGCGGTCTGCAGATAGTTTCCGAACCCGGCCTTCGGCTTCATGATGTAGGCGCACAGCACGTGCCGGCCGCCCGCGATCAGGTCCTTTTCCACGAGGTTGAGGTTCGAATAGCGATCGGACTGGTCCATGATGTTGTCCTTGGTCTTCGTTGTCCGGCCGGGTTCGCCGGTTGCTGGGTGGCTTATTCGGCGGCGCGGGCGACCGTGCCGATTTGCGGGTCGAGCGCGCCGGATTTGTAGCGCTTGGCCATCTCCGACAGCGGGATCACCTTGATCTTGCCGGCCTGCCCCGCGGTGCCGAACTGCTCGAAGCGCAGCTTGCAGAGGTCGCGCATCGCATCCATCGCCGGCTTCAGGAACTTGCGCGGATCGAACTCGGCCTTGTTCTCGGTGGCGATCTTGCGGAATACGCCGGTCATCGCCAGCCGGCAGTCGGTGTCGATGTTGACCTTGCGCACGCCGTGCTTGATGCCGCGCACGATCTCTTCCACCGGCACGCCGAAGGTCTGCGGCATCGCGCCGCCGTATTTGTTGAAGGCGTCCTGCAGATCCTGCGGCACCGAGGAGGAGCCGTGCATCACCAGATGGGTGTTGGGCAGCCGGCGGTGGATTTCCTCGACCACCTTCATCGCCAGCACTTCGCCGTCGGGCTTGCGCGAGAATTTGTAGGCGCCATGCGAGGTGCCCATCGCGATCGCCAGCGCGTCGACCTTGGTGGCGCGGACGAAGTCGACCGCCTGGTCGGGATCGGTGAGAAGCTGATCGCGGCTGACCTTGCCCTCGACGCCGTGGCCGTCTTCCTGCTCGCCGCCGCCGTGTTCCAGCGAGCCGAGCACGCCGAGTTCGCCTTCCACCGAGGCGCCGACCCAATGCGCGAGGTCGGTGACGCGGCGGGTGATGGCGACGTTGTAGTCGTAATCCGCGGCGGTCTTGGCGTCGGCCTTCAGGGAGCCGTCCATCATCACCGAGGTGAAGCCGTAGCGGATCGCAGTGGCGCAGGTGGCTTCGTCATTGCCGTGGTCCTGATGCATGCACAGCGGAATCTCCGGATACATCTCCGCCAGGCCATCGATCAGCTTCGCCAGCACGATGTCGTTGGCATAGGCGCGGGCGCCGCGCGAGGCCTGGATGATCACCGGCGCTTCGACCGCGGCCGCCGCCTCCATGATCGCCAGCCCCTGCTCCATGTTGTTGATGTTGAATGCCGGCACGCCGTAGCCCTGCTCGGCCGCGTGATCCAGCAATTGCCTCAAAGTGATACGCGCCATAATGCCTCCTGGCTGTCCTGTGGACGCTTCGTCAATGTCAATGTTTCGCGCGCGCGATTGCGCGCTGCGCCGCCTTCGCCACCGCATCCGCGGTGATGCCGAACTCACGGTATAGCACGCTCGCCGGCGCCGAGGCGCCGAACCCGGTCATGCCGACGAATTCGCCCTTGTCGCCGATCCAGCGATACCAATCCGCGGCGATCGCCGCCTCGACACCGACCCGCGGCCCGGTTCCCAGGATGGCGTCGCGATAGGCCTCCGGCTGTTCCGCGAACAATTCGAAGCAGGGTGCAGAGACCACCGCGGCGGCAATGCCGGCCTCGCCGAGCTGCTTGGCGGCGTCGGCAGCGATTGCCACTTCCGACCCGGTGGCGATCAGGGTGACGTCGCGCTTGGCGCCGGGATCGACCACCAGATAAGCGCCGCGCGCCACCTGGTTGGTGTCGCTGAGGCCCGCGCGCGCGGTCGGCAGCGCCTGGCGCGACAGCGCCAAGAGCGAGGGCCGGTGCGGCTGTTTCAGCGCGCAGTCCCAGGCTTCCGCGGTCTCCACCGCGTCGGCCGGGCGAAACACCAACAGATTGGGGATCGCACGCAACGAGGCGACCTGTTCCACCGGCTGGTGGGTCGGACCGTCTTCGCCGAGCCCGATCGAGTCGTGGGTCATCACGTGGATGACGCGGACGCCCATCAAGGCGCCGAGCCGGATCGCGCCCCGGCTGTAGTCGGCGAACGACAGGAAGGTGCCGCCGAACGGGATGAAGCCGCCATGCAGCGCGATGCCGTTCATCGCCGCCGCCATGCCGTGCTCGCGGATGCCGTAATGGATGTAGCTGCCGGCGAAGGAAACCGGCGTGACCGAGGCGGTGCCCTTGGCGTGGGTCAGGTTGGAATGCGTCAAATCCGCCGAACCGCCGAGGATGTTCGGTGACGCCGCGACGATGGTGTCGATGGTGAGCTGCGAGGCCTGCCGGGTGGCGATGTTCGGCCGCTCGGTGGAGAATTTTTCCACCAGGGCCTTGAGCGCGCCGTCATAGGCGGCGGACAATTTGCCCTGCAGCGCGTCGTCGAAGGCGGTGCGGACGCCGGCGTCATGGGCGGCGAAGCGCTCGCTCCAGGCGGTGTGCGCCGCCTCGCCGCGCTTGCCGATCTCGCGCCAGGATTTCAGGATCGGCTCCGGAATCTCGAACGGCGCATGCGGCCACTCGAGAGCCGCGCGGGTCTTTTCGATCTCTTCGGCGCCGAGCGGCGCGCCGTGGGCCTTTTCCGAGCCGGCACGGCCGGGCGAGCCGAAGCCGATCACGGTGCGGCAGGCGATCAGCGTCGGCCGGTCGCTTTGCTTGGCTTGCTCGATCGCGGCGGCGACGGCTTCGGGATCATGCCCGTCGACCCGGCTCGCGGCCCAGCCCGAGGCGGCAAACCGCGCCACCTGGTCGTCCGAGCACGACAGCGAAGTGGCGCCGTCGATCGAAATCTGGTTGTCGTCGAACAGCACGATCAGCTTGTTGAGCTTCAGGTGACCGGCGAGCGAAATCGCCTCGTGGCTGATGCCCTCCATCAGGCAGCCGTCGCCGGCGATCACGTAAGTATAGTGATCGACCACGTCGTCGCCGAACCGGGCGTTCATCATCCGCTCGGCCAAGGCCATGCCGACCGCGGTGGCGAGCCCCTGCCCCAGCGGGCCGGTGGTGGTCTCGACGCCCTTGGTGTGGCCGTATTCCGGATGCCCCGGGGTCTTCGAGCCCCACTGCCGGAACGCCTTGATTTGGTCGATGGTGACGTCGCTGTTGCCGGTCAGATACAACAGCGCATAGAGCAGCATCGAGCCGTGCCCCGCCGACAGCACGAAACGGTCGCGGTCCGGCCAGGCGGGATCGGCGGCGTCGAACTTCAGGAAGCGCGAGAACAGCACGGTGGCGACATCCGCCATGCCCATCGGCATGCCGGGGTGTCCCGACTTGGCCTTTTCGACCGCGTCGATCGCCAGAAAACGGATCGCATTGGCCATCTCGCGGTGCGGAACGGCGTGGTGGATCGGCGTGGCATGCGTCGCAATATTCAAGAAAGCCTCCGGGATGGCTGAGCTACGGATGGAGTGACGGACGCGGCAGCGCCCGCGGGCAGGATGACTTAGGCTGCGGCGTTACTTGGCGCCGCGCTTGCGTTCGATCAGCTGCATGATCAAGGGGGTCAGGATCAGCTGCATGGCGAGGTCGAGCTTGGAGCCGTGGATCACGATCGAATTGGCGCGCGACATGAAGCTGCCCTGGATCATCGACAGCAGATAGGCGAAGTCGATGCCGCGCGGGCTCTTGAAGCGGATCACCACCATGGATTCGTCGGGCGTCGGGATCCAGCGGGCGATGAACGGGTTCGAGGTGTCGACGGTGGGCACGCGCTGGAAGTTGATGTCGGTCTCGCCGAATTGCGGCACGATGTAATGCACATAGTCCGGCATCCGGCGCAGGATGGTGTCGGTCACCGCCTCGGTGGAGTAGCCGCGGTCGCTGCGGTCGCGGTGCAGCTTCTGGATCCATTCCAGATTGATCACCGGGACGACGCCGATCTTGAGGTCGGCGTGCTGGGCGACGTTGACCGTTTCGGTCATCACCGCGCCGTGCAGGCCTTCATAGAACAACAGGTCGGAGCCCTCGGGCAGCGTCTGCCAGTCGGTGAAATTGCCGGGCGCGACGCCGTGGATCGCGGCTTCCTTGTCGTCGTGGACGTAGTAGCGGGTCTTGCCGGTGCCGGTGGTACTGTAGTCGCGGAAGGTGCTCTCCAGTTCCTCGAACAGATTGGTATCCGGGCTGAAATGGCTGAAATGCTTGTTGCCGAGCGCGGCCTCCTCGGCCATCCGGGTACGCATGTCGGCGCGGTTGTAGCGGTGGAAGGCGTCGCCCTCGATATAGGCGGCGTTGACATTCTCGCGTCGGAAGATCTGCTCGAAGGTACGCTTGACTGAGGTGGTGCCGGCGCCGGAGGAGCCGGTGATGGAAATGATCGGATGCTTGCGGGACATTTGGTTGCTTTGAACTCCGGCTCTCTCAGACTCGGAACAGACCGCGATGCCCGAACAAGGGAGCGGTGATGTTGGCGGCGTCGGGATCGTGATGCAGCAATTCGATGCGCTGCACCTTGTCGAGCGATCCCATGATCAGCGGCGCGCGCTGGTGGATCGATGTGGCGGCGAGATCGAGCACGCGCTCGCGCCCGGTCGAGGCGGCGCCGCCGGCCTGTTCGATGATGAACGCCATCGGATGGCATTCGTAGAGCAGCCGCAGCCGGCCGTCGCCGTAGCCCGGCCGGGAATCGCCGGGATACAGGAAAATGCCGCCGCGGGTCAGGATGCGATAGGCTTCGGCGACCAAGGAGCCGATCCAGCGCATGTTGAAGTCCTTGCTGCGCGGACCGTCGGCGCCGGCGAGGCACTCATCGACGAAGTCGCGCACCGGCTGTTCCCAGTGCCGATGGTTGGAGGCGTTGATGGCGAATTCGGCGGTGTGCTCGGGAATTTGCACCTGGCTACGGATGCGCTTGTAGGTGCGATCGCGGCGATCCAGCGTGAAAATATCGACGCCCTCGCCGACCGTCAGCACCAAGGAGGTCTGCGGCCCGTAGACCACGAAGCCGGCGGCGAGCTGGGCGTGGCCCGGCGCGGAGAATGGCGGCTGGCCGGGCTTGTTCTGCACGATCGAGAAGATCGTGCCGACCGTCATGTTGGTATCGATGTTGGAGGAGCCGTCGAGCGGGTCGAACGCCACCGAGATCGGCGCGGCGGGATCGCCGAGCACCAGATCCTCGGATTCCTCGGACGCAAGCGCTGCGAACGGAATCCGCTGCAGTCCGCTCATGATCATCTCGTCGCAGCGGACGTCGAGGTCCTTCTGCACGTCGCCGTCGGCGTTGCTGGAGCCCTGGGCTTCGCCGGTGATGCCGGCGAGCGGGCCGCGGCCGATCAATTCCGAAATCTCGATCGAGGCGGCGGCGATGGCGTCGATGGCGGCGGCAACAGCGAGCCGCAGCTTGTCCGTCCCTGCATACTTACTCGTGTGGCGCGACAGCGTCAGGCCTTGTGGCATGGTCATGTCCTCGGGGTACGGCAGTGCAAGCGTCCGACCGATCTGGTCATCGTTGCTGCGGATGGATATGGACTGGATCGGTGAAATACCAGAATTTCATTATCTTCGTTACCGTCAAAGATTTTCTTATATCACGGACCGCTCCAGCGCCATCGGATTTGCCAGCCTGAGGGCTCGCAAGCAACCGCAATCGTTGAAGCTCACGCCAGTTGCTTGACGATCGCAGCAATCCACTCTGCATGGCGGCAAGTAACTGCCCTTGATCCAGCGCAAATGACGGCGGCGACGCTCGCCGCGCGGCAATCAGCGCGCGGAGCAAGCACACGGGCGCAGGCTGCGCGCGGCGCAACAATCAATCGCGGCGACGCAACGAAGCACGGCACCGCAATCGAGCGCAGCGCAGCAACGAAAAAGCCGCGCCGCCCGGTTAAGGACGACGCGGCCATGGCCGTTCTGTTGCTAGGTGGACCTACCCCGAACGGTTACGCCGCGAGGCGCACTTCGTTCATGCGAACGTTATCGTTTGCATTTAGGTTTTGACCCGATAACGGCGGTATCATGCCGGGAACAATTCAACACTTCTTCGCGGCCATCGATCCTGTTTCGCCCCCGCCGGAGCAGCCCAATGTCCGTCTCGCAGAATGAGAGACCGGCATGCTGGCTGCTCGGGTGGAGGCGCCGGGTACTGCCCCCGGGTCTGCCCGCAGTCCGCGTTGAGTTTCAGCGCCATCGTCTTTCGACCCGGTCATTGTAGCCCAGATCGTCGCCGGCCACCAACACAAAACCGTGGATGCGGCTCACACCCCGCCCGGCGGCAGATAGCAGAACACATAGCCCGGGCCGCCGAGGAAAATGATGCCGTGGCCCGTGGGATTACCGCTGTCCCATTTCAGCTTGTGGTTGGGAACCACGATCTTGGTGCCGATCTCCAGATGCGGCCGGCGCAACGGCGCGTCGGGCCGCGGATCGGTGATGATGGCGACATATTGGCCGTCGCGGATTTCATAGGAATCCGCCCAATAGGCGTCTGCCTCGCCGCAGCACGACACCGTGGGAAAGTCCGGCTGCATCAGCGAGCGATACCAGGCCCGCAGCTCCGGATCGCTGCCCTCCCATTGCCCGAGATCGCGCGCCGCGGCCGGCACGAGGCCAAGCGCCAGACCGAGCAGCGCCGCCAGCCGCGCCGGCAGCCGGGGACGGGGGACGCCGCGGCGGCGGCGCAGCGCGCGAAGAGGCAACCGACCCTGCAGCAGCGAAATCCGCATCAGGAGCACCCCAGTTCAGGCCGTCGCAGCGCCTCGATCCGGCCGGCAAAGGCTCAGACGTCACACCGCCCGTCAAAGCAGCGGAATGATGCATAAGCCATTCCAACCCAACCGCCGCAATTTGGCCAGCCTCATCGGGTCTGCTGCCACGTCAGGCCGCAACCGCGAATGGCCCGCAGCGACGCTGCGAGGTTGATCCGCCAACGACCGCAAAGTTCCGCCATGACCCTGTCAGACACGATCTTTGCGTCCCTGCTCGGTGCAGCGCTGTTGGCCGCGGCCGGCAGCCCCGCCGCGGCCGAGACCGGCCGCGCCGCGTATTATCGCGGCGGCCGCACCGCCAGCGGCGAGGTGTCGAGCCCCCAGGCGCTGACCGCGGCGCATCGCACGCTGCCGTTCGGCACCAAGCTTCTGGTCACCCATATCGGCAACGGCCGCTCGGTGGTGGTGCGGGTCAACGATCGCGGCCCGTTCGGCCGCGGCCGGATCATCGACGTCTCGACCGCCGCGGCGCGCGAACTCGGCATGATCGACAGCGGCACCGCGATGGTGCGGATCGATCCGCAATAGCCCGGCTGCGCCGCCGGCTAATGATCGTCGTCGCGGGACGAGCCGGTGGCGTCGCGCAGCTCGACGGTGCCGAGCTTGAAGATGCGCTGCTCGGCATAGACCGAGGGTTCGATCACCGTGAAGGCCGCATTCGGATAGCGCTGCCAGATCGCGATGTCGTTGGCGGAGACGATGACGAAGCCAAATCGATAGCGATATTGACCGGGTTCGGTGACATGGCCGACCTCGGCCCAGGTGATCTTGTTCATTCCAACAGCCCTTAGCTGACCCCACGCAGCTTCGCCATGGCCCCATTGTGCACTTGCCGGCGATGGCGATGAAATGGGCTGTTCGGACCGATCGACAATAGGTTGTGTGACGTCGCGGCTACCCGGAACCAATCCCTGCGCCATCGCTTGCCTCTTTATTCACGCGAAAGGCGACGACCATGGCCGAAGCGCTGGCGTTCGTGCAGATTGCGTTGCGTGCGCTGCTGGTGACGGCCGCGATCGGTTGCGCCGTGGTCGGCGTGGTGATGGCAGCCCGGTATCTGGCTGACCTGTCGCGCGTGCGGCCGCGAATCATCGACAAGCAGGCGGCGCGGCTGCCGCTGCGGCGCCCGCCGGGTCCGCGTCCGCCGCACCGCAAGCGCAGCGAGTTCGCCTGGCGTCATGGCAGCGTCGATCTGCCGGACAAGGACGCCGAGTAGCGCCGCGATCGCCGCTGCCGCGCGGAGCTGTGGATTATGGCCTCGCCGGGTTTCGCCGCGGCCGAGCCGGCGTTACGGTTCCGCTTTGCAATCGTCAGTAGGCGTGCGGGCATGGGTGAAGATCAGGCTGATTTCGATATCGATCGCTACCGCGCGCTGCTCGCCAAGGCCGATGACGAACCAAGCCGGCTGGCGCTGATCGAACTCCTGATCGAAGAGAACGCCCGCGACCGGCTGGCCGACGACGATGCCCGCCGGCAGGCGCTGAGCCAGGCCGAAACCATTCGAAGGTTGCTACGCAATCATTCCGGCTGATCTGGCCGGCTAATCTCGCCAACGCCGCGCGCCGCAGCGCTGCTGCCTGCCCGCTCAGTCCTCGCGCGGCACCGCGTTGCTCGGAGTCGGCCGGTCGGTGATCTGCTGGCCGAACAGGCTGCCGATCAGTTCGATCGCGGTGCGCGCGGTCTGGCCGCGCACGTCGAGAAACGGATTGAGCTCGACGATGTCGACCGAGCGCACCAGCCCTGCGTCGTGCAGCAGCTCCATCACCAGATGGGCCTCGCGATAGGTGGTGCCGCCGAGCACCGTGGTGCCGACGCCGGGCGCCAGCTCCGGATCGAGGAAATCGACGTCGAAGGAGACGTGCAGCACGCCGTTGCGGGCCTGCACCCGCTCGATAAAGCGCCGCATCAACACCCCGACGCCGAATTCGTCGATCTGCCGCATGTCGGCGATGCTGATCCGGCGGCTCTGCACCAATTGCTTTTCCAGCCGGTCGATCGAGCGGATGCCGAACAGTTCGAGCCGGCTGGGATCGAGCGAGGCCCGCGGCTCGTCGCCGAGCAGCCGGTCGAGGCCGCCCTCGCCGCACAGAAACCCGGCCGACATGCCGTGCATGTTGCCGGTGATGGTGGTGTCCGGGGTGTTGTAGTCGGCATGGGCGTCGAGCCACAGCAGGAATAGTTCGCGGCCCTGCTCCTGCCAATGCCGGGCGACGCCGTTGACCGAGCCCATCGACAGCGTGTGGTCGCCGCCGAGAAAGATCGGGATCGCGCCGGAGCGCGCCAGCCCATAGGCGCGGGCGCTGAGCGCGCGGACCCAGCCCTGGATCTCGCGATATTGCCGGGCATTAGCCGGCAAGGCCTCGTCGGGATTGTCGATCGGCGGCGTCGGAGCGAGATCGCCGTGATCCTCGACGGCGAAGCCCAGCGCCGCCAGCATCGGCACCAGCCCCGCAGTGCGCAGCGCCGCCGGGCCCATCAGGGTGCCGGGTTGCGAGGCACCAAGGTCGACCGGCGCGCCCAGCACGGCAACGCGCTTCGACGCTCCGGACTGCACAGAATCGTTCACCAGCGACCTCCAGGCTCGAGACGGCGCGGCCCGCCGGCCACGCGCCCCTTACCTAGCCGCAGGTCGGCGCTTGGTTCCCATCGGCCGCGTGACACCTCGCGCGCGCGGCTTGCGCCGGCGACGCGAGGCTTGTGGCCCATCCGGTCAGCCTAGTTGAACTTGGCAGTGTCGGCCTGATCGCGATAGCGGTTCGCCTCGTAGATCTTGAAGACGTACCAGCCGGCCAGCACCAGCGCCGCCAGCACCACGATGCCCTGGTTGGCCGGCAGCATCAGCTTCAGCGCCACCAGCGCCAGCGCCACGGTGTAGGCCTTCACCAGCTTGTCGCGGTCCAGGATCGCGGTCTCGAACTGCAGCCAGTTGTCGCGCCGCCACAGCGGCGGCTTCAGATGATCCAGCCCGAGCCGGGCCAGTGCCCCCTTGAAGCCAAGCTCGTTGGCCCACAACAGGAACAGCGACAGCCCGAGCACCGCCAGGAAGACGATCGACCATTGCGGCCCGGCGGCGAAGCCGATGATGAACACCACAGCAGCCGTGAATGCAGCAATCCAAGAGTTCATGTGACTGACCTTTCCTCCCGGTGGGCCGCCATGGCCGCACCGGACCGATGAGGCGCGCCGCTATTTGCGCGCACAAAGAACGACGATGTTGTTCGAGCTCGAGCCGCAGGTTGCCGTCATCACGCCATCCTCGACCCGGATCGCTTCGGAAAATTTCGCGCCGGTGACGCCGACGCAGATCGCCGACACCAGCGCCTCGTTGGCGCCGCAGGTCGCCGGACAACCGTCCGCCGCGCAGGACTCCGAGGTGATGGCGCGGATCGGGCTCACCGCGACCGGCGAGGCCGGCGTCAGAGCGCTATCCAGGCGGTCGCCTTGCGCGGCTTCGTTGCGGCCGCCCGCCGCCAGAAACAGCACCACCGCAACCGCTGCGGACAGAAGTATCATCGTGGAAGATCGCATCTCACTACCTCCATACCTTCGCAGTTTGAAAAACCTGCCCGCGCGCCCAGCGTATCAGTCCTCGCGCGACTCGACAGCGCTTTTTGAAAAATAAACTGAAGCCGTCGGCGGCGTCGAGAGCCGGCCGCGGGGCGCGATCATCAGACGCGATTCCATTAACGGCGCTGTGACAGGAGGCCTGGCGCGCCCTGCGACACGGACATCGACACGGACATCGACATGGACATCGACATGGACATCGCCGCCGCGCTGGCGGGCGCCTCGCTTGGATGTGAGGGACCGCCGGCGAACTAATCGCAGATCTGGATGCGCCGAATCCGCCACCCGGCGCGGGTCATCACCCGTTGCCGCAGCGGGTAGCAATCGCCGTCGCTGAAGTCGGGCCCGCTGCCGTAGCGGAAGTAGCCGCCGTAATAGGGTCCGTAGACGCCGAAAAATCCGTCGCTCGGCACCCGGCCGCGCGCCGACGCCGTATTGGCCGTCAGCACCGCGACGCCCGCCACGGCGAGCAGCATGACACACGCTTGACGCAACATCGCATCGCTCCGTTGGACCCCGCCCCGATAAGATCACGCCGATGCCCAGGCCTGTCAACGGCGCGACGCCAGCCCGCCTACGGAGGCGATCACGCTATTGCCGCGGGAGCAGCAGGCGCAGTGATCTTTGCGGAATGACCGCCGACCGGCGGTTGTATCAACGGCGCATCATCAGTGGCACAGGCCGTATCCGCCGGCGATCACCGCCTGGAGCGGCGCGAATTCCACCGCCACGGCGCCGATGCTGCGGCGCAGATTGGCGTCGATCACCGCGACCTCGTGACGCTCTGCGATCGGCAGATAGAGTTTCTCGCCGTCCGGCGCCACCACGCCGGCGCCCGGCGCGCCGGAGAGCAGGATCGCAGCGCCCGGCTGTCGCCTCTCCAAATCGTAGACCAAGAGCTTGGGCTGCGCCCGGCTGGCCACGAAGGCCACAGTGTCGAACCATGCGCCGTAGACCTCCGACGCGCCGACGGCTCCCGGCAACGCCACTCCCTGCGCCAGCGGCTGCGCCGGCACCAGCGACAGCAGGCCGGCATCCGGATCGAGCAGCATCAGATGATTGCCGCTGCGGGACGGATACAGCGCGCCGGCATTCGCCGCCCGCAAACGGCCGAGCAGCGTCCGCGATCGCAGGTCGATATGAAGGATCGTCCGCTGCGGCGGCGCCGTCAGCGCATAGGCCTCGCGGCCGTTCGGCGCGCCGATCAGCGCGCGCACCGGATCGCCCGCAATGATGGTGGCGAGCGCGGCGGTGGCGACATCGTAAACCGCAATGCCGTCGATGCTGTCGGCGGCCACCAGCAGCGCTTTGCCGTCGGTGGAGAACATCGCGTCGCGGATCGCCGCGGGCCCTTCGAGCCGCGCGGTCTCGCGAGCTTGCGCCGGATCGATGAGCACGATCGCGCCGCTCCGATCATCGATCGCCGCGACGATGCCGCCGTCCGGGCTGATCCGCAACCGCGTCGGGATCAGCGGCAGCGGCAGCGATCGCACGCCGCGCTGGCTGAGATCGACCACCACGACGCGCGGCTGTTGGCGATCGATCACCGCCATCCAGCCGCCGGTCTGCGACACCTGGATCTCGCGCGGCAAAAGGCCGAGCTCGAGCCGGCCGCTCACCGCATCGGCGTCGATATCGATGGCGATCAGCGCGGTGCTGTCGCGCCCCGACACGAACAGCGTGCGCCGATAGTCGGTGAGGCTGTCGGCGGCCAGCGCGGCGGTACCGATCAGCCACAGCAGCGCAGCGGCAACCAGCCGATGGGCGAAGGGCAAGCGGTTGAGACCGTCCGACATCCTTGGCATCCGCTGCGGTTCAGAGCTGTCGACAGGCCGTCAGGCGAGCCGGTCCCCGGTCGATCCGTGGCGGCGCAGATGCACCAGATGGCGGAACCGGGGATCGTCGGGGTTGTCGGCGATCGCCGCCGGCTCGTCGAGATAGCGCTTGCCGGCCTTGATCTTGTAGAGCTTGCGGTCGGCGCCCTCCGGGCAGACCTTGGCGCAGATCCCGCACGGCCAATGGCCTTCCTTGCGCAGCGTGATGTGATGCTGGGTGCAGGCGGTCTTGTCAAGGTCGCCGATCACGCCGTCATTGCGGCTGCGGATCGCGCCGGTCGGGCATGCGCGCTCGCACAGCCGGCAGGAATTGCACAGCTCCTCCGGCTGTAGCGGATCGGCCGGCAGCACCGCGCTGGTCAGCACCGAATTCAGCCGCAGCCGCGGGCCATAGTCCGGCACCAACAGGTTGCGCGACAGCCCGACGGTGCCGAGCCCGGCATATTTGCCGGCATAAGTGTGGCTGAACGAGCCGAATGGATTCTTCAGCAGCGCTTCCAGGCTGGAATAGCCGTCGCGCGGCATGCACAGCGAGGCGTGGCCGTTGGCGGTGAGCCAGGACGCCAGCCGAAAGCTGATCTCGTCGAGCAGCCGGTTGGAGGCGTTGTACATCTCCTGATAGTTGATCGACGGCGTCGATTCGATGATCGGCAGCAGCATCGGCACCGCGACCACCACCACCGAGCGGGTGCCGGCGAAGATCGCCTGCGGCCGATAATCCGCCGGCACCTCGCCGGCCTCCTCCCAGCGCGCCACCGAGGCGACGCCGACCAGGTTGGCGCCGAAGTCCTTGGCCTTGCGGACGATCTCGGCCTTCAATTTGCCATCCGCCGCCGCGTGCGGCCGTGCTCGACCGCCGTTGCGCGCAGCTACGCCCTGTTCCGCTTTCACGTTGAATTCGCCTTTCATCCCGCGACACTCTTTGCGCAGCGCCCGTTGTGCGGCGGTGTTCAGGCCGCCGCCGGCCGCGCGCCGTATTCGCCCATGTCGGCGAGTATCCGCCGTTTCAATTCGACAAACTCCAGCCCGGCGCGGTCGCGCGGAAACGCCAGGTCGACCGCGATCTCGCTGACGATGCGGCCGGGGTTGTTGTTCATCACGATGATCTTGTTGCTGAGAAAGATCGCTTCGTCGACGTCATGGGTGACCAGGATCATGGTGACGCCTTCGACCCGCCAGATCCGCTGCAATTCTTCCTGCAGCCGCACCCGGGTCAGCGCGTCGAGCGCGCCGAGCGGCTCGTCGAGCAGCAGGATTTCCGGACGATTGGCGAGGCCGCGGGCGATCGCGGCGCGTTGCGCCATGCCGCCGGATAGTTGATGCGGATAGACCTGCTCGAAGCCGCCGAGCCCGACCAGCTGGATGTGCTTGCGGATGGTCTCCGCCTTGTCCTTGGCGGACAGCCGGGCGTTCTGCAGGCCGAGCCCGATGTTCTGCTCAAGCGTCAGCCAGGGCAGCAGCCGGTGATCCTGGAACACGATGCCGCGCGACAGGCTGGTGCCTTCGATCCGCTGGCCGCTCAAGAGGATGTCGCCCTGATAATCATCGTCGAGCCCGATGATCAGCCGCAGCAGGGTCGACTTGCCGCAGCCGCTGGGGCCGACGATGGTGACGAAGGCGCCGGGCTCCACGGTGAAATTGGCGCGCGACAGCACCTCAATGCGGCGCCGCCCCGCCACCTCGTAGGTCTTCGACACGTTGACGATCTGCAGACGTCCGGACTCGACCATGGATGCATTCCTGATTGCGGTGAGACGCGCGCGGCGCTCAACCCTCGTAGCCCTGTTTCCAGCGCAGCACGCGGCGCTGCACCAGAGCCATGCAGCGGTCGATGGCAAAGCCGACCACGCCGATGATCACCATGCAGACCAAGAGCTGATCGGTCAGCAGCAGGCCCTGGGCGCGGAAGATCAGGAAGCCGAGACCTTCCAGCCCGCTCAGGCCTTCCGCCACCACGACCAGCGCCCAGGCCAGCCCCGCGGCGTAGCGCAGCGAAACGATGATGCTCGGCATCGCCGCCGGCAGGATCACCTGCCGCACCAGCTGCCAGCGGGTCAGCGTCAGCACCCGCGCCAGATCGATGTAGTTCTTCTCGACATTGCGGATGCCCTGCAGCGTGTTGAGGAACACCGGAAAGAACACCGCCTTGCCGATCACCAGCACTTTCGCCGGCGCGCCGATTCCGAGCCACAGCACGATCAGCGGCAGCCAGGCGATGCCCGGAATGTGCCGCACGGTGTCGAAGGTCGGACCGAGGAAGCGCTCGACATTCTGCGACAGCCCGGCGGCAATGCCGAGCGTCACCCCGACCACCGAGCCGTAGATGAAGGACTGCCCGACGATCTTGATGCTGGCGAGAAAATCCAGCGCCAGGTCCTGCGCCGTCAGCATCTTCCAGAATGCTTTGACCACCGCGAGCGGCTCCGGCAGGAACACCCGGTCGACCCAGCCCTGCGACGACGCGGTCTGCCACAGCGTGAACACGATGGCGGGCAGGATCAGGCCGATCAGATTCGGGCTGTTGATCTGCCAGCCCGGTTTGCGCGGGCGCACAGCCGGCTCCGAGGAGATGGCGGTGCCGGCGATGACATCTGTGGTGCTGCTCATGACCGCTCGCTTGAATGGGAGAATGCCGGCGGCCGGCGCTCTCCGTCACGGGAGCGCCGGCGGCACCGATTAGTTGTAGATCGAATATTCGCCGCCGGCGAAGAACCGGCCGTCGATGAAGGCGTCGACCTGCTCATTGCTGAGCCTGTGCTCCGACAGGATGTCGTCGCCATTGGCGACGTACCAATCCTGGAAGGTCTTGATGGCGTTGCGGGCGCGCTCGGCGCTGGGCTCGCCGGCCATGAACTCCCATTCGCCGACATGGCTGATCTGGAAGGTCGCGACCTCGATCGGCACCCGGGTTTCCTTGGCGATGATCTTGGCCGCCTCCTCGACGTGATCGAGCGCCCACTCCCGCGTGCGCTCGCGCGCGGCGAGAAACGCCTTCACCACTTCGGGATATTTGTTGACGAAGTCGCGGCGGGCGAAATACGTCACCCGGCCGGCATTGTTGACATAGATGCCGTCATCCGGCGAATGCCCGATCACCTTGAGCTTGCCGGTCAGCCAGACCCCGGTGAAGCCGCCGGCGGCGAGATGCGCGGTGGTGGCGTCGGTGGCCCCCGACAGCACCGCCGAGATCGCCACTGTGGCGTTGTCGATCGACTCGTAACGGACGCGGCCCTTCTTGTCGCGGGAATCCAACGGCAGTCCGGCCTTGGTCAGCACTTCGAACGGGCTCGACCAGTAGCAGCTGATCCGACTGGAGCCGAACTTCTTGCCGTCGAGATCCTGCACCGTCTTGATCGCGTCGTTGTCGGCGCGGGCCAGGATCGGCGCGCGGTAGCGGTTCGACGGCTCCGATGCCCAGATGATCACGCCGTCGAGGCCGTTGGCGCGATGCACGGTGGCGGGATAGATCATCCGCTGCGCGATGGCGATGGCGCCGCCGCCGACCGCGGCCGCTTCGGCGCCGAGCAGTTCGGCCGCCCCCGAGGCGATCAGATTGACCTGCTTGGTGCCGATCTTGTCGAACTCGTCCTTGAAGATCCCCTTCTCGCGCGCCACCACCGTCCACGGCGAGAGCTGCAGATTGATTGCCGGCAACGCCTCGGCGGCGGCACTGCGGACCCCACCGCCGAGCCCGACCGCCATCAGGCCGAGCGCGATCAGCTTACTAACTCGCGCGCTGTTAGTTCCGCGCCGCCCGATATGCACATCTGCCTCCATCAGCCATTCGACGATCGGCAGAACATGTCATGATGACATGGGCCGCGCAATGCGCGGTTACCATTATGGAATATTCTTCGAACAAAGCCGCGGCGGCGAGACGGAATGTTGTTAGTTGCGATCCACGACAAACGCGGTTTGCTTCGCGGAGCGGCCGGCGCGGCTCTGCGGCTGCACGCCGATCCGACCACAACCTTTCGCTTGGGGCCCCGGTGTCATCGGCGGAGTCCGCCAGTCCCCGCACCGCCGTCAACGCGCATAGTAAAATGATATTTCGTTGTCGTGCGCGATCCCGGAATACTGTTGTCGTTGCCGGCGCCCGATAGAGCAGCGACATGTCGAAGGCGGCAGCGCCACGCTGCAACGCTCCTCGCTCGCAGCGCCATCTGCGAGCGCCGAGCGGCCGCCTGCTTGATCGCAGCGACGGCATCCGATATCACCGGCCGACTCGCGATCAAGACCGTTCGACCGCGTGCCGGTGGTATCCGCCGTGACGCCATCCGCCGTCGCAAAGAGAGCCGCCTTACTCGGCTCGTGCGATGAGGCGCGATCCCGCCCTGCAATGAGGGAAACCCGATGATCCGTCCTGCGATCCGTATTGCCAGCGTCGCGGAGGTTCGCGCCGCCTTGATCGAAGGCCGCGAGATCGCGCTGTTCGACGTCCGCGAGGAAGCGCCCTATTCGCGCGGCCATCCGCTGTTCGCGGTGTCGCTGCCGCTGAGCCGGATCGAGCTGAAAGTGCTCGATCTGGCGCCGCGGCTGGATGCGCCGATCGTGCTCTATGACGATGGCGAGGGGCTGGTCGCGCGCGCCGCAGCGCGGCTCGCCGCGCTCGGCTATAGCAATGTCGCAGAACTCGACGGCGGGCTGCAAGGTTGGCGCCGCGCCGGCGGTGAAGTGTTCATCGACGTCAACGTGCCGAGCAAGGCGTTCGGCGAACTGGTCGAGGCGACACGTCACACCCCGTCGCTTGAAGCCCGCGAGGTGGCTCGGTTGATCGCCGACGACGCCGACGTCGTGGTGCTGGATTCCCGGCGCTTCGAGGAATATCGCACCATGTCGATCCCAGGCGGCACCAGCGTGCCGGGCGGCGAACTGGTGTTGCGGCTGCAGGATCTGGCGCCGCGGCCGGAGACCACCGTGATCGTCAATTGCGCCGGACGCACCCGCTCGATCATCGGCAGCCAGTCGCTGATCAATGCCGGCGTTCCCAACAAGGTATTTGCGCTGCGCAACGGCACCATCGGCTGGACGCTCGCAGGCCTCGAACTCGACCACGGCGCCGCGCGCCGTTTCCCGGACTTGTCGGCCGAGGCGCGCGAGGCCGCGCGGCAGCGCGCGCGGGCGCTGGCGCAACGCGCCGGGGTTCGCTTCGTCGACCGCGACACGCTGGAGGCCTGGCAGCGCGACCCCGGCGGCGTCTCGCTATATCTGCTCGACGTCCGCACCCCGGAGGAATTCGACGCCGGCCACCTGCCCGGGTTTCGCTCCGCGCCCGGCGGGCAATTGGTGCAGGCCACCGACGAATGGGTCGGGGTGCGTCACGGCCGCCTGGTGCTTGCCGACGATGACGGCGTGCGCGCGACGCTGGCCGCCTCCTGGCTGATCCAGATGGGCTGGCGCGACGTTCATGTGCTGGAGGGCGGCCTCGCCGGCGCCGCGCTGGAGGTCGGGCCGCGGCCGCCGCGCCGGCCGCCATTGCCGTCCGGCGCGGTCGCGGCGCTTGCGCCGCAGACGCTGGCGGCGGAGATGGAGCACAGCGTGGTGATCGATCTTGCCACCAGCCGGCGCTACGCCGCGGGCCACGTCCCCGGCGCCTGGTTGCTGGTTCGCGCGCGGCTGGCCGACGCGCTGCCGCGCCTGTCGGCGGGCCAGCGGCTGGTGCTGACGTCGTGCGACGGCGACCTCGCACACTACGCTATCGCCGACATCGCCGCCCTCACCGATCGCCCGGTCGCGGTGTTGGCCGGCGGCACCGCGGCGTGGCAAGCGGCGGGCTTGCCGATCGAGCGCGGCCTGACCCGCGCCGTCGAAGAAGTCGACGACGTCTACAAGCGGCCCTATGAGGGCAACGACAACGCCACCGCGGCGATGCAGGCCTATCTCGATTGGGAGTTCGGCCTGATCGCGCAGCTTAAGCGCGACGGCACCCACGGCTTCCGGGTGCTGTGAGCGGCCGCCGCTCCCTTTGCGCGGTGATCCGCGTCGCTCGGCGGGCTGCGGGCCGCCTGGTCGGCTAAAAAGCGCTGGCCGCCGCCAGCGCCGCGGCCAGATCCTGCCAGAGGTCCTCGGTCGCCTCCAAGCCGACCGACAGCCGCAAGAGATCGTCCGGCACCGGCGAGGTCGGGCCTTCGATGCTGGCGCGATGTTCGATCAGGCTCTCGACCCCGCCGAGCGAGGTGGCGCGGTGCCACACCCGCACGCCGGCGGCGACCGCGATCGCCGCAGCCGCGCCGCCTTTGATACGAACCGACAACATGCCGCCGAAGCCGCCGGTCATCTGCCGGGCGGCCAGCGCATGGCCGGCGAACGACGGCAGGCCGGGGTACAGCACCTCGCGCACCGCGGGATGCTGTTCAAGACGCTCGGCCAGGATTTGCGCGGCGGCCGCCTGCCAGCGCACCCGCGGAAACAGCGTGCGCAAACCGCGCTGCAACAGCCACGCCTCGAACGGGCCGAGCACGGCGCCGTTCTGCGCCTGCACCGATTTGATCCTGCTCCACACCTCATCGAGCCGCGCCGTGGTCAGCGTGCCGGCTACCACGTCGGAATGGCCGTTGAGATATTTGGTGGCGGAATGCATCACCAGATCGGCGCCGAACGAAAGCGGCTTGGTCAGGACGGGCGTTGCCACCGTGGAGTCGACCGCCAGCACCGCGCCGGCGCCATGCGCAAGCTCGGCCAGCGCGGCGATATCGGACACCGTCCACACCGGATTGGCCGGGGTCTCGACCCACAGGAGCCGGGTGCGGCCGGGCCGCAGCGCCGCCGCCACCGCATCGAGGTCGCTGCTGTCGACCAGCTCCACATCGAGTCCCCAGCGGGTGGCAAAGCCCAGCAGCCAGCCGCGCAGCGCCCAATACATCACCTTGGAGGCGATCACGTGATCGCCCGGACTAAGCGCCAGAAACGCCGCGGTGGCCGCCGCCATGCCGGACGAAAACAACAAGCTGTCGGCGCCGCCTTCGAGCTGCGTCAGGGTATCGGCAGCGATCGCATAGGTCGGATTGTCGGGCCGCGAATAGACCCGTCCCTGCGGATAGGAATTGTCGGCGGCGCGCTGATAGGTGGTGGAGGGATGCAGCGGCGGAATCAGCGCCCCGGTCGCAGCGTCGATTCGTCCGAGCGCTTGCGCGGCCAGGGTCTCGGGCAGCAAAGGTCGTTCAGTCACAGACGGTCACCTCATGGGCTTGCGGGGTCAAGGTCGCGCGGCGGCAGCTCTCGGCCCGCAACGACGCCCCCTGATGTTGCCGGCCGGTTTTCGGTCAGGCTGTCAGATCGGTCAATGCGTGCGACGCTCGTCTGAGCGGGAAACGGTCACGGCGCCGCGGCCTGCGCGCCAGTCCCGCGGCGGACGCCGAGTACGTCGAGTACGGTGTCGCGCAGCCGAACGAAGGCCGGCGCCGAGCGATCGCGCTCGCGATCAAGATCGACGTTGACGATGTGCGCCACCCGTCCAGGATTGGGTTCGAGCACCACGATGCGGTCGGCCAGAAACACCGCCTCGTCGACGTCGTGCGTCACCAGCAGCACCGTGCAGCTCTCGGCGCGCACGATGCGCGCAAGTTCGTCCTGCAGCCGCAGCCGGGTCAGCGCATCCAGCGCGCCGAGCGGTTCGTCGAGCAGCAGAAAGCGCGGCCGGTTGACCAGCGCGCGCGCGATCGCCACGCGCTGCGACATGCCGCCCGACAATTGCGCCGGCCAGGCATCGGCGAAGCTGGTCAGCCCGACCAGCGCGAGATGTTCGGCGACCAGCCGGGCGCGCTCCGGCGCCGGCCGGCCGCTGCGCCGCAGCGCGGTTGCGACATTGCCGGCGGCGGTCAGCCAGGGCAGCAGCCGATGTTCCTGAAACACGATGCCGCGGTCGAGGCCGGGCCGGCGCACGCGCTCGCCAACGTCGCCGGATCGGCGCCGCAGGCCGCGGCGTTCCGCGCCGAAACCGCCCGCCGCTGGCCGCTCGATGCGATCACCGCCGACATTCTGGCAAGCCAGCGCCGCCGGATCCTGGTTGCCGAGGCGCTACGACGTGGACGCCCCACCGCCTGGGACTATCAACCGCCCGGAGCCGCCGCCACCGCCTACATCCGCCCGCACAAACCCCTCGAACGGCTGGAGGCCGACTGCCGCCTGCCGAGCCGGCTCGCCTCCCGCTGACAAGCTCCGGCCATTCTCCGCCCTTTAGGACGACAGCAATGACAAAGATTACGCCCCGACGCGCGCTCCTGGTGCTCCTGCCGCTGGCGCTGCCGATCACCGCCGCATTCGCCGAAGACCCCGTGCCGCCGGCGCCGGCGCCGGCGGCTCCGGCGACCGCCGACCTCAGCATTCCGGACGTCGTGGTGCATGCCGAGAAGCGCGAGGAAAAGGCCCAGGACGCGCCGATCTCGATCACCGCGGCGACCGCCGAGGCGCTGACCAACAATGCCGTGCATGACTCGCTGACGCTGTCGCAGGCCATCCCCGGTTTGCAGGCCGAGACCACCTCCGGCTCCACAAATCCGCGCTACCGGATCCGCGGCATCGGCACCAACGACTTTTCCGCCAACATGATTCCCGCGGTCGGCGTCTCCGAGGACGACGTCTTCCTCGATGCCGGCTCCGCGCAGGGCGTGCCGATCTACGATCTGAACCATGTCGAGGTGCTGCGCGGTCCGCAGGGCACGCTGCAAGGCAAGAACACCACGGCCGGCACCATCAACTACTACAACAACCGCCCGACTCCGAAATTCGAGGCCTATTCGAAGACCACCGTCGGTGACCAGGGACGCCGCGGCGAGGAAGCCGCGATCAGCGGGCCGCTGGTCGAAGACAAGGTGCTCGGACGGTTCTCCTTCACCGATCAGGGCTACGGCGGCCAGTATCGCGATTTCTTCCGCAACAAGTCGGTCGGCGAACAACGCTATTGGGACATGCGCGGGCAATTGGAGTGCTTGCCGACCGACGACCTCAACGTGCTGTTGAAAGTGCATACCGGCAACAATCGCACCGAGGTGCCGTTGCGCCATGTCGGCCTGCTGCCGGGCGGTCTCGACGCCCAGGGCTACGCGCAGCCCCCCGGCAGCAACATTCTTGCCAACAACGGCAGCGGCGATTCGTCCAATCGACGATCCGGCATTTCGCTCACCACCAACTATCATCTGCAGAGCGACTGGACGTTGACCGACATCTTCGCCTACGAGACCAACAAGTTCAGTATCTTCTCCGACGACGATGCGTCGCCGGCGCCGTTGAACTATGAAGAGAAGATCGGCGGCGGGTCCAACGTCTTCAGCAATGAAATCCGCTTTGCCTCGCCGGACAGCAATCCGGTTCGCTTCATCGGCGGGCTGTATTATCTCAACAATGAGACCAATTCTTACAGCCAGCAGCCGCTGTACAGCCCGGTGAATTTCGGGGTCGACGGCAACGCCTATGATTTCAACATCATCACCCGGGACGTGGCGGCGTTCTCGTCGGTCGCGGTGGATCTGACCGACCGGCTGACCCTGACCGTCGGCGGCCGGCTCACCAATGAGAAGCGCAGCGCCAGTGGCGAGGCCTGGTCCTACATCACCAACAGCGCCTCGCCCTTGGACGCCAGCAATCGCAACCTGACCTATATCAACACCAGCACCGGCAGCTATATCGCCCCGGCGACCGGCCTTGCGATCGCCGGCCCCGCGCTGTCGAGCAGCGGCGTTCACGACAGCGAAGATCTGACGCTGAAATACAAATTCACCCCCGACGATTCCGTCTATGTCCGCTATGCCCGCGGCTTCCGCACCGGCAACTACAACACCTATGTCGCGACCGCCTCGGATTTCGCGCTGTATGATCCGGAGACCCTGACCGACTACGAAGCCGGCATCAAGACCCTGCTGTGGAACGGCCGCCTGCAGCTCAATCTCAGGGCCAACCGATCCCGACGCGTCAAGCGGCGGCGAACGCCGGCTGTCCGTCGCGCTGCAGGACTTCTTCGATCGGGGCACCGCCCGATCACCCGCGCCGTCGCGACATCCATCTCACGGTCGCAAGCCGCCGCGAGCCGCAGCGCACGAGCAGGATCACGCGCGGCGGCCTCGCCGAACGAAGCCCGATCACCAGATCGGTCGCAAAATGCAACTCCCATCACAGGCCCCGGCGACGATGGTCCGGCTTCGCGACGGACCAATTAGTAAGCGCTGCTATCATCTTTCGAATAGTATAGTTGTCCGCCCAACTAGTCAAATATATCAAGTCTTTCATTGACTTATGCGGGCCATAAGGCGAGCCAATAGCTCGGCTGCGCGGGCGCCATGGGCGCTGACACCGCGCCCGGGTCGCGGCGCAATGATCATCTACGCCGCCGATCAACGACGACCGCATTGTGCCAACAGCAAGCATCCGCGCAGGCGACTCTTGATCCGAACCGCCATCGTCGGGATCGCTCCGGCGATTGATGGGAGCCGTGCCGCGCGCAGCCGCGTTGCCGAGCGTCGCCGCGAAACAGCGATCGACGATCTCGGCTGCAGCGAGCCGTTGCTTGAGCCGAAGCACCACGATGTGGGCTGGCGTCGTCACACCTGCTGGGGTCCAGAGGCGAAGGCAGCTTACGCGAAGGGTTACACCGTCTCTCGTTCCGAGGTCTGCTGATCCCATGGCCGCCTTCGCCACCCTCACCGACGTTCTGGCACGTTATCCCTCCGAGGCCACTATCCTCGCCGCGGATGAAACAAGCCGCGTGCGCGACGACAGCCGGATCGAGGCCGCGCTTGACGACGGCAGCGCCGAGGTGCGCGCCATCCTTGCCGCCCGCTACACCCGCGACGAACTCGCCCGGATCGACGACGACAGCCGCGCGGCGCTTCGCATCTACACCACCGACATTGCGCTCTATCGCGTGGCGCTGTCGTTCGGCCGCTCCAACGAGCGGGTCAAGGAACGTTACGACGTTGCGATTGCCCGCCTGCAGGCGATCGCCAAGGGCTCGGCCGCGCTGACCTTCGACGGACCGGGTGGCCGCGGCAGTGGTGCTGCCGGGGAGCCCGCCGGCGCCGTCTCTCCGAATGAAGCGATCGTCATCGCCAATGACCGTGTGCTGACGCGCGATAGATTGCGGGGCTGGTGATGGATAGCGGCATTCGGATCGAAGTCGACATCTCCGACCTGACATCGGCGCTGGCCGCGCTGACGAACCTCGATCAGCTCGACACCGAGCCGCTGATGTCCGACATCGGCGCCAGGTTGGAATTCTCGACGCGCGAGCGCATCCAGTCGACTAAGACCGCGCCCGATGGCACGCCATGGCCGGCGAATATCGCCGGCACATCGATCTTGATGGCCACGGGCGATCACCTGCTGGGCTCGATCGCCTGGACCGCGTCCGCCACGGAAACCGAAGTCGGCTCGCACTGGGAGCATGCGCACGTTCATCAGGACGGCATGACCATCAGCGCCAAGAACGCGAAGTATCTGTCCTTCATGGTCGGCGGCCACCTGGTCCATCGCAAGAGCGTCACGATCCCCGCGCGGCCCTTCGTCGGGATGTCGGCCGAGGACGCCACCAAGGTCGATCAGCTCGCGACCCGGTTCGTCGCGAAGCATTTGGGAGGCGGCCAGTGATCGCCCCTGCCACCCTTTCGGAACGCCTCGCGGCGTCCACGCTGGTCGGATACCTCGCCGCCATTGAAGCGGCTTTGAAGCCGCTTTTCCCGGACGTCACGGTGCGGCAGCATCCGGGCCGGATCGAGATCTCCGACATCGTTGAAAAGGACATCTTCAACCCGCCGATGATCGCGGTGACGGCGGCCAAGTGGCGGCTCGACACCAACCTCGACGGATCCTGGAATCTGCCGATCGAGACCGTTGCCTATGTGGTCACCGAAGACGTGGCGATCGGCGGTCGCGCCTGGCGCCGGCAGGAGGTT
The DNA here is from genome assembly GCF_036404135.1 of Rhodopseudomonas sp. GTDB lineage: Bacteria > Pseudomonadota > Alphaproteobacteria > Rhizobiales > Xanthobacteraceae > Rhodopseudomonas_A. The sequence goes on along the minus strand of NZ_DASWPE010000061.1, from coordinate 10,555 downwards.
GCGCACGCGCTGTCGATCGGGCTGCTCGATGTCCTCGGCGATCTAAACGCATCGCGCTGGGGTCTGCGCTCCATCAACGCGCCGCAGAAGGTCGAAGCGCGTCCGCTGTTCACCTCTGAGACATTCGCCAAGGGCTCGGCGTTCTATGTCGTCACCTGGGAACAGACGCTCTCCGCCATCGGTGCGAGCCCGCTGACGAGGCCGGCGATCGCGGCGCCGCAGATCTTGGATTCCGAGGGCGTGCCGATCGACGATAGCGATGAGGCGCCGGTATGACGATCACCGATCCGGCTGTCCGACAGCTTAAATTCTATCTGCGCAACCTCGAAAAGCAGATCGTTGAAGTCGACCAGCGCGTCGCGCGCGTGGTGATGCACGGCAAGGTGATCAAGGACGGCGTCCGCAAGCAGGGCGACGACTGGCAGGTGCAGCTCGAACTCGGCCGCGACGAGAACGACAAGCCGGTGGAGTCGCCGTGGGTCGGCGTCGCCAACGAGCGTCGAGGCGGCCACGGCGGCGAGATCGATGTCGGGCGCCGCGGCATCATCGACCGGCGCAGCCGCGTCGTTCTCGCCGACGTCCTCGGCGAGCGGGATATCGCCAAATCCGAGACGCATCGGCACCGCGCGATCGAACACGCGCGCGCGAACCTCGGCGAGCGGAAACAGCGGATTGGTATCGACTTTGCGGGTCGGCGCGATCATCCAATGGGTGACGATCTCGGTGATGGCGGCAAAAGGCTGATGTTGTACTCGAGACCGCCACCGCGGCCGGCGCGGCGGCGCACATAGGCAAGGCTATCATTCCAGCCCTCACGCTGCGCAAAACGGATCAAGGCGCTCTCGGTGGCCGGAAGACCGGGAAGAGAGGCGTCCGCAAGCTCGCGTGCTGTGCACCAGTCCTTCATCGCCGCGCCTTCCATTCCGCGTCGGCGGCCTGTTCTTCGCGTTCGGCGCGCTCCTTCAGCTCTCGTGCGCGCTCGCGTTTGAGCAGTGCCTCATATTTCGCGGGTACAGCGATCAGTCCGACCTCATTGAGCAGCGCATTCAGCAGCCGCTCGTCGCCAGTAACCGCGTAGAGCGCCGCGAGCCGATGCGCCGGGATCGCGTGGGGCTTTTCCGGCGACGCGTAAGCGTCGAGCGTGGCTTTGGAGACGGTCTCTCCGAGCTGTTCGGAAAGTCCGATCGCGATGTCTTCCCGTTTGAAGCCGTCGAGCGCCGCCGCGATAGCCCGCGACAGACGGCGCGCGGCACTCCACGCCTTGATCTCTTCGGCGTCGAACCGGCGCACCACTTGCGTCGGCTCGACGTCCCGAAACAGATCCAAGGTTGAGGTGTCGCGTCGCCGGGGGGCCATCGCTCTACGCCTTCCGGGACTTCTGCCAGACGGTGATGGCGTCTTGGTGAGCGTCGAAGAACGCGTATTGCTGCGCCTCTTTGAGCTTCGAGAAGGTGTTCGAGAGTTTCTCCCAGGGCGCTGCGCGAGGTGGCGCTGGCGTCTTGTCGATAGCGGCGATTGCTTCGGCGACGGTGCTGATGCCGCTCTCCGCATCGAGAAGATGCGCCGCGATCCTGCGCTGCCGCGCCACGCTCTCGCGCGCCAGCGCGAGCAGCTCGGCCTGGTTGTCGGCGATCGGATGCAGCGCCAGCTCGCGCCGCACGACGGCATCGATCGAGGCGATCTCGATCGCGAGCTGCACCGAGCGCTCGGTGATGCCGAGCGCCCGCGCTGCGGCCGCGGAGAACCGCTCGACGAAAATGTTCGAAATCTTTTCGCCATTTTCCCCGGCGGCCGGCCGGCCACGCTTCGGCAGCGGATTATTGGCCTCGTAGATGCGCTTCCATGCGGCCAGCGCGACCGCGCGATCGAGCACCGTCAGCTCGGCGCGAACGAGGTTCTCCTTGATCTCGCGCAGCCGGCAGGCGTCTTCATCGCTCGCAGGGAAATCGGCGACGTCTGCATCGATCAGGCTGCGACCGGCCTTGAGATGGCCGGCGACGCGATGGCCACCGATCAACAGGCGCCAGGTGCCGTCCGGCTTCGCCGCCACCTCGATCGGCGGAAGGGCTTCGCCGGCAGTGACCTGCTCGGCGATGGTATCGACCCAATCCGGCCGCAGCTCACGCAGGCGGCCAGAGGTGTCGATATCTTCAATCTTGATGCTTTTTCGGATCATTTCAGCCGGCTTTGATGGGGGTGGAAAAGGCCGGCGGATGCGGGCGTTGAAGCCCACATCTGCCGTCAGTCACGGGAGGAAACGCGGGCTGCCGCCCGCCACTCACCACTTGCCGCAGGTGACGCGGTCCACCAGCGCCGGACGCGACACCGGTCGGGCTGGGAAGAACGGGAGAAATCGGGGCGTAGCGATCCAGCATCGCCTCGCGACCGGCGGCGGACAGATGCCGGCTGCCGCGCCACAGCGCGATCAGTGCTCCATCGCGCTCGGCCTGCGTCATCGGCGCCGGGCGCACGCGCGGGAAGTCAACGATCGGGCGGACCTTGGACAGATCGGGGGTCATGCGGCCTCTCCGATGTCCGTGCAGGCGTCCCGCTTTTGACTGGCGAGTCGCCGACGTTCCGCGATAGTCTTTCGCTTGGGCATCTTGTGACGATCTGGCCACAGGTCCTCGACCGGGATACCGAGATACGCGGCGATCGCCTGTTCCCCGCGGGTGTTGCGGCGGACCAGCGCGACACGACAGGCGGATTCCTCAAGGCCGGCATCGATCGCCAGGCCGGTTAGGGTTTCTCCGCGCCGCTGCACCTCGGCCTTGATCGAAAACCTGTCCCAACGCTGCATTGATGTCCTCCGGCTGAGCCGGCCCTGGCAGGGGCCGGCTTTTCTCGGGTCCGTAACGTGATCGCTTTTGTGAAATAGAAAATGTCCACTTTTGTCGATTCGCGCAACCACAAAAGTGGAGTTTTTGCGCAATGATAACCGGAAAAACGGATGAAGATCCCGACCCCGCCGACGGACCTGGGGCGCAATGGACTCCTGCGTGGAGGGACCGCTTCAAGCTGGTGCTTAAAAGGGTTGGCGGGCTCAAAGGCGCGTCTGCGCTGATCGACACCAAGGCCGAACAGATTGCGAAATGGCGCGATGGAAGGACTAGACCGCCGTTTTTTGCGCTTCTAACGCTGGTTTCTGCCGCCAAGTTGAATTTGAATTGGCTGGCCAACGGGGACCCGCTTGATGAGCGGGTTCCTGCCGCACCATCGCCACCGGACATTGACGACGAGCTTTTCGGGCGCGTTTTCGATGCGGTGCAGCGGCTTTACAAGGATGAGCGAGTGGCCATGCCCCCGATCGACCTCGGCCGGCTTGCAGCTCGAAAATACGGTGAGATCATCGCTGCCACAGACGATCCGGCCGAGCGCGGTGCCATGATCAAGTTGATCGTTGCACAGTTACGAGCGGAGATTCGAAGTGCGCAGGCTGCGCCCGGCACCGGCAAAGCCTCGGCTTGATGGTTGTCCGCGGACTTTTCGTGATGGACGCCCTTGTCAACAAGGTAATTGATTGTGGCAATTACCAGTTCGGAGAAGTGTTCTAAGATGCAACGTCACTTGCCCTTTTTTGGTAGACTCGTAGGGGCGCATTCGGAGTTGGAAGGACGTCTGCGACTCCTCAATTCTGGCGCGGCGGCCTTTTGTTTTGTTTTGTCGATCGGCGCGGCTTTCGCTGGTGATTGGGAGCAATCCAGCGGGTGGTACATTGAGACCAAGCGAGTGGCGAAATTTGCCCGCATAGCGATCACCTCGACTGGCGATCTCGCCCGGATGGATGCTGAGGAGGCCGCGGCGCGAAAGCAACTCGCCAGCGCGAGCGGACTGCCGCTTCCAGACCAAGCAAGAGCCATCTGCGCGGCCTCTGCGAAGGCTGTGGTCGATTTCATCGGGGCCGCGAAGGCGGGGAATATGACCAACGGCCCGGCCAGCTACGAGCGGCAGTACCAGCGCTGGGACACGCTGTCGGATCAATGCATCAGCGCGATTCAGCAGCGCGCCAGCGCAAATCGTTGAAGGCGAACGCGCCGCGTCAGAGTTCCGTGGCCCGGTCGACGCGACCGGATCGCCGGAAACCCGTACAGCTCAATGGTTTGCGCGATTTTGGCGGCTTTCACGTAACTCTGACGCCCGGTCAGAGTTCGGCTTGCTGCATCACTGGTTCGTCGGGACTTTTCGGCGGCGCGCCCAGCGCCAACGTCGCCAGAACTGCCATTTGATCTTGCGCGACTCCCGCCGCCGGCGGGAGTGCTCAAGAGCCGCTCAAGCCATTGCGGTGTCTCAGTTTATCCCGGATTTTCCCGGGTAATCCCGCCTCAACAGCCCTGTGCCATGTGATCTTGCGCGTTACAGCTGGCGTCGACCCCGCCGCGCACGTCTCGATCGGCCGCGCGTTGACGCGGCCCGAAAATTCCGGAGACGGATATTTACGCAGTTGGCGGAAGGGGTGGGATTCGAACCCACGGTACCCTTGCGGGCACGCCGGTTTTCAAGACCGGTGCCTTAAACCGCTCGGCCACCCTTCCAAACCAGTGAAATCAACGCGTTAGCGATATCGGACGGCGACCGCCTTGGCAAGATGGCCGGCCGCCGCGTCAACTGCAACAGCGCAGCCGCAAACGTTTGGCAACGTCGGTCAACCGACGCATCGAGGGTTTTCGGTTTGGGCTGAAACATCCCGCCGCCTGCCGCATGGTCTACGAAACCTCGTGCTGCGCCATAGCGTTTTCGAGCGAAGCGGATCGCGGTTCGCGTGAAGACAACGCGTCAAAATAATCCATAGCTTCGGTTCTGATCCAGCAGAACCGGAAGAGCGCTAGACGCCGTGCGGCTGCAGCTTCGCCAACAGCCGCTGGCCGAGCGCAACCGCGCAGTCCGGCTGATGCACGATGTCGTCGCCCTTGTGCTCCCAGGACACCGAGGCATGGCACAGCTTGCACTGGTTGCGGGCGCCGCCGTCCTCCTCCGACACGGTTTCGATCGCCGTCTTGGTCAAAGCGAGGGCGATCTTGCGGACGTCTTCGGCGGCGAATGCGGTCATTGCAGGTTCCGGCAGGTTCAAAGCAGCACATCGGGTGGTGGAGGCAAATAGTGAAGCCGTCGCTGCGGCGTTGCAACAGTTTTCCGGCGCGCCGCCGCAACGGCGTGGCGACCGGCGCAACCCGCGGCCGCGACGTCGGCGCTGCTAATCCAGCCCGCGCTCGCGCGACAGCCGCACCATCTCCTCAATGAAGACCGGCTTCTGCTGGGCGTCCAGGCTCATGAACAACGGATCGGCGGCGTCGGCGACGTTGCGCTGATCCTGCGCGCGATCAGAGAGAAACTGCGCCTCGTTGCGCATCTGCTCGACAATGTCGTCGGGCGGATCGCGCTTGGCGCGCTCGGCGCGCAGTCGCAGCCGGTCGGCGCCGTTGTTGCCGAGCGCGTGCATCGCGGCGCTGAACGCGGTCCAGTGCTTGTCCTGCTCGGGCGAAAGATGCAACTCGGCCTTGATCCGCGCGATGTTGGCGTCGGAACTGGCAACGATCTGCTCGGCGGTCAGCGCGACCGGCACCGCCGCGGGCACCGTGGCCGCTGCCGGGCTGGCGGTGTTTGGAGAATTGGCGGTCTTGGCGGTTGTCTTGGTCGTTGTTTTGGCCGCCGCGGCCTTCGCCCGTTTGGCCGGCGTGCCGGCTCCTTTGGCAGCCGCAGCGGCCGGCGCCGGCACGTCGGGCGGCGGCGCGGCCGGCTGTTGCGGCGGCGGCGCCTCGGCCGGCACCCCGAGCACGCCGCCGACCACGCCGGCGACGCCGCCGATCGCGCCGCCCAGCACGCCGCCGACCGGCCCCGCCGCTTTATTGCCGGCGCGCGAGCCCTGCTCCACCCCCTGCACCAGGCCCTGGGCGTCGGCGCAGATCGGCATCGCGGCCCAGCTCAGCAGCGCCGCGCCGAATAGCGCCAGCGGCGCCGCGCGGCGCTGCGAAAGGCGGCGCCGATCGCCTCGTTGTGCGATGGTGCGGCTGTGCATCAAGAGCGTCTCCCAAATTCCGCGGCCGAGCCGGCGCCCGCCAAACGCCCGCCGCAGCGGCCCCGACTATTCGGCTGCGAGTTTGGCAGAGCCAGGCGGCGGCGTGAAGGCCGGCGCCCGCCGCGAGGCTCGATTTGCTAACGCCTCGATCTTTGCATCTGTAGTAAGACCGGCTCCACAAAACGCCCGACGTGATGCAGGTACCGCACCGCATGCAACACCGCCCAGCACCCGACCTGCGGATGACCGCGCTGCACGACTACCGCGCGCCGTGCTGGCTGCCGGGCGGCGACCTGCAGACCATCTGGCCGGCGCTGCTGTCGCGGCCGCGCCGCGGCGCGGCACCGGACTATATCCGCGAACGCTGGCAGGCGCCGGACGGCGACTTCATCGACGTCGACCACCTGCCGGCGCCGCGCGGCGCGCCGTGGCTGGTGCTGTTTCACGGCCTCGAGGGCAGTTCGTCGAGCCATTACGCGGTGGCTTTCGCGCAGGCGGCGCTGGCGCGCGGCTGGCATTTCAGCGTGCCGCATTTCCGCGGCTGCTCCGGCGAGCCGAATCTGGCGCCGCGCTCCTATCACTCCGGCGATTTCGAGGAGATCGGCTGGATGCTCGGCCGGATCCGCGACTACGCCGACGGACCGCTGCTGGCCGCCGGCGTCTCGCTCGGCGGCAATGCGCTGCTGCGCTGGGCGGAGGAAGCCGGCTCGACCGCGGCGCCGCTGGTCCGCGCGCTGGCGGCGATCTCGGCGCCGCTGGATCTGGCCGCCGCGGGGGCCGCGATCGACCACGGCTTCAACCGGCTGGCCTATGCGCGGCATTTTTTGCGCACTATGAAGCCGCGCGCCTTGGCGAAGTGGCAGCAGCATCCGAGATTGTTCGACCGCGACCGGCTGACAGCGGCGCGGACGCTGCGCGACTTCGACGACTGCTTCACCGCGCCGCTGCACGGCTTTTGCAGCGTCGACGATTACTGGCGCCGCGCCTCCGCCAAGCCGCACCTCGCCGCGATCCGGGTGCCGAGCCTGGTGCTCAACGCCCGCAACGATCCGTTCGTGCCGGAGGCGTCGCTGCCGAACCCGAACCAGGCCGGCCCCGCGGTGATGCTGTGGCAGCCCGACCATGGCGGCCATGTCGGCTTCCCGGCCGGGCATTTCCCCGGCCACGTCCACGCCATGCCCGAGGCGGTATGCGACTGGCTGGAGGCGGCGGGGGTGAACTTAAGGACCCCGCCGCCCTCGCCCGCCCCGCTCAGCAGCAGCCGCGGAAGCGGCCTTTGCCGAGCGCGTAGCGCGCGTTCTGCCGCTCTACGAAGAATTCTTCGTAGCTCATTACCGGCTGATCCGGGTGGGTCTGCCGGACATGGTCCGCATAGGTCTGATAGTCGGGGATGCCGACCATCAGCCGCGCGGTGCGCACCGTCCATTCCTTCATCGCCATCAGGTCACGCAATTTCGGCTCCTCTGACGGTTGCGGGCAGGCCGGCCTCGATCGCGGAGATCTTCGGATTGCCGAGCGCCCGGCGAATGGCGATCGCGCCGTAAACGATCATCGCCAGCACCACGGCTACGAACAGCGCGCTCAGCGTCGCATCGACGTAGTCGTTGACGATGATGCGGTGCATTTCCGCCATGGTCTTGGCCGGCGCCAGGATGGTGCCGGCCGCCGCGGCGTCGCTGAACTTCCAGGCGTGGGCGACGAAGCCGATCGACGGCGCGGTGCTGAAGATCTTCTGAAACCCAGCCGTCATGGTGCAGATCAACAGCCACAAGGTCGGCACGATCGTCACCCAGGCGTAGCGCTGTCGCTTCATCTTGAACAGCACCACCGTGCACAGGATCAGCGCGATGCCGGCCAGCATCTGGTTGGAGATGCCGAACAGCGGCCACAGCGTATTGATGCCGCCCATCGGATCGATCACGCCCTGATACAGGAAGTAGCCCCACAGGCCGACCGCCAGCGCCGAGCCGATCAGGTTGTTGGCCCAGGATTCGGTCTTGCGGAACGCCGGCATCACGCTGCCGATCAGATCCTGGATCATGAAGCGGGTGACGCGGGTGCCGGCATCGACCGTGGTCAGGATGAACAGCGCCTCGAACAGGATGGCGAAGTGATACCACAACCCCATCAGCACCCGGCCGCCGAACATGCCGGACAGGATGTGCGCCATGCCGACTGCGAGCGTCGGCGCGCCGCCGGTGCGTGACAGCAGGGTCTTCTCGCCGACGTCCTGGGCGATCTGGTTGATCATCTCCGGGGTGACGGCGAAGCCCCAGCCGGAGATCACCTGCGAGGCCTGCACCGCGGTGGTGCCGATAACGCCGGCCGGGCTGTTGATCGCGAAATAGATGCCGGGCTCGAGCACGGTGGCGCCGATCATCGCCATGATGGCGACGAAGGATTCCGTCAGCATGCCGCCATAGCCGATGAAGCGCAGCTGGTTCTCGTTCTCGACCATTTTCGGGGTAGTGCCCGAGGCGATCAGCGAATGGAAACCGGACACCGAGCCGCAGGCGATGGTGATGAACAGGAACGGGAACAGGCCGCCCGACCACACCGGGCCGGAGCCGTCGATGAACCGGGTGAACGCCGGCATCTTCAGATCCGGCTGCACCAGGATGATGCCGATCGCCAGCAGTGTCATGGTGCCGATCTTGAGGAAGGTTGACAGATAATCCCGCGGCGCCAGCAGCAGCCACACCGGCAGCACCGAGGCGACGAAGCCGTAGCCGATGATCACCACCGCCAGCGTTTCGCCGCTGAGATCGAACCAGGCGGCGAGCGCCGGATTATCGGCGACGCTACGGCCATAGATCAGCGACGCCAGCAGCAGCACCACACCGATCACCGACATCTCGGCGATGCGACCAATCCGGATGAAGCGGGCATAGATCCCCATCACCATGGCGATCGGAATCGTGGAGAACACCGTGAAGGTGCCCCACGGACTGCCGACCAGCGCCTTGACCACCACCAGCGCCAGCACCGCGAGCAGGATGATCATGATCAGCAGCACGCCGACCAGCGCGATGCTGCCGGCGACCGGCCCCATCTCGGAGCGCACGATATCGCCGAGCGTGCGGCCGTCGCGCCGGGTCGAGAGGAAGAGAACCGTGAAATCCTGCACCGCGCCGGCGAACACCACGCCGGCGAGAATCCACAAGGTGCCGGGCAGATAGCCCATCTGCGCGGCCAGCACCGGGCCGACCAGGGGGCCGGCGCCGGCGATCGCCGCGAAGTGATGGCCGAACAGCACGTAGCGGTTGGTCGGCACGTAATCGAGGCCGTCATTGTGCAGGTAGGCCGGGGTCTGCCGCCTCGGATCGACGCCCAGCACCTTCTCGGCGATGAACAGCCCGTAGAAGCGGTAGGCAATGAAGTAGATGCACACCGCGGCGACGACCAGCCACGCCGCGTTGATGGTTTCGCCGCGGCTCAGCGCGACGATCGCGAAAGACACCACACCGAGCGCGATCACCGCTGCCCAGAGCAGCTTTGATGGAAGCCCATTTCTCTGTCCGGCGATCGCACTCATATCGTCTTCCTCGTGATGCTGGCGGTAAAATCTGACGCGGGCCGGCTATGTCTCCTCCGCCGCGGGTTCCCGCGTTGATCATGATCAACTCTGAGCAATATAAATACGAGAAAGATGATTGTAACGCATCAAAGTTTCTCGCACGGCGCGACTTTCGGACGAAAATGTCGAAACTCGCCGCGCAACCCGGCTATGCCCTGTGTTGTTCCTGCGTCGGCCTCACCCGCAAAGCCAAAACTGACGGCCGGGTTTTTCGTTCAACGCAATCTTGGACTCGCCCGATCGCCACTGGCGTCCAGCCGCCCCTTGATTTGTACGAAACCGCCGCCCGCACCATCGAACAGACGCAGATCATCCGGCTTGCGGTTGACCCATCGCGCAAGCCGCGGCGGGTGCGGCGGTGGGTTACGGCGCAAGAGCGCCTCACCCACCCCACAGCTGTAGCCCCAATGCGCCGTGCCACATGCAGAGCGCCGTCATCCTGAGGCACGAAGCCGCGCGAGCGGCGAGCCTCGAAGGATGCGGCAACGTGCACGGCGCGAGCTCCAAGCCCGCGGCCCATCCTTCGAGACGCCCGGCTTCGCTCTCCGAGCTTCGCCAGGCTCCTCAGGATGACGGCGATGGGTGGAGTTAGCGACAGCGCCGACCCATTGACAATCCATGCATTGAAGATTATTTTCCTAATCGTCCTGTCCGTGAGGGGCGCTTCTCGAGGGCGCTTTTGAAGCGGGACAGAGCGAGCGGCGGGGCAACCCACCAAATCTCGCTGCCGAAAAGGAGGCAACTCCAATTCGGTCGACGCGGCGTCCCGCGCCGGTGCCTCGCAAGCACCACCCGGGAGGCCCCAGGTCACCGTCCGGGCCCATTACGAGGCTCTGCCACTTGCTGGTTGGCTGGACGCGGGACAGGTGAACGGCGGGAGATCGCCGGGATCAGTGGTGCGGAGTGCATCGCGCCTGTCCCCGGAAGCACGGTCCCGGGGCCCATAATCGCCGCCGGTGGCGCGC
>NZ_DASWPE010000060.1:0-19201 GCF_036404135.1 Rhodopseudomonas sp. | reverse complement strand
TCGGTCAGAAACACGGTGAAGTCGCCCGAGCAAACGAAGTCGCCCAGCAAGATGCCGGCGATCAACCCATCCGGGTTGATGGCCTTGGCCGCCTCGGGTCCGAGATCGACCTTGATGTTGAGGCCGGTGACGACGCCGATCACCGCGCCGTCGAGCAGCAGCAAGCCCTGCATCGAGGTCGGAATATCCGTGGTGGTTTCCGCCGCGGGCGCGGTGAAGAACGGCGCCGCGGCGCCCTCCAGGATCTTGCGATTGCGGCCCAGCACGGTGAAATTCAGGCCGACGTTGGCGTTGACGCCGATCGAGAGGTCGAAGCCGCCGATCCGCACTTCCGAATAGAACCGCGACAGATCGATGTCGGGATTATAGACCTCGATCGCCGCCTTGTAGTTGGTACGCTCCGCCTGTGTCGGCGGATTGGTGAGCTTCGGAAACAGCGAGAGCGAGAACGAGGTGTCGGCCGTCTCGGTGGTCGGCGCCGGGTAGATGTTGACGACCCGGTTGTTCGACCCGCTGAACCCGAGGATGACGAAGTATCGGTTGTTACCCGGCGCCGCGAGATTGGCGAACGAGCCCATCATGCCGACGCGGGCGCCGAGCGCGACCGGATCACCGCCGCCGAAGGTCGCGGTCTTCGTAACCGCGTCGAAGGCAACGCTGGTCAGTTCCGTTTCGTCGAGGTCGATCGGCTCCGACCATTCCGACCGCATCACCGCGGCGAAGGGAACGGCGTGGGTGCCCGGGCTGAGGAAACCATTGATGGTGCCGGCGATGGTGCGGCTACCGTGCTTGCCCATGGCCTGCTGCGCGTCCTGTTTCTTTTCGTTCGGACGGTAGCTATCCTTCGTGAGACCGAGATTGTGCGAGACGTGGCGCAGCACCTGGCCGCCACTGGAGCCCGGATCGGTCGCCGCCAAGGGCTCCGTTTCGGAATCGATGACGTCGGTTGCATACAGCTTCAGAACGACGCGCTCGGATACGCTTTCCGCGAGACCGGCCATGGCAAGTGCTCCTATGTGTGGTTGGGGTTTCGGCTCAGCCGATCAGGTCGTGGTAAAACTCGATTTCGCAGCCCGACCAGAAGTAATTCTTGGTCTCGTTGTCCATTCCCGGGACTGCGATTTCAGATCCGGGACCACCCGGATAAACGGTGACGGCGTCAATCGTGACGCCGTTGGCACGATAGGAGCGGAACGGCGCCGCCAGTGCCTCCGCATAATTGGTGCCGTAAAGCAGTCCCCAGCCGATCGGCACGAACACGAAGATCGACGCCGTGCCCGGGTTGCGATGCCGGTTGCTCCCGCGGCCGCCGCCGATCTCGATCGTATCGGACCGCTCAGCGTCGAAGACCGTGTAGATGAACGGCGACGGCGTACCGGGCAGCGCGGGCGCATCCTCGCCCTGCCAATACATGGGCAAGGCATCGCCGCTTTCAGGATGCAGCTGCGGGTTGCCCTCGATCAGGTCTTTGATGACCGCGATCGCCTCGCTTGCTGTCGTCATCAGCCCGACGCCTGAATCTGCAGCGCCACCAGCACGCCGCCGACGCGACGGGTGTTGTCGTCTGCCGCCTCAATCGCCAGCTCTTTCTGCCGGCCGTCGCGCAGCAGCACTACCTTGTCCGTGGTCGTGATCGGCAGCAGCTCGGCGAGCGGCACCATGCCCGTGGGCACCTCGGCGTCCGGATCGTTCAGCGCGATGATCTGGCACTTTCCCTGCACGATGGCGCCGATCAGCGTCGCGGATTCCAAGCCCGTAACCCGCGCGCGAACCTTCGCCTCGGTCTTCGGTCGAACCGGACCCGACCCCGTATAGCAGCGGATCAGGATGTCCTCGCCATCGTCGGCCAAGAATTCCCGGTGATCTTCCAGCATTTCCTCGGCGCTAGTCATAAGCAGGCAACCAGTATGGCTTGAGCAGGCTTTCCGCGGCCTGTCTCATGCTATCGGCAGCACCGTCGGGCAGCGTGTATTCGCGGGATCCGACGCCGTCGACGGTCTTTCTCTTGACCAGGCCACCCTCGTTTGGCGTCGCGTCGCGCAGCACGCCAGCCATCAGAATAATAGCGTGCTTTATCGCTGGCGGTACCGGGCTTGCTGGAGCGACGCCGTACCCGGCTCGATATCGGAAGGCGCGAGATCTCCCATCTTCCGCTATGATATCAGTTACCGTGTCGACGTATGGAGGCAATGGAAGCTGATCAACGTCAACGATCCATTTCGCTGGAACGACGATCTCAAGAGTTTGAAGTCCAATGGCACGGTGCAACCAGCCGTCCCGCCCATCGATCTGCCCTTGAGCTACGGCAAGCAGGGTGTCGATGTATGCGGTGGCGTCGTCGGCAGAGAATACGCGAACTTCCCGCGCCTCATCCGCGGTGACGACGGCGATTGGCGGAGAGATAACAACGACACGGGACATTCACCGCCGCCCTTTCGAATGAGCCAAATTGATGCGCCGCTCAAAATGAGAGCGACGCAAGACTCTGCGGTTCCGACTACGTCGTCTTCTGGTCTTCGAGGTTCTTGACGACGGCGTCGTGCGCGGACAGTGTCGGGTCGTTGAAGTCGATCCGGTTACTGTCCGGCTTGGCGCCCTTGCGCGGATTGGCGTCCACCGCCGGGTGTCCCGTGTCGACGCCCTCGGCAATCTCCGGCTCCTGCAGCGCGCCTGAAGCCTCCGGTTTGGTCGCAGGGGTGAGCTTGTCGATGTCGGGATGGTCCGGCGCGGCATCGGTCGTGTGGGTTTTCGGCTTCACCATGATGGCTCCTGATGATTTGTGGCTGGAGGGGAACCGGGCGGACTATCCGCCCGGATTGACAGGCCCGCGCCTTACGCGCCGACGACCAGCGCCCGCATCGGCTCCGGATTGTAGACGCCGCCGCCGACACGCTTGACGGTGTAGAAGTGCACGTAGGGTTTGTCGGTGAACGGGTCGCGCAGCACCGAGATGCCGATGCGATCGACGATCAGGTACGTCGCCTCCATGTCGCCGTAGAGCGCAACGACGTTGCCGGCTGCAACGGTCGGCATGTCCGGAAGCTCGACGATCGGAGCGCCCGCGAGCGTCGCCGGCTGACCCGCAACATAGGTCGGCTGCCACAGATAGTTGCCCTGGCCATCCTTGAGCTTGCGCGCGGCGCCGAGCGAAAGGCGGTTGATGTAGAGCTTCGCGTTGGCCGCGAACTCGCCCGGCAGGCTGTACATCAGATCGATGAAGCCATCGCCGGTGAGGGCCGCCGCGGCGCCGCTGTTCACGGTCGCAATGGCGCCCCACGGGTGGCGCGCCGCGTTGGCCGCGCCGGTAACGAAGGTGAGGATGCCGTACGGCTTGTTGGTGCCGTTGCCGGACAGGAACGCAATCCCCTCCTGCTTGGCGAACTCGCCCTCGACTTCCCCGGCCAACCACTGCTCCAGGTCGATCGCCGCGTCGTCCAACAGCTGCTGCGAGATCGCCGGGTTGGCGTAGAGTTCACCCGGAGTAAAATCGAGCGAGCCGAGGCCGGGGGTCGACGTAGCCGGACGCGCTGCGGTTTCACCAACCCAACCCCTGTTACCATCGCTCAGAGAGACGAGGTGATGAAGTGACGCACCAGATCAACACGCAAGAGCGTTTCCTTTTGGAATGGTTGGGCCGTGGTGACGGGCAGTACGGCGAATGCCACGGTGCCGCGCTTGAGGGCTTGGTTGCAAAGGGATTTGCGATCGTTGGCGTCGCTGGGGAAGGTGTCGATTCTATGTATCTCGGCGTTTCGATAACCGACGCTGGATGCGCCGCCCTCCAATCCCAAGGAGCAAGCCATGGTGACTGATGAGATGGTGGAGCGGGCGGCGCGCTCCGATTACGAATTCGACAACCGTGGGGATTGGGATCGCGCGGCTCGGGTGGATCGCGAGAGATACCTTGCGAGGTCGCGCACCGCGCTCACCGCAGCCATTGGTGATACGCCCGACACTATCCGAAATCCGACAACTTATGGATTTAATGCGGCGTTCCACCGGTCTTTGCAAACCTGCCAGGGCATGGAGGCGCGGCGCGCGTTACACAACTTTTGGAATGACGCCATTGGTGGAAGCCAATCTGTACTCGCCGTATACGCCACCGCCATCCGCAACGCGGCATTAGAGGAAGCGGCGAAGGTGGTAGAGCGCGAAACTTCCGGCACATTGACCAACAATATCGGAAAGATCCTCGCCGAAGACCTCCGCGCCATGGTGAAGCCATGAGATCCCACGACATCGCGCAGCTGGTGTTCATCCTCGTTTTCATCTTCTGCCTCTGGTTCTTCGGATACTGGATCGACCGGCGCAATCCGCCGTGGCGCGGGTGGTGATGCCATGATCACACGATCATCAATGTCCTATCACGTCAGGTCGGCAGCAGCAGTTGTGCTGGCGTTCTTAGCTATCATCGGCATGGCGGCCGCGTGGGTGATGTGGTTCGTGGCCCTGCCATTGGTAGGGCTGGTTGTCTTAATTGGCCGCACAGTCGGGGTGATTTGAGGTCGTTGGGTGACGGCCGAGAAGCAACATCCACCGTTTGAAATCAGGTAGTATCGAGAGATGAGCATGGCGGACGAATGCGGTGTTTGCGGCGGAGAAGGATATTATCCGATCATCGATATGAAGGGCACCGAGCGCTACAGCATCCGCTGCCCTGAATGTTACGGAAGCGGCGAGGAATATAAAGAACCTCAAGAGGAGGCGGGCGGTTTTCCTCCCAGGAGCACCGCCGCAAAGATAACAACCACGGATCAGATGCGTGAATATTTGGACCGGGTCTGGGGTGTCGAGAAATGAGCAGGACAATCGCAACGACACGCCCGCCATCATTCCTGAGCCGATCGACGCTGGCCGCCGAGCTCGACATTTCGGAAAGCACGGTTGACGAGATGGTCCGGCGCGGGGTGCTCCCAAGGCCCGTCAGATTGTCTACGGGCTGCGTGCGGTGGTCATGGTCCGCAGTCGAAACCGCGCTTGCCTCGCTGGCGGGATCGGCCGACGATACCTCGTCAGATCCGTTTATGGCAGGGGCCAAGAATGCCGCGAAAGCCGCCACAGAGAGCCGCCGTGGAACTGCCTAAAGGCGTTCACAAGGTCACATCGCGCGGGCGGGAATATTACTATTTCCAGGCCGGCCGCGGCGGTGCGAACCAAGGTGAGCGGGTGAAGCTGCCGAGCGATCCCAGGTCTCCCGATTTTTGGGCCGCGATCCGGCAGGCGCAGGGGATTTCCACGCTGACAGACGGCGACACATTCGGCGCCGTCATTGACGCCTACAAGCAATCGCCGAAGTATCTGGCGCTCACGCCCGGATCGCAGAAACAATATGACCAGGCATTGAAGACCGCGCGCGCGGCATGGGGGTCGCTCCCCGCCGCTGGCGTTCAACCTGTCCATGTCCAAGCCATCATGGACGGCTTCGCGGCGCTGCCAGGCAAGGCCAACACGTTCCTTGGCGGCATCCGCGCGCTGTCGTCTTGGGCGCGTTCTCGCGGCCTCTTGGACCATTCCATCACCGACGGCGTCGAGCCCTACGCAAAGACCGGCGGCCACAAGCCATGGACGCCCGCGCAGATCGCGGCCATCCCCAAATTGAGTTCGATGGTTCGTCGCGGCGTGATGCTCTACCTCTACACCGGGCAGCGCGGCTCTGACGTGGTTCGCCTGGTGCCGAACATGATCGACGACGGCGGTTTCAGTTTGGTGCAGCGGAAGACCGGCCGCGAGGTGTGGTGCCCTATCCTGCCCGAACTCGAAGCCGAGATGGCGACGTGGGAGAAGCGCCCCGGCCCCTTCTTGACGCAACCAAGCGGGCGCCCATTCAGCCGCAACAGGTTCTCGCTGATGTTTGAGCGAGAGCGGGCCAAAATTCCAGATCTGGCCGGCACCACACTGCACGGTCTCCGGGCGACCGCGGTCGTCCATCTGCGGAGGTCCGGACTATCGACCGCGCAGATCTCCGATTGCATCGGGATGAGCATTGCGATGATCGAGCGCTACTGCAGATTTGCCGACAAGAAGGCCAGCGGCCAGGCCGCGTTGGTCAACCTGGGCGAACGGCACAAGAACAAAATTGTAAAACATCTGAAAAATGGAAACAAGAAAGGCAGCAAAATCAAATAGATATTCTTGAAATACGAAATCACACATCTCGTCCTCCAGCGCGGCGAAGCAGCCGGCGTGTTTCACCCGTCCCTGCTCGTACAAGGCCGCCACCGGCTCGGCGCGCAGCCATTTTGCGCGCGACGCCCGCACCGGCGTCACCGGCACCGTGGCGTCGACCTCGCCGATCACCGCGCGCACCATCTCGCCGCCCTGATTGACCTCGGCGACCAGCGCGTCGGCCTCAAGCCTGCGCCACAGCGCGATCGCCCGGCTCGCCCAGGCCGACGGCGTCGCCGCGACGACGGTGTCGTCGGCCAGCACATAGACGGTGCCGGCGGCGCAGATTCCCGCGGCGACGAGGCCGCAGGCGTCGGCGCGCTTGCCGGAGGAGGCCGGCGGATCGACCGCGACCACGATCCGGGTCAGCACCGGCGCGGCCTCCACCCGGCAGCTCTCCAGCAGCGCCCGCGACCACAGCGCGTCGGGGCGGTCCTCAATGATCTCGCCGTCCAATTCCTGGCGTCCCAGCCGGGTGCCTTGGTAGCGCGCCATCACGCCCTGCAGAAAGGTCGGCGCCAGGTTGAAGGCATTGGCGCGGGTCGGCGCCCGCGTGGTGACGCAGGCCGGATCGCACAGCAGCCGCTTCAACAAAGCGGTCGGCCGCGGCGTGGTGGTGATCAGCTGCCGCGGCTGCGGCCCCAGCCGCAGGCCAAATTGCAGCATGTCGAACGCGGCCTCGGCGTAGCGCCATTTCGCCATTTCGTCGGACCAGGCGCAGGCAAATTGCGGGCCGCGCAGGCTCTCCGGATCGTCGGCAGAGAATGCCTGCGCCACCGCGCCGTTATTCCATTCCAGCCGCTTGCGCGACGGCATCCAATTCGGCCGCTCGCCGCGCGGATGCACCGCGAGCAGCCCGGAGACGCCTTCGATCATCACCTCGCGGACGTCGTGTTCGGTCTCGCCGACCAGCGCGATCCGCGACACCGCGCGGTCGGCGAACGGCGCCAGGCCGAGCGCCTGGGCGCGAATCCATTCGGCGCCGGCGCGGGTCTTGCCGGCGCCGCGGCCGCCGATCAAGAGCCAGCTCAGCCACGGCGCGCCGTTCGGCGCCAGATGCGGCGGGCGCTGGTGATCATGCGCGAACACGTCCCATTGCGCGTTGAGGAAGCCGAGTTCGGCCTCACTCATGCCCTGCAGCAGGAAACTCCGCTGCGACGGCGACCAATTGCTCCAGTCGTCGCGAAAGCGCGCGCCGGAACTCGTCGAGGTCGCGGGGAACGGCGTCGTCATCGGCGGCTCTCGCTTGCTCGGTGGCGCGCAGCCGGCGCAACTCGCTCAAGGTCTTGGTCAGGCTGGCCAGCGTGCGGGCGCGGCGCTCGGCTTCGGTGCGCTGCTTTTCCTTGAGATGGCTGCCGCCGACCAGCGCCTCGATCTGGTTGATCTCGCGCTCGATCGAGCGCGACACCCGATCCAGCAGTTTGAGGCCGCTTGCCGGCTTCGGATCGTCGAGCCGGTCGACCGCGGTGCGGCTGACGCCGCTCGGCCCGCGGCTCTTTCGCGCCGGCGCCGGCAGCGTTGCATCGGCGATGTCCTCGTCGGCCGGGGTTTCGGCGGCGGGCTTCGCGGCTGTCTTGGCAATCTTCTTCCTGGCGGCCGGGGTTTTCTTGGCGCCGGTCTTTCTGGCGGTTTTCTTCGCGACCGGCTTCGCCGCCGCCGCCGGCTCTAATTCGGCTTCGGCTTCGGCTTCGGCTTCGGCGGCTTTGACGCGCGCCACCGCGCGCTTGGCCAGCGCCACGCCGACCTCGTCGGCGTCATCGACGAGCAGCGTCTCGTCGGCTTTCTTGCAGGTGGCGGCCAGCGTTTGCCGCCGCGCGGCGGTGCTGGCGCGCTGCTTCGCCGCGGCAGCAGCGGACGTGTTGCGCGGCGTGGTCGTCACGTTGCGCCGCGCCGACGGTTTCGCCGGCGCGCTGGTTCGGGTCGCTGTCATCTGGTGAGCCTGCGCTTTGATCCTGAGAAACCGGATCCCGCGCCTCGCCGATCATCTCCGGTTCCGTCAGGTGCGGAAGAACGCGAACCAGATCATGCCGAGAATCAGTACCGCCAATCCGGTCGAGATGGTCAGCAGCGCCAACACCGACGGCCCAGGTTCGGCCTGACGGGCCTCGGTCGGGGTTTCCACGATTCGGCCTTGTTGTTTGTTCGCCATTGATGCCCTCATCGCTGGAGTGACCCCGTCGTGCGGAGCTCTGGCCACCAACGCGGCATCAAGACTGATGTTCCTGCAAATGCTTAGTGGCTTCGCCGCGCGCCAAATGGGCCGCCGCGCCGCAACACCCAATTGTGGAGCATGCGCAAACCCTAGCCCGGCAGCGTCACGCTGTCAAGGACTATTTTCCCATTCAGTCACAGCCGCAGTCCGAACCGCGCCAGCGTCGCGACCATCAAGAGATACAAAACCACGGTCAGCACGCAGCCGGCCAGCAGCGTCGGCCAGAATCCGATCCCGCTGCGCAGCATCCACGGCATCAGCAGAAACATCGGCAGCGACGGCAGCACGTACCAGAATGTCGCCTGCGCATGCGCGGCGATCCGCGCGGCGTCGCCGGTGTCGCGCCATAGCCACAGGATGCCGAGCAACGACACCAGCGGCAGCGACACGATCAGCGCGCCGAACGTGGGACTGCGCCGCGCCAGTTCCGAAACCACCCCGACGATGACGCCGGACAATAGGCATTTGACGATGAAATACATCATGCCGCAGGTCTTAACAGGCTTGCCGCGATCGCCCAACACTGCGATCGATCAAGCCGGCATCGCGAGCCGAGCACGGCGGCACGCAGGGGTGTGATGATTTCAACCTTCGCATCGCAGCGGTTGCGCAGTGCTTCTCCGCGGGTCGTCCCTGCGCACGCAGGGACCCATCACCCCTGGAGTCCACGATGAAGACGGGCGCCTACGCACAACAGCAACTCCGCGCGCTATGGGTCCCTGCCTACGCAGGGACGACCCGTTGAAGGGCGGATGCTGATCACGGTCGCATGCGCTCGCGCGGCTCCCGCCGTCAATCCACCAGCAGCATGACGAAGCCGATCGCCGGCGCCAGCACCATGCCGAGCGCCACCAGCGCGGTCAGCGAGGCCAGCCGATGGTGAAACGCCTTATCCGTGCCCTGCAGCAGATATTCGGTGTGATGACCAGTCCGTCGCATTGCGCCCCCGCGTGATGTTTGCCGTTGCCCCGCGGTGATACATCGCGCGCGCTAAAAACCTGGCCGTGAATTGCCGCAGATTCGACCCCGGCCGTTAGTGATGATTAACGGCGCCGCGGCAACGGCGCCGCGCAGGCCCATCCGGCCTCCGCGCGGGGCGCGGCGATTACTTGATGGCGCTGCCGACCGAGGTGTATTTGGCGTTGACGGTGGTGCCAAGCGCCTGCACCGCGCCGAGGATCACGATGCTGAGGCCCGCGGCGATCAGCGCATATTCCAGCGAGGTGGCCGCGGACTGATCCGCCAGAAACTTGCAAAGCAACCGCCGCACCACACACTCCTGTCGATGGTTCGCGGGTTCGTCCGCGCAGGCCGGCAAAGGCTAGGGCGGCAATGGTTTCCGGACGGTTTCCCGCGCTCGCAGCGGCGCGGCCGCGCCGCGGATTCCGGCGCTAGGCTCAACGAAATGTTAACGTCCGCCGGGCGCGGCGGGGCGCCCGCGCAGCCTATTCGGCGAGGTCGGCGGAAATCTCCGGCCCCGCCAGCGGCCGTTCTTCCATCACCAGCATGGCCAGCGCGGCCATCGCCATCAGCGCGGCGGAGGCGACGAACACGTAGCGGAACGCCGCGACCATCGCGCCGGGGGAAATCGCCGCGATGGCGTCGGTGTGCTCGCGGCCGATCGGCACGTCGCTGCCCAGCACCGCCAACAGGATCGCGGTGAATGCCGCCACCGCGAACGAGGCCATCAGCGCGCGAAAGAAATTCATCGCGCCGGTCGCGGTGCCGATCTGGTCGCGCGGCACCGCGTTCTGGATCGACACCAGGCTGACCGGAAACACCGTGCCGATGCCGACCGACAACAGCGCCAGCATGGCGAGCAGCGTCCATAGCGGCAACGGCGTGGCCACGGCCAGCGCGCAGCACATCACCGCGGAGAACGCATTGCCGGCGATCGCCACCCGCTTGTAGTGGGTCCAGCGCGTGGTGGCGCGGCCGGAAAACGCCGCCCCCAGCACCGACACCGCGACGATCGGAATCAGCGCCAGCCCGGAGGCGCTGGCGCTCAGCCCATACACCACCTCGTAATACAACGGCATGCTGACGGTGAGCCCGATCAGCACGCCGATCGCGCAACCGCCGGCCGCCATCGCATAGGGCACCACGCTGCCGTCCATCAGTTGCAGCGGCAGGAACGGCTCGGCGGTGCGCAGCGCATGCCAGACGAAGCCGAGCCCCAGCAGCGCCGCGGCGCCGGCCATCGCCAGAATCGTCGGCGACGACCAGGAAAACCGCGTGCCGCCCCAGGTCAGCACCAGCATCACCACCACCGCGGCCGCCATCAGCAACAGCCCGCCCAGCCAGTCGACCTTGCGGCGGCGATGGAACACCGGGATCTTGCCCATCTTCGGCAGCAGCAGCGCCAGCGCGCCGACCCCGAGCGGCAGGTTGATCCAGAAGATCAGCGACCAGTGCAGGTGCTCGGCGAACACCCCGCCGATCACCGGGCCGCCGATCGAGGCCGACACCCAGACCCCGGAGAAATACGCCTGGTACTGGCCGCGTTCGCGTGGGCTGACGACGTCGGAGATCACGGTCTGCACGATCGGCAGGATGCCGCCGCCGCCCAGCCCCTGCAGGCCGCGCGCCACGATCAGCACGCCGATGTTCGGCGCCAGCGCGCACAGCACGGAGCCCGCGATGAACAATCCCATCGCGATGATGATGGTGGCGCGGCGGCCGAAGATGTCGCTCAGCGTGCCGAACACCGGCGCCACCGCGGTCGAGGCCAACAGATAGGCGGTGATCACCCAGGACAGGCTGCTGACGTCGTGGAACTGGCGGCCGATGGTCGGCAGCGCGGTGGCGACGATGGTCTGGTCGAGCGCGGCGAGGAACATCGCCAGCAACAGGCTGAGCAGGATGCCGCGGACTTCGACCGGGGTCAGCGGCGCGGTCGGCGCCAAGGGCGGCGCCAAGGGCTTCGCTAAGTGCGGCGTGTCGTCGATCGCAAGATCGAGCGCTACCGCACGCGCCGGCCGCGCGATCGACGCGGGCAAGGCCCGCCGGTTGGCCGGTTCGCGGCCCTGGCTTTCGGACGTGGTCATGGACGGAGATAAATTCGTTCGAAATCGGAGGACGGGGAAGAATCGCAGCCTACGCAGCCGCGATGTTGCAAAGCTAACCTGCCAACCGCGGCCGGCCCAGCGGACGGCACGCATAGGTGCGTCCCACGCGCGCGTTCTGGTTCACGGCTGCGTGAGAGTTCGCTGAGCGACGGCGGTCCTGTCGTCCCGGGGCGCGAGAGCGATGGCTCGAGCGAACCCGGACTCTTGCAGCATGCCACGACGCTGCGTTGGTCGACCTCGTTGCAAGATTCCGGACTTGCTCGTTCTTGCGAACTCGCAATCCGGAATGACGAGGGGTTGAATCTTTCAATCCAAACCGAAAATGCTCGCGCGGACCGCAGCGCGCAGATCGCGGCATTCAGCCCCGGCGCTCAGACCCCAGCGGTCAGCCCCGAGCGCTCAGACGCCCGCCTGCGGATAGGGAAATCCCTGCGGCGGCGGCAGGCTTGGATCGACATATTTGCGCAACGCCGCGTCGGTGATCGCGTAACCCCAATTGATCAGCCGCTCCTGGGTGAGACTGTCGAGCCGGGCCAGCCGGGTCGCGAGATTGGCAAGCTCGATGGTGCGCGGCAGCGGGCACGGCAACGCGTCGTGCAGATGATACTCGGCGATGTCGGCGCGAATTCCCCAATAGGCGCCGTTGCGCCCGGTCGGATCCTGCGGATTGTCGGCGCCGCGCTGATAGGAATCGATCAGCTGGCGGATCCGCAAGGCGCGGACCTGGCTGTTGATCAGGTTCAGCACCCGATAGGCCTGCCGCAACCAGTCGGTCGGCGGCGATTCTTCCGCAGCGGTCCTGCCGCCGGCGTCGGACACCAGGATGGTCTTGTAGCGCTTCCAGGCGGTTTCCAGCCCGAGATTGTCGTACACCCCGCCGTCGGTGAGGATCACCTCGGTGGTGAATGGCGGCCGCTGCAGATCGGTGCCGGTGTTCGGCACGAAATCGGCGTTGTTCAGCGACAGCCGCGCCGGCGACAGCACCGGCGGAAACGCCGACGACGCCGCCACCGCCTGCGCCAGCGGCAGCGTCGGCGATTTCACTTCGCCGACCCGGTAGTCCCACATATACGGCTTGGAGAACCGCCACAGCACGGTGGACTGCATGTTGGTGGCGTTGATGACGAAGCGCGGCCCGTCCGGCAGATCCTGTAGCGTCTTGCCGCCGAACAGCGCGGCATCATAGGCCTTGGCGATCCGGCCGGCGACGCCGCCGGGCAGCAGCAGGCCGAGGATCACCGCCGGAATGTCGATGGTGGTGGCGGCCAGCGCCCGCAGCGGCGCCACCACTTTCGGCACGAACTCGCTCTGCACCGTGCCCGGCGCGAAGCTGAGCTGCGACCATTGCAGCCCGAGGAAGCCCGCGGTGATCGAGCCGCCGGAGACGCTGGAGATCCGCTGCAGCCGGCCGAGCCAGCCGCTGTCATACAGCCGCCACAGCGCGCCGATGTGAAACACCATGGCGCGATAGCCGCCGCCCGACAGGCACAGTGCCGGCGCGTCTTCGGGCTGCTCGGATTCGGAATCGCCGGGGATCAGTCGAACCGGAATGTCGCTCATGCGACGGCCCTCGATGCGGCGCCTGCGATGGCGGGCGCGTGGCTGAGCACTGACGATCAGCAGCCTAGCGCGCCATGCTTGCAAAGGAAAGCCGCTACACCAAGAATGATAGTTCGGCGCGCATGCTGTCCACGGCTTTCATGCTCCGCGGCAGGCAGCCTGCTACCAGCCGCTCAGGCCGGCCGCTTCTTCAAGCGCGCGCGCTTCGGCAGCAGCCCCGGCCATTGCACGATGTGGTCTTCGAGATGTTCGTCGTTGATGTCGAGTTCGGTGCCCTGCACCCGGCCGCGCACCGAGACCCCGGCCTCATGCACCGTGTTCGGATCGCCGGAAATCAAGGGGTGCCACCAGTACAGATCGCGGCCCTCGGCGACCAGCTTGTAGGCGCAGCTCGGCGGCAGCCAGTTCAGGGTGCGGACGTTCTCCGGGGTCAGCCGCACGCAGTCCGGCACCTGGTCGGAGCGGTGCGCATAATCCTTGCAGGCGCACAGCCCGGAATCCAGCAAGCGGCACGACACATGGGTGAAATAGATCCTGCCGCTATCCTCGTCCTCGAGCTTTTCCAGGCAGCAGCGCGCGCAGCCATCGCACAGGCTTTCCCATTCGGCGCCCGACATCTGCTCCAATGTCTTGGTCTTCCAGAACAATCCCTCCTGCTCGGAGGGTTTCTTGGCGGGTGCTGTCATGCCGTTGAATGTTTCCGAGGTGGGCGCCCACGACGACGTTTGGGTTTGGGCGGGTTCTGGACCGGCTGGCTGTTCCGGCGGCTGCTCAGCCAGCGCAAGATCGGCTCTGCCGGTTTACGAATCTCCGGGCTGAAGTCCAGCAGAAATTGCGGGCCGCGCACATAGCCGACAAAAGCGGCATAGAGCGGCGCCTGGCGTTCCGCCTGACCGGACTCGACGAACCAGGCGATCAGCTTTTCGCCGTAGCCGCGGGATTCGGCGATGCGCAGAAGGCGCAGAAGATCGTCGAAAAATGTCGACCGGAGCTGGTCTTGATCGCCGGCGAGCGCTTCTTGCAGATGCAGCGTGGCGGCGCCGAAATTGTCGCTGGAGATTTCGACAGCGGCGTCGAGCAACCCTCGCCCCACCGGATGGAGTTCGCCAAGCGCGGCACGGAGCGGCGCGAGTTCCGATGTTCTACCCGCGGCCAGCAACAGCCATGCGAGGTTCGCTTCGGCGAACATTGTTGGGTCGGATATTGACATAGCTTCACGGTATGCCGCCTCGGCCTCGCTCGGCTTTCCCGAATGATCCGCAAGCGTGTTGCCCAAAAGGGTCCAGGCCGCAGAGTCCTTGGAATCTATTTCGGCCGCACGCCGACACAACTTCTCAGCTTCCTCGAAGCGCCCCAATTCAATCGACGTCGTTGATCCGAAATCGAGGGCCCGCACGACCAGAGCGCGGAGTTCAGGCTGATCGGACATCCCAAAGCGGCTCACGACCTCCTTAAATACAGCAATTCCCTCTTCACTCCGTCCCAACAAACCAAGGCGCACACCCTTATTTACCAAGGCGTGCGCGACCGCTTCGCTAAGCGCAGGCTGATCGCCGCTCCCGAAACGGCGAACAACCTCATCATAAACCCTAATTGCATCTTCGCTCTGTCCAACGGAGTCTAGGGTGGCGCCCTTGCCGACCAGGGCGCGGGCTACGCCCTCGCGAAGCTCAGGCTGCTCGGCATCCCCGAAACGTCTTACCACCTCATCGTAGACCGCGATTGCCTCTTCGTTCCGTTCCGATGAACCGAGTCGCCCCCCCTTGTTCACCAGCGCGCGGGCCACCTGTTTGCTAAACTCGAGCTGTTCCGCACTCCCGAACAGGCGCACCACCTCGTCATAGGCCGAAATCGCCTGTTCGTTCCGTTCCAACAAGCCAAGCTCGATACCCTTATTGCACAGCGCGCGGGCCACCTCCGCACGAAGCTCCGGTTGGTCCACGGTCCCGAACCGTTTCACCACCTCATCATAGACCGCGACCGCCTCTTCACTCCGCCCTAAGAAATCCAGCGCGTCTCCCTTGTTGACCAACGCGCCGGCCACTTGTTCGCGAAGCGCAGGCTGCTCTGCGTCCCCGAACCGGCTCACCACCTCATCATAAGCCGCCATCGCCTCTTCGCTCCGTCTGAGAAATGCTAGCGTGCACCCCTTCAGAAATAGCGCGCGGGCTGTGTGCTCCCGAAGCGCCGGCTGTTCGACGGCCCCGGACAGGCGCACTACATCGTCAAAGACTGCTAACGCCTGTTCGCTCCGTTTCAACAAGCAAAGCCTGATACCCTTGCTCAGCAGCGCGCCGGTCACTTCCTTGCGAAGTTCAGGCTGTTCGGCAGTCCCGAACCGGTTCATCACCTCGTCAAAGACCGCTATCGCCTCTTCGCTCCGTTCCACAGAACCAAGCGCAATCCCCTTACTGACCAACGCGTGAGCTACTTGTTCGCAAAGTACTGGCTGCTCAGCGTTCCCAAACCGGCTCACCACCTCGTCGTAAACCGCGATTTCCTCGTCGCTCTTCCCCAAAGAACCGAGCGTCAACCCCTTGAGAACCAACGCTCGGGCCACTGCCTCGCGAAACACGGTCTGCTCCGCGGTCCCAAATCGGCCCAAAATTTGGTCGTAGACCGCGATTTCCTCATCGTTCCTCCCCACCGAACCGAGCGTCAGCCCCTTGAGGACCAGCGCGCGGGCCACTTGCTCGCGAAGCTCAGGCTGGTGCGCGGTTCCGAACCGGCTCAACACTTGGTCATAGACCGCGATTTCCTCCTCTTTCCGTCCGGCAGAGGCCAGCTTGTTTGCAGCTTGCATGAGCTTTCGGGCATCATTCAATTGGCCTTCGACAACTCCGCTGAACTCGTGGCTCATATCCGCCACTTCCGAACTATCTGAAGCGTCCGCGGACCGAGACGATACATCGATTTTTTTGATACTCGCTCCACCCTCGCCCACGGCCTCAAGCGCTTCCCGATACAGCGGATGCCAATTTGCGCGGCCCTCAGACATCGCCTGCGCCTTCATTTTGACAAGTTCAGCCGGCGCGTAGAAGCTGCTCAGGAACGCCGTCAGCCAATAGATCTTCTGCCGCGTCCGCCTCGTGCCGTGACGCATCAGGTACCAGATGTTGAAGAACCGCTCGACCAGCTGATAGCCCGCGCGCGCGCCCGACGTTTGAACCTCTTCGACAAGACCGTCGCGCTTCAGCCTGTTGAGCTGCGGCGAGATGGTCGTGACGTCGACCGCGGTCACCAGGCTGAGATCGTGCGACGTGATCGGGTGCCAATGAAGCGCGATGGCGTCGATCACCGCGCGCTGCAGATCGGTCTGATACTCCTCGACGCGGGCCTTGTAGAACGGCGTCAATTGATCGAGCAGCACTTCCAGATCGGAAAAGACCGTGTCGCTTTCGCTGCGCTCGAGCAATTGATAGACAAGAGTCAGCACCCGCGGATTGCCACCGGTCAAAGTGTGCAGGGTGCGGATTCGTTCGGGCTCCCGCGTGAGAATCTCGCTGACCGCCTTGCCGGATTCGCCGCGGGCCTGGGCAAGACGGTTCATGCATTGCAGCAGTTCGGCTTCCGAGAGCGGATCCAGCATGTGCGGATGAAAGAATTCGTAGAACGCGGCATCCCGCTCGCCTGATTGGCGCAGTAGCTGCGTGGCCGCGCCGAACAATACCGGGCCGCCGGGGGCCTGCAGAATCCGACGCAACTCCCAGTTCTGCTCCGGAGTCAAGGCATCGAGGATCAAATCGAGATTGTCGACGAACAGCACTGGTCGGCCGCCGAGCCGCTTCGACAACGCCAGGAACGCTTCCACGGCGGAGCGCGATTGACGCCACTCCGGCGTCAGCAGGCTGCGGTCGATCTCGGCCGCGACCTCCGCCTTGCCTTCGCTCTCGCACCATTCGGCGAGCGCCTCCGCGCAATTGCGCCAGAGCGCATCCAGCGAGCGGACATTGTATTGCTCCTCGCGAAACGTCAGCGGGATGAAGCGCTGCCGCAACGCGGGCTCGCTGGAAATCCCGATCGCCAGACGCCGCAGCAGGCTGGTCTTGCCCATGCCGCGCGGCCCGACGACGATGTGATGCTCGGCCACATCCGGCATATCGCGCAGCTTGTCGAGCAGGAACGCGACGAAGTCGCCGCGCGCGACGAAGCCGGCCAGGAACGTCTCGTTGTCGAGACGGCGCGGATCGTAGATCGCGATGCCGAGCGTCGTCATGGGCAGATGTACTTCTGCCAGTAGCGACGCAACAGGCCGGAGCGAAACTGCCAACGGCCGGTGGCTTCAATCAAGAAACCGTCGTTCGCGAGCGCGGTCAGGGAGTCCATCAGAGCACGCTGGCTGATCGCGGGATGCTGTTGAGTCAATTTGGTCAGCAGCGTTGCAACGGTTTCGCCGGCCGGATGCCCGGCGCAGCTTTCAAGAATAGCATGGAGAATATCCGACTCCGGCTTCGGAAAATTCTTGGTCAGATGCTCTTCCCATGCTGCAAAGCTGCCTCGATAGGCCGGCGCCAGCAGTTGCTCGAATGCGCAATCGATCTCGGCAATCGTCGCGAACGGTACGCCACCGTCGATCGCTTCCGACTTGATGCGATTTGCGATGAGATGCAGGTAGAAAGGCGACAGCCAGCCGAGTTGCTCGGCGAGATGATCGAAACCGTTGTCATCCAAAGCAAAACGCCATCGCACTTTGCCATTCTTGCAAAGCTCGGCGAGATAAGCGCGCGCCTCCGGCTTCGAGAACGGATCGAGCGGAAAGATTTCCAGATCGACCAACGATCCTGACAGGCCGGCGCGGCGCGCCACCACATCCAACCCGATCGAGCCGGTCAACAGCCAACGCACCTTCGGATAGGCTTGGCGCAACTTGCGCAGGTGATAGAGAAACTCCAGCGTCGCCGTCGGATCGGCAGCCAGTCGCGCGGCGACGAACAGCGCAATTTCATCGACCAGGATCACCACGTTCGCCGGTTGCTCGTTGAGCGACGCCACCAGGGCTTCGGAGAATCGCTTGACGTCGATGTGTCCGATCGCCTTGATCGGATTGCCGTCGATATCGCTGGTGAGGAGTTGCTGCAGTCTGTGAACAAGCTGCCCCTTCGCGCGCTGCGCAAGTGATCCGGCCTCTTCGATCTTCTTGCAGAGGTCACGAAGAAATTCGTCTTCAGTGCTCATGCCCTCGACGTCGGAAAATATTGTCAGCCAACCTTGCGCCTTCAGCCTCCTTTCGACGTCGTGCATCAACCAGGTCTTGCCGACGCGACGCGGCGCCAGCATTTGGATGCTGTGGCCGGCATCCAACAGCCGCAGAAGTTCTTGGGTTTCCGATTCACGATGCGCCATCAGCCCACCCCCTTCTGCCCGCCGGACTTCGACAGCACGGCCACCCGATATGTCTCACTCGCGATCGCACCTTCGCGGCGCGCCAGAATTATTCTTTATCAAATAAATTCATTTATGAAAATATCTTTTTTTAGATAATTATACGGAACCTCAGCACCTTGGCTCGGGGCGACCGCCTGCGATGCGAGTCCCTATTGGTCAGACAGAGGCGGTCAGTTACATAAGATGATCGAGTCCCCGGGGCCGCCGGTTCGGCCTTGGGTTTGCCGCAACATTCCAGCAAGACGTCTTGCCGGCGCCGTCCCGCGCCCTAAACCGCTGCAACTGTTAGGTTCCCGGTGCGTCAGATCGTGCCCCCCGACTGGAACAAGAAAATCCGGCATTTCCTGCTGGACGTCGATGCGCGCATCGATTCCACGCTGTTTTCCTCGGCGGTGGGCCTGCGCGAGCTCTACGAGCGGTTCTCCACCTTCATGGACCGCTTCCATGTCGGCCGCTGGAAACGCTGGGTGTTCATCGAGCCATTGTCGGAGATGGCCACCATCGGGCTGTGCGGACTCATTCTGATGCTGGCGCTCGCGGTGCCGGCGTTTCGCGAGACCGCCGACGACGACTGGCTGAAGAAATCCGACCTCGCGGTGAGCTTCCTCGATCGCTACGGCAATCCGATCGGCAATCGCGGCATCAAGCACAACGACTCGATCCCGCTGGAGGACTTTCCCGACAACCTGATCAAGGCGACGCTGGCCACCGAAGACCGCCGCTTCTACGATCACTTCGGCATCGACATCGCCGGCACCGCGCGCGCGCTGGTCACCAATGCGCAGGCCGGCGGCGTGCGCCAGGGCGGCTC
>NZ_DASWPE010000059.1:0-38350 GCF_036404135.1 Rhodopseudomonas sp. | reverse complement strand
GTTCGGGTTCGATGGAACGACGGACGAAGGCCCAAGCTGAGGTTCGGGCTTCAAAGCCCTCGGATGACCCGGTCTCTCGTCCGCCACCGCGCGAGACAGCCTACCGCCTCGCCCAGCAGAATTTAAGTTACAAGGATGACGGACCGCGGATGAGGCGGAGCGAGCGGGTGTCACTTCGCCCGCTGCGTCACCGCCTTGTCCTTGGGCTGCTGCGCGGTGCACAGATTCTGCGCGGTGTTGATCAGCGCGATATGGGTCAAGGCCTGCGGGAAATTGCCGGTCTGCCGCTTTGCCTCGGAATCATATTCTTCCGCCAACAGGCCGATGTCGTTGGCGACGGAGGCGACGCGGTCGAACAGCGCGCTGGCCTTGTCGATTTCGCCGGCCAGCACATAGGCGTCGGCGAGCCACAGGCTGCAGGCCAGGAACGCGCCTTCGATCGGCTGCTGTTCGTCGGTTATTTCGCGCGGATCGTGGCGCAGCACGAAGCCGTCGCGCATCAGATGCCGCTCGATCGCGGCCAGCGTGCCTTGCACCCGCGGGTCCGACGCCGGCAGGAAGCCGACCGACGGCAACAGCAGGATCGAGGCGTCGAGCACCTTGGCGCCGTAAGATTCCACAAAGCAGTTCTGCTCCTTGTCGAAGCCGTTGGCGCAGACGTCCCGATGGATCTCGTCGCGCAGCGACCGCCATTTTTCCAGCGGCGCGTCGAGGCCGAAGCGCAGCGCGCTCTTGATGCCGCGATCGAACGCCACCCAGGTCATCACCTTGGAGGAGACGTAGTGCCGGCCGTCGCCGCGGCGCTCCCAAATGCCGCTGTCCGGCTGATTCCAGATTCCGGCGAGATGATCGAGCACGGCGCATTCGATCGCCCAGGATTCGCCGTCCAACATCAGGTCGGCCATCCGCCACTGATGAAACACGTCGATCAGTTCGCCATAGACGTCGAGCTGCAATTGCGCGTGCGCGGCGTTGCCGATCCGCACCGGCTGCGCGCCCTCATAACCCGGCAGCCAGTCAGCCTGCCATTCCAACAGCCGGCGCTGCCCCATGATGCCGTACATGATCTGCAGATTGGCCGGCGAGCCCGCCACCGCGCGCAACAGCCAATTGTGCCAGGCCGAGGCTTCCTCGGTGTAGCCGGAATTCATCAGCGCCAAGAGCGTGAAGGTGGCGTCGCGCAGCCAGCAATAGCGATAGTCCCAATTGCGCGCGCCGCTGAGTTTCTCCGGCAGCGAGGTGGTCGGCGCCGCGACGATGCCGCCGCTCGGCGCGAAGGTCAAAGCCTTCAGCGTGATCAAGGAGCGCATCACCTGGTCGCGATAGCCGCCGTGATAGGTGCAGCGGCCCGACCATTCCGCCCAGAACTGCTCGGTGTCGGCGAGCGCCTGCGCGGCGTCGATCGGCTCCGGCACCGGCAGATGCGAGGGCGCATAGGTCAGCACGAACGGCACGCTGTCGCCGGCTGAGACCTCGAACTCCGCCACCGTGGTCATGTCCTCGCCGCGGGTCGCGACCGGGGTGCGCAGCACCGTCATGTCGGGGCCGCAGATCGCCAGGAGCGCGCCGCCGTCGGTGCGCTTCACCCAGGGAATGTTGACGCCGAAGCCGAAGCGGATCACCAGCTCCATGCGCAGCTTCACCCGGCCCTGCTCGCCGCGCACCAGCCGCACCACGTCGGACGCGGATCCGCGCGGCGGCATGAAGTCGATCAGCGTGACCGTGCCGCTCGCGGTCTCGAGCCGGGTTTCCAGGATCAGCGTGTCGCCGCGGTAGCGCCGCGAGCAGCCGGTGATCTCGTCGACAGGCGCGATCTGCCAGCGGCCGTGCCTGTTGTCGCCGAGCAGTGCGGCAAAGCAGGCCTCGGAATCGAACGACGGCCAGCACAGCCAGTCGATCGAGCCGTCGCGGCCGACCAGTGCGGCGGTCTCGCAATCGCCGATCAGGCCGTAATCTTCGATATGTCCTGGCAAGTGGCAATCACCGTTGTTGGCCGCGTCCGGCGGTGGCGTCCTGCAACGCCGGCTGATCGATCGCCGCCACGATATCTTCCAGCGGCACCGGCAGGCGGCGGCGCCAGTTCGGATGCTGATCGACGGTACCCGGAATATTCGGCTGATCGGTGACCTTCAGCAAGTCCTCCAGCGAGATCGCCAGCAGCCGCGAATGGGTCCGGGTGAGAAATTTGGTGACCGCGTAGAAATCGTCGCGCTCGATCGCCTGATGCCGCAGCATGTCGCCGAGCATGCCGAGCGCATGCCAGCGGGCGTCGTCGGATTCGCCGGGGTCGATGCCGATCGAACGCTTGAACTGCAGATCGGCGAAGCTGCGCCAGCCGGCGAAGGTGGCCAGATCATGGGTATTGAAAGTCACCAGCGCGTTCGCCGGATAGGCGTCGGGGCCGCGGAACGCGCCGTTGCCGTCGCGCTCGAAGATCATCACCCGGTACGACCAGATGCCCCACGCCGCCAGACGGTCGCGGAAGCCGTCCGGCACGGTACCGAGGTCCTCGCCGATCACCACGCAATGATGCGCGCAGCTCTCCAGCGCGGTGATCGCGAGCAGCGCCTCGAACGGCATCTGCACATAGGCGCCGTTGTCGGCGCGAAAGCCGTGCGGCACCAGATAAAGCCGCTTTAAGCCCAGCACGTGATCGAGCCTTATCGCGCCGGCGTAGCGCATCGAGGCTCGCAGCATGGCGCGATACGGCTCGAACGATCGCGCCTCGAGCCCGGCGGCGTTGAAGCCGGCAAGCCCCCAGTCCTGCCCGGCGGTGTTCAGCGGGTCGGGCGGCGCGCCGACCCCGAGTTGCCGGGAGATCGCCACCCGCTCATTCCAGGCATCGAAGCCGTCGCTCTGCACGCCCACCGCGACGTCGAGATAGAGCCCGATGCTCATGCCGCGCCGCTTGGCGCTGTCGCGGCAGCCGCGCAGCTGCTCGTCGGCGCACCATTGCACGAATTCGATGAAGCCGATCTCGCCGCCGTCCTCGCCGTCGCGCAGCTTTTCGCATTGCGCGTCGTCGGGCTGCCGCCACTCCGCCGGCCAGTCCCACCACGGCGTGTGGAATTTATGCCGCAACACTTCGAAACAGGCAAAGCGCAGCAGCAAGGCCCCGCGCTCCTCGCGGAACGCGGCGAAGCCGGCGGCGCGGTCGGGGCGCGGATCGGCGCAAAAGCTGTCATAGGCCTGGCGCAGCGCCCGCCATTTCAGGCCCGCGACCGTGGCGTAGCTGATGGTCTCGGCTCGCGCCAGTTCGGCGAGGGTGTCCTCGACGTCGGCGAACCGCTCGCGGGAAAACTCCGGCAATTGCTCGACGTCGATATACAGCGCGTTGAGAAACTGCCGGCTGTTCGGCGAATACGGACTGCAATCCGACGGCCGGTCGTCGAACAGCGCGTGCAGCGGATTGAGCCCGACGCCGCCGGCGCCGAGCGAGGCGGCAAGATCGATCAGCCGCTCCAGATCGGTGAAATCGCCCATGCCCCAGTTGCGGGCGGAGCGCACGCCATAGAGCTGCACCGCCAGAATCCAGCAACGATCGAAGCTGCCGCTATAGGCGGTAGGCGGCGCCACGATCAGCGGCGCCTCGTCATGGCTCTGCGTCGCATCGGTGAGATGCAGCCGGTAGCAGCCGATCGGCAGATCGGCCGGCCAATGCAGCGTGCGGTCGCCGGACTCCCCCTGGGCGATGATGCCGTCGCTGCTGCCGATGGTCCAGCGCAGCGGCAGCGCCACCGCTTCGCACAACTCGGTCCGCGCCGCTTCGCCGCGCCGGATCACCACCGGCCCCTGCAGCCAGCGCCGGCGCAATTGCACCGGCATGGCATCGAGAATGACCTGCAGCGCCGCGGCGTCGGTGACGCGTCGGTGTCCCTGCCCGTCATAGAATTCGGTCTGGATGCCGAGTTCGGTCGCTTGAGTGAAAAGATCCATTCGGCACGCTGTCTGCACGCAACGCGGGGAGCGTCGCGAATCCGTCAAATTCAAGAACAGGATAGTCGTCCCTAACGCGGATGCGTAGAGTGGGTTCCGGGAACTATGCCCGTCATAGAGACTTTGTATAGGACCTGACCGCCCGTTCTCCTATTCTTGATTGGGATGGTTATCCTAGTTTCCTAGATATTGGCATCACCGTGAACAAAACCGCGCAGAGCATCCAAAGCGCCGCAGCCGGCGGGGCTTTTCATATCGAAGAGATCTATCCGATTGTCGACGCCGGCCGCTATGCGGTGAAACGTATCGTCGGCGAGCCGATCGCGATCTGGGCCGACGTGTTTCGCGACGGCCATGAGGTGATCGCCGCCGCCGTGGTCTGGCGCCGCGAGCAGGATCAGGACTGGCAGCGCGCGCCGCTCACCTACGACGTCAACGATCGCTGGGGCGGCAGCTTCGTGCCGGATCAAGTGGGGCGCTACGTCTATGCGATCGAGGCCTGGACCGACGAATTCGCCACCTGGCGGCATGGCTTCGAGCTGAAGCTGCAAGCCGGCCAGGACGTCACGCTGGACGCGCTGGAAGGCGCCGCGATGCTGACCAAGGCGCGGGCCAGCGGCGAACGCGCCGCGACCATTCAGCGGCATTGCCAGAGCTATCTGGAGACCGGGGAGCCGGAGCCGCTGCTGGCCCCGGAGCTGCGCGAGGCGATGGCCGACAGCCAGGCGCGGCCGGATCTGACGCGCTCGGCGCTGCTGCCGCTGGTGGTCGACCGGCCGCGGGCGCGCTCCGGCGCCTGGTACGAGATGGTGCCGCGCAGCCAGGGCACCACGCCCGGCCAGCACGGCACCTTCCGCGACTGCATCAACCGGCTGCCCGACATCGCCGCGATGGGGTTCGACGTGATCTATTTCACGCCGATCCACCCGATCGGCCGCACCAACCGCAAGGGCCGCAACAACGCGCTGACCGCCGAGCCCGGCGATCCCGGCAGCCCCTATGCGATCGGCGGCGCCGAGGGCGGCCACGACGCGATCCATCCGGAATTGGGCACGCTTTCGGATTTCCGCGCCTTCCTCGCCGCCTGCAAGCTGGTCGGGATCGAGGTCGCGCTCGACATCGCCGTGCAATGTTCGCCGGACCATCCCTGGTTGACCCAGCATCCCGACTGGTTCAGGCGGCGGCCCGACGGCACCATGCGCTACGCCGAAAATCCGCCGAAGAAGTACGAGGATATCGTCAATCCGGATTTCACCTGCGAGGACGCCGGCTCGCTGTGGAACGCGCTGCGCGACGTGGTGCTGTTCTGGGCCGAGCACGGCGTCAAGATCTTCCGCGTCGACAATCCGCACACCAAGCCGTTCGCGTTCTGGGAATGGCTGATCCACGAGGTGCAATTGCAGCACCCCGATGCGATCTTCCTGGCCGAAGCCTTCACCCGGCCCAAGGTGATGAAGGGGCTGGCCAAGCTCGGCTTCACCCAGTCCTACACCTACTTCACCTGGCGCACCCAGAAATGGGAGCTGGAGCAGTACCTCACCGAGCTGACGTCCTACCCGGTGCGCGACTATTATCGGCCGAATTTCTTCGTCAACACCCCGGACATCCTGCCCTATCACCTGCAGAGCGGCGAACCTTGGATGTTCAAGTCGCGGCTGGCGCTGGCGGCGACGCTGTCCGGCACCTATGGCATCTACAACGGCTTCGAGCTGCTCGAACACGAGCCGATTCCCGGCAAGGAGGAATATCTCAATTCCGAGAAATACGAGATCAAGGTTCGCGACTGGGATCAGCCCGGCAATCTCAAGCCCTATATCCGCGACATCAACCGGGCGCGGCGCGCCAACGCCGCGCTGCTGCAGACCAGCAATCTGCGCTTCGTCTTCATCGAGGACCCCAACGTGATTGGCTTCGTCAAGCAGTCGGTCGATCGCTCCAACACCGTGGCGGTGGCAATCGCGCTGTCGCGGGATTTTCACGAGGTCTGGTTTCCGTTCGGCGACACCCAGATCCAGACCAGCCATGGTCTGAGCCCGGTCGCGGCGCTGGAGAACCTGATCACCGGCGAACGCGTGCCGGTGCAATGGGGTGGCGTCCGCCTGCGGATCGACCCCAGCCGTGACCCCGCCTTGCTGTTTCGCTGCCTAGCCTGAAGGGCTTGCCCATGAATATCATGCCCTCGATCGAGCCGGAAGGCTCGCAGACCTCCGTCGAGACCGACGATCTGTGGTACAAAGACGCCATCATCTATCAGTTGCACGTCAAGGCGTTCGCCGACAGCAACAATGACGGCATCGGCGATTTCGCCGGCCTCACCGAAAAGCTGGATTATCTGCAGGAGCTCGGCGTCACCGCGCTGTGGCTGATGCCGTTCTATCCCTCGCCGGGCCGCGACGACGGCTACGACATCGCCGATTACGGCGCGGTCAGCCCCGACTATGGCACCATGAAGGATTTCCGCCGCTTCATCTTCGAGGCCAAGCGCCGCGGCCTGCGCGTCATCACCGAACTCGTCATCAACCACACCTCGGACCAGCACGACTGGTTCAAGCGCGCCCGCCGCAGCCCCAAGGGATCAAGCGCCCGCGACTGGTATGTCTGGAGCGACACCGACCAGAAATATGCCGGCACCCGCATCATCTTCACCGACACCGAGAAGTCGAACTGGTCGTGGGACGCCGAAGCTAAGGCGTATTACTGGCACCGCTTCTTCTCGCACCAGCCGGACCTGAACTTCGACAATCCGCGCGTGGTGTCCGCGGTGATCCAGGTGATGAAGCGCTGGCTCGAAACCGGCGTCGACGGCTTCCGGCTCGACGCCATTCCCTATCTGTGCGAGCGCGACGGCACCAACAACGAGAACCTGCCGGAGACCCACGCCGTCATCAAGAAGCTGCGCGCCGAACTCGACGCCTACGCCAAGGGCAAGGTGCTGCTCGCCGAGGCCAACCAGTGGCCGGAGGACGTCCAGCAATATTTCGGCGCCGGCGACGAATGCCACATGGCCTATCACTTCCCGCTGATGCCCAGAATCTACATGGCGCTCGCGCAGGAGGACCGTTTTCCGATCACCGACATCCTGCGGCAGACCCCGGACATTCCGGCGAATTGCCAATGGGCGATGTTCTTGCGCAACCACGACGAGTTGACGCTGGAAATGGTCACCGACGTCGAGCGCGACTATCTGTGGTCGACCTATGCCAACGACCCGCGGGCGCGGATCAATGTCGGGATAAGGCGGCGGCTTGCGCCGTTGATGGACAACGACCGCCGCAAGATCGAGCTGATGAACTCGCTGCTGCTGTCGTTTCCCGGCACGCCGATCATCTATTACGGCGACGAGATCGGGATGGGCGACAACATCTATCTCGGGGACCGCAACGGCGTGCGCACCCCGATGCAATGGACCCCGGACCGCAATGGCGGCTTCTCCCGCGCCGACCCGGCGCGGCTCTATGCGCCGACCATCATGGACCCGGTGTACGGCTACGAGGCGGTCAATGTCGAGGCGCAGTCGCGCAGCCTGTCGTCGCTGCTCAGCGCCACCAAGCGGCTGATCGCGGTGCGCAAGTCGACGCTCGCCTTCGGCCGCGGCAGCATGATTTTCGTGCGGCCGGCCAATCGCGCGGTGCTGGCCTATATCCGGCAATATGACGGCGAGGTGATTCTATGCGTCGCCAATCTGTCGCGCTCGGCGCAGGCCACCGAGCTCGACCTGTCGGCGTGGAAGGAGCGTATCCCGCAGGAAATGCTGGGGCGCACCCGGTTTCCGGCGATCGGCGAACTGCCTTACATGATCACGCTGGCGCCCTACGGCTTCTACTGGTTCCGGCTGTGCGAGCGCGATGCCTCGCAGCACCCGGCGACCACCATGGTGCCGGAATTCGAGACCCTGGTGGTGCCGCTCGGCTCGTCCTGGATGACGCTCGGCCGCACCCGCGGGGTGTTCGAGCGCGACGTGCTGCCGGCGCATCTGGCGCGCACCCGCTGGTATCCGGAGCACTCGCCGCGCGCGATCCATCCCCGCCTGACCTCGGCAATCCCGTTCTGCAACGACGGCGAGAACCGGCCGTGGCTGGCGTTTTTCGAAGCCACCCAGCGCGGCGTGACCTCGCGCTACGTGCTGCCGATGCAGATCGCCTGGGTGCGGTTCGATCGCGAACGCTTCAACCCGCGGGCGTTCGCCGCGGTGCGTCAGGGCGCCCGCGAAGGCACCCTGCTCGACGTCGCCTCCGATCCCGGCTTCATTACGCTGCTGTTAAAGAATCTGCGCGACGCGCTCACCGTCGAGGAGCAAGGCGTCAAGCTGAGTTTCCGGCCGACCGCGCGGCTTGCCGAGAAGCCGGAAAAGCCGTTCCAGAATATTCGCGCGGTGGAAACCGAGCAGTCCAACAGCACCACGCTGGTCGACGGCGATTACGTAGTGAAATTGTATCGCCGGCTGGACAGCGGCATCAATCCCGAGATCGAGATGGGCCGCTTCCTGACCGAGGTCGCGGGCTTCGCCAAGACCCCGGCGCTGATGGGCAGCGTCGAGCTGATCGAGGGCGACACCAGCAGCGCGGTGGCGGTGGTGCACGCCTTCGTCGGCAACCGCGGCGACGGCTGGACCGTGACCCAGGCCTATCTCGACCGCTTCGTCGACGAGCAGCGGCTGCTGCCGACCGCCGAACACCCCGGCGAGAGCGACGAACAGGTGCCGTATCTGCGCTACATGTCGCAGACCGGCAAACGCGTCGCCGAGATGCACGTCGCGCTGGCCGCGCACCCCGAGGTGGCGGATTTCGCCCCCGACCCGATCACCGCCGAACAAATCCGGGGCTGGGTCGACAGCGTCACCTCCTATGCCGAACGGGTGATCGACGATCTGAAGCGCCGCCGCGAGCAGCTCAAGGAGCCCGACCGCCGGCTGGTCGACGAATTGGCGGCGCTGCGCGACACCATCCGCGGCCGGCTGCACGGCCTGCTGCACGAGGACGGCGGCGGGCTCAACATCCGTCACCACGGCGATTTCCATCTCGGCCAGATGCTGATCGTCAAGGATGACGTTTTCATTATCGACTTCGAAGGCGAGCCGCGCCGCACCCAGGCCGAACGCCGCCGCAAGGCGCCGCCGGCGCGCGACGTCGCCGGATTGATCCGTTCGATTGACTATTCCGCCACCGCGGCGTTGGATCGCGCGCTGAAAAACGCCCCCGACGAGCAGGGCAAACTTGCCTCCGCGCTCGAAGCATGGCGTAACCGATCGACGGCGGCGTTTCTCGGCGCCTATCGCGAGGCGATGACCGATCCCCGGTTGTGGCCTGGCAATCCCGAAGCCGCCGGTGGGATTCTCGATTTCTTCCTGCTAGAAAAAGCGTTCTACGAA
The DNA here is from genome assembly GCF_036404135.1 of Rhodopseudomonas sp. Lineage (GTDB taxonomy): Bacteria > Pseudomonadota > Alphaproteobacteria > Rhizobiales > Xanthobacteraceae > Rhodopseudomonas_A. Next base: position 29,046 of record NZ_DASWPE010000059.1, on the reverse strand, counting down.
ATCGAATACGAACTCGCCCATCGTCCCGATTGGCTCCGCGTCCCGCTCGCCGGTGTCATTCGGATCTTGTCCCAGCGTTCCCAGGAGGTCACATGATTGCGAATCTGCCCGACGAGGCATACGCGATTGTGGAAGGCCGCCACGCCGACCCGTTTCGCTATCTCGGGCCCCACCAGGAGAATGACCGCACCGTGGTGCGGGCGTTCCTGCCGGAGGCCTCGATGGTCGACGCGGTCGACGAACATGGCGGCACAGCGGCGTTGGAGCGGGTGCACGACGCAGGCCTGTTCGTCGGCCAGTTGCCGAACGGCTCGAATCGCTACCAGCTGCGGGCGCGGTTCGGCGAGACCACGGTCGATCTCGACGATCCTTACCGATTTCCGCCGATCCTGACCGACTTCGACCTCTATCTGCTCGGCGAAGGCACCCATCAGCGGCTGTACGACAAGCTCGGCGCCCACCCGCTGACGCTGGACGGCGTCGACGGCATCGGCTTCGTGGTGCTGGCGCCGAACGCCGAGCGCGTCAGCGTGGTCGGCGACTTCAATTTCTGGAATCCGCGCCGGCATCCGATGCGGGTGCGCGGCTCTGGCTATTGGGAGCTGTTCGTGCCGCGGGCGCTCGCCGGCGACCACTACAAATTCGACATTATCGGCCCGCACGGCCAGCAACTGCCGCTGAAATCCGATCCGCTGGCATTCGCCGCCGAGCTGCGCCCGGCGACCGCCTCGATCGTGGTCGATCCGGCGCGGCTGTCGCATCCGCGGCCGGCGCCCGCCAACATCAACGCGCTCGGCGCGCCGATGTCGATCTACGAGGTGCATCTGGGCTCCTGGCGGCGCAAGGACGACAATCAGTGGCTGAGCTATCGCGAGCTCGCCGAACTGCTGCCGGCCTATGTCCGCGACCTCGGCTTCACCCATGTCGAATTCCTGCCGGTCAACGAGCATCCGTTCGACGGCTCCTGGGGCTATCAGCCGACCGGGCTGTTCGCGCCGACCAGCCGGTTCGGCACCCCGGAGGATTTCGTCGCGCTGGTCGACGCCTGCCATCGCGAGAACATCGGCGTGCTACTCGACTGGGTGCCCGGGCATTTCCCCGACGATCCGCATGGGCTGGCCAATTTCGACGGCACCGCGCTCTATGAACATGCCAACCCGTTGCAGGGCCGGCACATGGATTGGGGCACGCTGATCTACAATTACGGCCGCACCGAAGTGGTCAACCTGCTGGTCTCCAACGCGCTGTTCTGGCTGGAGCGCTACGCGGTCGACGGGCTGCGGGTCGATGCGGTGGCCTCGATGCTGTATCTCGACTATTCGCGGCCGGCCGGCGGCTGGATCCCGAACAAATATGGCGGCCGCGAAAACCTCGAGGCGATCGACTTCCTGCGCCGCTTCAACACCGAGGTCTATGCGAAATTCCCCAACGCCACCACCGCGGCGGAGGAATCCACCGCCTGGCCGCAGGTGTCGCGGCCGGTCGAATATGGCGGGCTCGGCTTCGGCTACAAGTGGAACATGGGCTGGATGCACGACACGCTGGACTACATCAGCAAGGATCCGATCTACCGCAGGCATCACCACGGCGAGATTCTGTTCGGCCTGCAATACGCCTTCTCGGAGAATTTCATTCTGCCGCTGTCGCATGACGAGGTGGTGCACGGCAAACGCTCGCTGCTCGGCCGGATGCCGGGCGATGCCTGGCAGCGCTTCGCCAATCTGCGCGCCTATTACGCCTTCATGTTCGCGCATCCCGGCAAGAAGCTGATGTTCATGGGCTGCGAATTCGCCCAGGAGCGCGAGTGGAATCACGACCGCTCGCTGGACTGGCATCTGCTTGAGCAGCCGAGCCACCAGGGCATCCAGGCGCTGATCCGCGACCTCAACGCGCTGTATCGCCGCTTGCCCGCGCTGCATCAGCTCGACTGCGACGGCTACGGCTTCGAATGGATCGTCACCGACGACGCCGACCGCAACGTGTTCGCCTGGATCCGCAAAGGCAATGAGCCGCGCGCGCGCTGCCTGGTGGTGGCGAACTTCTCGCCCAACGTCTATCGCGACTATCGGGTCCGGGTGCCGTTCCCGGGCAAATGGCGCGAGGTGCTGAATTCCGACTCCGCGCATTACGGCGGCAGCAACGTCGGAAACACCGGCGAGGTGCAGACGCTGGATCAGCTGGTCCCCGAACTCAGCCTGTCGTTGCCGCCGCTCGGCGTCATCTTTCTCACCCCGGAAGATTGACGATGCGGTTGTCGGCCGGCGTTCCCTTCCGTCTCGGCGCCAGCTGGGACGGCCGAGGTACCAACTTCGCATTGTTCTCGGCGCATGCCGAAAAGGTCGAGCTGTGCCTGTTCGACAGCCAGGGCCGGCGCGAGCTGGAGCGCATCGCGCTGCCGGAGAAGACCGAGGACGTCTGGCACGGCTATCTCAACGACGTTTCGCCGGGCCAGCTCTACGGCTATCGGGTGCACGGACCCTACGAGCCGGAGCGCGGCCACCGCTTCAACTCCCACAAATTGCTGCTCGACCCTTACGCCAAGCGGCAGTTCGGACGGCTGGTGTGGAGCGACGCGCATTTCGCCTATCGCCCCGGCAGCCCGCGCGAGGATCTGTCGTTCGATCGCCGCGACAACGCCCGCGGCATGCCGAAGGCGGTGGTGATCGACGAGACCTTTCATCTCGGCCGCCACGACAGCCGGCCGCAGATCCGCTGGGAAGACACCATCATCTACGAGGCCCACGTCAAGGGGCTGACGCAGACCCATCCCGACGTGCCGCCGCACCTGCGCGGCAGCTACAGCGCGCTGTCCTCGCCGCCGATGATCGAGCATTTCAAGCGGCTCGGCGTCACCACCATCGAGCTGTTGCCGATCCACAGCCTGGTCGACGACCGCACCCTGGTCGAGAAGAAGCTGGCGAATTACTGGGGCTACAACACGCTGTCGTTCTTCTCGGCGGAGCAGCGCTACACCCAGGACCACCCGCTCGACGCGTTTCGCACCACGGTGGCGCGGCTGCACGACGCCGGCATCGAGGTCATCCTCGACGTGGTCTACAACCACACCGCCGAAGGCAATCATCTCGGCCCGACGCTGTCGTTCCGCGGCATCGACAACGCCTCGTATTACTGGCTGAAGCCGGACAATCCGCGGTTCTACGACGACTTCACCGGCTGCGGCAGCTCGGTCAACCTCACCCACCCGCGGGTGTTGCAGATGGTGATGGATAGCTTGCGCTACTGGGTCGAGACCTGCCACGTCGACGGTTTCCGCTTCGATCTGGCGACCACGCTGGCGCGCGGGCCGCGCGGCTACGATCGCAATGCCGGCTTCTTCACCGCGATCCGCCAGGACCCGGTGCTGGCCTCCGTGAAGATGATCGCCGAGCCCTGGGACCTCGGCATGGGCGGCTACCAGGTCGGCGCGTTTCCCTCGCAATGGTCGGAATGGAATGACCGCTACCGCAGCGCGATGCGGCGCTACTGGGGCGGCGAAGGCAGTCTGACCGGCGAAGTCTCGCGCCGCATGACCGGCTCCTCCGACGTGTTCAACCATGACGGCCGCAAGCCGCGCGCCAGCATCAACCACGTCACGGTGCATGACGGCTTCACCCTCGCCGACCTCTACAGCTACAGCGTCAAGCACAACAAGGCCAATGGCGAGGACAATCGCGACGGCTCCAACGACAACCTCAGCAACAATTGCGGCCATGAAGGCCCGAGCCCGGACCCCGTGATCCGGGCGCTGCGGCTACAGCTGCGCAAGAACCAATTGGCGTGCCTGATGCTGGCGCAGGGCGTGCCGCTGCTGCTCGCCGGCGACGAAGTCGGCAACAGCCAGAACGGCAACAACAACGCCTATTGCCAGGACAACGATATCGGCTGGGTCAATTGGGAGGGGCTGGGCCAGCCCGGCGACGACCTCAGCGACTTCGTCGGCCGGCTGACCACGCTGCGCAAGAATTTTCCGCAGCTCCGCTGCAATCAGTGGCTCGACGGCCGGCGCGCCGACGGCTCTTACGGCGTGTTGTGGCTGACCCCTACGGCGGACGAGATGACCCAGCAGGACTGGGCGTTTCCGGACGGCCGGTTTGTCGCCTACATGCTTAGCCCCGCCGAGCAGGGCTTTGCCCCGCTGTTCATCGTGCTGAATTCGGCGCCCGCGGCGATCGGCTTCAAATTTCCGAAAACCCCGGAGTGGAAAGTCTGGCGGCAGGTGCTCAACACCACCGATGAGCGCCCGGTGATCGATCCGTGGCCGGCCGGCGGCGAGAGCATCGCGCCGCCGCGTTCGGTGCTGGCGTTCGCCGGCTCGGTGGCGTGAGCGACTGATCGACGACGCCCTCACGCGCCGTCTGGCTTCAAATCGTCATTGCATTGGGCCGCCTCGCGGGCATGAAACGATTGCTGCTAATCCCCACGTTGACGTTGATCGGCGCGGTGCGTCATCGGCCCCTCGCCCCGCTTGCGGGGAGAGGGTGGCGCAACAAGCGAAGCTTGTCGCGCCGGGTGAGGGGGCGCCGCGTTATGCTGAGACGCCCCCTCACCCGACCCGGCTTCGCTGCGCTCCGCCGGGTCGACCTCTCCCCGCACGCGGGGAGAGGTGAAGCTGTGCCAGCAGCCCGCGCCACGGGAACCAAACTCCGGGTCGCGCTTTGCATCGGGTGATCCGCCGTCGGCGGTAACCTGCCGCTGCGAAGAGACCCATGCCGCCTGCCATTCCGACCGCGACCTATCGTGTGCAACTGACCGCCGAATTCGGCTTCGATGCCGCCGCCGCCATCGTCCCCTATCTGAAGTCGCTCGGCATCAGCCACCTCTATGCCTCGCCCTTCATGAAGGCGCGCAAGGGCTCCAGCCACGGCTACGACATCGTCGACCACACCAAGCTCAACCCCGAACTCGGCGGCGAGGAAGCGTTCGAGCGGCTGTCGGCTTCGCTGAAACAGCACGACCTCGGCCTGATCCTGGATTTCGTGCCCAACCATGTCGGGGTGCATTACGCCGACAATCCGTGGTGGCTCGACGTGCTCGAATGGGGGCCGACGTCGCCGCACGCAGCCTCGTTCGACATCGATTGGGACATCCTGCCGCATCGACCGCGCGGCGGCGTGCTGCTGCCGATCATCGGCTCATCCTATGGCGAGGCGCTGGAGCGCGGCGAGATCGAGCTGCGCTACGACGCCGACAGCGGCAGCCTGTCGGCCTGGTACTTCGAACATCGCCTGCCGATCGCGCCGGAGCGCTACAGCGAGGTGCTGCGCAACGTGGTGAAGGCGGCCGCGGCCGAGCAGCAGCCCGGCGGCCGCGCCATGCTCGAACTGGCGCAGCGCTATCAGGGGCCGCGGCAACCGGACCGCGCCGCGGCGCCGGCGTTCAAGGAGGCGTTGCGACGTATCCCGGGCAGTGCAGCGATCATCGCGCGCGGGCTCGATGCCTACCGCGCCGGCAAGGATCGCCCGGCGCAGACCCAGATGCTGCATCTGTTGCTGGAGCGCCAGCACTACAAGCTCGGGCACTGGCGATTGGCGTCGAGCGAAATCAACTACCGGCGGTTCTTCGACGTCAACAGCCTGGCCGGGTTGCGGGTCGAGGACGCCGGCACTTTCGAGGCTATCCATCTATTGGTGCGCAAACTGATCGCCGAGGACAAGCTGCAGGGTCTGCGGCTCGATCATATCGACGGACTGCGCGATCCCGCGCAATATTTCCAGCGGCTGCGCCGGCTGCTCCGCGAGGCGCGGGGCGACGCCGCCACGCCGTTCTACATGGTGATCGAAAAGATTCTCGGAGAGGACGAGAGCCTGCGCCGCTTCACCGGGGTGCACGGCACCACCGGCTATGAATGGATGAACGTGATCACCCAGCTGCTGGTCGCAGGCTCCGGGCTTTCCGCGCTCGACGAGGTCTGGCGCCAGGTCAGCAACACCCCGCCGAAATTCGCGCCGGTGCTGAAAGCGGCCAAGCGCCGGGTGCTGGAAACCCTGCTGCTCAGCGAATTCACCGTGCTGTCGCGGCTGTTGGCGCGGATCGCCGGCGGGCACTATTCGACGCGGGATTTCTCCGCCGACAATCTGCGGCAGGTGCTCGAACTCTATGTGCTGCACTTCCCGGTCTATCGCACTTACTTGACGGCAGCCGGCCCCACCGCACTCGATCGCGAACTGATCGCGCAGACCATCGAAAAGGCCAGAGCCGATTGGTTCAATGCCGACGAAGGCATTTTCGATTTTCTGCGCGACGTGCTGACGCTCGATTTGATCAAGCCCGGCCGCGCCGCGCATTCCAAGCCGCGGGTGCGGCGCTTTGCGCTAAAGCTGCAGCAATTCACCGGCCCGACCATGGCGAAGTCGCTGGAGGACACCGCGTTCTATCGCTATCACCGGCTGTTGGCGCTGAACGAGGTCGGCGGCGATCCGTCGGCCAAGGCGCTGTCGATCGACGGCTTCCACGAGACCATGCGCAAGCGCGCGATCGACTGGCCGCACGGCATGACCGCCACCGCCACCCATGACACCAAGCGCGGCGAGGACGCCCGCGCGAGGCTATTGGCGCTGGCCGAGATCCCCGGCGAATGGTCGGCGCTGGTGGCGAAATGGAAGCTGCTGAACGCGCCGCATCTGATCATCAAGGGCGACGCCCGCACGCCCTCGGCGGCGTTCGAATATGCGCTGTATCAGGCGCTGGTCGGCGCCTGGCCGCTCGACGGCGATCCGGCCTTTCTCGACCGCATGCAGGCCTATGCGCTGAAGGCCGCGCGCGAGGGCAAGCAGGAAACCAGCTGGCTCAACCCCAACCAGGACTACGAATACGGCCTCAACGCCTTCCTGGCGCGGATCCTCGACCCCGCGCTGGCGAAAGACTTCATCGACCAGATGCAGGCGCTGGTGCAGCGCGTGGCGCTGATCGGCGCGCTGAATTCGCTGAGCCAGCTGACGCTGAAGGCGATGCTGCCCGGGGTGCCGGATTTCTATCAGGGCAGCGAATTCTGGGACGTCTCGCTGGTCGATCCGGACAACCGGCGGCCGGTGGATTTTGCCGCGCGCGCCAAGGCGCTGGCGCAGATCGAGCAGCCGGACTGGGCCGAACTCGCCGCCAACTGGCAGGACGGCCGCATCAAATTGGCCTGGACCCGGCAGCTCTTGAAGCTGCGCGCCGAGCAGCGCGAGCTGTTCCTCAACGGCAGCTACGAGCCGTTGCCGGTCAGCGGACCGCACGCCGATCGGGTGATCGCCTTTGCGCGCCGCCATGAGCGCGACGCCGTCATCGTCGTGGTGGCGAAGGCGCTGGCGCCGCTGACCAAAGACGGCCGGGCGTGGCCGGCGGCCTATGCGTTCGAGGGCACGGTGATCGCCGAGCACTACCAGGTCGACGGCGCGCCGCTGCAACTCTCCGAGTTGTTCGCGCAGATGCCGGTCGCGGTGCGCCGCGCGCGCTTCAAAGGCGCGCTGAGCGCGACCAGGCTGCGACACACCAGCAAACGCGTCACCGCCTGAAACAAGCGGCCGCCCGGGATCAAGTGAAGGCCGGGCGGCCCGGCGGAGGCGTGCCGATCACGCAGATCGGTTCCCTTCTCCGCACACTCCGAAGCTTTCAAAATCGGCTTAACCAAAGCCTAATTTTGCCGACTCGTCCATTGGGACGATCACTTGGTGTGATTACTTGGTGTGATGGCTGGGGGCGATGACTGCGGGAGCGACGACAATGTCGGCGCCGCTCAGCGCTTCTTCTCCAGCAGCAGGTGGCCGCGCTGCTTGATCGCTGCCTGCGCCACTTCGGCGAATTTCTGCAGCAACCACGGCAGCACCACCTCGAGCCGCACGTGATCATCGGCGATGTCGACGCTGCCGGCGGCGGCCTGCCCGAGCGCGCGGACCCGGAAGATCATGCGGTCGCCTTCCCAGCGCTCCTCGTCGACCCTGAGAACCGGGACGTTGGTAGCAGCGCGGGTCAGGCCGGTCTGCAGCCGGCGCCGCGCCTCGTCGCGACCGAGCTGATGCGGAATGGAAACGACAAGCGGTGCTGACATAGCGATATCCCTTCTGCGACGTGACTACTCATGTAGGCCGCCGACGCAGAAAAAACAGTGGCGCGCGGTAAAGGGAGGTGGTGCGCCGGGTTCAATCCGCGGAACCATCGCGGAGGCCGGACGTTTCCGACTGGTAGCGGCGGGGCATTTGTGCGGACCGTCGGGAGGAGAAAATCATGTCAATCGGAACAATCATCCTGATCATCCTGATCATCGCGCTGCTCGGCGGCTTCAGCGGCGTCGGCGGCGGCCCGTTCTACGGCACCGGCTATTACGGCGGCGGCGGCCTCGGCCTGATCATCGTGATTCTGCTGATCCTGCTGCTGCTCGGCAAGCTCTAAGCCATTACGTCGCCCCGCTGGAAGCCAGCTTCTTGATGGCTGCTTTCAGCGGGGCGGCTGCCTGATCGTAATCCGCCCAGGCCTTGGATTTCGCCAGCAGCGCGGGCACGCTACGCAGATTGAAACGCTTCGGATCGAGGTCGCCTTTCACCTGCGGCCACGTCAAAGGCATCGACACCGTGGCGCCGTCGCGCGCCCGCGGCGACAGCACCGCAACCGCCGTCGCCATCCGGTCGTTGCGCAGATAGTCCAGGAAGATCTTCCCCTCGCGCAGCTTCTTCGACATGTTGAGCAGATAGCGCTCGGGGCTGTCGTCGGCCATCTGCCGGCACACCGCCTGCGCGAACGCCTTGGCCTGTTTCCAATCGATCGGCTGTTTGGAGGCTGAAAGCGGCGTCACCACATGCAGTCCCTTGCCGCCGGTGGTCTTGCAGAAACTCTCCAGCCCCAACGCGCTGAGCCGCTCGCGCATCTCGCGCGCCGCGACCACCACCTCGCTGAACGCGACGCCGGGCGCCGGATCGAGATCGAACACGAAACGGCCCGGCACGTCGGGGGCGTCCGGCGCGCAATTCCAGGCGTGCAATTCCAGCCCGCCGATCTGCGCCACCGCCGCGAGCCCCTCGATGCGGTCGACCTGCAGATACGGCTTGCGATCGCCGGACACCGTGACCAGCTCCAGGAGGCTGGAGCTGCCCGGCATGGCGTGGCGCTGGAAAAACTGCTGTCCGGCGATGCCGTCCGGGGCGCGCACGATCGAGCACGGCCGGCCCTTGATGTGCGGCAGCATCCAGCCGCCGACCGCTTCGAAATAGCGCGCCAGATCGAGCTTGGTGACCGGCTCGCCGTCGCCGGCGTCGGGCCAAAGCTGTTTGTCGGGCTTGGAGATGGCGACGCCCATCACCTGCGCGGCATGCCCCGGCTTCGCCGCGGCGGCAGGTTTTGCCGCGCCCGCCTTCGCCGCGCGGACGGCTTTGCCGGGACGCTTGCCGCTCGGCTCGGCAACCGCGGTCCGCTTCGGGCTTTCAGCCGCGACCTCCTCGGCCGGCTTGTCCTGCCGCAGCCCTTTGAACGCCGCCTGCCGCACCATGCCGGCCCCGGTGAAGCCGGCGAACTCGATCTCCGCCACCAGCTCCGGCTTCAACCAGTGCACCTCCGCGGTCTGCTTCGGCGCGGTCGTGCCGCCGAACGGATTCTCCTTCGCAGCGTTCGCCTTCAGCGCCGGCATGATCCGCTTCACCTTGTCCTGGCCGAAGCCGGTGCCGACGATGCCGACATAGGCCAGATGATCGTCGCGATGCACGCCGACCAGCAGCGAACGGAATTTGCCGGCGTTGCTCTTCCAGCCGCCGATCACCACCTCATGGCCGGCCCGGCACTTCGCCTTTGTCCAGCTCTCGCTGCGCCCGGAGCGATACGGCGCGTCGAGATTTTTCGACACGATGCCTTCGAGTGACATCTTGCAGGCCGACTGCAGGATCGCATCGCCGCCGCTCTCGAAATGCTCGACGTAGCGGATCACGCCCTGCTTGCGGCGGCCGCGCATCGCCTCCAGCATCACTTGCAGGCGCTGCTTGCGCTCATGCAGCGGCAAGGCCCGCAAATCCTCGCCCTCGGCAAACAACAGATCGAACGCAAAGCAGATCAGATTGCCGGTCGCCTCATCCGACAGCGCCGCCTGCAACGCCGCGAAATCCGGCGCGCCTTCGGCATCGAGCGCCACGATCTCGGTGTCGATGATGCAATCCGGCAAGGCCGCGGCCTGTTTGGCGATCGCCGCGAACTTCGCGGTCCAGTCCAGCCCGTTGCGGGTCTTCAGCACCGCCTCGCCGCGCTCGACACGCAACTGCATGCGATAGCCGTCGAACTTGATCTCGTGGCCCCACCCCTCGCCGCCGGGCGGCCGGTCGACCGGGGTGCAGAGTTGCGGCGGGATGAAATCCGGCATCGCCGCGGCTTTCGGTTTCGCCGTCTTCGCGCGCTTGGCCGGCTTGGCCTTAGCTTCCTTCGGACCGTCCGCCGCCGACTTCCCGGGTGTGGCTTTCTTTTCTGCGGTGTTTTTCGCTTTCGTCTTGGCCGGTGTCGCCCTCGCGGGCTTTGCGCGCCGCGCCGCCGGCGTTTCGCGCTCGGCCCGCGCGTCGGCCGCGAGGCCATGATTGGAGTCCCACACCGCGTCGGCCTTGGCGCGCGCCGCACGCAGCATGAACGGCTTCGGCGCGCGGCCCTTGCCGGCTGCGATCTCCTCCATCGCGCGGCCCGACGCCACCGAGGCGTCCTTCGCCAATATCTCCTCGCCATGGCCCTCGCGGGCATCATCGTCGCGGTGCTTGATCAGGAGCCAGTTGGTGCGCTTGCCGCCGTTGCGGTCGTGGCGCATCCGCACCAACACCCAACTGCCGTGCAGCTTCTCGCCGTGCAGCGTGAATTTCAGGTCGCCCTTCTTGAAGCCGCGCTCCGGATCCGCGGACTCCCAATAGCCGCGATCCCAGAGCTGCACCGTGCCGCCGCCATACTGGCCTTTGGGAATGGTGCCTTCGAAGTCGCCATAGTCGAGCGGATGGTCCTCGACCTCGACCGCAAGCCGCTTATCATGCGGGTCGAGCGACGGGCCGCGCGTCACCGCCCACGACTTGAACACGCCGTCGAACTCCAGCCGCAGGTCGTAATGCAGCCGGGTCGCGTCGTGTTTCTGGATTACGAAGCGGCGGCGCTGCGACGGCGCCACCGCGGCCTCTCCGCTCGGCTCCGCGGTCTTCTCGAAGTCGCGCTTCTTGCGATAGAGCTTGAGGTTGTCGAGCGTCACGGGAAATCCTCACTACACGAGCCATTCAACAACTCGGAACCAAAACCCGCAATTGCGGTTGAAGTTCCGCTTCGCCGCGGTGCGTTGCGCCAAGATTATCACCGACATTGGAGACGCCATGGCCCCGCCCCGCGCCTATTGGAAAGGCTCGCTGAAGCTGTCGCTGGTGTCGTGCCCGGTGGCGCTGTATCCAGCTTCCACCAGCGTCGAGAAGACCCGCTTCCACATGATCAATGCCGAGACCGGCAACCGGCTGAAGCAGCAGATGGTCGACGAGGACACCGGCGAGGTGGTGGAGAAGGATCAGAAGGCGCGCGGCTATGAGATCAGCAAGGGCAAGTTCATCGAGATCGAGAAGGACGAACTCGACGCGGTGCAGATCGAGAGCACCCACACCATCGAGATCGATAGCTTCGTGCCCGCCGACGAGATCGAGAAGCGCTATCTCAACCATCCCTACTACATCGTGCCCGACGGCAAGGCTGGGGTCGAGGCCTTCGCGGTGATCCGCGACGCCATGAAGGACAAGGATCGGGTGGCGCTGGCGCGCATCGTGCTGACCAATCGCGAGCACGTCATTGCCATCGAACCGCTCGGCAAGGGGCTGCTCGGCACCACGCTGCGCTATCCTTACGAGCTGCGCGACGCCGACGATTACTTCGGCGGCATCAAGACCCCGAAGATTACCAAGGACATGATCGAACTCGCCTCGCACATCCTGGACAGCAAGGCGGCGCATTTCGATCCGTCGAAATTCGAGGATAGCTACGAAACCGCGCTGAAGGCGCTGGTGAAGCGCAAGGCCGCCGGCAAGCCGTTGAAGGTTGCCGAGCCCGCGGAGAAGCCCGACAACGTCATCAGCCTGATGGACGCGCTGAAGCAGAGCCTGAAGGCCAAGCCCGGCAAAGCCGCGACGCGCCGCAGCCCGCCGCCGCGCCGCGCCCGCACGGCCAAGGCACCGCGCGCGCCCGCCAAGCGGCGCAAGGCCGGTTGATCGGCGTGAGCTAATCAGTGAGCGATCGTCAAGAGCGAGAGCGCGGCGTTGCCGGTGCCGTATATTACGCTAAAGAATCATAGCGCCGTTCGAGCGTGAAGTGACTTCTGCATTCCAACGAGTCGTCCCTGCGCACGCAGGGCCCCATACGGCGCGGAGTCTCATTTGCGCTGTTGCCAGGGCGGTTTCTAGCGCTGACGTCAGGGGTGATGGGTCCCTGCGTGCGCAGGGACGACCCGCGGAGGGTGTTCGCGCGATACCGCACGCGTTAGCAAGGCGATCCCGTCCAATGAAGGACACTCAACATAGCGAGTTGGGGTCGCAGTAACGCCCGCGATGACAAGTCGCCGCTGCTAGTTCGACTTTTTGGCCTTCGACTTTTTGGCTTTGGATTTTTTTGCGCTGGATGTCTTGGCGCCGGATGTCTTGGCGCCGGACTTGGCGGCCTTCTTGCCGGAGGCCTTCGTCGCCTTCTTTGCGGTCTTCTTCGGCGGCACCTTCTTGCCCTCGGCGCGGGCTTCCGACAATCCGATCGCGATCGCCTGCTTGCGGCTCTTCACCGTCTTGCCGGATCGGCCGCTCTTCAGCGTCCCGGCCTTGGACTTCTTGACCGCGCGTGCGACTTTCGCCGCTGCCTCTTTGGAGTACTTGCGGGCCATCCTGCGCTCCTTGGTTTGCCCGGAATAATTTCCAGCGCAACCGATGGTTCCTTGCGCAGCCGGGCTCAGGTCGCGGCGATCGATCCGACCTTCTCGATCAGAAACACGATGCGCTTGGCATCGCGTTGTCGGATTTCGACCCGATCACCCGTTTCGATCACCAGATTAGGAATGTCGATGACGGACAATGGATCGGTGCAGCAGACCTCCAGGAGGTCGCCGCTTTGCAATGTCTTCAGCGCCTTGCGGGTGCGCAGGGCGGGAAGCGGGCATTTCAGCCCGGTGAGATCGAGCGTTGTTGTGGTCATGACTTGACGATGGCGAAGGACCGCGGCCGCGTCAATCGCCTTGGCCGTTGGTCCATCGTAGTGCTATCAACATTCGCGATGACCCAGCCAGACCCCGAGGCTCCGGCCGTACCCGCGGTGATTCTCGCCGGCGGATTGGCGCGCCGGCTCGGCGGCGGCGACAAGCCGCTACGCAACATCGGCGGCCGCAGCCTGCTTGAGCGGGTGATCGCGCGGCTGATGCCGCAATGCGATAGCCTGGTGCTCAACGCCAACGGCGACCCTGCGCGATTCGCGAAGGTCGGACTGCCGGTGGTCGCCGACAGTATCGCAGGCTTCGCCGGGCCGCTGGCGGGCGTGCTGGCCGGGCTCGACTGGGCCGCCGCCAACCGGCCCGGCGTCCGTTGGATGCTGAGCGCGCCGGCCGATTGCCCGTTCCTGCCGCGCGATCTGGTCGCGCGCCTTGGGCGCGCGCTGAGCGAACAGCATGCGCAACTCGCGGTGGCCGCCTCCGGCGGTCGCGCGCATCCGGTGATCGGGCTGTGGGACGTGACCGCGCGCGAGCAGCTGCGCCACGCGCTGGCGGTCGAGGGCCTGCGCAAGGTCGGCGGGTTTCTCGCGCGCTATCAGGTCGCGACGGTGGACTGGCCGACGCAGCCGCGCGATCCGTTCTTCAATGCCAACACCAGCGACGACCTCGCCGCAGCCGAAGCGCTGGCAGCGCTCGATCGCGACTGATCGATACGCCGCCGGAACCATCGCGGGCAAGCCGGATTGTCTTGTAGAATTTCATCGGAGGTTGTCATGAAGCGTCTGATCGTCTGCGCCATTCTCGGATTGGCTTTCACGTCCGCGGCCGAGGCCAAGGGCTGCATCAAGGGCGCGATCGTCGGCGGCGTCGCCGGCCACTACGCGGGACACCACGGCACGCTCGGCGCAGTGGCGGGCTGCGTGATCGGTCGCCACGAAGCCAACAAAGCCGACGCCAACCGCGGCGACCGCCGCAACCCGCAGCCGAACGATGACGGCCGGATCTGATTTCGCCGAACTACGAACGAAACAGCCTGGTGTATTGCGCCTCGTGGCGCATGCCGGCTAAATCGGCGCGAAACGTCGCGCTGCCGAGGTCGTCGAGGCTTGCTATCAAGGCCCGCGCGCCGGTGGCGATCACGTCCGGCTCCAGCGCCGCGATCAGGCGCTGGCTGTCGGTTTGACCGAGCGGAATGAGCCGGGAGCCGGCAGAAATCCAGTTCGACACCACCGCATGTAGAAAGCCGTGCAGCGTCGCCGCAAGCGGCACGCGATGCGCGGCGCTGACGACGCCGACCACCACCGGATAGGCAGTCAGGCCAGCGCAGGCCGCGAGCGCGCCGTCGAGCGGATCGCACGGCCAGGCGGCGCGGGCGATCTCGACAAAGGCGCGGCCTTGCGCAGTGGCTTCCAGATGGCGCTCGCGCGACGGCACCAAGGCGCAGGCCAACTCCGCGATGTCGCGGAGCGCCGCGTGATCGTGGCCTGAGGCGGCGCGATGCGCCTGGGCCAGCAGCACCGCGTCGCAGAAGCCTGAACCGTGACCAAGCATCGCCGCCAGCCAGTCCCGCAACGTGGCGGCGTCGATCACGTCGCCGGCCTCCACCGCCCATTCGATGCCGCTGGAATAGGAAAACGCGCCGACCGGAAACGCCGGCGACAGCCAGGTCATCAGCCGGTACAGCGCCGCCTGCTCGGCCGACCGCGCCGCGGCGTCGCTATTTGTGGTTGTGAGCATGGCCGTGGTGATCATGGCCGCAATGCTCGTCGTGGACGTGGTGATCATCATGCGCGGCGTGGCCGTGGTGATCGTGCTTGCCGTGATCATGATGATCGTGGTGGGCGTGATCATGCTTGCTGTGATCGTGGTGCGCGTGGTCATGCCCGGCATGATCGTGGGCGGTCTCGGCCGGCTGCGCATAGGCGCCGCCTTCCGGATCGAACGGCGCCTCGATCTCGACGATCCTGGCGCCGAGCCCCTGCAGCATCGCCTCGATGACGTGGTCGCGGCGGACCCTCAATGCCTTGCCGACGATCTGGGTCGGCAAATGGCGGTTGCCGAGATGCCAGGCGACGCGCACCAATTGCTGCGGATCGGCACAGCGGATTTCGATCAGCGGCTCGGCGGCGGCCACCACCTCGATCAGGCGGCCGTCTTCCAGCAGCAGGGCGTCGCCGCCGCGCAACGCCACCGCGTGTTCGAGGTCGAGCAGGAATTGCAGCCCGCGGGTGCCCGTCATCGCGGTGCGTCGGCGGTGCCGGTCGTCGAAATCCAGCACCACGGTATCGGCCGCGGCCTCTTTCCAACGATGCTGGCCGATGACGGTGGTTGCGCGGATCATGGGGCACTCACGGTTGCTTTGCCGTCGCCTCGCGACCGGCGGAGTGACCGCAGCCTGCACCGTGGCGGTGTTCGGCGTGCGGTCGGCCGTACAATACGGGCTGCGCCGACGAGATTGCAGCGATTGTTTGCGACCGGCCCCTCGCCCGCTGGAAGCCGCCTTTACGGCATCTACGCCGGTGCCGTCATCCCGAGCTGTCCGAGCAACGCGAAAGGCCTCGAAGGATGACGGAGCGTGGAGCCCATCCTTCGAGACGCCCGTCGTCGCTGCGCGCAGCCGGGCTCCTCAGGATGACGCCGATATTTGTGGCAAGATCCTCAATACAAGAAAGCGCCTCAATACATGAAATAGCGCTGCGCCAGCGGCAGCACCTCGGCCGGCGCGCAGGTCAACAGTTCGCCGTCGGCGCGGACCTCGTAGGTCTCCGGATCGACCTCGATCTGCGGGGTGGCGTCGTTGTGGATCATGCTCTTCTTGGAGATTCCCGAGCGGGTGTTCTCCACCCCGTAGAGCGATTTCTGGATGCCGAGGCGTCTCGCCAACCCCTCCGCCACCGCGGCCTGCGAGGTGAACACCACCGAGGAGGCGACCAGCGAACGGCCGAAGGCGGCGAACATCGGCTGGTAATGCACCGGCTGCGGGGTGGGGATCGACGCATTCGGATCGCCCATCGGCGCCGCGACGATCGAGCCACCCTTGATGATCAGCTCCGGCTTGACGCCGAAAAACGCCGGCGACCACAGCACCAGATCGGCGAGCTTGCCCTGCTCGATCGAGCCGATCAGCCGCGCCACGCCGTGCGCGATCGCCGGGTTGATGGTGTATTTGGCGATGTAGCGCTTGACCCGGAAGTTGTCGTTGCGCGCGGAGTCCTGCGGCAGCGACCCGCGCTGCTTCTTCATCTTGTCGGCGGTCTGCCAGGTGCGGATGATCACTTCGCCGAGCCGGCCCATGGCTTGAGAGTCCGACGACATCATCGACAGCGCGCCGAGGTCGTGGAGAATATCCTCCGCGGCGATGGTCTCCTTGCGAATCCGGCTTTCGGCGAACGCCAGATCCTCGGCGATCGACGGATCGAGATGGTGGCACACCATCAGCATGTCGAGATGCTCGTCGATGGTGTTCTTGGTGAACGGCCGGGTCGGATTGGTCGACGACGGCAGCACGTTGGGCAGGCCTGCGACCTTGATGATGTCCGGCGCGTGGCCGCCGCCGGCGCCCTCGGTGTGGAAGGCGTGGATGGTGCGGCCCTTGAACGCCTTGATGGTGTCCTCGACGAAACCAGACTCGTTCAGCGTATCGGAATGGATCATCACCTGGACGTCGTAATCGTCGGCGACGGTCAGGCAATTGTCGATCGCCGCCGGCGTGGTGCCCCAGTCCTCGTGCAGCTTCAGCGCGCAGGCGCCGGCCTCGACCATCTCCTTCAGCGCCGCGGGGCGCGAGGCGTTGCCCTTGCCGGAAATCCCGAGATTAACCGGAAACGCGTCGAACGACTGGATCATCCGGCCGATGTGCCACGGCCCCGGCGTGCAGGTGGTGGCGAAGGTGCCGTGCGACGGGCCGGTGCCGCCGCCGAGCATCGAGGTGACGCCGCTCATCAGCGCGTGCTCGATCTGCTGCGGGCAAATGAAGTGAATGTGGCTGTCGAAGCCGCCGGCGGTGAGGATCCTGCCCTCGCCGGCGATGATGTCGGTGCCGGGGCCGATGATGATGGTGACGCCGGGCTGGATGTCGGGATTGCCGGCCTTGCCGATCGCGACGATCAGGCCGTCCTTGATCGCGACGTCGGCCTTGACGATGCCCCAATGGTCGACGATCAGCGCGTTAGTGATCACGGTGTCGGCGGCGCCTTGCGCGTTGGTGAGCTGGCTCTGCCCCATGCCGTCACGGATCACCTTGCCGCCGCCGAACTTCACCTCCTCGCCGTAGTGGGTGAAGTCCTTTTCCACCTCGATGATCAGGTCGGTGTCGGCGAGCCGCACCCGATCGCCGGTGGTCGGCCCGAACATGTCGGCATAGACGGAACGTGGGATTTTCACGGACATGAAGGTTATCTCAGGTTTCGAGTAGCGCGAAGGTCGGGTGCTTTGCGGCGTCCTTGTCAAAGGTCACCGTCGTCTCGCAACCAGCCAGCTTGTTCAACTCACCCATCAGATAGTCGGCAAAATCTGCGGGACCATTGCGGAAACTCTCGACGGCACGACCTGTCGCCGAGGCTTCGGCTATGGCGAATTCGGGGGAGTTCGTCACACGTGAAAGCCGAGCGTATATCGCGTCACGATCTAGCTGAAATTTGCGACGCAAAGTCCACACAAACTCAACGAGCACGATTGGATTGACGAAAACAGGTCCCTGACTGCGAACCAGTTCCCGCACTGCCGTCGCCTGCTGAGGCTGATCGACAGAGTCGAAAAATCGGAGCAAGACATTAGTATCGACGCCGATCATGTATTCTGGTTCCGAATTCGGAGTTCCTGCGCTTTCATTTCCTCTCCGATGGCGTCGTCGATGTCTTTTTGGGTGAGCGGGCGCCCAAGAGACGGCAGTTGCAACGCGTCAAGGTCTTCGAAAATGCTGCGCCGATGGATCGCAGTGACGGTGAGTTCGCCCGAATCGGCGAGAGCGAAACTCAACCGATCACCTTCCTTCACGCCGAGGCGCTCCCTGATGGCAGCAGGTAGTGTGATCTGTCCGTTGGAGGCAATGACCGCAGTCGCTGTGTAGGACATTTCGCGTCTCCTCAGCTTGCAAGATATTCCCTGCAACCCGCCCAATCAACGCCGTTCAAAGCTTGCCCATCACCTCGCCGCGGAAACCATAGACCTCGCGCCTGCCGGCGAGCGCCACAAGCCGCACCTCGCGGCTCTGCCCCGGCTCGAACCGCACCGCGGTGCCGGCGGCGATATCGAGCCGCATGCCGCGGGCCTTGGCGCGATCGAATTGCAGCGCCGGGTTGGTCTCGAAGAAATGGTAGTGCGAGCCGACCTGGATCGGGCGGTCGCCGGCATTGGCGACGTCGAGCGTCACCGTGTCGCGGCCGGCGTTGAGCTCGATCTCGCCGTCTTCGATGAACAATTCGCCGGGAATCATGGATGCCTCATCGGATCGGCTGGTGCACGGTGACGAGCTTGGTGCCGTCGGGAAAGGTGGCCTCGACCTGGATGTCGTGGATCATCTCGGGAATGCCATCCATGCACTGGGCGCGGCTGATCACCTCGGCGCCGGCCTGCATCAGCTCGGCGACGCTGCGGCCGTCGCGCGCGCCCTCGACGATGAAATCGGAAATCAGGGCGATGGCTTCCGGGTGGTTGAGCTTGACGCCGCGCTCCAGCCGCCGGCGCGCCACCATCGCCGCCATCGAGATCAGCAGCTTGTCTTTTTCACGGGGGGAGAGATTCATGCGGGGGACTCGATCGATGCAACACCTAGCTCAGCCACAGCCGCGGCAGCGCGGCGCCGCTGGCACAGCCGAGCACCGCCATCATGTCGGCGCGCAGCCGCGCCGCATCTTGGGCACAGAACCGCGCCATTGCAAATCCATTCCAGGCGGAAATTCCGACCTCGCCGCGAAAGCCCGCGGCGATGTCGCGAATTCGTTGCACCAGCGCCTCGTCGCCCGGCACGATCAGCACGGTGCCGATCGCGGCGGCGCCGCCCGCCACCGCCGGCCGCGCCAAGCTGGCGCCGATGTCGCCCTCGAGCCGCACGGTTTCGGCGAACACCAGCCGGCCGCCGCGGCTAAGCCGCCAGCGATCGACGAAGGCGCCGGACAGCATCTTTTCCCCCATCGCGGCGCGGCCGAACACCACGATCTCGCACAACAGCAGCGTGGCGCTGTCGGCCAGATCGATGTCGATGCTGCGCGCCAGGCGCGCCCGGTCGAACAGGATGGTCTCCTGCGGCAGCCAGGAAAGCTGCGCGTCGGCTTCGGCTTTGAGCGCGACGCTAAGCTGCGCCGGCGCGTCCGCGGCGCGATAGACCTTCTCGGCGGCCGCGGTGGTCAGCGTCAGCCGGGCGCCCTCGCCGACCGCAATGGCGGTGTCGAAGCGATCGCCGCCGGCGATGCCGCCCGCGGTGTTGATGAGCACCGCCGACAGGCCCTCGGCCTCGGGCGAGGGAAACCGCACCCTGAGCGAGCCGGATTCCTGCACCCGGCCGCGCCGGGTGACGCCGCCCTCACGCCTGACGTCGAAGGCCACCGCGCCCCGCGCGCGGTTGGCAGCGAAGATGGCAGCGGCGTTGGTGTCGAGGGGGATCACAGGCTGGATGACTTCGGCGGCGGCGCCTTAATGGCAACGCGCTGCCTGTCCCCGCTTGCGGGGAGAGGGTTGGGGTGAGGGGGCGTCGCTTGATGGGCGGACTCGTTGAGAGCCCCCCTCACCCGGATTGCTTCGCAATCCGACCTCTCCCCGCAAGCGAGGAGAGGTGAGGCCAAACCCGTGTCTCGCCATTCCGCGATCATGAATTCCTACAACGCCATCTGGCGGCTGATTTCCGCGGGATCGAGGCTGGCGCGATCGCAGCTAAACTTCACCGCGCCGCGGTCCATCACCGCGAAATTGTCGCCTAGTTCGCAGGCGAAGTCGAGATACTGCTCGACCAGCACAATGGCGATATTGCCGAGGCCGCGCAGATAGGCGATCGCCCGGCCGATGTCCTTGATGATCGAGGGCTGGATGCCTTCGGTGGGCTCGTCGAGCAGCAGCAGCTTCGGCCGCATCACCAGCGCGCGGCCGATCGCCAGTTGCTGCTGCTGGCCGCCGCTGAGATCGCCGCCGCGGCGGCGCAGCATCGAATTCAGCACCGGAAACAGCGCGAACACGTCGTCCGGGATGGTCTTGTCGGCGCGCTTCAAAGGGGCGTAGCCGGTCTTCAGATTCTCCTCGACGGTGAGCAGCGGAAAGATCTCGCGGCCCTGGGGCACGAAGGCGATGCCGCCGCGCGCCCGCTCATAGGGCTTCAGCTTGGAGATGTCGTGACCGTCGAAGCTGATCGCGCCCGACGAGATCGCCTGCTGACCGACCAGCGCGCGCAACAGGCTGGTCTTGCCGACGCCGTTGCGCCCGAGCACGCAGGTCACCTTGCCGGGTGAGGCGGCGATCGAGACGCCGCGCAGCGCCTGCGCCGCGCCGTAATACAGGCTGATGTTGTCGACGGTCAGCATGGAATGTCCTCAAGGGGCGAGTAGCGAGTAGCGAGTAGCGAGTAGCGAGTAGCGAGTAGAACAACGGTCATTTCCGAGAATGGCAAGAACTTTCTATTCGCTATTCGCCACTCCCTACTCGCCAATCACCCTCTCATCTTCCCAAATACACTTCGACGACGCGGTCGTTGGCCGAGACCTGATCGATGCTGCCCTCGGCCAGCACGCTGCCTTCGTGCAGGCACGTCACCTTGACGCCGAGTTCACGCACGAAGGTCATGTCGTGCTCGACCACCACCACGGTCTTGTGGCCGCGGTTTATTTCTTTGAGAAGCTCTGCCGTCTGGTGCGTCTCCACGTCGGTCATGCCGGCGACCGGCTCGTCGACTAAGAGGAGCTTGGGGTCTTGCGCCAACAGCATGCCGATCTCCAGCCACTGTTTTTGCCCGTGCGACAGCGAGCCGGCCAGCCGGTCGCGCGCATCGGTGAGCCGAATGGTTTCCAGCACGCGTTCGATGGTCGCGGCCTCCGCCTTGCTCCGGCGCCAGAACAACGTGCCGCGCACCCGATGGTCGACGTTGAGCGCCAGCAACAGATTGTCCTCAATGGTCTGGCTTTCGAACACCGTGGGCTTCTGGAATTTGCGGCCGATGCCGAGTTCGGCGATTTGCGTCTCGTCGAGCTTGGTGAGGTCGACGCTGCCGTCGAACAGCACCTCGCCCTGGTCGGGCCTGGTCTTGCCGGTGATGATGTCCATCATCGTGGTCTTGCCGGCGCCGTTCGGGCCGATGATGGCGCGCATCTCGCCGGCTTCCAGCGTCAGCGACAGGTTGTTGATGGCGTGGAAGCCGTCGAACGAGACGTGGACGCCGTCGAGATAGAGCAGCGACGGCGTGGCGCGGGTTTCCAGCATGCTCATCGCGCTACTCCGCCATGTGGGGTTCGATGACGCCGTCTTCGCGCGCCGCACTCTCCGCGTTGGCATGGTCGCGCTTGGCCTTCCACGGCTCCCACCAGGCGTTGAAAGTGCCGATGATGCCCTTCGGCAATAGCAGCGTCACCAGGATGAACAGCGCGCCGAGCATGAACAGCCAATACGGCGCCAGCGGCCCCGAGGTGAACACGGTCTTGGCGTAGTTGACCACGACGGCGCCGAGCGCCGCGCCGATCAGCGTGCCGCGGCCACCGACCGCGACCCAGATCACCGCCTCGATCGAATTGCCCGGCGCGAATTCGCCGGGGTTGATGATGCCGACCTGCGGCACGTAGAGCGCGCCGGCGACGCCCGCCATGCAGGCCGACAGCGTGAACACGAACAGCTTGTAGGATTCCACCCGGTAGCCGAGAAAACGCGTGCGCGACTCCGCGTCGCGGATCGCGATCAGCACCTTGCCGAGCTTCGAGGTGACGACCGCGCGGCAGATCAGGAAGCCGACGATCAAAGCGAGGCAGCTCAGCGCGAACAAGACGGCGCGGGTGCCGTCGGCCTGCACGTTGAAGCCCAGAATATCCTTGAAGTCGGTCAACCCGTTGTTGCCGCCGAAACCGAAATCGTTGCGAAAGAACGCCAATAGCAGCGCATAGGTCATCGCCTGGGTGATGATCGAAAGGTAGACGCCGGTGACGCGGGAGCGGAACGCCAGCCAGCCGAAACCGAACGCCAACAGCCCCGGCACCACGATCACCATCAAGGCGGCGAACCAGAACATGTCGAAGCCGTGCCAATACCACGGCAGCGACTGATAGTTCAGGAACACCATGAAGTCGGGCAGAACGGGGTTGCCGTAAACTCCGCGCGAGCCGATCTGGCGCATCAGATACATCCCCATGGCGTAGCCGCCGAGCGCGAAGAACGCACCGTGGCCGAGCGAGAGAATGCCGCAATAGCCCCAGATCAGATCGATCGACAGCGCCAACAGCGCGTAGCAAAGATATTTGCCGAACAGCGCCATCAGATAAGTCGGCACGTGCAGCGTCGAGGAGCCCGGGACCAGCAGATTCGCCAGCGGCAGCAAGATGCCGACCGCGGCGACCACGGCGAGAAAGATGGCGGCGCTGCGGTCGAGGGTGCGGGTGAGGAGGTGCGGGGTCATCGAAGAGCCTTGCTTCGGCCATCCTTCGAGGCCCGCGCTACGCGCGCGCACCTCAGGATGACGTCCTCGTGCGCTGAGCCGTCACCCTGAGGTGCGAGGACGAAGTCCGAGCCTCGAAGGGCGACGGCGGTGTACGGAAAGTCTGCACTCATGCTTCGATCGCCCGGCCCTTCAGCGCGAACAGCCCGCGCGGGCGTTTCTGGATGAACAGGATGATCAGCACCAGGATGGCGATCTTGCCGAGCACCGCGCCCGCCACCGGCTCGAGAAACTTGTTGGCGATGCCGAGCGTGAAGGCACCGACCAGCGTGCCCCACAGATTGCCGACACCGCCGAACACCACCACCATGAACGAATCGATGATGTAGCTCTGGCCGAGATTGGGGCTGACATTGTCGATCTGCGACAGCGCCACCCCGGCGATGCCGGCGATGCCCGAGCCGAGCCCGAAGGTCAGCGCATCGACCCGCGAGGTGGCGATGCCCATCGACGCAGCCATTCTGCGATTCTGCGTCACCGCGCGCATTTCCAGCCCGAGCGAGGTGTAGCGCAGCATCGCCAACAGGATCGCGAACACCGCCAGCGTAAAGCACAGGATCCACAGCCGGTTGTAGGTGATGACGATCTGCCCGAGTTCGAACGCGCCCGACATCCAGGACGGATTGCCGACCTCGCGGTTGGTCGGGCCAAACAGCGTGCGCACCGCCTGCTGCAGCACCAGCGACAGCCCCCAGGTCGCCAGCAGGGTCTCCAGCGGCCGGCCGTACAGGAACCGGATGATGCAACGCTCGATCACCACGCCGATCAGACCCGCGACCAGGAACGCCAGCGGCACCGCGATCAGCAGCGAATAGTCGAACAGCGCCGGATAGGAGGTGCGGATGGTCTCCTGCACCACGAAGGTGACATAGGCGCCGATCATCACCATCTCGCCATGCGCCATGTTGATGACGCCCATCACCCCAAAGGTGATGGCGAGCCCGATCGCCGCCAACAGCAGCACTGAGCCCAGCGACAGCCCGTACCAGGCGTTCTGCACCATCGACCAGAGCGCCAGCCGGCTCTCGATCGCTTTGGTGGCATTGGCGGCGGCGCGGGTGACGACGACCGACTGATCGCCGGAAAGCCCGGTGAGCAGCGCCAGCGCCTCCTGGTCGCCGCGCGCCTTGATCGCGGCGATGGCTTCGAGCTTCTCCGGATCGGTGGCGTCCTGCTTGAACAGCAGGATCGCGGCGCGGGCCTCACCGAACGCCAGCTTGGCGGCACGGTTGGTTTCCTTGGCGAGCGCGCCGTCGACCATCGGCAGCATGGCTTCGTCGTGAGTCTTGAACACCGATTGCGCGGCCTGGATGCGTTTGGAAAGATCCGGCGATTGCAGCGTCAGGCCGCCGAGCGCGGCTTCCACGCTGCGGCGCAGCCGGTTGTTCAGCCGCACCGCGGCGGCGCCATCCGGGAGGCTCGGCACCGCCTCGCCGCTGGCGGCGTCGACGATCTTGCCGTCCGGCTGAGTGACGAAGACGCGCTTGGAGTCGGCGTCGGCCATTAGCCGGCCGTCCTGCAGCGCGGTGATGATGGCATAGGCCTGCTGCTGGCCAGATGTGGCGACGACGCCGATCGCCTCTTCGGTATCGGAAAACGAATCATTGGCGAATTGGCCGACGGCGTCCTCGAACGGACCGGCCAGCGCGGGCATGGCGGACGCGACGATCAGCACACATGCAAAGGCAAAGGCGCGAAGACGATCAAAGAAACCACGATCAGGGAAGAAGCTCAGCACTGGCGGACCCCGGGAAAGAATAGAAGGCGGCGCCGTCGCCGCCTTCGCTGGTTTGGATCAGGCCCTGCAGGCCTGAATGCGTCGAAGTTGATCCGAGCGACGCGGCATCCACCCTCTCCCCGCGCGCGGGGAGAGGTGCGCTCGCGAACCGATCAGGACCCCTGCCCGCCGCACTTGTTGGTCTTGGTGTTGTAGTTGCCGCACTTCTTGCCGACCCAATCGCCGATCAGATCCTTGGAGCCGTCCAGCTCCTTCGACCAGGCGTCGCCGGCCACCAGGCCCGGGGTCTTCCACACCACGTCGAACTGGCCGTCGGCTTTGATCTCGCCGATGAACACCGGCTTGGTGATGTGGTGGTTCGGCAGCATCTTCGAAGTGCCGCCGGTGAGGTTCTTGGCCTCGGTGCCGGGCAGCGCGTCGATCACCTTGTCGGCGTCGACCGACTTGGCCTTCTCCACCGCCTTGACCCACATGTCGAAGCCGATCACATGGGCTTCCATCGGATCGTTGGTGACGCGCTTGGGGTTCTTGGTATAGGCCTGCCAGGCCTTGATGAACTTCTCGTTCTCCGGGGTCTTGATCGACTGGAAGTAGTTCCAGGCGGCGAGATGGCCGACCAGGGGTTTGGTGTCGATGCCGGCGAGTTCTTCCTCGCCGACCGAGAACGCCACCACCGGAATGTCGGTGGCCTTGACGCCCTGGTTGCCGAGCTCCTTGTAGAACGGCACGTTGGCGTCGCCATTGATGGTGGACACCACCGCGGTCTTCTTGCCCGCCGAGCCGAACTTCTTGATGTCGGCGACGATGGTCTGCCAATCCGAATGACCGAACGGCGTGTAGTTGATCATAATGTCTTCCTGCTTGACGCCCTTCGACTTCAAGTAGGCTTCCAGAATCTTGTTGGTGGTGCGCGGATAGACGTAGTCGGTGCCGGCCAGCACCCAGCGCTTCACCTTCTCGTCCTTCATCAGATAGTCGACCGCCGGGATCGCCTGCTGGTTCGGCGCGGCGCCGGTGTAGAACACGTTGCGCTCGGACTCTTCGCCCTCATACTGCACCGGATAGAACAGGATCGAGTTCAATTCCTTGAACACCGGCAGCACCGATTTGCGCGACACCGATGTCCAGCAGCCGAACACCACGGCGACCTTGTCCTTGGTGATCAGCTCGCGGGCCTTTTCGGCGAACAGCGGCCAGTTCGAGGCCGGATCGACCACCACGGCCTCGAGCTTCTTGCCGAGCACGCCGCCCTTCTTGTTCTGCTCGTCGATCAGGAAGAGAATGGTATCTTTCAACGTGGTTTCACTGATCGCCATGGTGCCCGACAGCGAGTGCAGGACACCGACCTTGATGGTGTCCTCGGCTTTCGCGGTGCTGAACGTGGCCAAGCCCAGAATCAGCCCGGCGGTCGCTGCCAGCCAGCGCCGCCGACTGATCGGCATGGCCTTCGATTGCTTCGGTTCAGTAAGCATGAGGTCTCGTCTCCCTGACGCAGATACAGTGATGCGCGGCCCCAACGGCCGTCTGCGTTAACGGAATCGCAAGATCCATGCCATGGGTGGGTAAAGCGATAAGGGGGTGGAGATGCGAGAGATTTCGCGATCTGCGGATTTTCGCGGCAATTCTGCCACTTAGTTGCATTCAAAATCTGCCGCCAGATTAGGCAAACAGCCCAGGACCTGAGCGAATAATTTGGTCAGGCTAATTTTTGACCGATCAGATGCGAGAAAGCTCGCCCGACGCCGAATACATCTTGAATCTTTAACGATCGTGTTCCATATGAAAGAACGACCTTGAGAATCATCGGGTCAATGCGAGCCGCGTGTTCTGAGCCCGTCTAAACGGTTTCTGGCTTGCCCCTTCAGCTAACAAAGCCGACGCCCCAAACACGCGGGTGTCTCAGACACCCCCTCGTGCGCTCCTGGTCTAGCTTGCCGGGCGCCTGCCTTTGTAATGGAAAGAAACAACCTTTTGACCTCCTTTCAGGAATTCGGCCTCGCCGAAGCTATTTCGCGTGCGCTTAAAGAAGAAAATTACCTGACCCCGACGCCGATTCAGGCTCAAACCATTCCTCTTGCCCTGGCCGGCCGCGACGTCGTCGGCATTGCCCAGACCGGCACCGGCAAAACCGCCTCCTTCGCGCTGCCGATTCTGCACCGCCTCTTGGAAAACCGCATCAAGCCGCAGCCGAAGACCTGCCGCGTGCTGGTGCTGAGCCCGACCCGTGAACTGTCCGGCCAGATCCTGGAGAGCTTCAACGCCTATGGCCGGCACATCAAGCTGAGCTCGGCGCTGGCGATCGGCGGCGTCCCTATGGGACGCCAGGTTCGCTCGATCATGCCCGGCCTCGACGTGCTGGTCGCCACCCCGGGCCGGCTGCTCGACCTCGTGCAGAGCAACGCCTTGAAGCTCAATCAGGTGGAATTCCTGGTGCTCGACGAAGCCGACCGCATGCTCGACATGGGCTTCATCAACGACATCCGCAAGATCGTGGCGAAGCTGCCGATCAAGCGGCAGACGCTGTTCTTCTCGGCCACCATGCCGAAGGACATCGCCGATCTCGCCGAGCAGATGCTGCGCGATCCGGCGCGGGTCGCGGTGACCCCGGTGGCCTCCACCGTGGAGCGCATCACCCAGCGCATCATCCAGGTCGATCACTCCGCCAAGCCGACCTTGCTGGCGCAGATCCTGAAGCAGGAAAACGTCAACCGGGCGCTGATCTTCACCCGCACCAAGCACGGCGCCGACAAGGTGGTGAAGGGGCTGGCGCGGGCCGGCATCACCGCCGACGCGATCCACGGCAACAAGTCGCAGAACCATCGCGAGCGCGTGCTGGCGGCGTTCCGCTCCGGTGAAATCCGCACCCTGGTCGCCACCGACATCGCCGCCCGCGGCATCGACGTCGACGGCATCACCCACGTGGTGAATTTCGATCTGCCGAACATCCCCGAAACCTATGTGCATCGGATCGGCCGCACCGCGCGCGCCGGCGCCGAGGGCATCGCGATCTCGCTGGTCGCCGGCGAGGAGATGGCGTTCCTGCGCGACATCGAGAAGCTGATCCGCGTCACCCTGCCGCGCGAGGATCGCCGCACTCCGGGCCATCGCGATACCGTGGCGAAGGTCTCGCAGCATCGCGGCGCGCATGCCGCGCCGCACGTGCATTCCCCGCGGAGCAACGAGGCCGTGCCGTCCTCGAACGGCCCGCGTCGCCGTCGGCGGCCGAGCGGTGGGACGATCGCCGCCCCGGTGGCACGGCATGAGCCGAGCCGGCACGAGACCGCCCGCCCGCAGCCGCAGGCCGCCAAGGAAGGCATCCAGGGCGTCGCGTTCCTGCATCGCGAGAGCCGCCCCGGAACTCAACCCAACCGCACCCATAGACCGCAGCGCTGATCAACGGCCGATCTGGAGACGACCATGGCTAAAGAAGAGCTGATCCAGTTCGAAGGACTGGTGACCGAAATCCTTCCCGATGCACGCTATCGCGTGCAACTCGACGCCGGACACGAAATAGTCGCCTACACCGCCGGCAAGATGAAGAAGAACCGCATCAAGACGCTGGCCGGCGACCGGGTCACCATCGAGATGTCGCCCTACGACCTGGAGAAGGGCCGGCTGATATTCCGCCACAAGGACGAACGTCCGGGTGGCGGCCCGCCGCGGGGCGCCCCGCCGCGCGGCCAATTCCGCCGCAGGTAAATGGCACCGCGGCGACGCTGCACGTCGCCGCGCCATGACGTCAAACGTGCTTGGCACCCGGACCACAACTGGCCTTCCGATTAAAAAATCGTGCACGTCAGGATTGTTTTGGGGCCCGCTTTCGCATAACATCGACTAATCGATTTTCGGCCGGACGACATTAGCTATCCACCGGTACAGCCGGTTTAGACGCTGACGACCCTTCCAAAAATTCGATCTCACCAGCCCATCGAAAGTGGGTTTCTACTATAGCATATTGAGAAGGGACTACCCCCGTGAGCATGGGAACCGTGAAGTGGTTTAACGCGACCAAGGGC
This sequence comes from Rhodopseudomonas sp., assembly GCF_036404135.1. Lineage (GTDB taxonomy): Bacteria > Pseudomonadota > Alphaproteobacteria > Rhizobiales > Xanthobacteraceae > Rhodopseudomonas_A. Next base: position 529 of record NZ_DASWPE010000059.1, on the reverse strand, counting down.
TTTGGATTCATTCAGCCGGACGATGGTGGCAACGACGTGTTCGTGCACATCAGCGCGGTTGAGCGGGCCGGCCTTGGCACCCTGCGTGAAGGCCAGAAGATCAGCTACGAAATCGTCGCCGATCGTCGTTCTGGCAAGTCGTCGGCCGATAACCTCCGCGCCGCTGGCTAAACGAAATTTCGACAGCTCGCGCTGCGAAATGCCACTGCAAGAAAAGAAGGCCGCGCTGACCGCGCGGACTTTGTCATGTCGGGCCGCGCTCGCTGCGCGGCCTTTGTCGTTTGAAGGCCGGGCTGCCTGCACGGTCCTGTCGTTTGAAGGCCGTGCTCGCTGCACCGCGCGGCCGCTCGGTCGCGCAGCGACTTCGATAATGATTTCGGATCGTTCGGTTCGGCTCCCGCAGCGAAATCAGAACGTCGTGCAGACCGTGGTGTTGTAGCGCACGCAGGTCGATTGCCGCGGCCGGGTGTAGGACTTGTCGGTCAGGGTCACGCCGGCCTTCGACATCACATAGCCGACGCCCGGCGTG
>NZ_DASWPE010000058.1:0-8139 GCF_036404135.1 Rhodopseudomonas sp. | reverse complement strand
GAGCCAGAAGGTTTCCGGAGCCTTCGCGGGCCGCTCCGGTGAGTCCGCCGAGCGCCGCCGCCACGGCGTCGCCGTCGCGCTCCGCCCGGAGTCGCTTGAGCTTGGCGAGTTGCGCGTCGCGCACCGCCGCATTGTCGACCTTGAGAACGTCGAGCGGCGGCTCCGTCGTCGGGCGGTAGCGGTTGACCCCGACGACGACCTGCAGGCCGGCGTCGATCCGCGCCTGCGTCTCGGCGGCCGCTTCCTCGATGCGGCGTTTCGGCAATCCGGCCTCGATGGCGCGCGCCATGCCGCCCATGGCCTCGACTTCGGTGATGTGCTGCCAGGCTCGCGCCGCGAGATCGGCGGTGAGGCGTTCGACGAAGAAGGAGCCGCCCCAAGGGTCGATGACCCGGGTGGTGCCACTCTCGCGTTGCAGCAGAAGTTGCGTGTTTCTGGCGATGCGGGCCGAGGCGTCGGTTGGCAGCGCCAGCGCCTCGTCGAGCGCGTTGGTGTGCAACGACTGGGTGTGGCCCTGCGCCGCGGCCATCGCCTCGATCTGGGTTCGCACCACGTTGTTGTACACGTCCTGCGCCGTCAGCGACCAACCCGAGGTTTGCGAGTGGGTGCGCAACGACATCGACTTCGGATTCTTCGCGCCGAAGCCCTCGATGATCTTGGCCCACAGCATGCGGGCCGCGCGCATCTTGGCGATTTCCATGTAGAAATTCATGCCGATCGCCCAGAAGAACGACAGCCGGGGGGCGAAATCGTCCACCGTCATGCCCGCCTTCATGCCGGCGCGGATGTACTCCATGCCGTCGGCCAGGGTGTAGGCCATCTCGATGTCGGCGGTCGCGCCGGCTTCCTGCATGTGGTAGCCGGAGATCGAGATCGAGTTGTATTTCGGCATATACTTCGAGGTGTATTCGAAGATGTCCGAGATGATCCGGATCGAAGGCTGCGGCGGGTAGATATAGGTGTTGCGCACCATGAACTCTTTCAGAACGTCGTTCTGAATGGTGCCGGTCAGCTTCTCACGGCTGACGCCCTGCTCTTCCGCCGCGACGATGTAACCGGCCAGCACCGGCAGCACCGCGCCGTTCATCGTCATCGACACCGACATCTGATCGAGCGGAATGCCGCTGAACAGCACCTCCATGTCGAGGATCGAGTCGACCGCCACGCCGGCCATGCCGACGTCGCTGACAACCCGCGGATGGTCGGAATCATAGCCGCGATGGGTGGCAAGGTCGAACGCGATCGACAGCCCCTTCTGGCCGGCGGCCAGATTGCGGCGGTAGAACGCGTTCGAGGCTTCGGCGGTGGAGAACCCGGCATATTGCCGGATCGTCCAGGGCTTCGTCACATACATGGTCGGGTACGGACCGCGCTTGTAGGGCGGCATCCCGGGCATGGTGTGCAGATGGTCGATCCCATCGAGGTCCGATGCCGTGTAGAGGGGCTTGACGCCGATCTTCTCGGGCGTTTCCCACAGCATCTCGTCCAGGCCCTTGCCTGTCTCGGCGCACACTTTGGCTTCCCACTCCGCGTAGGACGCGCTGTTCTTGGCCTGCGTCAGGCTGATTTCGGAAAAATTCGGGATCATTTCGCTAGCACTCCCAGACGAACGAGTTGGTCGGTCAGTTTGCTCAAAACGTCGCCTCCGAGGAAAATATAATCGTCCACGCCGGCCGCGTCGTAGTCCGCTTTCTTCTCGCCGGGGGCCCCGGCCAGGTAAAGTGTCGTCGCCCCGGCGGCCTTCAGCGCCGGCGCGTAGCTCGGGACGAGCTGCTCATAGAGAGCGTCCGAGGAGCAGATGATGGCGATCTTGGCGCCACTCTCCTTGAACGCCGCAACGCAAGCCTCGACGTCCGAGAAGCCGTTGTTGCTGGTCGCCTTGATGCCGCCCGCCTCGAAGAAGTTCTTGGCGAAGGTGGCCCGGCCGGTGTGCTTGGCAATCGGTCCGAGATTGGCCAGGAAGATCGTCGGCTCCTGCCCGGTCTTGGCCTTGTGGGCCGCGGCCGCATCGCGCAACCGCTCGAAGCGATCCGCCAGACGCCGCTTCGGAAGTGCCGGCACCGCGACCTTCGAACCGGAAACCGCCGCCACCACGTCGCCGAACCCGGCGCCGGCCGCGAGGGCCTTGTCCACAGCCTGGGTGGAAACCGCCTTGCCCAGGCTCTGCAGCTCTGCCGCCGCAGCCTTGGCGCCGGCCGCCGTGCGCTTGGCAACCTCGGCCAGAATCCCGCTGACATCGACGGTCGGCCGCTCCAGCGCGCTCTCCAGGATGTTGGGGAACTCGGACACGCCGGTCAGCGGCGCCTTGCGCTTGGCGATCGCCTTGTCGCGTTCATCCATGGTCTTGGCGATCTCGCCCTGGACGAAGCCCGAGGCCAGCGCCGCGGCGATCCCGCCCTTGCCTTCGATCACCTGGAAGAATGCCCAGGCCTTGTCCGCCATCTGCTGGGTCAGGGTTTCGATCGCCCAGGCCCCGCCGGCCGGATCGGCCACCCGGTAGAGGTTGGATTCTTCGGCCAGGATCACCTGGGTGTTGCGCGCAATCCGGCGCCCGAGCGGGTCGGGAATGCCGATCGCATCGTCGAACGGCAGACAGGTGATGCTGTCGGCACCGCCGACCGCCGCGGCGAAGGTCGACACCGTGGCGCGCAGCATGTTCACCCACGGATCGATCCGCGTGAACATCCGCGCCGCGGACTTGGCCCGCAGCACCATCGCCGCGGCCTCCGGCGATGCGCCGGCCGCCGTCGCCAGCGCCGCCCACAATTTGCGCGCCGCCCGCAGCTTGGCGATTTCCAGATATTCCTCACAGCCCACCGACAAGGTGAAGCTGATCTGCCGGCAGGCGTCGTCGATCGACAGCCCGCCCGCGGTCAGCGCCTTCAGATAGGCGACCGCGGTGGCCAGCGCGATGCCGAGATCCTGAACTTCCGCCGCCCCGGCATTGTGATAGGGCGCCGTGTCGATGGTCACCGCGCGCACGCCCGGCAGCGTCTTCGAGGTCAGCGACGCCAACGCCGCCAACTGCGCATAGCCGCTCTCCAGGCTGTAGGGCAGCCCGCCGGTCGCCGCCAAAAATCCCAGCGGATCGGCGCAGAACTCGCCCTTGGCATCCTTGTCGGCGACGCCGCGCTTGCGCCACAGCGCGATCAAGGCGGAAGCCGCCGGCAGGAACGCCGCGCCGGCGTCGAGGGCCACCGGAACCTTCGCCAGATCGACCCCGGCCAGGCTGGCCTCAAGGCCAGCAACGTCCTCAATCGCGACGCCGCCGCCGTTCGCCGATCCGGTGAGCCGCAGCAGCACCGAGGTGACGCCGCGGGACAGATCGGTCTTGATCACCGCGTTGGCGTCTGCGGGATTGGGCTCGCGGAATTCCTGACGGATGTCCCAACCGCTGCGGGTGCGTTCGATCAGATCGGTGCCGCGGGTGTAGGGAAACAGTCCCGGAAAGCCCGACGGATCGCCGCCGCGAGGCCAATCTTCCTCAAGATACAAGGGCTGGATGTCGATACCCTCCAGCGTCCTCGTCACCATCTTCTTCTCGAACGGAGCCCCTTTGAGCTCCACGTCGACCTTCTTGCGCCACTCCTCGACTGAAGTGGCCGGAAAATCCAACGTCAATTCTTTATGATCGTGGTTCAATGCGGACTCCTATCCTTTTGAAAGCGAAGATCGATCACGCAGCAGTCTTGCTATTCCCAGTGGCAACGGCGTCTTCTGCACGCATGCTGCCAGTGTTTCTGAACTGCTCATGCCACGAGTAGGCCTTCTCGAGCACATGCGGCGTATGACCGCCGCGGGTCAGCGCATCCTTGTAGTAATCGCGCATCATGTCGCGATAGCTCGGATGCACGCAGTTTGCGATCACCACCTGGGCGCGCTCACGCGGCGCCAGGCCGCGCATGTCGGCCAGACCTTGTTCGGTGATCAGCAGGTCAACGTCATGTTCGGGATGGTCGACGTGGCTGACCATCGGAACGATCGACGAGATCTTGCCGTTCTTGGCGATCGACTTGGTGACGAAGGTGGTCAGGAAGGCGTTGCCGGCGAAGTCGCCCGAACCGCCGATGCCGTTCATCATGTGGGTGCCACCGACATGCGTCGAATTCACGTTACCGTAAATGTCGGCTTCCAGCGCGGTGTTGATCGCGATCAAACCAAGCCGACGGATCACCTCGGGATGGTTGCTGATCTCCTGCGGCCGCAGCAGCATCCGCTTCTTGTAAAAGTCGAGGTTGTTGTACAGCCGATCCCAGCAGGGTTGGGTCAGCGAGAACGCGGTGGCCGAGGCGAACACGATCTTGCCGGAGTCGACCAGGTCGAACACCGAATCCTGAATGACCTCGGAGTACATCGTGAGATCATGGAACGGGCAATCGGTGAAGCCGTGCAACACCGCATTGGCGATGGCGCCGACGCCGGACTGCAGCGGGGCCAATTTGTTGCCCAGGCGACCGACCTTGACCTCATGCTTGAGGAACTCGATCAGATGGCCGGCGATCGCGTTGGTGTCCTCGTCCGGCTTCTCCAGCTTGACGGCGTTGTCGCGCTTGTCGGAGATGACGATGGCGGCGATCTTCGACGGATCGACCGGGATATAGGTGGTGCCGATCCGCGAATCCGGCGCCACCACCGGCACCGGGTCGCGGTGCGGCCGGCGGCCCGGAATATAGATGTCGTGCAGGCCTTCGAGGCTCGCCGGCTGCGCCAGGTTCAGCTCGACGATGATCTTGTCGGCGAGAATGGCGAAGCTCGCCGAATTGCCGACCGACGTGGTGGGGACGATGCCGCCGCTCTCGGTGATGGCGGCAGCCTCGATGATGGCGACGTCGATGCCGTGAATCTGATGCGCCCGCAGCAGCTCGACCGTCTCGGACAGATGCTGGTCGACATACATCACCTCGCCGGCATTGATCGCCTTGCGCAAGGTCGGATCGCCCATATAGGGCATCCGCCGGGCGATGATGCCGGCCTTGGTCAGGGTGCTGTCGATCTCGTCGCTGACCGAGGCGCCGGTCAGCAGGTTGATCTTGAATTTCTCCCGCAGCGCCCGCTCGGCCAAGATCGGCGGGATCGCTTTCGCGTCGCCCGACTTGGTGAAGCCCGACATGCCGACGGTCATGCCGTCCTTGATCAATTCAGCGGCGGTTTCGGGGGAGACGACTTTGCCCGTCAGGGACGGCATGCGAATTCGTTCGCGATACATGCGGTGTTCCTCTGTTTGCTTTGTCCAGCGCGCCCGCGGCGCTCGGGAATCGAATCGACCGGGGGTCTACGCTTCGATCGATGAGGAATCCCGGTGGCCGAAACCGTTGACCCCTCACACGAGCCGGACGGCTCGAACATCCAAGGCAGTCATTGGGTTAGCGCGGCGTCTGCGGCGCCACCAGCTAGCTGAGGTCAAGCGCGGGCTATCTGTCGTATAGGGGCGATCGACTGACGCATGCCTTTGGGTCGCCGATGTATAAGCGGCGCGGCGGCCGGAGCGGCGCGGCGGGCGCGACGATCGGGCCGCGCCGGCGTTGAACAACAGGGCTGCGGGGGGCTGAATTCAGCGGCAACTGCGCCGCGGCGGGCGACGCCGCAGCGCGCCAAAGCTGAGTCGACGAGCGTATAGGCCGGGGGTTTTGCGGGCAAAACCGACTAACAATCCGCGCTCCGCCCAGCTTTCCAGACCAAAATGAAAGCGCTACAGACACCGTGAGTATTTGCGGCGCGATCAGCTCATCCTCGATTCCGGAAAGCTCGTTCGTGTTGTGCAACACGCGGAAAATGCCGATGCAGCCGAAGGTGTCGAAGCTCGGGGACACGCGGTCCGGTCGACCGGCCGGCGCGCCGTCGCGGCCAGCGGCGCGGTTGCAGCGGCCTGCGGCTGCCATCAACGCCACGGCGGAGGCGTGCTTTCGTCCGCTGCGAATGTCCATCCATCTCGTGAGGAGACAATCATGATCGGTAAACTCAACCACGTCGCCATTGCGGTGCCGGATCTCGAAGCCGCGGCCAAGACCTACCGCGAGACGCTCGGCGCCAAGGTGTCGGCGCCGCAGCCGATTCCGGCGCACGGCGTCACCGTGGTGTTCGTCGAACTGGCCAACACCAAGGTCGAGTTGCTGCACCCGCTCGGCGACAAATCCACCATCCAGGGCTTCCTCGACAAGAACCCGAGCGGCGGCATCCATCACATCTGCTACGAGGTGAAGGACATCCTGGCGGCGCGCGAACAGTTGAAGGCCGCCGGCGCCCGGGTTCTCGGCGACGGCGAGCCGAAGATCGGCGCCCACGGCAATCCGGTGCTGTTCCTGCATCCGAAGGATTTCTTCGGCGCGCTGGTCGAGCTGGAACAAGCCTGAACGAAGCCACGCCACCCAAGGCGGGGCCGGCCTGCGGGCCGGCTCCGATCCGCACCGCCGAAGCCACCGACGCAAAGCGCCTTTGAGAGGCGTCGACGCGGCGGGGCACAGGCCCTCGCACGACGTCGGTCGGCGTTGATCACGACAAGCTCAAGGATGAAAGCTGCCATGGCGCTCTCGGAGAAGCTACTCGAAGAAATGAAAGCCCGCCGCAAGACGATCACCGTCGGCGGTGGCGAAGACAAGATCGAAGCGCGCCACAAGAAGGGGTTGTGGAGCGCGCGCGAACGTCTGGCGGCGCTGTTCGAAGAGGACACCTTCCAGGAATCCGGCCTTTACGTGAAGCACACCTGCCACTTCTTCGGCATGGAAGCCAAGGACCTGCCCGGCGACGCCGTGGTGGTCGGCACCGGCTTCGTCGACGGCCGCCAGGTGGCGTCGTTCAGCCAGGACTTCACCGTCGCCGCCGGCTCGCTCGGCAAGATGCACGCCAAGAAGATCGTCTCGGTGATGGACAGCGCCGCCAAGCTCGGCATTCCGCTGGTCGCCTTCAAGGATTCCGGCGGCGCGCGCATTCAGGAAGGCGTCGACGCGCTGTCCGGCTATGGCGAGGTGTTCTTCCACAACGTGACGCTGTCCGGCGTGGTGCCGCAGATCGCGGTGATCTGCGGGCCGTGCGCCGGCGGCGCCGCCTATTCGCCGGCGCTGATGGACTTCATCATCATGACGAAGTCCAACGCCTACATGTTCATCACCGGCCCGGAGGTCATCAAGGCGGTGACCGGCAAGGCGGTGACGATGGACGAGGTCGGCTCCGCCGCGATGCATTCCTCGGTCAGCGGCAACGTGCATTTCGTCGCCGACGACGAGGCCCACGCCATCCGCCTGGTGCAGCAGCTGCTGAGCTATCTGCCGTCGAACAATTCGGAAGATCCGCCGCATCGTCCGTCGACCGACATCACCATCGAAGAGGACGCCTCGCTCAACGAGTTGATCCCCGACAGTTCGTCACAGCCGATGGACGTCCACGCCATCATCAAAAAGCTGGTCGACGACGGTGAATTCCTCGAAGTGCACGCCAATTTCGCCGGCAACATCGTGGTCGGCTTCGCCCGCATCGAAGGCATCGTGGTCGGCATCGTCGCCAACCAGCCGTCGATCAAGGCCGGCACGCTCGACATCGACTCTTCCGACAAGGGCGCGCGCTTCATCCGCACCTGCAACATCTTCAACATCCCGCTGGTGACCCTGGTCGACATCCCGGGCTTCATGCCCGGCATCGATCAGGAACGCGGCGGCATCATCCGCCACGGCGCCAAGATGCTGTTCTCCTACGCCTCGGCGACGGTGCCGAAGGTCACGGTGATCATGCGCAAGGCCTATGGCGGCTCGTATCTGGCGATGTGCAGCCAGGAGATGGGCGCCGACGTGGTGTTCGCCTGGCCCTGCGCGGAGATCGCGGTGATGGGCGCCGAGGGTGCCATCAACGTGCTGTACGGCAAGGAGCTGAAGAGCGCCGGCGACAACCGCAAGGCCAAGGCCGCCGAACTCGCCGCCGCCTACCGCGCCGAATTCGCTTCGCCTTACGTGTCGGCGGCGAACGGCTACATCACCGACGTGATCGATCCGGCGCTGACCCGCTCGACGGTGGCGCTGGCGCTGCGCAAGCTCCTGACCAAGCGCGAGAACCGGCCGCCGAAGAAGCACGGCAACATCCCGTTGTAACCACTCCAGAACGACCGACGACCAGAAAGCCGATGCGGCACAACCGCATCGGCTTTTTCTTTTG
>NZ_DASWPE010000057.1:0-6433 GCF_036404135.1 Rhodopseudomonas sp. | reverse complement strand
GCGGCTGGGACGGCTATCCATCGTCCAAACCTCCCGGCCCCATCACCTTCAAGCACGGCCTCGAACGCTTCTCCGCCATCGCCGCAGGATGGAGCCTCAGAGATGTGTGCATGCCTTAGTGCGTGCGCAGGGACGACGCGCGGAGGTGGGGCTGCAGGGCAGCCGCGCCGCAATGCGAAGCTGTTACGGACGTGTGTCCACAAACGCCAAAGCCCCGCACCAGCGGGGCTTGATCATGAAGACGCGCCGGCTCAGGCGATGATGTCGACGCGGGTGCCTTGGCCCGGCGGCAACGGCGGCGGGGGAGGCGGCGCGGAACGGGAATCGGCGTTGTCGCTGTCGTCGGTGTTCGGCGCCTTCGCCTCGACCGGCTTGGCAACCGGCTTGGCTTCGACCGGCGGCGGCGGTGGGGGCGGCGGCGACGCAGTAACGCTGGAAATACTCATCGGAGGTCCTTTCGACTGTCTCGCTTGCGGACAGTGCGCCGCCGGCGCCAACGAGTGGTGAATCCTTTTTTACAATTGGACACAATTGGACGCGTTGCGGCACAGTGATGAATAACAGGTGAGCGGCGTCGTTCAAATGCCATCTTCGCGCTATTTCGGTTCTGATGGATCAGAACCGAAGCTCTCAATTCTGATTTTGACGCGTTTTCTTCACGCGAACCGGGATCCACTTCGCTCGAAAACGCTATCGCCGGCCTACTCGTCGCGGCGCCGCGCGATGGTGATGCTCGCCGCGGTGTTGCTGCGGCTGCAATGCATGTCGAGCCGGCGGTAGCGGGTTTTGACGTCGTCGCCGTGCAACAGCCCGAGCCGGCCGAGGCAGCGGCTGGCGCCGCGCAGCGTATCGGCCTTCGGCACCGTGAAGATGATCGCGCTGGCGGCAGCGACGAATTGCAGGAAGGCGGCGGACGGCTTGCGGGCCTTGGCGGCGGCCGACAATTCGTTGCTGACGTTGCGGCTGGCGCAGCCGAGCCGGACCTGCGTGGCGGCGGGATGGCTGAGATAGATCGCATTGGCGATGGTCCGGCCGATCGTGACGCCGTCGATCTGCTGCTTCAATTGTAGGGCGATGTCGTCGCAGCGGTCGGCGCGCGCCGCGGCGGGCGCTAGCAAGAGCGCCGCCAATAGCGCCGTGGCCGGCGCCAGCAGCGCGGTGACCGGCCTGCGGCCGGCCCGGCGTCTCAACGGCATCGCGCGGTCTCCTCAGTCCCGGGGAGAGTGAAGCGCGGCGGCGCGCGGGATGCAAGCGGGGCAGATGCATTGCGCTGGGTTCGCCACGCGCAGCCCAGGGATTGCCTCGCTTTTCGGCCGCGCTCCGCGCCGGCCTTGGCTCGCAATGACAAAATCCCGATTTACTTGTTGCTTTTTCGGTCAGATTCTCAGGAGCTTGCAGAACCATACAAAAATATGGTAGATTGACCATATCACCGAGTACCGGACCGATGTCCGATTTCGAATGGGACGCCGCCAAAGACCGCCTCAATCGCGCCAAACACGGCGTTGCCTTCGAGGTCGCGCAACGTGCCTTCCTCGATCCGTGGCGCGTGATCGCCGAGGATGTTGAGCACAGCCGCGGGGAGCCGCGCTATTTCTGTTTCGGCGCAGTCGAGGGCGGTATCCTGACGGTGCGGTTCACTTGGCGTAACGGCAAGATCAGGATTTTCGGCGCCGGCTATTGGCGGAAAGGACGAGCGATCTATGAAGAAGCCAATGGTCAAGTATAGCAAAGGCGAGATCGGTCGCGTCAGGATCGTCGAGGACTTTCTGCCGTCGCCAGACAAGCTCGTGCTGCGCGAGGAAAACGTCAAGGTGACGCTCAGCCTGTCGCAGCGCTCGGTGGCCTACTTCAAGCGCGCGGCACAGAAGCGCCGGGTGCCCTACCAGCGCATGATCCGCGCGCTGGTCGATGCCTATGCCGAGAAACAGGAGGGGAAGGGGTAGCGATTTGCAAGGCGGGCAAAGCGGAGCGTGCCCACTGCCTCAAGGCTCGGTCCGACCTTTGAGAATCGCGTGCGAACGGCGCTAACGCGCCTTTGCCACCCTGCGACTACACCACCCCCCAGACGGGTCTGCGCGCCGCTCCGCGCCCCCCTCAAGCCGCCGCGGCGATCCTGCGCGGGCGATGCGCCGCGCGGTTGTGCTTGGCTTTGACGTCGGCGATCTTCTGCAGCATGTCGTCGAGCGCGTCGATCGCCTTGCACTCGTCGGGCGACAACCGGACGTCGGCGGGCAGGTGCGCCAGCAGCACGATCAGCGCGTCGCCGATCCGGCCGAGCTGCTTGCCGTAGCTGCCGACGTCGTTCAGCACCTCCTGCTCGACCTGCGGCGCGCTGGATTGCCCCAGCGTGATGTTGACCAGCCCGAACTGGCTGCCGATCGGGCTCAGAAAGGCGGTCCACGGGCTGATGTTCTGGACGACGTCGCCGGACAGCGGAAGTTTGAAGCTGGGCATGGCTGGCTCCTCGTGCGGTGAAAGGCAGGGCAGATCCGGCCGCGCGGTCCTGACGCGGGCGCAGCGGTTGATGAGAGGTCTGTCGACAGGCCCTGGAGGTTCATGGCGGAGCGAGCCCAGGCGCCCCGCGGTCGATTTTGAACGCTTCAAAATCGGCGCAAATGCGCCTAGACAGGAGCGCGCAAATTCCCCTTGAGGCCCCGCTCATGAACGCACCCACGCCGATCCCGTCCGCCGCCACCCCGGTTCCGTCCTACAAGCACACCCCGTTGTTTCCGCTGGGGAAGGACGAGACGCCATACCGCAAGATCACCTCCGAGGGGGTGCGGGTCGAGATCGTGCTGGGGCGCCCCATGCTGGTGGTGGAGCGCGAGGCGCTGCGGGCCTTGAGCGAGGCCGCGTTCGGCGACATCAACCATTATCTGCGGCCGCAGCATCTGCAGCAGTTGCGCAACATCCTCGACGACACCGAGGCCAGCCCGAACGACAAATTCGTCGCGCTGGATTTTCTGAAGAACGCCAACATCGCCGCCGGCGGCGTGCTGCCGATGTGCCAGGACACCGGCACCGCGATCATCATGGGCAAGAAGGGCTTTAACGTCATCACCGACGGCAGCGACGAGGCCGCGCTCAGCGAGGGCGCCCGCGACGCTTATCTGCGCCGCAACCTGCGCTATTCGCAGGTGGCGCCGCTGTCGATGTACGAGGAGAAGAACACCGCCAACAACATGCCGGCGCAGTGCGAGATCTACGCCGAGGGCGACGACGCCTACAAATTCATGTTCATGGCCAAGGGCGGCGGCTCGGCCAACAAGAGCTTTCTGTTCCAGGCGACGCCGTCGGTGCTCACGAAAGACCGGCTGCTGGCGTTCCTGAAAGAAAAGGTGCTGACGCTCGGCACCGCGGCGTGCCCGCCCTATCATCTGGCGATCGTGATCGGCGGCACCTCGGCCGAACTGTGCATGAAGACGGTGAAGCTGGCGTCGGCGAAATATCTCGACGCGCTGCCGACCCACGGCTCCGAGAACGGCAATGGTTTCCGCGATCTGGAGATGGAGCAGGAAATCCTCAAGATGACGCAGTCGCTTGGGGTCGGCGCGCAGTTCGGCGGCAAATATTTCTGCCACGACGTCCGCGTGATCCGGCTGCCGCGCCATGGCGCCAGCTTGCCGATCGGGCTCGGGGTGTCGTGCTCGGCCGATCGCCAGGTGCTCGGCAAGATCACCCGCGACGGCGTGTATCTGGAGGAACTCGAGCATAACCCGGCGCGCTTCCTGCCGGAGGTTGAGCAGGCGCTCGGCGGCGAGGTGGTGAAGATCGACCTCGACCAGCCGATGCAAGAGATTCTGGCGACGCTGAGCAAATATCCGACCAAGACTAGGCTGTCATTGAGCGGCACCATGATCGTGGCGCGGGATTCCGCGCATGCCAAGCTGCGCGAGCGTCTGGAGAAGGGCGAGCCGCTGCCGGACTACTTCAAGAACCATCCGGTATATTACGCCGGCCCCGCCAAGACGCCGGACGGCTATGCCTCGGGCGCATTCGGCCCGACCACCGCGGGTCGGATGGATTCCTTTGTTGATCAGTTCCAGGCCGCCGGCGGCTCGATGGTGATGGTCGCCAAGGGCAACCGCGCGGTCGCGGTGCGCGAGGCCTGCAAGAAACACGGCGGCTTCTATCTCGGCTCGATCGGCGGTGCGGCGGCCAACTTGGCCGAGCACTGCATCAAGAAGGTCGAGCTGGTGGAATATCCGGAGCTCGGCATGGAGGCGATCTGGAAGATCGAGGTGCAGGATTTTCCGGCCTTCATCATCATCGACGACAAGGGCAACGACTTCTTCAAGGAATTGAATCTGGGGTGAGGGCGGCGCGTCACCGCGCGATCGCCGTCATCCTGAGGAGCTTGGCCGAAAAAGCAGCGAGCAAAACCAGGGGTTTTTGTCATTGCGAGCCGAGGCCGGCGCGCAGCGTCGGCTTCGACGCGAAGCAATCCAGGGGCTGCGCGTGTGGTCCTGGATTGCTTCGTCGCAAGAGCTCCTCGCAATGACGGGTTGAATGCCTGATTTCATTGCTCGCTTTTTGAGTAAGCCTCTGAGGCACCACCGCGCAAGCGCCGTCATCCTGAGGCGCCCGAGCGCAGCGAGGGCCTCGAAGGATGCGGCCCTGAGCGACGCGCTAGCTCCGAGCCCACAGCCCATCCTTCGAGGCCGCCGAAGCCCGCTCCGCGGGCCTTCGGCGGCGCCTCAGGATGACGGCGGTGGCGTGGAGAGACGATGAAGCCGGCTTCCAAGAGCAGCGAGGTGTAGGGCGTTTCCCTCGATGCGTCGTGGCCGTCTCCACGCCGACCAGCGAAGCCCTGCATGGGGCCGTGGATGGCCGGGACGAGCCCGGCCATGACGGAGAATGTCGCGCGGTCTTACGCCCTTGTCCCCTTGAACGGGAACGAGCCCATCGGGCCGATCCCCATCTCGCCTTCGATGGCGTCGCCGGACACCTTGCCGGTGAAGGCCAGTGTCAGCGGCATCGGGTTGGTGATCGACAGTTTCCAGGCGACCTCGTCACCGTTCACGGTGCCGTCGAAAATCTCGCCGGAATCGCCGTCGGCGGATTGCGTGCCGGTCAACGTGGTGCCGGAGCTTTGCAGCGCCAGCGTCGCCTGGCGGTCGCCCATCGGCGTGGTCATCACGATAGTCCAGGTGCCGTCCACGGCCATCATTCTCTCCCTGTTGTCCCCTCGCGCCGCCGGTACGGTGCGGACGCGGTCCCCGTCTTAATACGCCGCGACCGGCGCCAACAAGCGCGATTTTGCCGCGCGCCCATGGGGACCGCCGGCTTGCGCGCCGCCCGGCGCGCTCCGTAGTGCCGCGGAGTTTGTCTGCCGCCTTCGTTCTGTTACAATCCGCCGTTTCCGGAGGCTACGCGCAAGGATCGCCCCTTTTCCTCACAGGAGGCCGGTCATGCGTGTCGTGTCGCTTCGCCATGGTCTGGCGCTTGTTTCCGGGTTGCTGATTGCGGCTGCGGCCGCCCACGCGCAGTCGATCATCATCGCCGAGACGGCCATCGTCACGCTGACCTCATCGGACAACCCCTCGATCGCCGGGGAGGCCCTGACGCTGACCGCGGCGGTGACCACGCCGCAGGGTGGCGGCGTGCCCGGCGGCCGCATCCAGTTCATCGACGAGACCACGCTGGTGGTGCTGGGCTGGGCCGATGTGGCGTCGCCGCGCATCATGGTGCGCGATCTGCCGCCGGGGCGGCACGCGATCCGCGCCGACTACAGCGGCACCCAGGACTATCTGCCGTTGATCGTGCAGCCGGCGCAGTCCGCGCCGCTGCCGCTCCGCGTCGTCGCCCGGCCGCAGGTCGTGCTGGCGTCGTCGCAAAACCCGATCGCGCCGGGCGAAGTGGTGACGCTCTGCGTCACCGTCACCGGCAAAACGGCGGCCAGCGGGTTTGTGACGTTGCGCGACGGCGACCAGGTGATCGCCGCGCATCTGGCGCTCGACGGCTCCGGCAGCGCCAACTTCACCACCTCGGCGCTGGCGCCGGGTTTTCGCGCGATCACCGCCAGCTATGAGGGCGACGCCGAGCACGCGCCGGCGATCTCGGTGCCGCTCGAGCAGAGCGTCGGCGTGGCGCTCGTTCGCGACGCCCAGGCCCTGCCGCGCGGGATGTAGTTCGACGTCATCCCGGGCGCGCAGCGCGCACCTGCCGTGTCAGGTGGTCTCGACATTTCAACGGGTCGTCCCTGCGCACGCAGGGACTCATACGGCGCGGAGTCGCGTTGTTGCGCTGTGGCGGCGCCATGTCTTCATCTCGCACGCGAGGGTGATGGGTCCCTGCGTGCGCACTAAGGCATGCACACATCTCTGAGGCTCCATCCTGCGGCGATGGCGGAGAAGCGTTCGAGGCCGTGCTTGAAGGTGATGGGGCCGGGAGGTTTGGACGATGGATAGTCGTCCCAGCCGCCGAGCCG
>NZ_DASWPE010000056.1:0-21374 GCF_036404135.1 Rhodopseudomonas sp. | reverse complement strand
GGAAGCGCAAGGGCGCGTCCGAAAGCTGGTCTTCCGGGTAGAGCCAGGGGCCGGGCGGCAGGCGCGTCTCCAGCCAGGCCAGTATGTCCTTGACGCCGTAGCCGGTCAGTGCCGCGACCATGAAGGTGGTCTCGAACTGCGTCCGCTCGTTCACCTTGGCGGTGATCTCGAGCAGCTTCTCCTTCGGCACCGTGTCGATCTTGTTGAGGATCAGGAATTTCGGCTGCTTCAGCTCGGCGAGCTTCTCCAGCAGCACGGTGTTTTCCTCGTGCTCGAAGCGAGCCACATCGATCAGCACGCCGATCAGGTCGGCGTCCGTGGCGCCGCCCCAGGCGCTCGTCACCATGGCGCGGTCGAGACGGCGCTTGGGCGCGAAGATGCCGGGTGTGTCGACGAAGATGATCTGCGCCGGGCCGGACATCGCGATGCCCCGCACCTGGGTCCGCGTCGTCTGCACCTTGCGCGACACGATCGAGACCTTGGCGCCGACGAGCTGGTTGAGCAGCGTCGACTTGCCGGCATTCGGCGCGCCGATCAGCGCGACGAAGCCGCAGCGCGTCGCAACCGGCTCGGCCACGGATTCGGTGTCGGACTCAACGTGATCGTTCAAAACATCATCCTTCGTTGCCGCCGGAGCTGACGCCCTCGCGGGCCAGCATCACCGAGGCTGCGACTTTCTCGGCGGCGCGCTTGCTGCCGCCGACGCCCTCCGCGGGTTGCAGACCGGGCAGATCCACCGCGACGCGGAATTGCGGATCGTGGTGCGGCCCGGTGCGTTCGACCTCGCGATAGACCGGGGTCGGCAGACCCTTGCCCTGCGCCCATTCCTGCAAAATTGTCTTGGCGTCGCGCAAGGGCCGCACCGGCTTGCGCATCCGCTCCAGCCAGTTGCGCTGCACGAAGCTCTCGGCAGCGGGATAGCCGCCGTCGAGAAACACCGCGCCGATCACGGCTTCGCAGATGTCGCCGAGCACCGATTTGCGCAACCGGGCGCCGGCGCCGGCGCCGACCGTGCCGAGCTTGATGCCGTCCAACAGGTCGAGGCTGCGCGCGACGTCGGCGCAGGTCTCCTTGCGCACCAGATCGGCCAGGCGCTTCGACAGTTCGCCCTCATCGGCGTTGGGAAACGCCCGATACAGCATGTCGGAGACCACCAGGCCCAGCACGTGATCGCCGAGAAACTCCAGCCGCTGATAGCTATCGGCGCGGTTGCGCGCCGACTTCAGCGCGGAGACATGGGTGAACGCCGTCGTCAGCAGCACCGGATCGGCGAAGGCGTGGCCGATCCGCGCCTCGATCGCGGCGGCGGCGGCCTTGGCGTCGGCCTTGCTGCGCCGCTTACGCGCCGCCGCGGCTTCCCGACCGGGGTCGGCCGCGGCCGCGGCCGGGGCCGCCGGCGCAGACGTCGCGGGCGTGGACGCGGGCACGGTTTCGATGCTGGTGGTGTCCTGCGTCATCGCACGATGTTGAAGATACGATTCCAGCGCACCGCGGTCGGCCAGCGCCAGATCTGCCAGGCGTGTTCGCCTTCCGCGATCGAGAAGAAGATCATCTGCGCGCGGCCGATGATGTTCTCGAACGGCACGTAGCCCACCGCCGACAGCACCCGGCTGTCGGTGGAGTTGTCGCGGTTGTCGCCCATCATGAAGAAGTGGCCGGGCGGCACGTTGTAGACGTTGGTGTTGTCGTAGAAGCCGTTGTCGACGCAATCCAGCGATTCATAGCTGACGCCATTGGGCAGCGTCTCCTTCCAGCGCTTGACCCGCGCGGTGGCGTCGGAGCCGCAAGGGTCCTCGCCGACGAAATCGCTCAGCCGCTCGCGCTTCACCGGCACGTCGTTGATGTAGAGCAGGCCCTCTTTCATCTGGATGCGGTCGCCCGGCAATCCGATCACCCGCTTGATGTAGTCGGTGGAATCGTCCTTCGGCAGCCGGAACACGACGACGTCGCCGCGCGCCGGCTCCGAGCCGAAGATCCGCCCGGAGAAGATCGGCGGCGACAGCGGCAGCGAATAATGACTGTAGCCGTAGGAATATTTCGAGACGAACAGGTAGTCGCCGACCAACAGCGTCGCCTTCATCGAGCCGGAGGGAATGTTGAACGGCTGAAACAGCACGGTTCGGATCACCAGGGCGATGATCAGGGCGTGGATCACGACGCGAATGGTCTCGCCGATTCCGCTTTCGGTTTTGGTCCCTGAGGTCACGCTCATCGCTTTCTCATTCCCGTCGCGTAAGCCGCGCAGCGGCAGTGTTCTCAACAGAAGCGTGGCCGCTTCGCGATGAGACGTGATGTGTTGGGCGATTCCCCCCGGCCCGCGGGTCGCGGCTGGCGGGCGCCGCGAGCCGATGGAGACTCCGCGCGGGTTTTAGACCGTTGTTTCCATCCGCGCAATCAACGGCTCCCGGAAAACTTTCTAATCACATGATCTATCAGCGATTTTTAGTTTCGGCCGGAAATCTTGCAACAGCCTTGCCGTTCACGGTCTTGCGATGGCGACCGCCGAAATGATGACGAAGGCCTGGGCCAGCGGCCAGTCGTCGGTGATCGACAGGTCGATCCGCGCCTCATAGCCCGGCGGGGTCATGGCGTCGAGCCGGGCCTTGGCGCCGCCGGTCAGCGCCATGGTCGGCCGGCCACCGGGCAGGTTCACCACCCCCATGTCCCGCCACCACACGCCGTCGCGGATCCCGGTGCCGAGCGCCTTGGAGCAGGCCTCCTTGGCGGCGAACCGCTTGGCATAGGTCGCCACCACCATCTTCTCGTTCTTGGCGCGGCGCGCCGCCTTGGCGCGCTCGGCGTCGGTGAACACCCGCTCGAGAAACCGTTCGCCGTGGCGCTCGATCACCTTGGCGACGCGGCGGATGTCGATCAGGTCGGAGCCGATGCCGAGGATCACGCGGTCGCCTCCAGGGTCTGACGGCCGCGCAGCATCGCGGCGCGCATGGTGCGGATCGACTGCGGCAGCCCCACGAACAGCGCCTCCCCCATCAGATGAAAGCCGATATTGAGTTCGGCGATCTGGGGCAGCGCCGAGATGGTCTCGGCGGTCGCATAATCCAGGCCGTGGCCGGCATGGACTTCCAGCCCCACCGACTGCGCCAGTTCGACGCCCGCCACGATGCGCTGCCATTCGGCCGCGGCCTTGTCGGCGTTGCCGGCCTCGACCGCGTCGCACCAGGCGCCGGTGTGCAGCTCGATCACCGGGGCATGCAGCTTCGCCGCGACCTCGATCTGCGCCGGATCGGCGGCGATGAACAGCGAGGTGCGGATCCCGGCGTCGTTGAACCGGGCGATGAACGGCGCCAGCGTGTTGTGGTGGCCGATGACGTCGAGGCCGCCCTCGGTAGTGACCTCCTCGCGGCGCTCCGGCACCAGGCAGACCGCGTGCGGCTTGGTGGCGAGCGCGATCTGCACCATGTCGGGCGTCGCCGCCATCTCGAAATTCAGTGGTTTGGAAATCTCGGCCTTGAGCCGCGCCATGTCGGCGTCGCGGATATGGCGGCGGTCCTCGCGCAGATGCGCGGTGATGCCGTCGGCGCCGGCCTCGATCGCCGCCAGCGCCGCGCGCAACGGATCGGGGTGCTTGCCGCCGCGGGCGTTGCGCAGCGTGGCGACGTGATCGACATTGACGCCGAGGCGCAGCGGGAGAGCTTTGGTCATGGAGAACTCGCGGAAGATCAGGAACTAAGGGTCAGCCGTTCACCCGCTCGACCTTGGCCACCACCGCCTTGGCGCGGAGCTGGGCGATGATGGCGCTGAGATGCTTGAGGTCATAGACCTCGAGGTCGATGGTGAGTTCGGTGAAATCCGGCGAGCGCCGGCTCATATTGATGTTGTCGATGTTGCCGTCGTGCTCGGCGATCACGGTGGCGATCTGGGCGAGGCTGCCGGGCTCGTTGACGTTCTGTACGAACAGCCGCGCCGGAAAGCGTTGCGGCGTGGTTTCGTCGACGTCCCATTTGACGTCGAGCCAGCGCTCCGGCTCTTCCTCGAAATCCTTCAAGGCCGGCGACTGGATCGGATAGATGGTGATGCCCTCGCCCGGCGAGACGATGCCGACGATGCGGTCGCCGGGCACCGCGCCGCCGTTCGGCGCGAATTTCACCGGCAGATCGGAATTGATGCCGCGGATCGGGATCACCGAGGTGACCCGCGCCGCGCCGCCCGGCGCCTTTAACTTGGCGTTGTCGGCCGGATCGCGCTTGCCGGCGAAGCGGCCGAGCCGCTCCTCCTTGTAGTCCGGATACATCGCGCGGGCGACGTCGGAGGCGCGCAATTCGCCGCGTCCGACCGAGGCCATCACCTCGTCGATCGACGGCCGCGCCAGTCGCGGCAGCGCGCCCTTCAGCTTGTCGTCGGCATATTCGATCTTGGCGCGGACAAACAGGCGCTCGACGATGCGGCGGCCGAGCCCGGCATATTGGTCGCGCACCGCGGTGCGGGTGGCTCTCCGGATCGCGGCGCGGGCCTTGCCGGTGACCGCCAGCGATTCCCAGGCCGAGGGCGGCGCCTCCTGGGCCGCCGAGGTCAGCACCTCGACCTCGTCGCCGTTCTGCAATTCCGACGACAGCGGCGCGAACTTGCCGTTGATCTTGCAGCCGACCGCCGAATTGCCGACGTCGGTATGCACCGCATAGGCGAAATCGATGACATTGGCGGCGCGCGGTAGCGCGATCAGCTTGCCCTTCGGGGTGAAGCAGAACACCTGATCGTGGAACAGTTCGAGCTTGGTGTGCTCCAGAAACTCTTCCGGATTGGAGCTTTCCGACAGCACCTCGATGGTGTGGCGCAGCCAGGCGAAGGCGTTGCTCTCGCGCTTCAGCATTTCGGTCGGCGAGCCGACGCCGTCCTTGTAGAAGGCGTGCGCGGCGATACCGATCTCGGCGATCTGGTCCATCTCCTCGGTGCGGATCTGCAGCTCGACGCGCTGCTGGCCGGGGCCGATCACCGTGGTGTGGATCGAACGATAGTCGTTCTGCTTCGGCGTCGAGATGTAGTCCTTGAAGCGGCCCGGCACCACCGGCCAGGTGGTATGGACCACGCCGAGCGCGCGGTAGCAGGCCTCGACATCCTTCAGCACCACGCGGAAACCGTAGATGTCGGAGAGCTGCTCGAAGCCGACCGATTTGCGCTCCATCTTGGTCCAGATCGAGAACGGCCGCTTGCGCCGTCCGGTGACCTCGGCGGAGAGTCCGTTCTTGGCGAGGTTGGCGGAGAGCTGGGTCTCGATCTCGCCGATCAGGTTGCGGTTGCGCTCGGCCAGCGAATCCAGCCGCTGCATCACCACCGCGAAGGCGTCCGGGTCGAGGCTCTGGAACGAGAGGTCTTCCAACTCCTCGCGCATCTCCTGCATGCCCATGCGGCCGGCCAGCGGCGCATAGATGTCCAGAGTCTCCTCGGCGATGCGCTGCCGCGACGCCGGCGGCACGAATTCCAGGGTGCGCATATTGTGCAGCCGATCGGCGAGCTTGATCAGCAGCACCCGGACGTCGTTGGAGATCGCCAGCAGCAGCTTGCGCAGGTTTTCCGCCTGCTTGGCCTCCCGGGAAACCAGCTCCAGGCGCTTCAGCTTGGTCAGCCCTTCGACCAAAGCGCCGATCTCGTGACCGAAGATATTGTCTATTTCGGTGCGGGTTGCCTCGGTATCTTCAATCGTATCATGAAGCAAAGCGGCGACGATCGTGGCGTCGTCGAGCTTGAGATTGGTGAGGATCGCCGCCACTTCCAGGGGATGCGAGAAGTACGGATCGCCGGACGCCCTGGTCTGCTCGCCATGCGCCACCATGGCGTAGACATAGGCGCGGTTCAGCAGGTCTTCGTCGGTATCCGGATTGTAGGAGCGGACCCGCTCGACCAGATCATATTGCCGCATCATCCGCGAGCGCGGCCGCGCCGGCTTCACCGCGGCGGCGGCCGGTTTCATCACCACGACCGTGCCGGCCGCAGCTTCCATCTGCCGTGAATTCCGGCGCCAATACGCCATCCAACCTTAACCTCTTTGCGCGCGCAGCCCTCGGAACCCGCGGGGGCCGCGCAATGAGATTCAGTCCTTCGTCATGGCCCACCGACGTTCGGACCGCGGATTCGAACCAAATGCAGGCTGTTCAAAGCCTTCGACGGTCGGAGCCGGCGTCTTCCGATCGCGGTCTCGCGCACCGGAACGAAGGCCAAGTCCCCGACTTTAGAGAGTTCTGCGATGAAGTGAAGCCGTTTCGCTGATCCGCCGCCCGGCAGTCTTAGGACCGCGGCCGCGCCTCGTACACCCCGCAATCGGCGATTGCGCAGCACGCCAGCTCTGCACGTGCCGAATAGAAAACGGCCCGGAAACCGCCCGGGCCGTGCCAAATCCTTGCAAATCCGGGATGAAAGCCGGCGCTACTCGTCTTCTTCGGGCTGTTCCTCGGGCGGCGCCAGGCCTTCGAGACCCTTCAGCAGCTCTTCCTCGGTCATCCGTTCCGGCGCCACCTCGGTGTCGTCGGCGTCGACGCTGGCGCCGGCGGAACCGATCAACGGCACGGTATCGGGCTCCGGCTCGTCGACTTCGACGAATTTCTGCAGCGAATGCACCAATTCCTCGCGCAAATCCTCGGGCGAGATGGTTTCTTCAGCAATTTCCCGCAACGAAACGACCGGATTTTTGTCATTATCGCGATCGATGGTGAGTTGCGATCCGGACGAGATCATCCGGGCGCGGTGCGCAGCCAGCAGGACCAAGTCGAACCGATTATCGACCTTATCAATACAATCTTCCACGGTGACGCGCGCCATCGACTGTCGCTCCGTTAAATGGGACCGAATATGCGGGTTATGACCGCTAGGTATAGGGGGTTAGCGGTTTCCGCAAGAACCAATTTGCCATTTGCCGCCGGTTCGGCGCTATCCGGGCTCGCGGGCCGCGGGCTGTGAAAAAACCGCTTTCGCATCGGAGAGGACAACAAAACGCCTGTATTGGTCGCACAAAAGTATACACTCACCTGGCTTGCGTTGTTTGGCCGGCGGTGATGACTGTGACGGTCTGCAGGGAATTTTACGCCCACAAACGCCACTTTGAAATGCGCGGCAGCCTCTTGCCGCGCCAAAAACCTTAACAACAAACCTACCGTGAGAAAACTTGATGTCCTCTGCTAGCAGCAAAATCGCGCTCTTCATTGACGGAGCCAACCTTTATGCCACCGCGAAGACGCTTGGCTTCGATATTGATTACAAGCGATTGCTCAAGGAATTTCAGAGCCGCGGCACATTGGTGCGGGCGTTCTATTACACCGCCATCATCGAGGATCAGGAGTACTCGTCGATTCGGCCGCTGATCGATTGGCTCGACTACAACGGCTATACCGTCGTCACCAAGGCGACCAAAGAATTCATCGACGCCTCCGGCCGGCGCAAGGTCAAGGGCAACATGGACATCGAGCTTGCGGTCGACGCCATGGAGCTGGCCGAGCACATCGACCAGATGGTACTGTTCTCCGGCGATGGCGACTTCCGCTCGCTGGTCGAAGCAGTGCAGCGCCGCGGTGTCCGCGTCACCGTGGTGTCGACGATCTCCAGCCAGCCGCCGATGATCGCCGACGAATTGCGCCGCCAGGCCGACGTCTTCACCGATCTGGTCGAGCTGCAGTCCAAGCTCGGCCGCGACCCGGCGGAACGCCCTGCCCCGCGCGAGCCGCGCCATACCCCGCAATTCCTGCAGCGCGCCACCACCACGGCGCCGCGCGTCGACGACGACGAGTTCGAAGACTAAGCGCCGGGCCGGTCGGCGGCGATGGCCGTCGCGCGAACCGAACCCGACCGGAACTGTCCGTTGTGCCCGCGGCTGGTGGAATACCGGCTGGCGGTGCGCGCCCGCGAGCCGGACTGGTTCAACGCCCCGGTGCCGAGCTTCGGCGACGCCAATGCGGCGTTGCTGATCGTCGGGCTGGCGCCCGGCGTGCAGGGCGCCAATCGCACCGGCCGGCCGTTCACCGGCGACTTCGCCGGCGACCTGCTGTATTCCACGCTGATCGATTACGGCTTTGCGGAAGGCGTCTACCAGGCGCGGCCGGACGACGGCTTACGGCTGGTGGATTGCCGGATCGCCAATGCGGTGCGTTGCGTGCCGCCGCAGAACAAGCCGCTGCCGATCGAGATCGCCACCTGCCGACGCTTTTTGCTGGCGACGATGGAGGCAATGCCGAAGCTGCGCGCGATCGTCGCACTCGGCCGCGTCGCCCATGATTCGATGCTGAAGACGCTGCAACTCCGCGCCGCCGCGGCCCCGTTCGCGCATGGCGCCGTGCACCAAGCAGGCCGCGTCAGGCTGTACGACAGCTATCATTGCTCGCGCTACAATACCAATACGCGGGTGCTGACGCCGCAGATGTTCCGCGAGGTGTTCGCGCGGGTGCGCGAGGATCTCGGCTGAGGCCGCGCCCGCCGCGGCCTACGCCGGATGGGCGCGCAGCCAGTCCAGCACGTCGGCGGCGTTACGGTCCGGTGGAAACACCGGATAGAACACGTGGCTGATGCGGGCGTCGTCGATCACCAGCGCCAGCCGCCTCAGCAGCGTCAGCCCCGCGACCTCAAGCGTCGGCAGTGCCAGCGCCTTGGTCAGCGCCAGCTTCTCGTCCGACAACACCGGAAACGGCAGGTGCAACCGCGCCGCCATCTCCACCTGATAGGCGTAGGACTGCGTCGACAGCCCGAATACCTGGGTGGCGCCGGCGGCCTTCAGCTCGGCGAACAAATCCCGGAACGCGCAGGTCTGCGGCGTGCAGCCGCGCGCGCCGGGGATCATGTCCCAATCGTCGACCAGCGCGATCTTGCCGGGCTCGCCGGTGCGCGGATAGGCGAACACCACGCTACGCCCCGGCAGCGCCGCCAGCGTCACCATGCTGTCGTCGGTGGCGCGCAGGTCGATCGGCGGTATCGCCGCGCCGAGCAGATGCGCCGCCGCGCCGTCATCGAGCGGCGCCGGAATCTGGCTCCAGTCGACCTCGAGCAGGTTCTTCTGAATCATATCCGATCCTCGCCGCAGGCTCAGCCCCGCGCCCGCATGATGCGGCCCTTTTCCCGGCTCCAGTCGCGCTTCTTCTCGGTGTCGCGCTTGTCGTGCAGCTGCTTGCCCTTGGCGAGCGCGAGCTGCAGCTTCACCCGGCCGCGCTCGTTGAAATACATCTTCAGCGGCACCAGGGTCATGCCCTGGCGCTCCACCGCGCCCATCAGCTTGTTGATCTGCTTTCGATGCAGCAGCAATTTGCGCGGCCGCTTCGGCTCGTGGTTGAAGCGGTTGGCCTGCAGATATTCCGGAATATTGGCGTTGATCAGCCAGATCTCGCCGTCCTTCGGGTCGGCATAGGATTCCGCGATGGTGCTCTTGCCGTTGCGGATCGATTTGACCTCGGTCCCGGTCAACGCGATGCCGGCCTCCAAGGTGTCCTCGATCGCATAATTGAACCGCGCCTTGCGATTTTCCGCGATCACCTTGATCGGGCGTTCGTTCTTCTCGGCCATAAAAATCCAATCAGCGCCGCATGGTCTTCAGGATATCGCGGATCTCAGTTAGTAAATCTTCTTCCCGGCTCGGCTTCGGCGCCGGCGCCGCTTCATCCTTGCGCTTCAGCCGGTTGATCACCCGGATCACCAGGAACAGCACGAAGGCGACGATCAGGAAGTTCAGCGTCAGCGTCAGGAAATTGCCCCAGGCCAGCACCGCGCCCTGCTTCTTGGCGTCGGCGAGGTTGGTCGCCGTCACCGCACGCGACAATGCGGTGAAATAGTTGGAGAAGTCGAGACCGCCGGTGATCGCGCCGATCAGCGGCATGATGATGTCGCCGACCAGCGAGGCGACGATGGCGCCGAACGCGGCGCCGATGATGACGCCGACCGCCAGATCGACGACATTGCCTTTCATCGCGAATTCGCGGAATTCCTTCAGCATGCGTTCCTCCCCGTCGTTCCGCGCCGACGTTGTGGTCGGGCGGAGCTAGTTGACCAGTCCGGCGTGCATCATGGCGCTGCGGATCGCGGCCCGGGTCGGCTCGGACACCGGAATCAGCGGCAACCGCACCTCTTCCTGGATCCGGCCGAGCAGCGCCAGGCCGTGCTTGGCGCCGGAGACGCCGGGCTCCTTGAACACCGCGTCGTGCAGCGGCACCAGCCGGTCCTGGATCTTCAGCGCGGCGGCATAGTCACCCTTGAACACCGCGGCCATCAGGTCGGCACAGGGCTTCGGCGCCACGTTCGACACCACCGAGATGCAGCCATGGCCTCCCGCCGCCATATAGGCCAGCGCCGTCATGTCCTCGCCGGAGAGCTGGATGAAATCCGGCCCCATGGCGTGGCGCTGCTGCGACACCCGGCCGAGATTGGCGGTGGCGTCCTTGACGCCGGCGATGTTCTTCAGTTCGAACAGCCTCGTCATGGTGTCGACCGACATGTCAACCACCGAGCGCGGCGGGATGTTGTAGATGATGATCGGAATCCCGACCGCGTCGTTGACCGCCTTGAAGTGCAGATACATGCCCTCCTGGGTCGGCTTGTTGTAATACGGCGTCACCACCAGCACCGCGTCGGCACCCGCGGCCTCGGCATGCTTAGCCAGTTCGACCGCCTCCGTGGTGGAATTGGAGCCGGCGCCGGCGATCACCGGGACCCGGCCCTTGGCCTCGTCCACGCACCATTCCACCACCTTGTGGTGCTCGGCATGGCTGAGCGTCGGGCTCTCGCCGGTGGTGCCGACCGGCACCAGGCCGGCGGTTCCCTCGGAGATCTGCCAGTCCACCAGCTTGCGAAACGCCTCTTCGTCGAGCGAACCATTCTTGAAGGGCGTGACCAGGGCGGTGAAAGACCCCCGAAATGCAGTGGTGGTGGCCAAAGCTGTTCTCCTGACTCGTCGCGGCCTCGCAACAACACGCCGCGCCTGACTATTTTCAAAGCAATTCATACCGGGTCTGCCGCGGCGGCGAAAGGTCCGTGTCCGGATACGAGCCGGCGCCACCCTGCATCGGTCGGCCTCCAGGGCGACCGGCCCGCCGCCGCGCGGTGCCCTCAGCCGGCGACCGGCGCGGCGTAATCGGCGTCGCTGACCCGTTCCAGCCAGGTCGCGGCGCTGCCATCCAGCGCCTCCTGCATCGCGATATGTGTCATGCCGTTGCTTGGCGCGGCGCCGTGCCAGTGCTTTTCGCCGGGCGGAATCCACACCGTATCGCCGGCGCGGATTTCCCGCAGCGGACCGCCTTCGGTCTGCACCCGGCCGACGCCGTCGACCACATACAGCGTCTGGCCGAGCGGATGGGTGTGCCAATGGGTGCGGGCGCCCGGCTCGAACGTCACCCGCGTCGCCATCAACCGGGCTGGCGCTGGCGCCGCCACGATCGCGTCCTGCCACACCGTGCCGGTGAAATACTCCGCCGGCGCAGCGCGCGTCGGCCGCGATCCGGCCTGATAGATCTCCATGGCCTGCTCCTCCCATCGGCGCGGCCATTATTGGCCGCGTCCATCTATTGCCGACTTGAACGGCGACGCGGCGTGACGCGCCGCGTTACGACTTGGCCTTCCAGGCCGCGTAGCGCGCCTTGGTCTCCTGGTTCATCGGATACAGTCCCGGCAGCACCGCGCCGGCATTGACCTCATTGACGATCCAGCCCTCCATGCGTTCCTGCTCCTCGCCCTCGGCGAGCACGTGATCGAGCAACGCCTGCGGGATCAGCACTGCACCGTCCTGATCGGCGACCACGATGTCGCCCGGGAACACCGCGACGCCGCCGCAACCGATCGGCTCACCCCAGCCGACGAAGGTGAGGCCCGCCACCGAGGGCGGCGCCGCCGCGCCGTTGCACCACACCGGCAGCCCGGTGCCGAGCACGCCTTCGAGATCGCGCACCACGCCGTCGGTGATCAGCGCCGCCACGTTGCGCTTGGCCATCCGCGCGCACAGGATGTCGCCGAAGATGCCGGCATCGGTGATGCCCATCGCGTCGACCACGGCGATCGCGCCTTCCGGCATCGCCTCGATCGCGGTGCGGGTGGAGATCGGCGCCGACCACGACGCCGGCGTCGCCAGATCCTCGCGCGCCGGCACGAAGCGCAGCGTGAAGGCTTCACCGACCAGACGGCTTTGTCCGGCACGCAACGGCCGCGCGCCGCGCATCCAGACGTTGCGCAGCCCGGTCTTCAGCAGCACGGTGGTGATGGTCGCGGTGGAGACGCGAGCAAGAATAGCTTTGGCTTCGGCGGTCAACGACATGAATGGGCTTCCGGTGAGATGAACTGGAAACCTATCTTGCTGCTGACGGATGCGGCGTCAAGCCGCGCAAACAGGCAACTGCGCTGTGAAACCAACGACCCATTACCAGAGTTTATCGTGCAGTGACGCGCGGGTTTATGCCCGACGCGCTCAGTGCGATGTGAATTTTACTCCGCGCTGAAACACGCTATGAGACGTTCAGCAAATGAGTTTGGAGGCTATGGTCGCACCCCTTCCCCCGCCCCGTATCTTGCCCAGTGGCGACGCCGCAATCACCGTCGAGTTCGGCCGTGAGATCGATCAGCGCGCCAGTGAGCGCGTGCTGCAACTCGATCGTGCGCTGGCCGCCGCCCCGATCGCCGGCGTTACCGAAACCGTGCCGACCTATCGCTCGTTGCTGGTGCACTACGATCCCGAACAGATCAGCTTCGACGTGCTCGGCGAACAACTGATCGCGCTGGCGCAAGCCGATGCAGCGCCCGCGCCGGCCAGCATCCGGCATTGGCGGATTCCTGTGTGCTACGGCGGAGAGTACGGCGTCGATCTCGAAGACGTCGCCACCTCGCTCGGCCTCTCGGCCGACGAAGTGGTGCGGCGTCACGTCGCCGGTGATTACCGGGTGGCGATGATCGGCTTCACGCCGGGCTGGTCCTATCTCAGCGGCCTCGATCCGGCGTTGACGATGCCGCGGCGTCAGAGCCCGCGGCTTTTGACGCCCGCCGGCACGATCT
The DNA here is from genome assembly GCF_036404135.1 of Rhodopseudomonas sp. Lineage (GTDB taxonomy): Bacteria > Pseudomonadota > Alphaproteobacteria > Rhizobiales > Xanthobacteraceae > Rhodopseudomonas_A. Next base: position 8,417 of record NZ_DASWPE010000056.1, on the reverse strand, counting down.
CGATCGGCGGGGTCCAGGCCGGCGTGCAATGCCTGCCCGGCCCGAGCGGCTGGCATTTGTTGGGGCGCACGCCGGTGCGAACCTATCAGTTGCATCGCGAGCCGATCTTTCTGCTGGACCCCGGAGACGTGGTGAATTTCTTTGCGATCGACGACAAACAATTTGCCGAGCAGGACGCCGCCGCCGAGCAAGGCGCCGTGGTCGCCGAATTGGTGGCGTCATGAGCAAGCTGATCATCGACAACATCGGCCCCGCGAGCTCGGTGCAGGACGCCGGACGGCACGGCACGCAGCGCTACGGCCTGCCGCCGAGCGGCGCGATGGATCCGCTGGCGCTCGCCGTGGCCAATGCGCTGGTCGGCAACGCGTTGTTCACAGCCGCAATCGAGATCGGCCCGCTCGGCGCATCGTTCACCGCGCGCGGCCCGCTGCGCGTGGCGCTCAGCGGCGCGCAGCGTCCCGCCGATATTTCCGGACGTGCGTTGGCGAACAACGGCTCCGCCACGCTGCAGGATGGCGAGGTGCTGCGGCTCGGGGTGGCGCGCGGCGGCGTGTTCAGCTATCTGGCGATCGAAGGCGGCATTCAGGGCGAGCCGATGTTCGGCAGCCTCGCGGTCAACGCCCGCGCCGGGCTCGGCAGCCCGTATCCGCGGCCGTTGCAGCCGGGCGATGAAATCTCCGCCGCCGCGGCCGGCGACGCGCCCGATCAACGCATCGAATTGCCGGCTGTGCCCGAGCTGCCGATCCGCGTGGTGCTGGGGCCGCAGCACGACGAGTTCGGCGACGCCGGGCAATCCTTTCTCGACAGCGAATGGCGGATCTCGGCGGCCAGCGACCGGATGGGCTATCGGCTGGAGGGTCCGACCATCCCGCATCTGCACGGCCACAACGTGGTCTCCGACGGCACCGTCAACGGCAGCATCCAGATTCCCGGCAACGGTCAGCCGATCGTGCTGATGCCCGACCGCGGCACCACCGGCGGCTATCCGAAGATCGCCACCGTGATCACCGCCGATCTCGGACGGTTGGCGCAGACCCAGGCCGGGCGCGGCTTCCGCTTCAAGTCGATCGGCATGGCCGAGGCGCAGGCCGAGTATCGCGCGATGGCGCGGCGGTTGCGCGGCCTGCCCGGCCTGGTCCACGCGGCGCGCAGCTCCTGGCTCGACGTCGACGCTTTGCATACGGTCAACGTCGCCGGCATCGCGGTCAGCGCCTTCGACGGCTGATCGGGGGCATGATCCGGAAAACCGGATCTCGGTTTATCGCGGGATCCGGCGCGACAATCGTCCCACCCAACGGAATGAATCACTGACATGACCTCAATCGATCTGAACTGCGATCTCGGCGAAGGTTTCGGCGCCTGGCAGATGGGCAACGACAAGGCGATGATCGGGCTCGCCAGCAGCGTCAACATCGCTTGCGGCTTTCACGCCGGCGACGCCGACATCATGCGCAACACCGTGGCGCTGGCGAAGGCCGGCGGCGTCAGCATCGGCGCACATCCGGGCTACCGCGATCTGCACGGCTTCGGCCGCCGCCCGGTCGCCGGGCTCAGCGCCGCCGAAATCGAAAACCTGGTGGCGTATCAGATCGGCGCGCTGCAGGCGGTGGCGGCGCTGGCCGGCCACGCCGTGACCCACGTCAAGGCGCACGGCGCGTTGTCCAACGTCGCCTGCGAGGACGACATGACGGCGAACGCCATCGCCGCGGCGATCAAGGCGGTCGACCGCAAGCTGATCTTCGTGGTGCTGGCGAATTCGCGGCTGGTCAAAGCCGGCGAAGCCGCGGGCTTGCCGCTGGCGCATGAGGTGTTCGCCGATCGCGCCTATGAGGACGACGCCACGCTGGTGTCGCGCAAGAAACCCGGCGCGGTGCTGCACGATCCGGTGCAGATCGCTGCGCGCGTGGTGCGAATGGTCGAGGACGGCGCAGTGGTGTCGGTCACCGGCAAGGTGATCAAGATGCGCACCGACACGGTGTGCATCCACGGCGACACGCCGGGCGCGGTCGAGATCGCCCGCGGCGTGCGGCAGGCGTTGACCGAGGCCGGCATCGCGGTGGCGCCGTTCGCCGGCGGCTAAAGCTTAGAACGGGTGGGTCGACAGCGTGCCGAAGATCACCGCGGCGATCAACGCCAGCGCGGCATAGGGCACGAGTTCCAGGATCTGCTGGCGCAGCCATGCCGGCGCGGCCGCCGCGCGCAGGTTCAACCTGCCCTCCAGTGATGACTCGCTCATGTTCCGTCTCCAGATCCAGCCTGATAGGAAATGACGAACCGGGTTCGAGCAAGGGGCCTGGGAAAAAAGCGATGCCGGCACCGCGCCGAGCCGCCAAACCAGCCGATTTTTCTCTGCCTCGGGTTTGCCACAGGCATTTCATTCGCCGTCCGGACCGCCCCAGCGGCCTGGTGCAGCCTTGTATTGTGTCCGGATCGGGGTTAGCTGCTGCCATTCAACCGGACAGATCAGACCATGAACCAGGCGGCGGCCCCCAAAGTCAGCTTCGTTTCGCTCGGGTGCCCGAAGGCGCTGGTGGATTCCGAGCGCATCATCACCAGGCTGCGCGCCGAGGGCTATGAGCTCGCCCGCAAGCACGACGGCGCCGACCTGGTGATCGTCAACACCTGCGGTTTTCTCGACAGCGCCAAGAAAGAATCGCTGGGCGCGATCGGCGACGCCATGGCGGTCAACGGCAAGGTGATCGTCACCGGCTGCATGGGCGCCGAGCCCGAGCAGATCGAGGCCGCCTACCCCAACCTGTTGTCGATCAGCGGGCCGCAGCAATATGAGAGCGTGCTCGACGCGGTGCATCGCGCGCTGCCGCCGCTGCACAATCCGCATGTCGACCTGGTGCCGGCGCAAGGCATCAAGCTGACCCCGCGGCACTACGCTTACTTGAAGATTTCCGAGGGCTGCAACAACCGCTGCAGCTTCTGTATCATCCCGAAGCTGCGCGGCGATCTGGTATCACGCCCGGCCGGCGAGGTGCTGCACGAGGCCGAAAAACTGGTGAAGGCCGGGGTCAAGGAATTGCTCGTGGTGTCGCAGGACACTTCGGCTTACGGCGTCGATCTGAAATACGCCGAGAGCCCGTGGCAGGACTGCGGCGTGCGCGCCCGGTTCTACGATCTTGCGAAAGAACTCGGCGAACTGGGCGCCTGGGTGCGGCTGCAATACGTCTACCCCTACCCGCATGTCGACGAGGTGATCGAGCTGATGACGCGGGGCAAGGTGCTGCCCTATCTCGACATCCCGTTCCAGCACGCCAGCCCGGACGTGCTGAAGCAGATGAAGCGCCCGGCGGCGCAGGACAAGACGCTGGCGCGGATCAAACGCTGGCGCGAGCAATGTCCCGAACTCACTTTGCGCTCGACCTTCATCGTCGGCTTTCCCGGCGAAACCGACAGCGACTTTGCCTATCTGTTGGACTGGCTGGAGCAGGCCGAGATCGACCGCGTCGGCGCGTTCAAATACGAAGCGGTGCGTGGCGCCACCTCAAATGCGCTGCCGGATCAGGTCAGCGACGAGGTCAAGCAGGAGCGCTGGAACGCGCTCATGGCGCGGCAGCAAAAGATCTCGGCGCGGCGGCTGAAGCGTAAGGTCGGCACCAGGCAGCAAGTGATCGTCGACGAGGTCGGGCCTAGCGTGTCGAAGGGCCGCTCGAAGGCCGACGCGCCGCAGATCGACGGCAGCGTGTATCTGACCAGCCGCCGCCCGCTGCGGGTCGGCGAGATCGTCACCGCCAAGATCGAGCGCGCCGACGCCTACGACCTGCACGGCAGCGTCGCGGGGTTTTAGCCAGACAAGTAGTTCGCCGTCATCCTGAGCAGCCCGGCGGCGCGCGCAGCGCGAAACCGGGCGTCTCGAAGGATGACGACACTTGCAGACACTTACGGCTTCAAGATCGACGCGCCGGTGGTCGCCCGGCTTTCCAGATCGATATGCGCCTTGGCGACGTCCTTCAGCGCATAGGCGTGGTTGATCTGGATGTGCAGCGTGCCGGCGATGATCGCCGAGAACAGCGCGTCGGCGCCTTCGATCAATTCCGAGCGCTTGCTGATATAGTCGTTGAGCTTCGGTCGCGTGGCGAACAGCGAGCCGTGGTTGTTGAGCTCGGCCAGCGCGAACGGCGGCACCGGGCCGGAGGCGTTGCCGAAACTGACGAACAGCCCGCGCGGCTTGATGCAGGACAAGGAACCCGGGAAAGTCGACTTGCCGACGCCGTCATAGACCACGTCGCAGAGTTCGTTGCGGCTGATCTGCTTGACCCGCGCGACAAAGTCTTCCGCGGTATAGATGATGACGTGGTCGCAGCCCGCCGCCAGCGCGATGTCGGCCTTGGCCTTGGAGCCCACCGTGCCGATGACGTTGGCGCCGAGCGCCTTGGCCCATTGGCAGGCCAGCAGCCCGATGCCGCCAGCCGCGGCGTGGATCAGCACGCGGTGCCCCGGCTCGACCTTGAAGGTCTTGTGCAGCAGATACCACACCGTCAGCCCCTTCAGCATCAGCACCGCGCCCTGCTCGTAGGTGATGTGATCGGGCAGCTTGACCAGCTTGTCGGCGGGGATATTGCGCTCGGTGGCGTAGGCGCCGAGGTTGTAATAATAGGCGACGCGGTCGCCGGGATGGAAATTGGTCACCCCGGGGCCGACCGCGACCACTTCGCCGGCCGCCTCGTTGCCCGGAATGAACGGCGACGACGGCGCCTTGTAAAGGCCGGTGCGGAAGTAGACGTCGATGAAGTTCAGGCCGACGGCATGCTGGCGAATCCGCACCTCGCCGAGCCCGGGGTCCGGCAGATCGATCGCCTCATAGACCAGGGCTTCCGGTCCTCCGACCTTGTGCACCCGTACCGCCTTCGTCATCCAGTCCTCCTCGAAATCGCCGCGCCAAACGAAGGCTATCGTCGCATCAATGTCAACTAGATCGCTTGCCGTAAGGCACCGATCGCGATCATCGACGGCCAAGCCTCACAAGGCGAATGACCGCGTCGCCGCAGCCGATGTAAAGCGCGATCGCGCACAACGACGTGGTGACCGTCACGTGCACTTGGAAATCCTCGACCAGCACGAAGACCGCCAGCACCGCCCACAGCGCGATCAGCGCCAGGTTGAGCACCCGCAGCCGCTGCACACGAACCGGATGGATCACATGGATCGGGACGAAGGTCAGCACGATCAGCGCGGCGACGGCGAGGCTGGCCAGCCATGGCGAGGGATGCAGCAGAAACAGGTAGAACGCCGCCGCGTTCCACAACGCCGGAAAGCCGCGGAAGTGATTGTCCTTCGTCTTCATGCGACGGTCGGCGAAGTACAACGCGCTGCTCATCACGATGCCGATGCCGAGCAACGGGGCGGCAAGTGGCAGCAGCAGGCCGGAGGCGGTGATCGCATAGGCCGGTACGAACACATAGGTAACGAAATCGACCACCAGATCGAGCGTGTCGCCGGACCAGTCCGGCTGCAGCCGCGCCACTTCGAGCCGGCGCGCCAACGGCCCGTCGAGCGCATCGACCAATAGTGCCACGCCGAGCCAGCCGAACATCGCCGCCCAATGTTCGCGGACCGCTTCCAGCAGCGCCAGCAGCGCGATGCCGGCGCCGAGCGCGGTCAACAAATGGACGCCGAACGCTGCGGCGCGCCGCGCGCGTGAGGATGACGGCAATTCGGGCTGGCCTGGCGAGGTCATTGATCGGCTGCCTATCAGGAAATCTGCGGTTTTGCATATCCGCCGCCATGACCGCCGGCCGCGCGAATCAGAACAGCGCAATTCTGCACCGGGGCGGGCTTGAAAAAGCCCCCGCGAGCGTCAATTGTGAGCCATGAACGAACTTCTCCCCCAGCCTGAGCATTTCGACGCCGTCGTGATCGGCGGCGGCCCCGCCGGCCTTGCGGCCGCGATCGCCCTCGCGACCAGCGGCGCCAGCACCGCCCTGGTCGCCCGCCAGCAGCCCTATGCCGACAATCGCACCACCGCCCTGCTCGGCGATTCGGTCGATCTGTTGGAGCGGCTCGACGTCTGGCGGCGCTGCGCCGGCAAGTCGGCGGCGCTGCGCATGATGCGGCTGGTCGACGACACCGGCCGGCTGATCCGCGCCCCGGAGGTGCGGTTTGCCTCGAGCGAGATCGGGCTCGACGCGTTCGGCTACAACATCGACAACCGCACGCTGATGCTGGCGCTGGAGGAGCGCGCCGCCGAACTGCCCAGCCTCACCCGGTTCGACGACGAGGCGGCGAGCGTCGTTCCCGACGAGACCGTGGTCACGATCACCACCCGGCACCACGGCGAGACGTTTTCGGCTGCCCTGGTGGCCGGTGCCGACGGCCGCAAATCCGCCTGCCGTGAGGCCGCCGGCATCAAGCTGAAGAGCCGCGCGCTGAACCAGTCGGCGTTGACCTTCAACGTCAGCCACGCCCGGCCGCATCAGAATATCTCCACCGAATTTCACACCGCGCATGGTCCCTGCGTGTTCGTGCCGCTGCCCGGGAAACGCTCCAGCGTGGTCTGGGTCGGCGAGCCCGCGGACTCCGAACGGCGGATGGCGTTGAGCGACGCCGAGCTTTCGGCAGCCGCCGAGCGGCAATCGCATTCCATCCTCGGCGCCATGTGCGTCGAGCCGGGCCGCAACCTGTTTCCGCTGGCGATCGAGGCGCCCGATCATTTCGCCGCGCGGCGCATCGCGCTGGTCGGCGAAGCCGCGCATGTCATTCCGCCGATCGGCGCGCAGGGGCTGAACCTCGGCCTGCGCGACGCCGCCGACCTAGCCGAGATCGTGCGCGCGGCGCTCGCCGACGGCGAGGATCTCGGGTCAGAAGCGGTGCTGACGCGGTTCGAAAACGCCCGCCGGATCGACGTCGCCAGCCGCACCCTGGCGATCGACGTCGCCAACCGCTCGCTGCTTAGCGAGCTGTTGCCGGTGCAGGCGGCGCGCGCGCTCGGCATGCATCTGCTCGGCGGCGTCGGCCTGCTACGACGGCTGGCGATGCGCGAGGGCTTGGCGCTGGCCTGGCGGCCGGGCCGCCGCTGATCGAGATTAGTGTCGAGACTTAGTGAAACGCGATCCGGTCGGTGCTGATCAGCCACATCACGCAGGTCAGCGTCAGCACCGACACGAAGGTGCCGATCAGCACCGCAACCGACGCCGGTTCGACCCAGCTGTCGTATTGCCGGGCGATCACGAACACGTTCAGTGCCGGCGGCAGTGACGCCATCAGCACCGCGGTCTCCGCCCATTGCGGCGTGAACGGCCCCAGCGCGATCATCAGCAAGGCCACGATCAACGGGTGCAGCACCAGCTTGGCCACGACGATGGCGGGGATCTCCCACGGCACCCGCCCGAACGGGCGAAGGGCCACGGTGACGCCGAGCACGAACAGCGCCACCGGCGCTGCGGCGTTCTGCAAAAACAGCAGGGTATTGTCGACCGCCACCGGAGCCTGCAGATGCAGGGCCGCGGCCAGCGCCCCGCAATAGGCCGCGACGATCAGCGGATGAAAGACGATGGCGCGCAGCACCATGCCGATGGTCGATAGCAGCGGCCCGCGGTCGCCGCCGGTCAGCGCCATCAGCAACGGCACGATCGAAAACAGCAGAACGCTGTCGAAGCAGAAGATCAGCGCGGTCGGCACCGCGGCCTTGGTACCGAGCACCGCCAGCGCCAGCCCCGGCCCCATATAGCCGATATTGCCGTAGCCGCCGGCCAGCGCCGCGATCGTGGCCTCGCGCAGCGACAACCCGCCGATCCAGCGGCCCGCCGCCCCCGACAGCAGGAAGGCGCAACTGGTGCCGAGCGTGGTCGCCACCACGAACGGCAGGTTGTTGAGTTCCTCGAATGGCGTCCGCGACATGATCCGGAAGAACAGCGCCGGCAGCGAGACGTACAGCAGGAAAAAATTCATCCAGGCGAGGCCGTTTTCCGGCAATCGTTTCCACCGGCCGCAGGCAAAGCCGACAAAGATCAGGCCGAAATAGGGAAGCGCCAGGTTCAGGATGTCGAGCATTGATGAATCGACGTTATTTTTGATTATGGGGGCCCGGTCGGGCGGCCCGGGGGTGGCGGGGCGAGCCGCGATTCATCGGTTTACCCCTAGCATCGGCCACAATCCTGGTTTATTCGACGAAGGATGATCAAGACCAGAACCGCCAGGTTTCAGATTGGACAGATCGTGCGTCACCGGATCTTCTCATTCCGGGGCGTGATTTTCGATATCGATCCGGAATTCAACAACACCGAGGAGTGGTGGCTGTCGATCCCTGAAGAGGTTCGGCCGCACAAGGATCAGCCGTTCTATCACCTGCTCGCGGAGAATTCGGATTCCGAATACGTCGCCTATGTCTCCGAGCAGAACCTGCTGCCGGACTACTCCGGCGAGCCGATCCGCCACTCGCAGGTCGCCGAGATATTCATCAAGGACAAGTC
>NZ_DASWPE010000055.1:0-10609 GCF_036404135.1 Rhodopseudomonas sp. | reverse complement strand
TACGAGGCTCTGCCACTTGCTGGTTGGCTGGACGCGGGACAGGTGAACGGCGGGAGATCGCCGGGATCAGTGGTGCGGAGTGCATCGCGCCTGTCCCCGGAAGCACGGTCCCGGGGCCCATAATCGCCGCCGGTGGCGCGCCGCAAGGCGACGCGCGGTGTTTGCGACTTGCCTTCGCATGGCGAGCCGCGACGCCGCGACAACGCTACCCCCGCGCCGCGCGGCGCGTCTCCCCCCTCATTTCGGTGAGGGGCACTTCGCAAAGCTCGGGCGCTCAGCGCCGCGAGATCGCGAGCGGCTATCCCGATTTCGGCTGTTTGAAATCGCGCAAGGCCATTCGGCACGCTGTCACTCCGGCGCCGCCGAACCGCATCGCCGTTGTTAGTCCGCAAAACCCTGTCGCCGCGCGCAGCGCGCGCCCTGCGCTCCGTCGCGTTGGTATCATCCGGACGATCAGACAGAAACCGCCTGCTGCACAGTTGCGGCGCAGCCGATCGTTCTCGCGACGCCGCGCAATTTGGAATTGGGCGAAGCGCAGAACTCGCTTAGTCTCACGACAAATTGAAGTTCGTTGGAGATGAGTTGCGACGGCAGCCGGCCCCATCGAACTTGAATTGATCTCGTGCCGGCGTCGCGTCGCGGCCCGGAGCGATCTGACGGTCGGCGGACCGGCGGATCGGTCGAGACCGTTCAGCGCTACTTGCTGGGATAGGCGAACGTCCGTTCGGCTTGCGGCGATGACAACCCGCGTGCGGGGTGCAGCACGAAACAGCTCGTAGTCATCATTTGGAGAGTGTGCATGGTTGACGACATCAACAAGGTCTGGCCGACGGGGCTGACCATCGCGGAATCGGAAGAAATCCACAAGCATGTGATCGACGGCACCCGCATCTTCGGCGCGGTGGCGATCGTCGCTCACTTCCTGGCGTATGCCTATTCGCCGTGGCTGCATTAAGGGGGAGATGAGACATGGCTAATCAAGCAAGGATCTGGACCGTCGTCAAACCGACCGTCGGTCTGCCGCTGTTTCTCGGCAGCGTCACCGTGATCGCGATCCTGGTACACTACGCGCTGATCACCCACACCACCTGGTTCCCGAAGTACTGGAACGGCAAGGCCGCGTCGATCGAAAGCCCGGTCAACATCAGTTAGTACGACAGCTCAAACGACAGCTGAAACGACTCCTCAGAGCCACTTGCGACGCGCCGGGATCCACGGGTCCCGGCTTCTTCTTGTCCCGCCGGCTTTGTCCATCTGCGGCTTTGTCTCGCTCCGGTTTTTCCCGGCAGCGTTTTTTCCCGCCGGCTTTTCCGCGGCGGCGCCTTCCGCGGGCGGGCTGCGAGGTGCGCTGCGCCTCAGCTCTTCAACAGCGCCTTGATCTTCTTGTCGAACTCCTCGAACGAGGTCTCGCCCTTCACCATCTCGCCGTTGATGAAGAAGGTCGGCGTCGAATTCACCTTCAACACCTCGTTGGCGAATTTCTGGTCGGCGGCGATCTTGTCCAAGAGCGCCTGGTCCTTCAGGCAGGCCTCGACGGCGTCGCCGCTGAGCCCGGCCTGCTTGCCGATCCGCTTCAAGGTCTCGGTGGTGTTCTTCAGTACCCAGTCGGCCTGCTGCTTGAACAGCATGTCGGTGACCGCGAAATATTTCCCGGCGTCGTCCTTGGCGATGCAGCGCGCCAGCATCGAGCCGGCCGCGGCCTTGATGTCCAGCGGGAATTCGCGGAACACATATTTGATCTTGTGGGTGTCGATGTATTCCGCCTTCAATTTCGGAAACACCGTTTCGTTGAAATTGGCGCAATGCGAGCAGGTCATCGAGGCGTATTCGATGATGGTGACGGCGGAGTCCTTGGCGCCGATCGCCATGTCGGGCAACGAGCCCGGCTTGGCGACGTCGGCGGCGGACGGCGCGTCCTGCGCAAACGCCTCGCCGATCAGGCGCAGCGGCGAAAAACCGGCGAGGGCGGCGAGCCCGGTCAACGACAAGGCGGCGGTAAAGGCGCGGCGGCTGATGATCACGTGAAGACACTCCCAATTCGGCGGGGCACGCCGCAACAGAACCGTTGTTCGCTAGCTTGAAACGTCAATTGTGGCAATGGTGGGCTTATGCGGCGAACCCTGGCGCAAACTCACCTTCGCTTGATCGAGGCGCCGAGCCGGGCCAGCGCGCTACGTAGCGCCTCATCCTCAACCGAACCCAAGGTCTGCGCCAGCGCGGCGACGGTTTCGGGATCCGGCCCCGGCGGCGGTTTCGGCTTGCGCCGCCGCGCCAGCGGCGCCTGCCGCAGCGCCAGTTTGGCCACCGCATTCCAGCCGAAAAAGCGGTTGACCCGCTGCAGGATGACGTCGGAGGCGTGCTGGATTTCCAAGGCCATCGGGCCTTCGACCCGCAGGATCAGCGTCGCCGGTTCGGTCTGTTCGCCCTCGACCGGGCGCGGCCATTGGATCCGGATCGGCTCGGCATATTCGGCGACCTCCGGGCCGGCGATCTCGGCCCAGCGCGCCACCAATTCGCGCGAGGCAAAGCCCTGCCGGGCGAAGGCGTCGGAAAACACCCCGCCGAGCAGCACGGACAACGGTTTGGCGGAACTTCGGCCGGGCTTGGACATGGCGCGTTATAGCATTGGCTGGCAGGAAGCGGCAGCGGCGATCACGCGGCGCGGGGCTGAATCGCCTTGAGGTCGCGGCTGATCTCGCGGCGGCGCTGCATCAGGTCGTAATCCATCTGCAGTCCGAGAAAGAACCCCTCGGATAGCCCGAAATAGCGCGCCAGCCGCAGATCGGTGTCGGCGGTGATGTCACGCTTGCCGAGCACGATTTCGTTGATTCGGCGCGGCGCCACATGAACGGCGCGGGCCAGCGCGTTCTGGCTCAGCGCCATCGGCTTCAGGAATTCTTCCAGCAAAATCTCGCCGGGGTGTGGATTCGGCAAAAGCCCGCGCCTAGTCGTGGTAGTCGACGATTTCGACATCGCTCGGCCCCCTTTGATCCCAGACGAAACAAATCCGCCATTGGTCGTTGATGCGGATCGAATGCTGACCCTGCCGGTCGGCCCGCAACGCCTCGAGCCGATTGCCCGGCGGCACCCGCAGATCGCCCAACACCCGGGCCTGGTTGAGAAGGCGAAGTTTTCTCAAGGCCACGCTCTGAATGTCCGACGGCAGCTTGCGACTGCGTTGGCCTGACCAGATCAGTTCGGTTTCCGGATCGGCGAAGCTGACAATCATATTATAACGCGCCGCGTTACGGGCGGCAATGTGCGCACTGGCGCCGGCGCGATTCCGATCCTAGATTGCGGTGTGCCCGCATCGCCAGCCAGAAAAAAAGCCCGCCGCCAGGCTGCCCCGGACTCTGCTTATCCCCGGCTGCTTCTGGCCTGGTATGATCGGCATCGCCGCGCGCTGCCGTGGCGGGCGCGGTCCGGACAGGCCGCCGACCCCTACCGGGTGTGGTTGTCGGAAATCATGCTGCAGCAGACCACGGTGAAGGCGGTCGGGCCGTATTTCGAGAAATTTCTGGCGCGCTGGCCAAGCGTCGCGGCGCTCGGCGCGGCCAGCCAGGACGACGTGCTGCGGATGTGGGCCGGGCTCGGCTATTATTCGCGGGCGCGAAATCTTTACGCCTGCGCGGTCGCGGTTTCGCGCGACCATGGCGGGGTCTTTCCCGACACCGAGGCGGGGTTGCGGGCGCTGCCGGGGATCGGGCCCTACACCGCGGCGGCGATCGCGGCGATCGCGTTCGGCCGCCATTGCATGCCGGTCGATGGCAATATCGAACGCGTGGTGTCGCGGCTGTTCGCGATCGAAGCGGCGTTGCCGCAGGCCAAGCCGAAGATCGCCGCACTGGCGCTGACGCTGGCGGGCGAGGGGCGCGCCGGCGATTCGGCGCAGGCCTTGATGGATCTCGGCGCCACCATCTGCACGCCGAAGAAGCCGGCCTGCGCGCTATGCCCGCTGAACGAGGGATGCGAAGCCCGCGCCCGCGGCGATCAGGAGAGTTTTCCGCGCAAGGCGGCCAAGACCACCGGAGCGCTGCGCCGCGGCGCCGCCTTCGTGGTGACGCGCGGCGACGAACTTCTGGTGCGCAGCCGCGCTGAAAAAGGCCTACTCGGCGGCATGACCGAAGTGCCGGGCTCGGACTGGATCGCCGATCACGACGCCGCCGCCGCACGAAAACAGGCGCCGGTGCTCGCAGCCGTCGCGCGCTGGCGCCGCAAGCCGGGCGTGGTCAACCACGTGTTCACGCATTTTCCGCTCGAACTCGTAGTCTATACCGCGACCGTTCCGGCGCGCAGCAAAGCACCCGACGGCATGCGCTGGGTGAAGATCGCCACCTTGCAGCACGAGGCGTTGCCCAATGTGATGCGCAAGGTGATCGCGCACGGCCTCGGCGATCTCAAGCCGATCAGGCGCTGATGTCGGTGATGAAGCCCGGCTTCTTGTCGGCCTGGCTCTCCGCCGCCTGCTTGATCTTCTCTTTGATCTTGTTCTCGATCGCCTCGCGTTCCTTCGGCGACATGTTCTTCAAGTCGTCCTCGGTGACGCCGACGCTTTTCAGCAGCGCATCGCGGATCTTCTCGGCCGGCGTCATCTTGGCGTAGGCGAGAAACTTCTCTTCCGCGGTTTGCGGCGCGGTCTTCGATTTGGTGAGGCTGCCGTCGTCCTTGGTGAGCCGTGTGCTCGCCGGCGACGGCGCGGTCATGAAGCTGGTCGGACTGATGAAGCCGGACATCGGATACTCGCGACAAGTTGCGTCACGCAGCTCCTCGCAAGAAACGGACCAACGCAAAACGTCATTGCGGGCAATGATTTGTAACAATCGCCGGGCGCCCAAACGCAAACTGCCGGCAGAACTTGCCGGCAGTTTTCGACCCCTGGTGAACGGATTTTCCGGTTAGCTCGCGGCCATCTCGCTGCGGATTTCGGCGCGCAATTCGTCGATCAGCCGCAGCCCCTTGTGGGTCTCGACGTGCCAGAAGGTCCAGCCATTGCAGGCTTCCGAGCCCTGCGCCACCGCGCCGATGCGGTGGATCGAGCCGACCTTGTCGCCGAGCATGATGGCGCCGTCGGCGCGTACCAACGCGCCGTGGCGCTTCTTGGAATCCACCAGCTTGGTGCCGGGCGAAATGATGCCGCGCTCGATCAGTTCGGAGAACGCCACCCGCGGCGCGCTACGCGCCGTCATGAACGGCGCCAGCGTCGCATCCGGCAACGGCTCGATCGCGTCGATTCGCGCGCGGGCCGCGGCGGCGTAGTCGTGATCGCGTTCGAAGCCGATGTAGTGCCGGCCGAGCCGCTTGGCGACCGCGCCGGTGGTGCCGGTGCCGTTGAAGGGATCGAGCACCAGGTCGCCGGGCTTCGACGACGACAACAGCACGCGGGCCAAAAGGCCTTCCGGCTTCTGCGTCGGGTGGATCTTCTTGCCGTCGGCGCCCTTCAGGCGCTCCTCGCCGGTGCACAGCGGGATCAGCCAGTCGGAGCGCGCCTGGACGTCCTCGTTGGCGGCCTTCAGCGCTTCGTAGTTGAAGGTATAGCCCTTGGAATTCTCGTCGCGCGCCGCCCAAATCATGGTCTCGTGCGCGTTGGTGAATCTGCGGCCGCGGAAATTCGGCATCGGATTGGTCTTGCGCCAGACGATGTCGTTGAGCACCCAGAAGCCCAAGTCCTGCATGATGGTGCCGACGCGGAAGATGTTGTGGTAGGAGCCGATCACCCACAGCGTCGCCGTCGGCTTCATGATGCGGCGGCAGGCCAACAGCCAGGCGCGGGTGAAGTTGTCGTAGGCGGCAAAGGAATCGAATTTGTCCCAGTCGTCGGTGACGGCATCGACATGGGATTCGTCGGGGCGCTTGAGATCGCCCTTCAATTGCAGATTGTACGGCGGATCGGCGAACACCAGATCGACCGAACCGGCTGCCATCTTCGACATCTCGGCGACGCAATCGCCAATGACGATCTGCGAACTCGGATGCGACTCGAATTTAGTGCGGGGCGCCCTTGCAGACGCCCCGCGACGCGACACAACCATGACTCAATTACTCTGACTCAGGCGACGCTGTCGGCGACGCGGGACTAAACAACCGACTGACCGTACATTGCCGCGTCGAGGTAAACAGCGGGTTAGCGAACCGCTGCGGATGAGCGCTTCTTGCTAGGCAATATTTGCCCGGCGGGTTAATGCTAACGCGATGGAAATATTGTCGCCGCGCGGCGTTAGGCCTGCGCGCCACCGGATCACTTTGCCCCGCCACCCTATTCGCATGAAGGAAAACCCAGATGCGTTACGATGACTTCCGTCGCAGCGACAATATCGACGACCGCCGCGACGACGAGGGCGGCGGCGGTGGCGGCGGCGGATTTCCGATGGGCGGCGGCGGTCTCGGCATCGGCGCCATCGTGGTGCTCGGCCTGATCGGCTGGGCCACCGGCATCGATCCGCGAATCCTGATCGGCGGCGCCGAAGTGCTGACCGGCGGTCGCGACGCGCCGAGCTACCAGACCGATCGCCGCTCCGCACCGGCCAAGGAGGGCGCGCCGACCGACGAGATGGGCAGCATGATTTCCGGCGTGCTCGGCGAGATCGATGATCGCTGGAGCGAGATCTTCAAGGAAGACGGCAAGAGCTATGTCGGGCCGCGCATCGTGCTGTTTCGGAACGCCACCAATGGCGGTCGCTGCGGCATGGCGCAGGCGGCGATGGGGCCGTTCTATTGTCCGCCGGACAAGCAGATCTTTCTCGACACCGGATTCTTCCGCCAGGTCGAGACGCGTTTCCACGGCTGCTCGGGCAGCGCCTGTAAATTCACCGCGGCCTATATCATCGCGCATGAGGCCGGCCACCATATCCAGAACCTGCTCGGCATCCTGCCGCGGGTGACGCGACTGCAGCAGCAATCGGGCAGCAAGGCCGAAGCCAACGGTCTGCAGGTCCGGGTCGAGCTGCAGGCGGATTGCCTGTCCGGGCTGTGGGTCAACCGCGAATCCAAGAAGCGTCCTAACTTCCTCGAAGAGGGCGATATCGACGCCGCCTTGAAGACCGCCACCGCGATCGGCGACGACACGCTGCAGCGCCAGGCGCAGGGCCGGGTGGTGCCGGATTCCTTCACCCACGGCTCGGCGGAACAGCGCAAGCGCTGGTTCATGACCGGCTATCAGCAGGGCACCGTCGCCGCCTGCAACACCTTTGGCGCCGAGCGGCTGTAGGCGGCGAGGGTGGTCGTTCGTCAGGAGAGAGTTGTCGGGCGGTGGTCGTGAGGGCCGTCATCCTGAGGCGCGAAGCCGCGTCAGCGGCGAGCCTCGAAGGATGACGACGCGAGGGATGACTCTGCGTTGCGCTGAATGAGGAGGGCATGGCCGTCGCCCTTCGAGACGCCTGGCTTCGCCCTTCGGGCGACGCCAAGCTCCTCAGGGTGACGGCTTTGAGCCCGCGCTACTGCGCTATCGCGCCGCCTACAATCGCAGCTCCCAGGTTTCGCCGATCAGGTCCTGGCCGAAGCTGCGGTGCGGCTGGCTCTCGAGCAATTCGAAGCCGGTGTTCTGATAGATCCGGCGCGCAGCGGTGAGATTGCTCTGCGTCCACAGCGTGATCTTGCGATAGCCGCAATGCCGGGCAAAGCCGATCGCCTCCTCGACCAGCCGCCGGCCGAGACCTTGGCCGCGGCCCTGCGGCGTCACCAAGAGCAACCGCAGCTTGGCGACGGCGTCGCTGTCGCGCACCAGAAACACCGAGCCGACCGCCTCGCCGTCGAGCTCGGCGATCCAGCAGCGCTCGCGCGAGGCGTCGAACGACGACAGGAATTTCGCGGCGATCTCGGCCACCAGCGCCTCGAACGAGGCATCGAAGCCGTAGTCGGCGGCATACAGCGCGCCGTGGCTTTGCACCACGAAGCCGATGTCCCCGGGCCGTGGGTTGCGTAGCGTCGCCAGCGGCGCGGCCCCGGGCGTCAGCAGCCGCTCGATGGTCTGCATCGCCGCGACCAGCCGAGACGAGGCACTCCGCGACATCCGCGCCAGCAGCGCTGCGACCTCGGCCTTGGCGGCGCGCTCGAGCGCGGCGAAGGCGGCGCGGCCCTTGGCGGTGAGTCCGAGTCGGAACTGACGACGATCCTCCGGCGACGGCTGCCGGGTGATCAGGCCGTGGTCGTGAAACGATTGCAGCATCCGGCTGAGATAGCCGGGATCGAGCCCGAGCTCGGCGCCGATCTGTTTGGCGGCGGCGGCGTCGCGCTGCGCCAGTTCGTACAGCACCCGCGCCTCCGCCAGCGAATACGGGCTCGCCAGCAGGTGTTGATCGAGCACGCCGAGCTTGCGGGTGTAGAAGCGGTTGAATGCCCGCACCGCCGCGACATCGGGATTGGAAAGGTCGTGCTTCATGACCCGCGCTCCATCCTTGCCATCGTCAAATGGTTACTTGACTTTGGCAAGTACCTTTCGCGTGAGCCTCAGACCAGGACGATGCGGCTGCGCAGCTGGGTGCGGCAGGAGCGGCCGAGCTGCCGCAGCAGCCGCTGCTCGGAACGCCGGGCGTCGTGGCCGCCGATCCGGTCGTAATGATCGCGGGCGATCAGCAGCCCCTGATCGGCCAGCGGGCCGGCGATGGTGCGGACCAGGGCGTTCAAGCCATCGCGCCAGCTGCGCTCCGCGTAGGGCGAGCGGGCGTAGCGGAAGATCCCGGCGCGCGGCCGGCCGCTGTCGGACACCCGCTCGATGAATTGCGAGGTCTCGTCGATCCAGCCGGCATCGAGCACGGCGCCGGCATGCAGGAACATCAGCCACGGCGATCGGGTCTGCCGGGCGCCGGCGGCCAGCGCCGCGGCGCGCGAGCCTTCGAAGGCCAGAAAGTGACAGCCGGCGACGTCGGCCACCCGCTCGATGACTTCGGAGCCGCCGCGATCGACCAGCGTCACCTCGCTCACCACACCGGCGGCGGCGCCGGGCACCAGGGCGGCCAACGTGGCGACCACGGTGCGCTCGATGCCGTCAGTGGGAATGATAACGCTCAGCATTTGGGCGGATCTGACCTCTCGATGAAAAGCGCTGCACCGTTAGCACCTTGCCGCAACGAAATCAGCCGGAATCCGTTGCGCCGCTCGTCAGCAGAAGGTCGGGCGCCGGCGAGATGGGCGCGTGCGTCGTTAACTGTGTTCTTGATTTGTTCTCAAGGCGTGTTATCTTTGCGGCATGAGACGCACAGCAACTGCCCTCAAGCACCCGCCGGTCACGGCGCCCTCCGAGCCGGTGGGTGCGACCCCCGCATTGCCGCAGATCGACGTCGCGATCGACCACGCGCGGCGGCGCGGCCGCGGCGCGCACTCCAACGACAGCAGCCGGTTCGAGCCGGAAGCCCGGGTGGCGTTCGACGACGGCTGGCAGTCGCTCGACGATCTGCCGCCGTTCAAGACAACCGTGGGTCTCGACACTGCGCGAAAAGTGATCACCCGCAACGATTCGCCGGATATCGGCTTCGACCGCTCGATCAATCCCTATCGCGGCTGCGAGCATGGCTGCGTCTATTGCTTCGCGCGGCCGACCCACGCCTATCTCGGGCTGTCGCCGGGGCTGGATTTCGAAACCAAATTGTTCGCCAAGCCGGACGCCCCGGCGCTGCTGGAAAAGGAGCTGGCGGCGTCTGACTACGAGCCGAAGATGATCGCGATCGGCACCAACACTGATCCCTATCAGCCGATCGAACGGGACAGCAAGATCATGCGCGGCATTCTCGAGGTGCTGGAGCGCGCCTCGCATCCGGTCGGCATCGTCACCAAATCGGCGCTGGTGACCCGCGATATCGATATTCTGTCGCGGATGGCCAAGCGCAATCTCGCCAAGGTGGCGCTGTCGGTGACCACGCTCGATCCCAAGCTCGCCCGCAGCATGGAGCCGCGCGCCTCGACTCCGGCCAAGCGGCTGGAGGCGCTGCGGCAATTGTCGGAGGCGGGAATCCCCACCACGGTGATGGTGGCACCGGTGATCCCGGCGTTGAACGACATGGAGATCGAACGGATTCTCGACGCCGCGGCGCATGCCGGAGTCAAGGAGGCGAGCTACGTGCTGCTGCGGTTGCCGCTCGAGGTCCGCGACCTGTTCCGGGAATGGCTGATGGCGAATTATCCCGACCGCTACCGCCACGTCTTCACGCTGATCCGCGAGATGCGGGGCGGCCGCGACTACGATTCGCAATGGGGCACAAGGATGAAGGGCACCGGGCCGATCGCCTGGATGATCGGCCGCAGATTCGAGATCGCCTGCGCCAAGCTCGGGCTGAACAAGAAACGGGTGAAACTGACGACGGACCATTTCGCCAAGCCGAATCGCGCCGGCCAGCAGCTGAGTTTGTTCTAGGCAGTTTGGTGAAAAGTTGCCGGCACTGAGCGTTGTCTCTTCGGCGGGCGGGCAGGGCGAGGGCCTATGACGATGTCCGCTTCGCGGTGTGGAGGGGCGCAATTGAGCGAGCCCCCTCCGCGAGTCGTCCCTGCGTGCGCACTAAGGCATGCACACATCTCTGAGGCTCCATCCTGCGGCGATGGCGGAGAAGCGTTCGAGGCCGTGCTTGAAGGTGATGGGGCCGGGAGGTTTGGACGATGGATAGTCGTCCCAGCCGCCGAGCCG
>NZ_DASWPE010000054.1:0-24469 GCF_036404135.1 Rhodopseudomonas sp. | reverse complement strand
GCTCGTGGCGGCCGGCAAGCCCAAGCTCGTCGCCATCATCGCCGTCGCCCGAAAGCTGCTCACCATCCTCAACGCCATCCTCCGGGACAAAACGCCATGGCAGCCCAAAAACGCTTGACCCGAAAGACAGTCGCTCCCCACAGCGCACAGCTTCGCTGTGCTTGGGGGAGGGATTAAGCGGCCACCAGTCCCTTCACCGGCTTCACAAGCGCGCTGTCCGGAAACACCCGTTCCGCCAGCACACGCTCGCCGATCCCGAGATGATCGTGCAGCACGCCCTTGAGCACCGCACGCAGATCCGTCGTCGGCGCGAGATCGCGACCATCATGCAGCCGGCCATTCGCCAGCCCCGGCCAGTCCGCGATCACACGCCCGCCCTTCACGGCGCCGCCCGCCAGCAGCGCGATCGTGCCGGTGCCATGATCGGTGCCCGCCGTGCCATTGATCTTCGCGGTCCGCCCGAACTCCGTCGCGACCACCACCACCGTATCGCGCCAATGCGGACCTAACCCGCTCTGGAATTCCGCCAGCGCGCTATCGAGCCCGCCCAGCAATTGCGCGAGCCTTCCCACCGGCCCGCCTTCCTGCGCATGCGTATCCCAGCCATCGAAGGCCAGCGCCGCGACACGCGGCCCGTCATCGGCCGCCATCAGCTTCGCCGCCCCCCGCGCCACCTGCTTCATGGCATCGACACCGTTGCCACCCTTTGGCTTCATGTCGGTGCCGACCGCAAGCTTGTCGAGCTTCAGCCCCTGCGACAGCGCCGCAGCCAGCGCGGGATCACGATCCCCATAAAGCTGCAGCAGCCGCATCGCCGTATCATCCGCCGCATTGGGCAGATTGACCGGCGACCAACCCACCGTCGGCGCGGCGCCGCGCAGCACCAGCGGCGTGGTCGGTCCGACCGCGAGGCCCGATGTCACGCGCTCGCCGCGCGGCAGCGCCTCGATGGCGCGGTTGAGCCAGCCCGACTGCACGCGACCGGGACCGGGATAGCCACTCTCCAGCACATCCTGCCCGTCGAAATGCGAGCGCTCGCGATAGGACGTCGCCACCGCATGCACGATCGCCGCCTGCTTGTCGCGATACATCCGCGCAAATTCCGGCATCGCCGGATGCAGGCCGAAGAAGCCGTCGAGGCCGATCGCGGCATTCGGCCCGTCCTTCGAGAGCGCGATCGATCCGTGCAGCCCGGCATAATCGGGATCGCCCAAGGGCGCGACCGTCGCGAGCCCATCCAGCGCGCCGCGCAGGATGACAACGATCAGCCGTGGATCGCGCGCATCAGCCGCGCGTGCGAATTTCGGCAGATAGGCCCAGGCTGCAAAGGCCGCGCCGGAAAGCAGCAGCGAGCGACGCGTCGGCGCAAGAGTCCGGCTTTCACAACATTCCATCGTCATCTCCTCTGGAATTCCGGCGACATCAACAGCAACGCCAAAGCCTGCTGCCGGGTCTCGGCGCGCGCGATGGTCTGGCGGGTCTCGTTTGATGCCGCCTCGCCGGCCGCGACCTCCAACAGATCGCGAGCGTCGACGCTGTCGGCGATCTTCGACGACAATTGGGCGGCGAGATCGAGCCGCAGCTTGAGCCCTTCCGGTGCCGCCCAGGCGGCGTTGCTGTCCGGAAAACCGTTCGGACCGGCCGGCGTCCATAGCGGCTGGCCGAGCGTGTTCAGCCCGCCGAGATGCGCATTGGGATTGTCCGGGATCCGCGCCAATAGCCGGCCGGTGGCGATCAGGTAGTCATAGGGCGAGCGGATTTTCTGCAGCGGCGCGGCCCAGGCCTCGTCGGAGGACAGCAGCGTGCGGGTGAGCAGCCCGAGATCGCCGTCGCTCTTGAGAAACGACGCCTCGAGCTTGGCGACCAGCGACGCCGGCGGATCGTCGGCGACAAAATGCCGGGCGAATTTTTGCGCGATGAATTTCGCCGTCGCCGGTTGCCTGGCAATGTCGGCCAGCGCCGCCTCGCCCTGCGCCACGCCAGCGTCGTCGTAGACCTTGCCGAGCAGGGTCTGCGGCCCCGGCTGATGCGCATTGGCGTTGAACACGAAGCTGCCGGGCGCGCCGAGCCGGCCCTCGCGGCCGGCGAAGGTCCAGCCGGTGATGATCCGCGCCAGCGAGGTGACGTCGTCCTGCGAATAGCCGGCACCGACGCCGAGCGTATGCAGTTCCATGATCTCTCGGGCGAGGTTCTCGTTCAGCCCGCGCTTGCGGTTCTGCCCGGCCTTGGAGTCCGGGCCGATCGATTGCTGATTGTCGAGAAAGAACAGCATCGCCGGGTGCCGCTCGACCGCCTGCAGCATGTCGGCGAAGCGGCCCAGCACGTGCGGCCGGATCGCCTCGCGCTCATAGGCGCCGGCCCAGATCCGCGCCGGCTCGCCCTTGTTGGCGGAGATGCAGAAATGGTTCGACCAGAACACCACCAGACGCTCGACGAAGCCGCAATCGGCAATCGTGGCGCGCTGGATCCGCGCCAGCGCCTCATTGCGATAGGTTTTTTGCACCACGTTGAGCGGCTGCGGCGCCGGCGGCGGCGGCTTTGGCGCCTCGGGCGGCGGCGCGGTCATCATGGTGGCGCTGCCGGCATTGGCCGCGGCGGCGCTCGCTGCCGCCGGCTGTTCCATCGCCGGCGGATTGGCTTCGGAGGCAGGCGGTGCCGCCTTGGCGGCGGCCTCGCGGGCCTGCTTGACCTCGTCCTGATAGGCAAACAGCGCCTGCCCCAACGCCTGCGTCGACCACAGCCCCGGCGCCTGCAGCAGCGCGTTGGGCCGACCGAGTTCCGCCATCACGAAGCCGCGCGGATCGGACGCGGCATTGTCGAGATCGCCCGACGAGCCGCCGCGGGCGCCGAAACCGAACCGATGGAGCGCTGTGAGCGCAGCTTGCCAATCCTTGGCCATCAGGCGTCCTTGCGTTGATCGGTCCGGCGCGCCCGAAGGGGTCGAAATTGATAAGCGACGCAACCGTTGCAGCCGATTATACTCGCGGTCGCGATGAACCCGACATGAAAGCCGGCGAGAGTGCGATCACCTTCATGACAAAACGGTTTGGAATCCCCGCCCCGGCGGCGCGCCTTCTGGTCTGTTCCAGCTGCGGCGCGGAGTTTGCCTGCAATCTGTCCAGCGATTGCTGGTGCGCCGACGAAACCGCGCGGCTGCCGATGCCGGAGGACAGCGGCGACGGCGACTGCCTGTGCCGCGACTGCCTGCGCAAGGCCGCCATCCCCGCGGTGCATTAAGATTGCGCATCCTCTCGTCCGACCACGCCCTTGGGTTTTCGGAACGCTCCGCTAACGCTGCGCGCGCCTGCGATGCATCGGGAATCCCGACGTGACGGCTGACTGGCAAGTCGACGCGGTGCTGCTCGACATGGACGGCACGCTGGTCGACACCGAACGCGTCTACATCACGAGCTTAACCGAGGTGCTCGACGAGTTCGGCTATCCCGACGCCGGCCTAGTCTGCCACGGCATGATCGGGCTGCCCGGGCCGGAATGCCAGCAATTGCTGGTCAGCCATTACGGCCGCGACTTTCCGCTACCCGCGATTAACCGCGCGTTCGCGGCGCGTCGCGATGCCATGCTGGCGGCGGGGCTGCCGCTGAAGCGAGGTGCGGTCGAATTGTTGGACGCGCTGCGCGCCGCGCAATGGCCGATGGCGGTGGTGACGTCGTCGTCGCAGCGCACCGCCGAGGCGCATCTGGCGCTCGGCGGCATCCGCGCCCGGTTCGACCTGATCATCACCCGCGACGACGTCGCGCGCGGCAAGCCCAGTCCCGATCTCTATCTGCTGGCGGCGGAACGGCTCGGCGTGGCGCCCGGCGCCTGCGTCGCGGTGGAGGATTCCAGCGTCGGCATCGCCGCGGCGTTCGCCGCCGGCGCCATCGCGCTGATGGTGCCGGACCTGCAGCAACCGAACGACGCCACCCGCGGCCAATGCGCCGCGGTGCTGCCGGATCTTGACGCGGTGCTGGCGCTGCTGCGCACGCGGGCCGGGCTCGGGTTGGCGCGCGGCAAATAACAAGGCCGTCATCCCGGGGCGCGAGCAGCTTTAGCTGCGAGCGAGCCCGGGATCCATAACCCCTGCAGGGGATGTGGATCCCGGACTTGCTCGTTCTGACGAACTCGCAATCCGGGATGACGGCTGTGTTTGAGGTCAGCGCAGTGCCGAAAACTACACCGGATAGCCTGGCGACTTGCGCGCCAGGCCGTCGAAGGCGTCGAGCAGTTTGTCGCGCCAGGCATAGACCGGATCGTCGGGCTTCAGCAGCGCGAAATCGCTGATCGCTCGCGCCCATTGGAAACCGCCGAACAGGATGTAGTCGGCGTAGTTCGGCGCCTCGCCGCCGACGAACGGCTGGGTCCGCAGCGTCAGCCGCAACGGATCGAGCGCCTTGCGAAAGCCCTCCACCGCGACGTCGCGGTTGGCCGCGATCTGTTCCAGCGACTTGCCGAACCGCGGCTCGCGACTGTTGCGAAAGTAGTCCTGATCCTCCGGCCGCAGATGGGCGTGGATGTCGGCGGCGATCAGCGGAAACACCCCGCCGATCACCGCGATGTCGCCCCACCAGTTCAGCATCCGCGCCATCGCCCGGCCGCCGGCGCCGCCGAACAGCGACGGCCGTTCCGGATAAGCGTCCTCGAGATAATTGGCGATCGCCCAGGAATCCGCCACCGCATGGTCGCCGTCGAGCAGCACCGGCACTTTTTCCGACTTGTAGGGACTGATCGCGGCCTTCTCGGTGAAGCGCCAGGGGATCGAGGTGACGTCGAGCCGCTTATGCGCCAGCGCCATCCGGGTGCGCCAGCAGAACGGGCTGAACGGCCGGGTCTCCTCGACGCCGACCAGTTCGTAGAGTTTCAGCGTCATGGCTTTTCCGCCTTCGAGGTTGATAGCAGCAGTGCCACACGCCGGCTTTCCCCGCAAGCGGCAGCGGGGACCCCACAACGATATCAACTTCTCCTCGCAGCAGCGGTCGAGCGTGGCCTCCGCGGGTCGTCCCTGCCGCACGCAGGGACCCATCCCCCTGGCGCCCGAGACAAGAGTAAGGAGCTTCAGCCACCGTGCGCAACCGCGACTCCGCGCCGTATGGGTCCCTGCGTGCGCAGGGACGACAAGTTGAAAGGCGGCGGCCAGTCACGGTCAAACTGCGCGCTGCTGGCTGCAGGCTTCGGGCTGCACGCACCCGAAGCACTCTACGATCCGCGTCCCGCCCGCGGCGAGAGCGGACGGCGCGCTTATTTCACCACCGAGGCGGTCTGGCCGAACAGCAGTTTGCGCTCTTCCTCGGTGCGGATCGCCGGCTTGCCGAAATCCGGATTGATCTCCTTGGCCTTGGCATAGGCGCGCTGCGTCGCCGGGCGCTGTTCGATGGCGGCGAGCCAGCGCTTCAGATGCGGGAAATCGTCGATGTTCTGGCCCTGGTTCTTGTACGGCACAATCCACGGATAGCTCGCCATGTCGGCGATCGAATAGTCGCCGGCGATGAATTCGCGATCCGCCAGCCGCTTGTTCAACACGCCATAGAGCCGGTTGGTCTCGTTGACGTAGCGGTCGATGGCGTAGGGAATCTTCTCCGGTGCGTAGTTGCTGAAGTGATGGTTCTGCCCGGCCATCGGGCCGAGCCCGCCCATCTGCCAGAACACCCACTGGATCGCCTCGTAGCGCGCGTTGAGCAACGACGACAGGAACTGGCCGGTCTTCTCGGCGAGATACAGCAGGATCGCGCCGGATTCGAAGATCGAGACCGGCTTGTCGCCCCCCTTCGGCGCGTGATCGACCAAGGCCGGGATCCGGTTGTTCGGCGCGATCGCCAGAAACTCCGGCTTGAACTGGTCGCCCTTACCGATGTTGACCGGAATAATCTGGTAGGGCAGCGCCGCCTCCTCCAGAAACATCGTGATCTTGTGGCCGTTCGGCGTGGTCCAGTAATACAGATCGAGTTGCGGCGCGGTCATGGGCGATCCCTGTGATTGTTGATGGCTTCGGGCGCTAGCCCAGTTGGATGCGAGTGCATGGACTTTTCACCCAATGCCGGGGCAAGTCAATGGCCCGGCCGGCCGAGGTTTGAATCTTGAACCGAACTGGCAGTTGGCGCAATCTTAGGTGGTGATACGGGGGGCTGGCGCAACACCGGCCGAGAAACAAGACCAGCCAAGACTAAAGGGCAAGAAAAAGGGGATGACCATGACAACGCGACGCACGGTTCTGCTGTCCCTGGCGTTGGGGATGGCGGCGGCAAGCCCGGCCTTTGCGGCCTCGGCGCTGAAAGTGCTCGATCCGGACAACGACGGCACCGTCGATCTTGCCGAGGCCAAGGCCGCGGCGTCGAAACTGTTCGACAAGCTCGACCGCGACCATGACGGCACGCTAGATGCCCGCGAGTTGCGCGGCCGGCTCGGCAAGGCGGATTTCGCCGCCGCCAATCCCGACAATGACGGCACGCTCGACAAGACCGAATATCTGGCGCTGGTGGAGCGGCGCTTTGCCGCCGCCAACCCGGACAATGACGGCACGTTGGACGCCAAGGAACTGGCCTCGCCGGCCGGCAAGGCGCTGCTCAAGCTATTGCTGTAGCGCGGCGCGCTCAGCCGCGCGAGGCCATCGCGAACAGGCTGATTTCGACCACGCTCATCAGCGCGAAGAACGATTGCGCGCGGCGGCAGATCGTCGGGTCGTGCCATGGCCATTGTTGCAGATGGCCATAGACCGCGACGCCGTCGGTGATCGCGAACAGCACGACCGCCAGCGGCGCCCACAGCAGCGCCAGCGGCGCGGCGTCAAACAGCGACAGCGCAATCAGGCCGCGCGACCCGGTGTGGCCGATCAGCGCGAACAACCGCTCCACCGGCACGCTGTAGCGCACGCACCACGACACCCGCGCGCCCTGCACCCACGCCGCCAGCTCGGCCTCGTTGGGCCTTGGGCCGAACACGCCGAGCCACAACACATAGCCGGCCTCGGCCGATCCGGCGCCGACGCCAAAAGCCACCATGTCGATGACGCACCAATCGAACGGCGCCAGCGCCGACAGCGCCGCCAGATAGCCGGCTGCGGCGGCGAGCTCCACCGCCGACACGAAGCCCTGCAGCACCGCGTTGGCGGCGACCGAGCCCGGCTGCGGCAGCGCCGGATTGCGCAGAGCTCGCACGATGCGGCTCTTGGCGACCACCGAGAGAAACCAGACCACGGCGCCGGCGACGACCAGATGCCACGGCGCGCCGCCCGGCCCGATGCACAGCCAGGGCGGGATCGCCACGATGGCCGCTAGCGCCGCCAGCGACGCCAGCGACCAATGTCGGGGAATGTCATCGACGTCCGCCATGAGCCACGGATCTACGTCAAGCCGGAACGATCATCCAGCCCACGAAGCGCCGGCGTGGCGCTCCGCATTGACCGGCTCGCGGCGGTTGGTTGCTAATCGCGATCCTTCGCCTGCGACGCAGAGGCCACCACGGCGCTGGAGACGACGACGTTGACCGCGGGCTTGGTGCCCTTGGTCAACACCCGCACCACCGGACTGACGAACGCCGCCACCGATGGATCCGCCGCGGCGAGGTTGCGCGCTTCGGGGGAGTTCAGCGCCTTCACCTGGGTGTCGTCGAGCTTGTAGCCGGCATCGCGCAGCGCCGCCGCGGGATTGCTTTCGAGCGCCTGCGCGAATTTCTCGTCCGAGAAGATGCGACCAACGAGTTCGGAAAAGGTTCTATCGGAGGCGGTTGCTGGGTCTGCCATGTCTGTCTCCTCTGGTTGGGGTGTTCGGGCCTCGGATCGAGGCCCGCCATGATGCTCACGGGTGCACTCGCAGGAACGATCACGCGCCGATGTGGCGAAGTGGCCGCTCCGTCGAGATCGCTCGACTGGAAACCGGGTCCAGACGAATCGGCTTCAGCTTCTTTTCCGGCATCGCCACCTCGCGCAGGCTCGCCAGCCCGTCCGGATGGCGGGTCATCACCTCTTCCGGGTAGTACAGCGCGATCGGCTCGGGATGGCCGTACTCCACCATGGTGCGATCCGGATATTGCAGTCGCGCCATGGTCTGCAGCGAGGTCACCAGCCCGGAGATCTGCCAGATCTCCTTCGGCGACAGCTTGACGCCGGCACGGAACAGATAGAGGTCCCGGAAGAAACCGTAATTGTTGTACATCGCCTCGTTGACCAGCCCGGCGTCGCGATCGGCTTCCCACAGCCGCGAGCCCGGAATCTGGCAATACCATTGCAGCAGAATGCGCACGCCATAGGTGGCGAACAGATGCGCCGCGAAGGCGCAGGTCTGGCGCACCTCCTTGGCGGTCTCCCACGGCAGCCCGATCACGAAGGAAAAATCCGCGTTGCCGGCGAGACCGTGTTTGTGCAGCATGCGGGCGGCGTCTTCCAGGATCTGCGTCGTGGTGCCCTTGCCGATCTTCAACAGCCCCTCGTCGTAACCGCATTCGGCGCCGACCAGAAACTGCCCGGTGAATTCGGCGATCGAAGCGATCAGCCCGTCATGCAGCAGATCGGTGGCGCGGGAATCGTACACCAAGGTCGGCTTCAGATTGCGCTTGCGGAAGATCTCGGTGATCTCCATTGCGCGCTTCGGATTCATCGTGAACTCGTCGTCGATGACGTGGATCATGTCGAGCTGGGTACGCGCCGCCTGCGGCATCATCTGCTCCAGCCGGTCGACGAACAGCTCCGCCGGCATGCCGCGCCAGGTCTTGCGGTACGAGGTGCTGCAGAACGAGCAATCGAACGCGCAGCCGCGCGAGGATTCGATCGACAGCCCCTTGTAGAGTTTCATCGGCAAGGCGCTGAAATCCGGCAGCGGGAATTCGCCGAGCGCGGTCTTGCTGAGCTTGGCGGCGATCGGATTGCGCACCACCTGGCCGGTGCGGTCGCGCCACGACAGGTTGGGAACCTGCTCGACGCCGTCGCCGCGTTCCAGCGCCGCGCATAGCGCCTGGATCGCGATCTCGCCCTCACCGCGCACGATGTAGTCGACCTGGTAGGTGTTGAGAATGTAGTAGTCGAACATCGTCGGATGGATGCCGCCGAGCACGATCGGCAACTCCGGGCGCAGCCTACGCAATTGCCGGATCACCGACACCGCGGTCGGCCACGACATCGAGGTCGCGGCGATGCCGACCAGGCCGCAATCCTCGAGGTCGTTGAGATAGGGTTCGATCTGGTCCGAACCGTCGGCGATCAGATCGGCGACGATCGCCTCGTGCTGGGCCTGGCGCAGCACCGCCTGCAGCAGATAGACCCCGTAAGGCGGGCATTCGCGCACCGCATCCATGGCGATCGCCTGCGGTTTGTCCCAGAACAGGTCGTCCATGATCGGAGGAGCTACCAGGAGGACTTTCATCGGATCCGCCCTTTCTGCCTGCGCGACAGTGTTGACGCGACTATCTTAGTGCAATGCCACCTGCTTTGCAATTATAAGTTGCGTACTAATACTAAATCTATATCAGGCTGCATATGGTCGGAAATGCGCGCCATCCCGCGCGCTGTTACGGCAGCGCTTTTCGGCTCCGGATGTGGTGAACTCGACATGGGGGCCGCCGCGACAGATCATCGCGGCACCCCGCGACGCCGCCGCGCGCCATCGCAGCCACTCAGATCTGGAGCCGCCATGCGTGAGGTCATCGAGCAGCAGCCGCGCGTCGCGGCAGCGCCGTTCAAGCCGGAGAAACCGTCATGACCACCACGTCCGACGATGATCTCGCCGCGGCCGTAGCAGCCGGCGTGATCACACCGCAGCAACGGGCGGCGCTGCGTGAATTTCTTGCCACGCGCGGCGCTGCGCCGGGCAGCGGCGCGCCGCGTTTCGATATCGTGCATCTGTTGTGGTACGCCGGGGCGCTGGTGGTGATCAGCGCGATGGGGCTGTTCTCGACGCTGGCCTTTTCCAGGATGGGCGGACCGGCGCTGATCGCCACGGCGCTGATTTACGCCGCGCTGTTCACCGCCGCCGGCCACTATCTTTGGCACCGCAAGACGCTGCGCACCCCTGGCGGGCTGTGCATCGCGGTCGCGGTGGCGATGGCGCCGCTGGCGGTGTTCGGCGTGCAGGATGCGCTCGGGCTGTGGACCGAATTCGGTAAGCCGGCGGCGATGCGCGACTTCTACATCTGGATCAAAGGCAGCTTCGTGTTCATGGAGCTTGCGACCATCGCCGCGGCGCTGCTGGCGCTGGCCTTCTACCGCTTTCCGTTCATCATGCTGGTGCTGGCGGTGTCGCTCTGGTTCCTGTCGATGGACATCGTGCCGTGGCTCACCGGCGCCACGCCCGGCGACTGGGAGACCTCGCGCAAGGTCTCGATCGGCTTCGGTCTCGGCATCATCGCGGCCGCGGTGATCGTCAATCTGCGGCAGCGCTCGGGCGATTTCGCGTTCTGGCTCTATCTGTTCGGGGTGCTGACCTTCTGGGGCGGCATCACCGCAGCGAGCGACGGCAGCGCGCTCGACAAGGCGCTGTATTGCGCGCTGAACGTCGGCTTCCTGCTGATCGCGGTGCTATTGGCGCGCCGGGTGTTCGCGGTGTTCGGCACCATCGGCATCGCGATCTATCTCGGCGACCTCGCCGCGGAGCTGTTCAAGGATTCGCTGCTGTTCCCGTTCGCGCTGTCCTTGATCGGCATCGGCATCATCGCGCTGGGCCTCTATACCAACCGCCATCGCGCCGCGATCGACGGCTGGGTCGCGGCGCGATTGCCGGACGCGGTGAAACGGCTGCGGCCGGCATGAGCCGGCCGCAGCGCGCTCATTTCTCCACCAGCTCCACCTGCGCCACCACCGGCCGGGCGCCGCTCTTCAGCTTGCCGTTCGGAATCAGCGTCACCGTCGCCTGCTTGGAGAGCTGATTGCCGCTTTGCAGCTTCTGCACCGTCTCGGTGACGTTGAACACCGCGGTGGAGTGATGGCCGGTGTCGGCGGCGGTGGCCGCGGCCGCATGATCGTGGCCGATCATGATGTGGAAGAAGTTCACCGTGCCGACATAATGCGGATCGTCCGGGCCGGGCTTGGCGCCCGCGGGCAGGTCGATATAGACGTCGTAGACCACGTCCCCCGGATCGGCGTTCAGCGTGATGCCGCCGAGCAGTAGATAGAGATTGCGCGGGCCGGTCGACGCCGCGAACGTCGTGACACGCGAACCGCTCAGCGCCGCGGCCGGCAGCGACAGCGAGGCCTGCACCGGCGCGTCGCCGAGCGACAGCGGCGCGGTGGTGACCGCCCGCACCTCCAGCGGCCGCGCCGCCGAGGGCGCTGCCTGCGCCGTGGGAGCCGCCTGCGCCGAGGCCGCCACCTCCGCGGTGGCGATGCCCGGCGGCACGAAATAATCGTCGTATTGATAGCCGAGCAGAGCGACGCGGTCGGCGCCGGCGACCGGCGCCGTCACCATGCCGCCGGCGGCATTGGCGAATACCAGCGTGCGCCTCGGCCAGGTCGGATTAGGCCGCCCCGGCAGCCGGTTCCAGCTCTCCCACAGCCGGTCGATCTCGCAATGATGCAGCCAGAACACCGGATCGCCGGCAGCGGTCGGCACCCGTCCCATATTGGTGGTGTTGCCGGTGTCGACATGCACCGCGCCATGCGGATTGCCGTCGAGCTGCGGGCAGAACCCCAGACTGCCGTCCGGGCTGTCGATATACAGCGTCTCGCGGAACGCGTCGGCGCTCAGCGGGGTGCGGCCCGACCCGACGTCGATCGGTTTGCCGTCGTTGACGCCGGGATTGCGGTTCGCCCGGAACAGCGAGCTCGAGGGATTGCGGAATTCTTCGGGAATCGCGGTCGAGGCCGGCGGGCCGCCGAGGTAGTTCCAATACGGCAGCGCGAAATCCGGGTTCTGCAGCACGCCGCGAATGATCTGCTCGAAGTAATACACGAAGTAGCGATGCCACGGCAGGAACAGCTCCTCCTGAAATTGCTCCGGCTGGTTCGGGTTGCTGCCATGGGCCTGGCAATCGTCCCACATCAGTTCGGCGAGCTTACGGTTGGGATCGCTCGCCGGCTTGCCGGCATAGACCGCCTGGAGGGTCTCGGCCTTCTTTGCCGCAACCGCGCTCCACGGGCTTTGCGGGCCCGGAATCCAGTGCGAGTACCATTGGAAGTCCCAATGGCGCGGGTCGCCCTTCGGGATCTTGGTGGTCATGATGGTGACCGCCTGGGCGTAGAGCTTGAGCATCGCCTTGCCCTGCTCTGACGTGGCGCTGAAGCGCGTATAGGGAGTCTGGTCGGCGGCTTTCAACCAATCCGGCGCGCCGAGCACCAGGCCGGCGGTCGCCGAGGTCAGCAATAATGAACGGCGGGAAAAATGGGACATGTCGCACGCTCCTGACTGGTAAAATTTTTTCTTCAATCAGAAGCTGTATTTCAGCGCAGGATCCCGTCGCTGTCCAGACGGATATCAGCGCGCCGCGGCGACGATCTGAATTTTACCGATGCTGGGGCGGGCCTCGGCCGACGGCTGGCCGTTGGGTACCAGCGTGACTGTCGGGGCGTCGCCGAGCGCGCCGCTGCCCTGCAGTTCGGCCAGCAGCGCGGTGACGTTGAAGCTGGCGCCGCGGCGGCCGGATTCGGCGTCGAAGAAGTTCAGATCGCCGACGTAATGCCGGCTGTCGCGCGACGGCTTGGTCGCGGCCGGCAGGTCGAGATAGACTTCGTAGACCGCGTCGACCGCGGCTTCGGCGCGGACCTGTTGCAGCAGCAGGTAGAATTGCTCGCCGGCGCGCTTGGCCTGCAGGCGCGCGCGCAGCGGCTGCGCCGCGGCCAGCGCCACCGACACCGGCGCGGTCCCGAGCCGCAATGGCTCCGCCTCTCGACTTTCCGCGATCGGCATGGTTTGCGCCCGCCCCGGCCGCGCCGCCAGCATCGCTGCTGCGGCCAACAGAACAATCCGACGGCTGATCTGGAACAGCGCTGGCATGCCGCATTGCTGACATGCCGATACGGCTGAATTTTGACCCCGCGGCGCTCGGCGGGGGCGAAGCGCGCGCGAGCCCGGGGCTTTCGTCGCGCGGCGACTCTCCCCATATTCCGGCCATGGCGAAAACTCCCGACAAACCGACCAAGCCGCTGAAGACTCCGAAATCCAAGGCGCATCGGCCGGAGGTCAAGCCGATCGGCCCGGCGCTGGCGGAACTGCTGAACCCGGCGATCAATCGCGGCGACGCCGGCATGGGCTCGGGCACCGGGCTGCAGCCGCCGCCGGATAATTCCAAGGATCGCCGCTCGGGCGGCGAGGCGGCGATACATCGCGCCCCCGCCTCGACGCCGAAGGGCAGCGAGGGAGATCGCGCCACTCGCAAG
Source organism: Rhodopseudomonas sp. (assembly GCF_036404135.1). GTDB lineage: Bacteria > Pseudomonadota > Alphaproteobacteria > Rhizobiales > Xanthobacteraceae > Rhodopseudomonas_A. The sequence goes on along the minus strand of NZ_DASWPE010000054.1, from coordinate 11,178 downwards.
AGCACCGGCTCAGCATCCGGAAGTTACCCCCCTCCCCGCCCCTCCCCCACAAGGGGGGAGGGAGAAGAAAGCGCGGCCGCGCCCCAACCCTCCCCTCCCCCTCGCGGGGAGGGGTCGAGGGTGGGGGGAGACGCGAGTGCGGCGTCCGACAGCAACGCCGGGCCCGGCTTCGCCGAGGCCCCGCAATCCGACTTCGCCGCGCCGAATTACGGCACCACCGCGACGATTCCGACGCTCGATCCGGAACTCGCCAAGCAGCTCGGCTTCACCACCGAGGAGGAAGACCAGGCCGCGCTGGCCCGGCCGCCGCGCAACAAGATGGAAGCGCTCGGCGTGCAGGCCACCGCCGACGCGCTGGAAAGCCTGATCCGCGACGGCCGCCCGGAATTCAAGGGCGAGGACGGCCGCGTCAAACTATGGACGCCGCATCGCCCGCCGCGGCCGGAGAAATCCGAAGGCGGCGTGCGCTTCGTCATCAAGTCAGAATACGAGCCGAAGGGTGACCAGCCGACCGCGATCAAGGAGCTGGTCGAGGGCATTTCGCGCAACGATCGCACCCAGGTTCTGCTCGGCGTCACCGGCTCGGGCAAGACCTACACCATGGCCAAGGTGATCGAGGCAACGCAACGCCCGGCGATTATTCTCGCGCCGAACAAGACGCTGGCGGCGCAGCTCTATGGCGAGTTCAAGAGCTTCTTCCCCGACAACGCGGTGGAGTATTTCGTCTCCTATTACGATTACTACCAGCCGGAGGCCTACGTCCCCCGCACCGATACCTATATCGAGAAGGATTCCTCGATCAACGAGCAGATCGACCGGATGCGCCACGCCGCCACCCGCGCGCTCTTGGAGCGCGACGACGTCATCATCGTCGCCTCGGTAAGCTGCATCTACGGTATCGGCTCGGTCGAGACCTACACCGCGATGACCTTCGCGCTGAAGAAGGGCGAGCGGATCGACCAGCGCGCGCTGATCGCCGATCTGGTGGCGCTGCAATACAAGCGCACCCAGGCCGATTTCACCCGCGGCACCTTCCGGGTGCGCGGCGACGTCATCGACATCTTTCCGGCGCACTACGAAGACCGCGCCTGGCGCGTCAATCTGTTCGGCGACACCGTCGAGACCATCGAGGAATTCGACCCGCTCACCGGCCACAAGCAGGACGAGCTGGAATTCATCAAGATCTACGCCAATTCGCACTACGTCACGCCGCGGCCGACGCTGTTGCAGGCGATCAAGTCGATCAAGGCCGAATTGAAATGGCGGCTCGATCAGCTCAACGATCAGGGCCGGCTGCTGGAGGCGCAGCGGCTGGAGCAGCGCACCACCTTCGACATCGAGATGATGGAAGCCACCGGCTCCTGCGCCGGCATCGAGAATTATTCGCGCTATCTCACCGGCCGCCGCCCGGGTGAGCCGCCGCCGACCTTGTTTGAGTATGTGCCCGACAACGCGCTGGTGTTCGCCGACGAGAGCCACGTCACCGTGCCGCAGATCGGCGGCATGTTCAAAGGCGACTTCCGCCGCAAGGCGACGCTGGCCGAATACGGCTTCCGGCTGCCGTCCTGCATGGACAACCGGCCGCTGCGCTTCGAGGAATGGGACATGATGCGCCCGCAATCGGTCGCGGTGTCCGCCACGCCATCGGCGTGGGAGCTGAATGAATCCGGCGGCGTGTTCGTCGAGCAGGTCATTCGCCCGACCGGGCTGATCGATCCGCCGGTCAATATCAGGCCGGCGCGCACCCAGGTCGACGACCTGGTCGGCGAAGTCCGCGCCACCGCAGCCGCCGGCTATCGCTCGCTGATCACCGTCTTGACCAAGCGGATGGCGGAGGACCTCACCGAATATCTGCACGAGCAGGGCATCCGCGTGCGCTACATGCATTCCGACATCGACACCATCGAGCGCATCGAGATCATTCGCGATCTGCGGTTAGGGGCCTTCGACGCCTTGGTCGGCATCAATCTGTTGCGCGAAGGCCTCGACATTCCGGAATGCGCGCTGGTGGCGATCCTGGACGCCGACAAGGAAGGTTTTTTGCGCAGTGAAACGTCTCTCATCCAGACCATCGGCCGCGCCGCGCGCAACGTCGACGGCAAGGTGATTTTGTACGCCGACCACATCACCGGATCGATGCAGCGCGCCATCGCCGAGACCGACCGAAGGCGCGAGAAGCAGGTCGAGTACAACACCGAACACAACATCACCCCTGAAAGCATCAAGAAATCGATCGGCGACATTCTCAACAGCGTCTATGAGCGCGACCACGTGCTGGTCGAGATCGGCGGCGGCGGCGAGGCCGGCAGCTGGTCCGACGACGTCGGCGCGATCGGGCATAATTTCGAGGCGGTGCTGGCCGATCTCGAAACAAGGATGCGCGAGGCCGCGGCCGACCTGAACTTCGAGGAAGCGGCAAGGTTGCGCGACGAGGTGAAGCGGCTGCGCGCCACCGAATTAGCAGTGGTCGACGACCCCACCGCCAAACAGCGCACCGTGCAGGGCAAGGCCGGGTCTTACGCCGGCGCCAAGAAATACGGCGCCGCCGCCAACCTGCCGCAGCAATCCAAGGAGCGTGGCGGCAACAACACGCCGAAGGCACCGTCAAAGATCCACAAGCCCGATCTCGACGAGATGGGCATCGCCACCTGGCACGAGGTTATGCCCGACCGTAAGGGCCGCGCCAAGCCGCGCAAGCCGACGCTCGACGAAATGGGTCCGGGCCCCGAGAGCAAGATTTTCCAACCGACCAATTCGCGGCAATCCGGCCCGGAATTCGGCCCCTCGCCGCGCTCAAGCGGCGGCGCGCCGGGGCATCGCGGCGGCTGGAAGAAGCGGTAGCTCGCGCGGCCGGCATTCCGCTTGCGCTATTCCCCAGCACAGAATAGCTTGCTCGGATGATCCGCTCGTTTCGGGATACGGCAACCGCAAGGCTGTTCGCGGACCAGGACGTGCCGCGGTTTCGCGGCATCGAGCGGTCAGCCCGCCGAAAATTGTTGCTGCTTGACGGCGCAGCAAAGCTGGACGATCTGCGGCAGCCGCCCGGCAACCGGCTCGAAGCTCTCAAAGGTGATCGCCGTGGGCAGCATTCGATCCGCATCAACGATCAATGGCGGATCTGCTTCGAATGGCGCGACGGCGGAGCACAGCTGGTCGAAATCGTGGACTATCATTAGGGACGACGACGATGGTCAGAACGAAACAACTCGCCCCGATTCCTCCCGGCGAAATCCTGATCGAGGAATTCATGAAGCCGAACGGGATCAGCCAAAACCGGCTGGCACGCGATATTGACATCAACCCGGCCCGCGTCAACGACATCGTGCACGGCCGCTCGGCCATCACCGCCGCAGTCGCGCTGCGGCTGGCGAAATATTTCGGCACCACGCCGGAATTGTGGATGAATCTGCAGGCGTCCTACGATCTGCGCCGCGCCCGCGCCGCTGACTGGCCGACCATCGAACCACGCGTGCGGGTGCTCGCCGCCGAATAGGCGAGCGGTTTTGGCCCACCTCGAGCCGCGAAGCCGGCCTGGAATTCGACCTCGCCGCGCAGTAGCGGCGGCGCGCCGGGCCTCGCGGCCCCCGACCTCAGAGTCCGACCGAAAAACAACGAACCCAATCCGTGGGCTTTGTCATTGCGAGCCGAGGGCGGCGCGGCGCGCCGACCGAACAGCGAAGCAATCCAGCGGCATCACGCTTAGCCCTGGATTGCTTCGTCGCAAGAGCTCCCCGCAATGGCGCGTGCAGGCCTCGCGTCATTGAGCGCTTTTCGACGCGGCTGCACGCCCACCGCGTGCGGTGCGTTGCGTTACTGCTGACCCTTGGCGGCGCTGTCGGCGCCGATCGGCGTCGGCGCGGTGCCGGCCGCGCCGTTGCCGGAGATCCGGTTGTTGCCGAACGATTGCGTCACCCCGCTGATGCCGGTGGCGTTGAACGCGACGTCGCTATTGGCCAGCCGGATGGTGACGGTGCCGCCGCCATTGGCGACGCCGGTGCCGTTGCCGCTGGTGACGCTGCGATCGACGTTGACTTCGACCGCCGCGAACGGGCCTTCGGCCTCGATCCCCGCCGCGGTGTTGCCGGCGAACACCGAATTGTTGATCATCACCCGCGCCGCGCTGCCCACCGCGATGCCGAAATTCGAATTCTCGACCCGCGCCCGATCGAGCACCGCGTCGATCCGCGACCCGGCGGAGGCGCCGGCATTGGGGTTGACCAGGATGCCGGTGCCGCCGGTGTTGCGCACGATGGTGTCGGTGACATAGAGCTCGCCGCCGCCGGAGCGTTCGTCGGAAATGCCGCGCGCGGCGCCGCCGAAATTGCCGTCGATCACGCAATGCTCGATGAACACTTCGCTGCCCGCCGATCCCGCCGCGCCGGTGATCCGCACCCCGATCAGGCCGGTGTCGGCGCCGTTGAAGCTCAGCCCGCGCAGCCGCACGGTCTTGCGGGTTTCGCCGACGGCGGTGAAACTGTCGAACGGAATGTTGATGCCATTGGTGCCGGCATTCAGGATCGAGCCCAACGTGTAATTGCAATCGATGGTGATCGATTTGGTGATGGTCACCGCGCCGTAGCCGGCCGGATCGATGCAGTTGATCTCGCCGTTGACCGCGGTCTTGGAAATCGCGCCGGCGAAGGTCTTGCACGGCGCGGTGCGGCTGCACGGATTGGCGTCGTCGCCGACCCCGGAGACCCAGGTCCGGGTGGCTTGGGCCTGTGCCGGCGCCGCCGCCAGCAGGCCACACAGCAGCGCCAATGCGCTCAGCAAGTGGATGAATTTGCGCATTCAATCCTCCCTTTGCATATCTTTCATGTGAATATTTTAAATATGCACTTTTGAAATTTCTAAAACCAACTCCCTTAGCTTCTTGCGGACCGCATCGTATCGAGATACGCTGGCATTTTCAATGAGCCGTTGATAATTTTTGATCATTGCTACTTGCCGGCCGCCTCGGCCGAATCTGTTAGATGGACTACGCGCGCGCGTGGCGTCTCGCAGCTAATCGTCGAGCGGCCGAACCCGGAACGGGCTTCGTCATCACAAGGAGGACAGCTGATGCGACGCGTTGAACTGTCGATCCGCGAACTGTCGATCCACCTTTTATCGATCGGCGCCTTATCGATCGGCGCTGCCATTGCCACCATTGCCGGCGGCGTGACGCTCAGCAGCGACGCCGCGGCGCAAACCGCCGGCCCGGCGCCGCGCGATCCGTTGGCCGATCCGCTCAGCCCGCCGCCGTCCGGGCCGAACGAGCGGCAGGTCTATCTGGTGCGGCAGGATCAATCCGACTGCAGCAACAGCAACGTGCCGGCTTCGGATTCGCCCAATGTCGGCGGCAATCTGTGGCTGCGGCGCGGCGATGACGGCAACACTACCGTCAAGGTGGCGATGACGGTGTCGCCGAACACCACCTATCACTTCTTCCTGAAATGCGTGCGCCAGCTCGGCGACATCAAGACCGGCGACGAGGGCACCGGCTTCGCCAGCTTCAGCTTCCCGACCAGTTCGGTCGGCCAAGTCTATGCCTTCGACATGTATCCGGAGGGCGCCCCGCCCGGCAACAAATTCCAAAGCGCCACGGTCAAATTCCCTTAGTGTCGTTTCGAGCTGGATTGATGCGCTTCAAGGTTCTCTGGCCGTCAGTCCGGGGCGCGAGCAGCTTTGGCTGCGAGCACTTGGCTCGCATGAGTCCGGCTCGCATGAGCCCGGCTCGCAACGAGACGTCAAAAGCGCCGGCGAGTGGGCGGGGTCGTGTGCGGGCGTGACCCAATCAAGTGCCGGCCTCAGGCATCAGCAACGCCGCCGCCTCCGCCGCCTCGGCGGTCTCCTTCAGCAGCAGATACTCACCGCGCTGCAAGCTGGCGGCGCTGGCGGCGACCACGGCGCGCTTCGGACAGAGGCCGAGGCAGCCGGTCATCACCACGCGCGGGCGCTTGACGCCCTGCGCCTGGCTGCGCTGTTTCAATTCGGATTTCAGGGCCCGCTTCAGCGCCTTGCCGTCGGCGCTGCGCGACAGGCATTTACTGCAGATCAGCACCGGCGGGGCGCGGCGGGGGCGAGCGATAGCAATCGACGACTTTGGGGCCATGCTTGCAATATAGGGCGTCCGCGCGCCGATGCCATGGCGGAATCTCGCCCAGCCGCGCAGCCCTGCTGCCCGTCGGTCGGGATTCCGGGCGGCCGCCGATGCGCCCGCGACCTGGTAGTTTTGCCGGGTGGTTAGCAGCCTGCTTGAGGTGCCACGTCAACCCAAGTTTAAGCCGGACAGGGTAGTTCAAACAAACTGCTGTCTCACCCGGAAGCCCCGCCCCATGAAAATCGGCACCCTGCTTACCCTCGCCATCGTTGCGCTGTCGGCCACCGGCGGCGGACTGGCGGTCTATGTGGCAGCTTCGAAATACGACACCATGGAGAAGGTCGCCGACGCCCAGGCACGGCTGGAGCTGGTGCGCGCGGTCGGCGACATTCCGCGCTATCTCAATCCGGAACGCGGCTTTGCCACCAACATCCTGTACGGCCCCGCACTGATCGATCCGGCGGCGCGCGCCGAACTCGACAGCAAGTATCGCAAGCAGACCGACGACGCGCTCGACAAGATGAACCGGCTCAGAGCGACGACGGTCGGCGCGCTCGACGACGGCGCCGAACTCGCCGGCGCCATCGACGGGCTGAACGCCCAGTTCAAGGCGCTGCGTGCGGCGATCGACAAAGCGATTGACGGCGCGGCCGAGGCGCGCCGCGACGCCGCCAAGAAGATCGTCGCCGACAATGCGACGTTGAACGCCGCGGTCACCGTCCTGCTCGCCGAACAGGTCCGCAAGATCGCCGCGCGCAATGGCCAGGCCTATCGCCAGGCCGCCAATGCCAACGTCGCCTGGACGCTGCGCGACGTCGGCGGTTACAATTCGAGCCTGCACAAGAATCTGATCGCCGCCAACCGCGTGGCGACCGACGCCGAGCGCATGGAGATCAGCCGCGCGCAGGGCGCCGCCGACCAGATCCAGGCCTCGCTGCTGGAATTGCGCAGCAATCCCGCGACGCCGGCCAATGTCAAGGCCGCGCTCGACAAGATGCAGGAAGTGTTCGTCGATCGCTTCGGCAACGAATTGAAGCTGGTCAAGGCCGGCGCCCTCACCGGCAAATACGAACACGACACCCAGCTGTATTTCACCGAAACCCAGCTCGGCCTCGCCACCGTGATCGGCGTGCGCGAGGCGTTCTACGACAATGCCGCGCAGCTGCTGAACGACGCCCACGACAGCGCGCGGCTGAGCTTCCTGATCGCGCTCGCGGTGCTGCTGGCGGTGACCGCGGCCAGCATCGGGCTGATCGTGATGGTGCGGCGGCGGATCTGCCAGCCGATCGTCGACATCACCGCCGCGATGTCGCGGCTGGCCGGCGGCGACGCCACCGGCGCCGTTCCCGCCAGCGATCGCGAGGACGAGATCGGGGCGATGGCCGCCGCGGTCCAGGTGTTCAAGGACAACATGATCCGCGGCGAGCAACTGGCCGGCGAGCAGGCCGCCGGCAACGACGCCAAGATGCGGCGCTCGCGCATGATCGACGATCTGACCAAATCCTTCGAGGCCCGGATCGGCGAACTGGTCGAGGGGCTGTCGTCGTCGGCGGCGACCATGGAGTCCACCGCCCGCTCGATGTCGTCGACCGCAACCACCACCGACCGCCAGGCCGGGCTGGTCGCCGGCGCCTCCGAACAGACCTCCTCCAACGTGCAGATGGTGGCGAGCGCCACCGAGCAATTGACCTCCTCGATCACCGAGATCAGCCGCCAGGTAGCGCAGTCCGCGCAGATTTCCGCCCGTGCCGTCGCCGATGCCCGCCGCACCGGCGATACCGCGCAGTCGCTGGCCGCCGGCGCGCAGAAGATCGGCGACGTGGTGACGCTGATCCAGAGCATCGCCTCGCAGACCAACCTGTTGGCGCTCAATGCCACCATCGAGGCGGCGCGCGCCGGCGAGGCCGGACGCGGCTTTGCCGTGGTCGCTTCGGAAGTCAAATCGCTGGCCGGGCAGACCGCCCAGGCCACCACCGAAATCTCCGAACAGGTCGCCGCGATTCAGAACGCCAGCGCCGACACCGTCGCGGCGATCCGCAACGTGCTCGAAGTGATCACCGAGATCGAGCAGATCGGCGGCGCGATCGGCGCTGCGATCGAACAGCAGGGCTCGGCGACCAAGGAAATCGCCCGCAACGTCCAGCAGGCCGCGCACGGCACCCAGGAGGTCAACGCCAACATTTCCGGCGTGCAGCAGGCCGCCAACGAAACCGGCAGCGCGGCGACCCAGGTGCTGGGAGCCGCCGAGCAATTGTCGCAGCAGTCGCAGGATCTCGCCGGCCAGGTCAATCGCTTCCTCGCCGACGTCCGCGCGGCCTGAGCGCGGCCGCGCGCCGGGTGGATGCCGCTGCCGGCGGCGCCGGCCGCCCTTGCCAGATGCCGCAAAATCGCTATGCCATGGCGCAACCGCATAGTTAGCACGTCGACTTTTTGCTGCGACACTCAAAAGGACCTCCAGCCATGGCGGACGCCGATCTCGATGTCATCATCCGGCAGCTTGCAAAACAGCAGACCAGGACGCTGACCGCCGCCACCAAGACCAGGCGCGACCGCTATCTCGGGCTCGCCGCCAAGGCCAAGGACGCCGCCGCCAAGGCGCGGTTCAAGGAGCTCGCCAGAGAGGCGTTCGAGCAGGGCGCCGCCGCCGCCAAGCGGCTGCAGACTTCGGCCGACAACGCCGCCGACTCCTACGCCCGGGCGATGCGCAAGGCCGCCGAGCAGCCGGTCGCGGCCAAGCAGGCCAAGACGGCCGATGCCGGCAAGACGCCGCCCGCCAAGAAGGCGCTGGCGAAGAAGGCGCCCGCGGTCAAGAAGGCGGCGAAGAAGCCGGCCAAGGCCAAGACGGCCAAGCGCTGAACGCAACTTCGCGCGCGCAATACGCGCGGCAAGCATCGGCGACCCAACGAGCCCGTCATTCCGGGGCGCGAGGGCGCAAGCCCGAGCGAACCCGGAATCTCGCCGCGTGGATGTACGCTTGCGAATTTACAGCAAGATCACGGGTTCACTCGCAGCGTCGCTGCTGGTGCCCGGGATGACGGCGTGATCTTTCGGAAGGCGCGTCGCCCCATCTGAAACGCGGCCTCGACACGGCCTCAGCCAAGACGCAGCTTGCTCATCTTCGAATCCTGCCGCCCGAGACAGCGCCTCGATGGAGACCGCCGCCTTGGACTCCCTGCCTCCCCCAAAAACCAAAACGGGCCGGCGTTGCCGCCGGCCCGTTGAAAATCCCGCTCGATCGGTTCGTCCGATCGGGCGCGCGCTCAGTAGCGGTAGTGATCGGCCTTGAACGGGCCTTCCGGCTTGACGCCGATGTAGTCGGCCTGCTCGGGGCGCAGCGTGGTGAGCTTGACGCCGATTTTCGCCAGATGCAGCCGCGCGACTTTCTCGTCCAGCGACTTCGGCAGCACGTAGACTTCCTTCTTGTACTTGCCGTCCTTGTTGTTGGCGTAGAGCTCGATCTGCGCCAGCGTCTGGTTGGTGAACGACGCCGACATCACGAAGGACGGGTGGCCGGTGGCGTTGCCGAGGTTCACCAGGCGGCCTTCCGACAACAGGATGATGCGGTGGCCGTCCGGGAAGGTGATCTCGTCGACCTGCGGCTTGATGTTGTCCCACTTCAGGTTCTTCAGATGCGCGATCTGAATCTCGTTGTCGAAGTGGCCGATGTTGCAGACGATGGCGCGATCCTTCATCGCGCGCATGTGCTCGATGGTGATGATGTCCCTGTTGCCGGTGGCGGTGACGAAGATGTCGGCGCGGGGTGCCGCGTCTTCCATGGTCACCACTTCATAGCCTTCCATCGCCGCCTGCAACGCGCAGATCGGATCGACTTCGGAGACCATGACGCGGCAGCCGGCGTGGCGCAATGAGGCCGCCGAACCCTTGCCGACGTCGCCGAAGCCCGCGACCATCGCCACCTTGCCCGACATCATCACGTCGGTGCCGCGGCGGATGCCGTCGACCAGCGATTCCCGGCAGCCATAGAGGTTGTCGAATTTCGACTTGGTCACCGAGTCGTTGACGTTGATCGCCGGGAACAGCAGCGAGCCGGCCTTCTGCATGTCGTACAGCCGGTGCACGCCCGTCGTGGTCTCCTCGGAGACGCCCTTGATGTTCTTGGCGATCTCGGCGAAGTAGCCCTTCGGCTTCTCTTTCAGGAGCCGCTTGATCAGGCCGTAGAACACTTCCTCTTCTTCGGAATTGTGCTGATCGAGGAACACGGTGTCGCCGTTCTCGGCGCGCAGCCCCTGATGCACGAACATGGTGGCGTCGCCGCCGTCGTCGAGGATCAGGTTCGGGGTTAGAATTTCACCAGGCTTTGCGCCGTGCCAGTCGAACAATTTGGCGGTGTAGTCCCAGTAATCCTTCAGGCTCTCGCCCTTGATGGCGAACACCGGAACGCCGGCCGCGGCGATCGCGGCGGCGGCGTGGTCCTGGGTCGAGTAGATGTTGCACGACACCCAGCGCACGTCGGCGCCGAGCGCGACCAGCGTCTCGATCAAGACCGCGGTCTGGATCGTCATGTGCAAGGAGCCGGCGATCCGCGCGCCCTTCAACGGCTGCTTGGGGCCGTATTCCTCGCGGGTGGCCATCAGGCCGGGCATCTCGGTCTCGGCGATCGAGATTTCTTTGCGGCCGTAATCGGCGAGCCCGATGTCCTTGACGATGTAGTCGGTGAAGGAGGGCTTCTTGGCGGTGGCGGTCATATGAGTTTTCCTGAAACGGAGTAATTCGGACGGTTCAATACCAGACGAAATCGCACGTTTTATGGCGACGCATCCCTGGCGGCGAACGACGACGCCGTCATCCCGAGCTGCACACCATCAGGTGCGCCTCGAAGGATGGCGGCGGGCACTTGTCGCTTTCATCCTTCGAGGCTCGCCGTAAAGAACGGCGAGCGCCGCAGGATGACGGCAGCGCCTCCCCCGGCGATCGGCAGGGGAAGGCGTCCTTGGTTAGATGGCGCGCTTCAGCGCCTCGGCCAGATCGGTCTTTTCCCAGGAGAAGCCGCCTTCGGCGTCCGGGGTGCGGCCGAAATGGCCGTAGGACGAGGTCCGCGCATAGATCGGCTTGTTGAGGTCGAGATGCTTGCGGAT
>NZ_DASWPE010000053.1:0-15711 GCF_036404135.1 Rhodopseudomonas sp. | reverse complement strand
CCCTGTGGGAGAGGTCGACCGGCGAAGCGCAGCGAAGCCGGTCGGGTGAGGGTTTTTGTCGCTCGATAGGGCGTACCCCCTCACCCCAGCCCTCTCCCCATGGGAGAGGGAGTTCGCTGCCGTTGCCGCAACGCTGCACGTCACGTCCGATCACATCGACCACACGACCCGACCACTTGGACCCACAATTCTCCGATGACCATCGAACCCGCCATCTCGCCATCGCCCGACACGCCCGCGCCCGCCGAGAAGGTGTCGCCGATGATGGAGCAATACCACGAGATCAAGGCCGCCAATCCCGGCCTGTTGCTGTTCTACCGAATGGGCGATTTCTACGAATTGTTCTTCGAGGACGCCGAGATCGCCTCGCGCGCGCTCGGCATCACGCTGACCAAGCGCGGCAAGCACAAGGGCCAGGACATTCCGATGTGCGGCGTGCCGGTGGAGCGCTCCGACGACTATCTGCATCGGCTGATCGCGCTCGGGCATCGTGTGGCGGTGTGCGAGCAGACCGAGGACCCGGCGGCGGCGCGCGCCCGCAAGAGCGTGGTGCGGCGCGATGTGGTGCGGCTGATCACGCCCGGCACGCTCACCGAAGACACGCTGCTCGATGCCCGCGCCAACAACTATCTGCTGGCGATTGCGCGGGCGCGGGCCTCGGCCGGCGCGGATCGTATTGGCCTGGCCTGGATCGATATTTCCACCGCGGAATTCATCGTCACCGAATGCGCGCCGTCCGAACTCGCCGCCACCCTGGCGCGGATCAACCCGAACGAGGCGATCGTCACCGACGCGTTGTACAGCGACGCCGAGCTCGGGCCGAGCCTGCGCGAGCTGCCGGCAGTGACGCCGCTGACCCGCGACGTGTTCGATTCGGCGACCGCCGAACGAAGGCTGTGCGATTACTTCGCGGTGTCGACCATGGATGGTCTGTCCGCGATGTCGCGGCTGGAGGCCACCGCGGCGGCCGCCTGCGTCACCTATATCGACCGCACCCAGCTCGGCAAGAAGCCGCCTTTGTCGCCGCCGTCGCGCGAGGCCACCGGCTCGACCATGGCGATCGATCCGGCGACGCGGGCCAATCTCGAACTCACCCGCACTCTATCGGGCGAGCGCCGCGGCTCCTTGCTGGATGCGATCGACTGCACCGTCACCGCCGCCGGCTCGCGCCTCCTGGCGCAACGGCTGGCCGCGCCGCTCACCGACGCCGAACAGATTGCGCAACGGCTCGACGCGGTGGCGGCGTTGCTGCCCGACCCTAGCCTGCGCGACGTGCTGCGGGCGACGCTGCGCGGCGCTCCCGACATCTCGCGGGCGCTGGCGCGGCTCTCGGTCGGCCGCGGCGGGCCGCGCGATCTCGCGGCGTTACGCGACGGCCTGCTGGCGGCGGATCAGGCTTTGGCGCAGCTCGGCGCGCTCGAAGCGCCGCCGAAGGAATTGCTGAGCGCGATGGCGGCGCTGCGGCGGCCGCCGCGAGAGCTGGCGCAAGAATTTTCCCGCGCGCTGGCCGATGATCTTCCTTTGATGAAACGCGATGGCGGCTTCGTCCGCGAGCACTATCACACAGCCCTCGACGAGACCCGCAAGCTGCGCGACGAGTCCCGGCTGATCGTGGCCGCAATGCAGGCGCGCTATGCCGAGGATTGCGGCGTCAAGGGGCTGAAGATCCGCCACAACAACGTGCTCGGTTACTTCGTCGAAGTCACCGCGCAGCACGGCGAGAAGCTGATGGCGCCGCCGCTCAACGCAACCTTCATCCATCGCCAGACGCTGGCGGGACAGACCCGCTTCACCACCGCCGAACTCGGGCAAATCGAAGCCAAGATCGCCAATGCCGGCGACCGCGCCCTCGGGCTCGAGCTGGAAATCTTCGAGCGTCTGGTGGCGCTGGTGCAGGACGCCACCGACGACCTGCGCGCCGCGGCCCACGGCTTTGCGCTGCTCGACGTCACGTTATCACTTGCCAAGCTCGCGATCGACGACAACTACGTCCGCCCCGAGGTCGATCACTCGCTGAGCTTTACGATCGAAGGCGGCCGGCATCCCGTCGTGGAGCAGGCTTTGCGCCGCGACGGCCAACCCTTCATCGCCAACGCCTGCGATCTGTCGCCGGGGCCCGGGCAGCAATCCGGGCAGATCTGGCTGATCACCGGCCCCAATATGGCGGGTAAATCGACCTTCCTGCGGCAGAACGCGCTGATCGCGCTGCTCGCCCAAATCGGGTCGTTCGTGCCGGCGAGCCGGGCGCGGATCGGCATCGTCGATCGGTTGTTCTCGCGGGTCGGCGCCGCCGATGATCTGGCGCGAGGGCGGTCCACCTTCATGGTGGAGATGGTCGAGACCGCGGTGATCCTCAATCAGGCCTCCGAGCGCGCGCTGGTGATCCTCGACGAGATCGGCCGCGGCACCGCGACCTTCGACGGATTGTCGATCGCCTGGGCGGCGATCGAGCATCTGCATGAGAGCAATCGTTGCCGGTCGTTGTTCGCGACGCATTACCACGAACTCACCGCACTCTCGGCGAAGCTGCCGCGGCTGTTCAACGCCACGGTGCGCGTGAAAGAGTGGCACGGCGACGTGGTGTTCTTGCACGAAGTCTTGCCCGGATCGGCCGACCGCTCCTACGGCATCCAGGTGGCGAAGCTCGCCGGATTGCCGCCTTCGGTGATCGCGCGGGCGAAATCGGTGCTGGCCAAATTGGAAGCACAGGACCGCGGCCAGTCGGCCCGCGCTTTAGCCGAAGACCTGCCGCTGTTCGCGGTCACCGCGCGGGCGCCGGCGGAGCCCGCGCCGCCCTCTGAGGCCGAGCAACTGATCGAAGCACTCGCCGCGTTGCATCCCGACGAACTCTCCCCACGCGAGGCGCTGGATGCGCTCTATGCACTGAAGGCGAAGTTGAAATCGTAACGCCAGAACCGTCATGCTGAGGAGCCCGGCGTAGCCCGTGGGGCGAAGCTGGGCGTCTCGAAGCATGACGCGACAAAGGGGCCGTCGCCCTTCGAGGCGCGCGACGGCGCCAGGGCGCCGTCCAAGGGCGCGCACCTCAGGGTGACGGCCGACCGCCGTTGGCTCAGCTCCCCCCCCGACCATGCACGAAATCGCAACCGATTGAAGGGTTTAATGCCGTCCGGCGAGGCCGGGCCGCGGCGCCGTCGAACGCCGGGGCCGCAGCCGAGCCCGGCGACTTCACCACAATGTTCCCGTGACAGCGTCCGCGCCGTCCGATATCCGGTTAGCTTATGGACACCATGACCGCGCCCGCCGAGACCGCCACCGACGACCGCTTCGACACCGCCCGGATCACCGGCGAGATCGACGCCCTGGCCGCGACCCATGCCGGCCGCGACGACGTGTTCCGGGTGGCGATGGCGCAGCTCTTGAAGGCCGAGTTCGTCAAGGCGCGGCAGACCGCCCAAGCCATCCTGCTGCAGGACCGCCACGGCCGGCATTGCGCCGAGCGATTGTGCTTCATCCAGGACGAGATCATCCGCATCCTCTACGCCGCGGCGACCCGGCATCTGTACAATTCGCCGAACCATTCCAGCGGCGAGCGGATGGCGGTGATCGCCACCGGCGGCTATGGCCGCGGGCTGATGGCGCCGGAATCCGACATCGATCTGTTGTTCGTACTGCCCTACAAGCAGACCGCCTGGGGCGAGCAGGTCGCCGAAGCCATCCTGTACTGCCTGTGGGACATGGGGCTGAAGGTCGGCCACGCCACCCGCTCGGTGGATGAATCGATCCGCCAGGCCCGCGCCGACATGACCATCCGCACCGCGATCCTGGAAACCCGCTACCTCACCGGCGACGAACTGTTGTACGCCGAACTGGTCGAGCGCTTCGACAAGGAAGTGGTGGAAGGCACCGCCTCGGAATTCGTCACCGCCAAGCTCGCCGAGCGCGAGGAGCGGCATCGGCGCTCCGGGCAGTCGCGCTATCTGGTCGAGCCCAACGTCAAGGACGGCAAGGGCGGGCTGCGCGACCTGCACACGCTGTTCTGGATCGCCAAATACGTCTACCGGGTGCGCGAGAGCAGCCAGTTGGTCGCCCGCGGCGTGTTCGACGCCCAGGAATATCGCATCTTCCGCCGCTGCGAGGATTTCCTCTGGTCGGTGCGCTGCAACATCCACTTCGTCGCCGGCCGCGCCGAGGAGCGCTTGTCGTTCGACATGCAGCGCGAGATCGCGGTCCGGCTCGGCTACACCTCACATCCCGGAATGCAGGACGTCGAGCGCTTCATGAAGCACTACTTCCTGATCGCCAAGGACGTCGGCGATCTCACCGCGATCCTGTGCGCCAAGCTGGAGGATCAGGAGGCCAAGCCGGCGCCGGCCCTGACCCGGATGATGGCGCGGCTGCGGCCCGGCAGCAAGCGCCGCAGGCTCCCGGACTCCGACGATTTCGTCAACGACAACAACCGCATCAACCTCGCCGCGCCGGACGTGTTCAAGCAGGACCCGGTCAACCTGATCCGGGTGTTTCGCCTGGCGCAGAAGAACAACCTCGCCTTCCACCCCGACGCCATGCGCACCGTGACGCGCTCGCTGAAACTGTTGAACGCGCAGGTGCGGGAAAACCCGGAAGCCAACCGGCTGTTCATCGAGATCCTGACCTCGGACAATGCCGAGATCGTGCTGCGGCGGATGAACGAGACCGGCGTGCTCGGGCATTTCATCCGCGCCTTCGGCAAGATCGTGGCGATGATGCAGTTCAACATGTATCACCACTACACGGTCGACGAGCATCTGCTGCGCTGCCTCGGCTTCCTGCAGGAGATCGAGCGCGGCGGCAACGACGAGTTCACCGTCGCCTCCGACCTGATGCGCAAGATCCGCCCGGAACATCGCGCGGTGATCTACATCTCGGTGCTGCTGCACGACATCGCCAAGGGCCAGCCGGAGGATCATTCGGTGGCCGGGGCAAGAATCGCGCGGCGGCTGGCGCCGCGGCTCGGCTTCAACGCCGCCGACACCGAACTGATCGCCTGGCTGATCGAGAAGCACCTGGTGATGTCCTCGGTGGCGCAGTCGCGCGACCTGTCGGACCGCAAGACCATCGAGAATTTCGCCGCGGTGGTGGAATCGGTCGAGCAGATGAAGCTGCTGACCATCCTCACCACCGCCGACATCCGCGGCGTCGGGCCTGGGGTGTGGAACGGCTGGAAGGCGCAGCTGATCCGCACGCTGTATTACGAGACCGAGCCGGTGCTTACCGGCGGCTTCTCGGAAGTCAATCGCGCCGAGCGGATCCGCGCCGCGCAAGCCGAATTCCGTGCCGCCTTCACCGAATGGCCGGAGGCCGAGCTCAACGCCTATGTGTCGCGGCACTACCCGGCCTATTGGTTGAAAGTGGATCTGGCGCGAAAAATCCGCCACGCCCGCTTCCTGCGCGCCTCCGAACAGGCCGGCCACAAGCTGGCGATCAATGTCGGTTTCGACGAGGCGCGCGGCGTCACCGAACTGACGATTCTGGCGGTCGACCATCCCTGGCTGCTGTCGATCATCGCCGGCGCCTGCGCCTCGGCCGGCGCCAACATCGTGGACGCCCAGATCTACACCACCACCGACGGCCGCGCGCTCGACACCATCGCCATCACCCGCGAATACGACCGCGACGACGACGAAGGCCGCCGGGCGACGCGGATCGGCGAGATGATCGAGGACGTGCTGGAGGGCAAGCTGCGGCTGCCGGAAGTGGTGGCGCGGCGCGCCAACGGCAAGGGCAAGCTGAAGCCGTTCACGGTGGAGCCGGAAGTCGCGATCAACAACCAATGGTCGGAGCGCTACACCGTGATCGAGGTGTCGGGGCTGGATCGGCCGGGGCTGTTGTATCAGCTCACCACCTCGATCTCGAAGCTCAACCTCAACATCGCTTCGGCGCATGTCGCGACCTTCGGCGAGCGCGCCCGCGACGTGTTCTACGTCACCGACCTGTTGGGGGCGCAGATCACCGCGCCGACCCGGCAGGCGGCGATCAAGCGCGCGTTGATCCATCTTCTGGCCAACGGCGACGTCGAGCAGAAACAGGCGTCGTAGCTAAGGAGACTCCCCTCCCCCTTGCGGGGAGGGGTCGGGGGTGGGGGGCTCCGAGTCTCGGCCTTGGATTACCCCCCTCCCCAACCCTCCCCCGCAAGGGGGGAGGGAGCGCGCTGCCGTCGCGGGAAGGCGGCGATCCGCAACCAGAAGGCTTACTCCGCGCGCGCCGCTTACTCCGCGATCGCGTCGAATTCGCGCTGCAGCCGGTCCATCGCCACCAGCACCGCGGCGCCGGCGAATTCCCGGCTGCATTGGCCGTTGTCGACCACCGCGACGGTCCAGTTGGCGCCGTTGCTGTCCTCGTCCGGCGGGCACAGCCGGATCCCGACATGGGCGACCTTGTCGCAATGCCGCTGGCGGCGGACGTCGTCGAGCAGCAGCGCCTCGATCTCGGCGACCGATTTGCGCGGCCGGCTCATGCGCGGCGCTCGCCGTCGGCAGCAACCCCGTCGCTGCTCTTCATGCTGTGGCTCCCGTTTGCGTGCAGCCCCGCGGGCCTGGTTCAATCGATGGCGAGCGCGGCGCCGGTGAGCCGGCGGTAGGCGTCGCGATAGCGCCGGCTGGTGGCCTCGATCACCCTTTGCGGCAAGGCCGGCGGCGGCGCCTCGCCGTTCCAGCGCCCGGCGCGGCGCTCGGCATCGAGATAGTCGCGCAGCGGCTGCTTGTCGAAGGAGGGCTGCGCGCGGCCCGGCTGATAGTCGGCGGCGGCCCAGAACCGCGAGGAATCCGGCGTCATCACCTCGTCGATCAGGATGACGCGGCCGTCGGCGTCGCGGCCGAATTCGAATTTGGTGTCGGCGATGATGATGCCCTGCTCGCGGGCGATCTCCTCGCCCTGGGTGTAGACCGCGCGGCTCATGCTCTCCAGCGTGTGGGTCGCCTCCGCGCCGATCAGTTCGCGCATCCGCGACACCGGAATGTTCTCGTCATGGCCGGTTTCCGCCTTGGTCGCCGGGCTGAAGATCCACGGCGACAGCTTGGCGCTTTCCAGCAATCCGGCCGGCAGCTTTTCGCCGGCCAGCGTGCCGGAAGCGGAATATTCCTTCCAGGCCGAGCCGGTGAGATAGCCGCGGATCACGCATTCGATCGGAAACACCGTGGTGCGCCGGCACAGCATGGTGCGGCCGGCCAAGGCGGCGCGATGCGCCCCAAGCTGCGGCAGCGCCGCGATGATGTCGTCGATCTCGGCGCTGATCATGTGGTGCGGCACCACGCCGCCGAGCTGGCCGAACCACCAGGCGCTGAGCTGGGTCAGCACCGCGCCCTTGAACGGGATGGTCTCGGTCATCACCACGTCGAAGGCGCTGATCCGGTCGGTGGTGACCAACAGCAGGCGGTCGTCGCCGGCGTCGTAAATGTCGCGGACCTTGCCGCGTCCGAGCTTCGGCAAGGGCAGGTCGCTGGACAGCATCGTCGACATGGGCAGGGACTTTCAGCAGGCCCGCCGCCGACGGAGCGGTCGGCGCGCGGTCATTCCGGCAGCGGAATGAATTCGGTTTCATTGGGCACGGCAGCGAAGCGGCCGGTTTTCCAGTCCTGCTTCGCCTGTTCGATCCGCTCTTTACTGGAGGAGACGAAATTCCACCAGATGTAGCGCGGGCCTTCCAGCGCGTCGCCGCCGAGAAACATCATCCGGCTCGGCGCCACCGCCCGCACAGTGATGCGGTCGCCGGGCCGGAAGATCAACAGCCGCGGCGCGTCGAACCGCTCGCCGGCGATCTCGACCGCGCCGTCGACCAGATAAATCGCGCGTTCCTCGTGGTCGGGATCGAGCGGCACGCTGACGTCGGCCGCAACGCTGACTTCGGCGTAGAACCACGGCGACGGCATCGCCACCGGGGATTGCAGGCCGAAGCCGCGGCCCGCGATCAGCCGTGCCGAAATGCCCCGGTCCGAATAGGTCGGCAGGCTGGCTGCGGCGTAGTGCTGGAACGACGGCGCAATCTCTTCGGCGCCCTGCGGCAGCGCGATCCAGCTTTGCAGCCCGAGCATGCCTTGGCCGTCGCGGCGCTCGGCGTCGGGAGTGCGCTCGGAATGCGCGATACCGCGGCCGGCGGTCATCAGGTTCATCGCGCCGGGCTCGATGTCCTGCACGTTGCCCTCGCTGTCGCGGTGCCGGATCCGGCCGTCGAACAGATAGGTGACGGTGGCAAGGCCGATATGCGGATGCGGCCGCACGTCCAGCCCCTTGCCCGGAATGAATTGCACCGGGCCGAAATGATCGAAGAAGATGAAGGGCCCGACCATCTGCCGCTTGCCATGCGGCAGCGCGCGGCGCACGGCAAAGCCGTCGCCGAGGTCGCGGGTGCGCGGCACGATCACCAGCTGCAGCGCGTCGCAGGAGGCGGGATCGCCGAGCCCCGGATCGTTGTCGGGCATCCAGCTCATCGCGTCCCCTCCGTGATTATCCGTTGCGAGCCATTATCGGGGCACATCGCCGCGGAGACAAGCCGCGCCGAACCGAATCGCGGCTTGCCGGGGCGGGCGAATCCGCACAGTTTCGCGGTCCGCAGCAGGGAGAGATCGGATGATGAAACTGTATTGGTCGCCGCACTCGCGGGCGTTTGCCGCGCTGTGGCTGCTGGAGGAAACCGGGCAGCCTTACGAGCGGGTGCTGATCGAAATCGCCAAGGGCGCGCAGCGTTCGCCGCAGTTTCTCGCGATCAATCCGATGGGCAAGGTGCCGGTGCTGCAGGACGGCGAGACTAAGCTCGCCGAAGTGGCGGCGATCTGTGCCTATGTCGCCGAGCGTATTCCCGAAGCTGAGCTGGCGCCGCCGCTCGGCGATCCGCGGCGGGCGAAGTATCTGTATTGGCTGTTCTTCGCGCCGAGTTGCATCGAGCCGGCGATGCTGCAACTCGCCACCAAGCTGGAGATGAATCCGGTCGCCGCCGGCTGGGGCGACGCCGCGCGGGTGTTCGACGTGGTGGAGCAGGCGCTGCAAGAGGGGCCGTGGCTGCTCGGCGAGGGGTTTTCCGCGGCCGACATCGCGGTCGGCGCGACGCTGAATTTCGCGGTGCGGGCGTTCAAGATGGCCGGCTCGCGCCCGGCCTTCGAGCGCTATCTCGACCGCTGCACCGCGCGGCCGGCGTTCCAGCGCGCGCTGGCGCTCAGTGAGGGCAAGGAATGAGGGGCGGCTACGAACGCGTGGTGCGGCTGCGGTCCGTGCTGCGGCGGCGCGTGGTATAGCGGCGGCGCGTGGCGTAGCTCATCGGCGCTCAGCGGAAACGCCGTCATCCTGAGGCGCCCGAGCGCAGCGAGGGCCTCGAAGGATGCGGCTGCGCGCCTGCGGATTGCCAAGGCCGCGGTTGCCTCGGGCTCGCGGCCATCCTTCGAGACACCGGGCTTCGTCCTTCGGACTTCGCCGGGTTCCTCAGGATGACGGCGGTGGCGAGGGAAGGCTGATCTGAATTTCAACAGCGACGTCGTCATCCTGAGGCGCCCGAGCGTCTTCGCGAGGGCCTCGAAGGATGGACTCCGAGAGTGGGGTCACCCCAGCGCAGCTCAAGTGACAGCGCTGGGGTGCTGCGATTACTTCGCCGCCAGCGCCGCGGCGCGGCTCTTCTCGGCGGCGGTTTCGGCCTCGTCGACGGTCTTCAGCGCGTCGGGCTGCGGCATCGAGATGATGTTGTAGCCGGAATCGACGAAGTGGATCTCGCCGGTGACGCCGCTCGACAGCTCCGACAGCAGATACAGCGCCGAGCCGCCGACTTCGTCGATGGTGACGGTGCGGCGCAGCGGCGCGTGGCGCTGCTGGTAGTTGAACATCTGCCTTGCGTCGGCGATGCCGGAGCCGGCGAGGGTGCGGATCGGGCCGGCCGAAATCGCGTTGACGCGGACGCCCTGCGGGCCGAAATCCGAGGCGAGATAGCGCACGCTGGCTTCCAGCGCCGCCTTGGCGACGCCCATCACATTGTAGTTCGGCATCACCCGTGTCGAACCGCCATAGGTCAGCGTGACGATCGAGCCGCCCTGCGGCATCAACAACGCGGCGCGTTTGGCCAGCTCGGTGAAGGAGAAGCAGGAGATCACCATGGTGCGGGAGAAATTCTCCCGCGTGGTGTCGGCATAGCGGCCCTTCAATTCATTCTTGTCGGAAAAGCCGATCGCGTGCACCACGAAGTCGAGCCCGCCCCATGTCTGGCGCAGCGCCTCGAACAGCGCGTCGACGCTGTCGATGTTTTCGACGTCGCAAGGCAGCACCAGTTCGGCGTTGAGCGATTGCGCCAACGGCTTGACCCGCTTGCCCAGCGCCTCGCCCTGATAGGTGAAGGCGAGCTCGGCGCCCTGCGCCGCCAGCGCCTTGGCGATGCCCCACGCGATCGAATGATCGTTGGCGACCCCCATGATCAAGCCGCGCTTGCCCTGCATCAATTGTTGCATCTTATTTCGTAACTCCGTCGCGCATTCGGCGTGCTCCCTCGCCCCGCCGTTGCGGGGAGAGGGGTGGGGTGGGGGGCTATCCGACCCGCAGATATCGCCGGTGAAGTAAGCGCAGTGCCTGGGCCCTCACCCGCCGCGAAGACGCGGCGACCTCTCTCCGCGAAGGGCGGGGAGAGGTGAAGAGAACTTACGCGTCCAACCGCTTGAAAACCAGCGTGGCGTTGGTGCCGCCGAAGCCGAACGAGTTCGACAGCACGGTGCCGACTTTGACGTTGTCGATCCGCTTGCGCACGATCGGCATGTCGGCGAATACCGGGTCGAGTTCGGTGATGTTGGCGCTTTCGCAGATGAAGCCGTTCTGCATCATCAACAGCGAATAGATCGCCTCCTGCACCCCGGTGGCGCCGAGCGAATGCCCGGTCAAGGCCTTGGTGGCGGAGATCGGCGGGCAGGCGTCGCCGCTGCCGAACACCGCGCGGATCGCCTGGATTTCCGGCGGATCGCCGGCCGGCGTCGAGGTGGCGTGCGGGTTGATGTAGTCGATCTTGATGCCGCCGGTGGTCGACAGCGCCATCTTCATGCAGCGCTCGGCGCCTTCGCCCGAGGGGGCCACCATGTCGTAGCCGTCCGAGGTGGCGCCGTAGCCGATGATTTCGCCGTAGATCTTGGCGCCGCGCGCCTTGGCGTGTTCCAGCTCTTCCAGCACGATGACGCCGGCGCCGCCGGCGATCACGAAGCCGTCGCGCGACACGTCATAGGGCCGCGACGCGGTCGACGGCGTGGCGTTGTATTTCGAACTCATCGCGCCCATCGCGTCGAACAGCACCGACAGCGACCAGTCGAGCTCTTCGCAGCCGCCGGCGAACACCACGTCCTGCTTGTTCCACTGGATCATCTCATAAGCATTGCCGATGCAATGGTTCGAGGTCGCGCAGGCCGAGGAGATCGAATAATTGACGCCCTTGATCTTGAACCAGGTGGCGAGCGTCGCCGACGCGGTCGACGACATCGCCTTCGGCACTGCGAACGGGCCGACCCGCTTCGGGCCCTTGCTGCGGGTGATGTCGGCGGCTTCGACGATGGTGCGGGCGGAGGGACCGCCGGAGCCCATGATGATGCCGGTGCGCAGATCGGAGATTTCGTCCGGGGTGAGACCGGAATCCTGGATCGCCTGCTCCATCGCGACGTGGTTCCAGGCGGCGCCTTCGCCGAGGAAGCGCATCGCGCGGCGGTCGACGGTGTCGGCCGGGTTCAGCGTCGGCGCGCCCTGCACCTGCGAGCGGAAGCCGAGCTCGGCGAATTTGTCGGCGCGGGTGATGCCGGGCTTTGCCTCATGCAGGCTCGCCAGCACTTCCTGCGTGTTGTTACCGATCGACGAGACAATGCCCATCCCCGTGACCACAACCCGTCTCATGATCGCCTCGTCCATTCCGTTGTCGTTAAAGGGCCAATTATCTCTGGAACCCAGATGTCGTGAAGCCGGATTTTCGTAGCAGCCGCGGTTTCGCGGCCGCTGGATGTCGTTGGTTAGCACGCCCCTGTCGCAGCCGGCTGACGAAGTGATGGCGGCGGTGTGGCGAACGTGCCCGACCTAGAGCGCCGGCTGCGCCGCAGCCTCCTGCTTGAACAGCCCGACCTTGAGGTCCTTGGCGCGATAGATAATGTTGCCGTCGGCGGAAAGCCATCCGTCGGCGATGCCAAGCACCAGTTTCGAGCGCATCACCCGTTTGACGTCGATGTTGTAGACCACCTTGCGGATGCTCGGCAGCACCTGGCCGGTGAACTTCAGTTCGCCGAGCCCAAGCGCGCGGCCCTGGCCCTCGCCGCCGCTCCAGCCGAGGAAGAAGCCGACCATCTGCCACAGCGCGTCGAGGCCGAGGCAACCCGGCATCACCGGGTCGCCTTTGAAATGGCAGCCGAAGAACCACAGGTCCGGCTTCACCTCGAGCTCGGCGCGGATCAGCCCCTTGCCGTGTTCGCCGCCGGTCTCGGAAATCTCGGCGATGCGGTCGAACATCAGCATCGGCGGCAGCGGCAATTGCGCGTTGCCCGGGCCGAACAGCTCGCCGCGGCCGCAGGCCAGCAGGTCTTCAAATTCATAACTGGCGCGTCGATCCCGCATGCTGCGTTACCTTTTCAATTCTCGAAGTTTCCAGCATGTGGACGGCTTCGCGCCCGGCGGCGGCGAATGTCCTCAAAGCCAGTGCCGCCAACGGCTTCGCGTCCGGCGCGAAGCCCCATTTTAGCAAGACCTGCTCCCGCTTCGGCTGAATGCGTCAAAGCGAACGCGCGCTCTCTATCACAGGCGTGTGACAGCGCAAAGCGACTCACCACGGGGTTGCCCTAGGCAAATCGTCCCACCTGCTGCAGTTGCGAAAAACTTGCACGTGGGTCTAATGCTTCCTATAGTCAAGTCCGGCTTACACAACGGGGCGGATGCCGACGTGGATATGAGAGACAGCAGCGAAAGCATCGGGTTCTTCCGGTCCGAATCGGCGACCGACGAGACCCAGCACCAGCATCCGCAACTGACCGGCTGCCCCTGGCACGACGTCAACGAGATGCTGCAGTCGGTGGGGCTGCGCCCGACCCGGCAACGCATGGCGTTGGGCTGGCTGCTGTTCGGCAAGGGCGCAAGGCACCTCACCGCCGAAATGCTCTACGAGGAGGCCACCCAGGCCAAGGTCCCGGTGTCGCTGGCCACCGTCTACAACACCTTGAATCAATTGACCGATGCCGGGCTGCTGCGGCAGGTCAGCGTGGACGGCACCAAGACCTATTTCGACACCAACGTCACCCAGCACCACCATTTCTATCTCGAGAACAATCACGAATTGATCGACATCCCGGTGACCCACGTATCGCTGAACAGCATGCCGGCGGTGCCGGCGGGCTACGAGATCAGCCGGATCGACATGGTGGTGCGGCTGCGCAAGTCGAGCTGAGCGGCAATCAGGTCATTCCGGGGCGTGAAGGCGCAAGCCCGAGCGAACCCGGAATCTTGCACCAGATGCAGTCTTGCCGGAGCGTCGAGATTCCGGGTTCGCTCGCAAGTGCTGGCGCCCCGGAATGACCGCAACGGCATTCCGCCCTCTCAGTCGACCTTCTCGTCGGCGTAAACCCCCCACAGCCGTTCCTGCTGGATCCAGCCGTCGAAGCCGGTGCCGATCACCCGGCACCAGCCCTGCGCACAGCGCTTGACCTGGGTCACCACGCCGGCCTGCAGCCTCGCCGCCACCGCGCTGCTGGCACTGGCGCTGTCGTACAGCGGCGCCAATTCGTCCTTGCTTTTCATCGTCACCACCGCGGTGCGGCGGCCGGACAGCAGCGAATGATACACCCAGCCTTCGGCGCCTTCGGAATCCCGCACCCGTCGCCAGTTCTCGTATTCCGCGGTGATTTCCACCGGCAGCCCGGAACGGGTGTAAACCCAGGCGACGTCGTTGTCCTTGGTCGGACCGGCGCGGACATTCACATGGTCGGATTTCAGGCTGACATAGCGCGGGATCGGCAGGCCGCTGGCCGAGGTCGCGGCGTCCTTCGCCGCCTGGCTGGCGCTTGCGGCGCAGCCCAGCACCGCGCCTGCGAGGACCCAAGAAACCACCAACCGCCTCAACGCCATCACCCGTCTCCAGCCGCGCGTCGCCAAGGTCGCAGCGGGGCCCCGGCCTTGCTGCGA
Organism: Rhodopseudomonas sp.; assembly: GCF_036404135.1. Lineage (GTDB taxonomy): Bacteria > Pseudomonadota > Alphaproteobacteria > Rhizobiales > Xanthobacteraceae > Rhodopseudomonas_A. Next base: position 1,614 of record NZ_DASWPE010000053.1, on the reverse strand, counting down.
CGCATCTGGCGTAAGTGCCGCGAATCTCGCGGTTTCGACGTCCGGACTAGCCTCTTGGGTTCTTGTCTTGGCCCGGCCTTCTGCTAGAGAGGACCGACCGTCGGGAGCCCGCGACGACGGCCGCTCCGCAAAAACCCATGGGCCACCGCTCGAAATGCCGCGATCGCATTGCGCGGCAGTTTCCAGCAACCGGGTTAATGAGGACTGAACGCGTCGCGTCGGATTGTCGGTCTGCCTTCTTGCGCCGGCCTTCGGCGAGCGCGTGGGGCAGCCCGGCGAGCGCAACGCGCCGGGCTTGAGAGAGCGTGCTTGACGACGTTGCGGCAGGGACCAAGCAGGCTTCGCCACGGCAGGGCTGCAGCCCGTTGAGAGCAGGACATGTCGGTTAAGAAAAAGCCTCTGGTTGTCGTCACCCGCAAGCTGCCGGACTCGATCGAGACCCGGATGCGCGAACTGTTCGACGCGCGGCTCAATCTCGACGACGAGCCGATGAGCGCCGAAGCGCTGGCCGAGGCGGTGCGCAGCGCCGACATCCTGGTCCCGACCGTCACCGACGAGATCACCGAGGCGATCCTGCAGCAGACCGACAGCCGGCTGAAGCTGATCGCCAATTTCGGCAACGGCATCGACAATATCAACGTCGCCGCGGCGCATGCCCGCGGCATCACCGTGACCAACACGCCGAAGGTTCTGACCGAAGACACCGCCGACATGACCATGGCGCTGATTCTGGCGGTGCCGCGCCGGCTGATCGAGGGCGCCACGCTGCTCACCGAGGGCAAGGACTGGGCCGGCTGGTCGCCGACCTGGATGCTGGGACGACGGCTCGGCGGCAAGCGGCTCGGCATCATCGGCATGGGCCGGATCGGCCAGGCGGTGGCGCGGCGCGCCCGCAGCTTCGGGCTGCAGATCCATTATCACAACCGCCGCCCGGTGGCGCCGAAGATCGCCGACGAACTCAGCGCCACTTATTGGGAGAGCCTCGACCAGATGCTGGCGCGGATGGACATCATCTCGGTGAACTGTCCGCACACGCCCGCGACCTTCCATCTGTTGTCGGCGCGGCGGCTGAAGCTGATCCGCAAGGACGCCTATGTGGTCAACACCGCGCGCGGCGAGGTGATCGACGAGGAGACGCTGACCCGGCTGATCGAGGCCGGCGACATCGCCGGCGCCGGGCTCGACGTGTTCGAGAACGAGCCCGCGGTCAATCCGAAGCTGGTGCGGCTCGCCAAGCATGGCAAGGTGGTCTTGATGCCGCATATGGGCTCCGCCACCATCGAGGGCCGGGTCGAGATGGGCGAGAAGGTGATCATCAACATCCGCACCTTCCTCGACAACCACAAGCCGCCGGACCGCGTACTGCCCAACATGCTGTGAGGTGCGGGGCCCCGTATCGTCGGCGTCATCCTGAGAGTCCGGCAAAGCGCGTCGCGCGAAGCGGGCGTCTCGAAGGATGTGCCACGGGCTTGTTGCCGCATCCTTCGAGGCCCTCGCTTCGCTCGGTCGCCTCAGGATGACGACTCAACGAATGGTGCGCCTCAGCGACTGTCTTGGTTGTCAAGCGTTTTGCCATGGCTGATTGTCCCGCAGGATTGCGTTGAGGGTGGTGAG
>NZ_DASWPE010000052.1:0-42825 GCF_036404135.1 Rhodopseudomonas sp. | reverse complement strand
CGGCGTTCAGCCCGGCGTAGATTCCCTGCGAGACGCCGCCCTCGCGGGTGAAAAAGGCGTGACGCAGGCCCGGAACGGCCGCAAGCAATGGCGAGGTGATGGTCATTGCGCGGCGGTCCGCGTGGCTTCGGGCAGGTCGCTCAAGCCGGCGATCTGTTCGAGGTCGGGTTCGGAAACCGCCATCACCTTGAACATCGAGCCCATGCCGCCGCGACCGCCTTCGACCAGCCGCTTCAGCGCGCTGGCGACGTCTTCCGAAATCTCCAGGCTGGCCTTGCCCATCAACGCCACGGCGCGGTTTTCGACGCCGAGCCGCTTGAGGAATTCGCCCTGCGTCACCGGGCCGTGCACCCGCGCGCCCATGTCCTGCGCGCCGCGCGCCAGCGCCTGGAAATCGACATGGGCGGTGACGTCGGCGCGGCCGGGGTTCTGGAGGGGGTCGGCGAAGCTGTGCCGGGCGATCGCCTGGAAGGTGTCGCCGGCGTCGCTGCGCAGATGGCGGTAGTCGATGATCAAGGCGGCGCCGCCTTCGTCGCGCACCCGGCTGGCGATCGTCATGATCTCGGCATCCGGCCGCCATTCGAACACCGCGCCCTGTGGCGCCGCGCGGACCAGCGGCGGCAGCAGCTGCTCGAAATGCGGGATCGGCTCCGGCGCCACGCCGAACACCAGCCGGTCGTTGGCGTCGATCTCCACGGTGCGCTCGTGCCAGCCGCGTTCGCCGCGCACCATCTGGTGGATCGGCAGCACGTCGAAATACTCGTTGGCCAGGATGATCGAGCTGCCGCCCGGCACCTCGCCGAGGCTGGCGTGCCAATGCAGGTTTTCAACGCCGGCCAGCGTCGCCTTCTGCTTCTCGCGCAGCACCGGGTTGATCTCGATGAGGTGGATGTGCAGCGCCTGAAACAGCGGCGGGACCACCTTCAGCGCGCGCAACGCGTCCGCCATCATGGTGCCGCGGCCCGGGCCGAGCTCGATCAGCCGCACCAATTGCGGCGAGCCGATCGATTTCCACACCGACGCCGCCCACAGCCCCAGCAATTCGCCGAACATCTGGCTGACTTCGGGCGCGGTGGTGAAGTCGCCTTCGCGGCCCAAGGGATCGCGCGAGACGTAATAGCCGAAGCCGGGGTGGGTGAGGCACAGCTCCATGTAGCGCCACACCGGCATCGGGCCGGCGGATTTGATCAGCTGCTTGATGACGTCCTGAAGCGACAACGGGTCGGTCACGGCGAACTCCGGTTCAACTGAGAGTTTGGCGCGCCGCGACGGCGCCGGTCAACGCCGCGCGTCGCCAGGCCCATAGCGCCAGCAGCGAGCCCGCGATCACCATCGGCACCGACAGCAGCATGCCCATGGTCAATCCGCCCCACAAAAAGCCGAGCTGTGGGTCGGGTTCGCGGAAGAATTCGCCGACGATCCGCGCCACGCCGTACAGCCCGATGAAGCTGCCGAGGATCAGCCCCGGGCGTTTCAAGGCGCCGAAGCGAATCAGCAGCGCCAGCACGCAAAACAGCACGACGCCTTCCAGACCGGCCTCATAAAGCTGGCTGGGATGGCGCGGCAGCGGCCCGCCATGCGGAAACACCATGCGCCACGGCACGCTGTCGTCGGCCGGCCGGCCCCACAATTCGCCATTGATGAAATTGGCGATGCGGCCGAGCAACAGCCCGATCGGGCCGACCGCGCAGGTGACGTCGCCGAGCGACAGCACCGGCAATTGCCGCTTCCAGCCGAACGCCAGCACCGCGACCACGCAGCCGATGAAGCCGCCATGGAACGACATGCCGCCCTTCCACAATTCGACGATTTCCGCCGGGTGCTGCACGAAGAAGTCCAGATTGTAGAACAGCACATAGCCGGTGCGGCCGCCGAGGATGATGCCCAGCGTCACCCATAGGATGAAGTCGTCCCAGGCCAATAGCGGGATCGGCGAGGGGCCGCCCCATAGCCGCTGGTTCTTCAGCAGCGCGCGGGCATAGACCCAGCCGATCACGATGCCGCCGATATAGGCCAGCGCGTACCAGCGGATCACGATCGGGCCGATCGCCAGGGCGACCGGGTCGAACACGGGAAAGGCGAGGGTGAGGAATGGCATCGGGTCCGACTTACGATGAAAGCCGGCGCCGGGCTAGGGCGCAGGGCGGGTTTCGGGCGGCGCGGCTACGGGGCGACGGTCTTGCCAAGGGCGTGGTCACGATTACAAGGGGCGTGAAACCTGGCAAAGCGCTGGCCTGTCGGCGCGGCCTTGCGGGGCGGCCCCGGCATCGCCATTGTCAGGTGCGCCGCGGCCATTTCGCATACCACCGGAGTACGACATGACTCAGACCAGCAACCGGCTTTTCGACGAAATCGGACGCCTGATGAACGACGCCGCCGGCGCCGCCCAGGGCGTCAAGCGCGAGGTCGATACCGTCGTGCGCACCCAGGCCGAAAAATTTCTGCGCGACCTCGATCTGGTCAAGCGCGAGGAATTCGACGTGGTGAAGGACATGGCGCGGCTCGCCCGCGAGGAAAACGAGGCGCTGAAGGCGCGGATCGCGGCGCTGGAGGCCAAGCTCGCTGGCGGCGCGCCGACCGCCTGAGTGCGGACGCGAGCCGCCGGATGAACGACGTCTCGGCGAGACTTGTTGATTCCGAGACTCCCAACAGGATCGCCGTCATCCTGAGGAACCCGGCGTAGCCCGCAGGGCGAAGCCGGGTGTCTCGAAGGATGGGCCGCAGGCATTGACGGCCCCGTCGGAGCCGCATCCTTCGAGGCTCGCCTGTGCCTCGTTCGAGGAGAACCTGCCCCGTCGTGGCGGCTCGCACCTCAGGATGACGGCGCTGCCGGTCTTGCTCAGCATCAGGAACGATCGATTTGTGGCCGCCGGCGCCGGTCCAAGTGCCCCAGAAATTCCCGCCGGTTTCCTTGTATTTCCGGGACTTTGGCGCTAAAAGCCCGGCACGTCCGCAGCCCCCGCACCCCTGGAGGCTTGCTGCGCCGTGCAACATGGGCCGCTTTGCGGCCTTTCGCTTTTGAACCAGAGCCGTCTTTCGAATCCGCGATCCTTGTTGGCGCGCTTGGAAACGGTTCGTCTAAACAAGGACTTATACGATGGCGACCGTCAAGGAATTGAAGGCGACCGCGCGTCCGGCAGGCGGCAAGGGGGCCGCACGGGCAGAGCGTCGCGCCGGCCGAGTGCCCGGAGTGATCTATGGAGACAACAAACCCCCGGTGACGATCTCGGTCGACGACACCGAACTGCGCGCCCGCATCATTGCCGGCCGCTTCCTCACCACGATTTTCGACGTCGAGCTCGACGGCCAGAAGCATCGCGTGATTCCGCGCGACTTCCACCTCGATCCGGTGCGCGATTTCCCGCTGCATGTCGACTTCCTGCGGCTCGGCGCGGGCGCCACCATCCGCGTCAGCGTTCCGCTGCATCTGAAGAACGCGGAAGCCGCGCCGGGCGTGAAGCGCGGCGGCACCGTCAACATCGTCACCCACACCGTGGAACTCGAGGCGGAAGCCGAGAGCATTCCGCAGTTCATCGAAGCCGACGTCGGCCAGCTCGACATCGGCAGCTCGCTGCATCTGTCCGATGTGGCGCTGCCGAAGGGCGTCAAGACGCTGTCGCGCGAAGACCTCACGCTGGTGACCATCGTGCCGCCGTCGGGCTACGCCGAAGAACTGAAGGCGGCGGCTGCGGCCCCGGCCGGCGGCGCGGCTGCGCCCGCGGCGGCGGCTCCGGCGGCTGGCGCCAAGGCGCCGGCAGCGGGTGCCAAGGCTCCGGCAGCAGGCGCCAAGGCCCCGGCTGCCGGCGCCAAGGCTCCGGCAGCCCCGGCGGCCAAGAAGAAGTAAGGCGGTCTGGACCGCCGCATCATGCGCCTGTTGGTGGGCCTCGGAAATCCTGGCGCGAAGTACCAGGGCAACCGGCACAATATCGGGTTCATGGTGCTCGACGAGATGGCACGGCGTCATGGGTTTTCCCCATGGCGCCGTCGCTTTCAGGGCGAGACCGCGGACGGCACGGTCGGCGGCGAGCGCGTCACGCTATTGAAGCCGCTCACCTACATGAACGACTCCGGCCGCGCGGTGCAGGACGCCGCGAGTTTCTTCAAGCTCGGGCTGCCCGACATCATCGTCGTGCACGATGAGATCGAACTGCCGGCGGCGAAATTGCGGGTCAAGGTCGGCGGCGGCATCGCCGGACACAACGGGCTGCGCTCGATTTCGGCGCATGTCGGCAACGACTATCGGCGGGTGCGGATCGGCGTCGGTCACCCCGGCGCCAAGGAACTGGTGCACGGCCACGTGCTGAATGATTTCGCCAAAAGCGAGCGGCCGTGGGTCGAGGCGATGATCGAGGCGATCACCGAGCACGCCGGATTGCTGCTCGCGGACCGCGACTCCGCGTTTCAGAACAAGGTGCATCTGGCGCTACAGGCCAAGGGATTTTTGGACAAGGCCGACAAGGCGGAGAACGGCGGCAAGTAACGCCGATCAGCCACACCGGCCGTCACCCTGAGGTGCGAGGGCGCAAGCCCGAGCCGCGAAGGGCGGCGGCCCATCCTTCGAGGCGCGCCGGACGACGCAACAGCATCGCCCGGGAGCGCGCAGCTCAGGATGACGGAGAGAGTCAGGGGACGACATGGGATTCAAATGCGGTATCGTCGGGCTGCCGAATGTCGGCAAGTCCACGCTGTTCAACGCGCTGACCGAAACCGCGGCGGCGCAGGCGGCGAACTACCCGTTCTGCACCATCGAGCCGAATGTCGGCGAGGTGGCGGTGCCGGATCCGCGGCTCGACAAACTCGCCGCCGCCGGCAAGTCGGCGCAGATCATCCCGACGCGGCTGACCTTCGTCGACATCGCCGGCCTGGTGAAGGGCGCTTCCAAGGGCGAGGGGCTCGGCAACCAGTTCCTCGCCACCATCCGCGAGGTCGACGCCATCGCCCATGTGGTGCGCTGCTTCGTCGATGACGACATCACCCATGTCGACGGCAAGATCGCCCCGATCAACGACATCGAGACCATCGAGACCGAGCTGATGCTGGCGGATCTCGATTCGCTGGAGAAGCGCGTCGACAATCTGACCAAGAAGGCCAAGGGCAACGACAAGGACGCCAAGGAACAGCTCGACCTGGTCAACCGCGCGCTGGTGCTGCTGCGCGAAGGCCGCCCGGCGCGGTTTCTCGAGCGCAAGCCCGAGGAACAACGCGCCTTCGGCATGCTCGGGCTTTTGACCTCGAAGCCGGTGCTCTACGTCTGCAACGTCGAGGAAGGCTCGGCCGCCGACGGCAATGCGTTCTCGCAGGCGGTGATGACGCGCGCCAAGGAAGAGGGCGCGGTCGCGGTGGTGATTTCCGCCAAGATCGAATCCGAGATCGCGACCTTGTCGCGCGAGGAGCGCGTCGACTTCCTCGATACGCTGGGGCTGCACGAGGCCGGGCTCGACCGGCTGATCCGCGCCGGCTACGAATTGTTGCACCTGATCACCTATTTCACGGTGGGGCCGAAAGAGACCCGCGCCTGGACCATTACCAAGGGCACCAAGGCGCCGCAGGCCGCGGCGGTGATCCACACCGATTTCGAAAAAGGCTTCATCCGCGCCGAGACCATCGCCTATGAGGACTACATCGCGTTCGGCGGCGAGGCCGGCGCCCGCGACAACGGCAAGCTGCGGCTCGAAGGCAAGGACTACGTCGTCGCCGATGGCGACGTGATGCATTTCCGGTTTAATACCTAAGACGGGGCGTGAGACGGGGCGTGGCGTCGTCCTCAGCCACATCCGCGGCCGTCATCCTGAGGTGCGCGCAAATATCAGCGTCGCGCCTGATCTTCGCGCATCGTGGCGCGCCTCGAAGGATGACAGCGACGAGTACCTGCGGCCCATCCTTCGAGGCCCGCGCATAGCGCAATCGGGGCGAACTCACGATGCGCGGCGCGCGGGCACCTCAGGATGACGTCGTGGGCGCGGGGAGCGTGCTTTGCGGCGAGGCTAAGCGTTCGTAGCCCATATACTCAGCGCAGCGTCCCCTGGTCGCGGATCGCGCCGAGATGTTCGTTGATGCGGAATACGATCAGCACGAATTCCGCGACGATCCGCGAGAAGATGATGCCGACGACGACGCTGGCGAGGCTCGACAGCACCAGGATGAATCCGCCGAACGGACTGATCGCCATCGCCGCCAGCCCGGAGAAAACGCCGGAAATGCCGAACAGCACCGTCAGCACGATCACCAGCCAATAGAACGTCTTGATAATCGTCGGGGTGATGAAGCGGTCCCACTGGAACAAATCGCGAAACTCAAACATTCTGGTTCTCCCGGTCGTATCCATGACGAGGGTCGCGGGCAGAACCCCGGACGCGCGTGTTGCGGCTTGTGATTGCTCCGAATAACGGCCACAATCGGGCTCCCGCCGGCAATCCTCATCATGATGCTCAGCTTCGAAGATTTCCCTCCCGGTCCGTTCGGCAGCTTCGGTCCGCGCCGCGTCAGCCGCGAGGAGATCATCGACTTTGCCGCAGAGTTCGATCCGCAGCCGATGCATCTCGACGACGAAGCCGCCCGCCAGAGCATGCTGGGCGGGTTGTCCGGCTCGGGCTGGCACCTGTGCGCGCTGATGATGCGGATGCTGTGCGACGGCTTTCTGCTGCGCACCGCTTCGCTCGGCTCGCCCGGCGTCGAGGAGGTGCGCTGGCAGTCGCCGCTGCGGCCCGATGACGAACTGATGCTGGATGTCGAGGTGATCCACAGCCGGGTCTCGGGCAGCCGCCCGGAGACCGGGATCGTCACCTTCGGCTGCCGGCTACGCAATGCGCAGGGGCAAGTGCTGTTGGACGCCGTCACGCCGATCATCCTCAAGCGCCGCGATCCCGGCGCGGCGGCATAGGGGCCGGCATGCGTTTCTTCGAAGACCTCGTCATCGGTGACCGCCGCGAACTGGGGAGGTTCACCTTCACCGCCGAGCGGATCAAGGCGTTCGCCGCGCAGTTCGATCCGCAGGCCTTTCACCTCGACGAGCAGGCTGGCGCGCAATCCTTGTTCGGCGGGCTCGCCGCCTCCGGTTGGCATGTCGCCGCGGTGGGTATGAAGCTACTGGTGGCCGATGGCGAGCGGCAGGCCGCCGAGGCGTTGGCGCGCGGCGAAACGCCCGCGGTGTGGGGGCCGTCGCCGGGGTTTCGCGAATTGCGCTGGATCAAGCCGGTGCTGGCCGACGACCGCATCAGCTTTGCCTCCGAGATCGAATCGCTGCGCACTTCGGACAAGCGGCCGCAATGGGGAATCCTGCAAGCCCGCCATACCGGGACCAATCAGCGCGGCGAGTTGGTCTTCTCTTTCCTCCCCTCGGTTTTTGTGCCACGACGTGCGCCGGGGTCGTGACCGAGGTCGCGGCGCCGATCAAGACATTTTAATCAAATGCTATCCATTTCGCGGGAATCGCGAGGGGAACGGCTGCTCCGTTAACAAGTTATGAACCTTGTGCGGGCTTTGTGGGACTGATCAAGACGATGAATGAGATGGTGGGGACGATGGTGGCGGATCGGACGGGGCTGAAGATCGTGGGCTTTGTGTTTGCCACGATTACGCTGGCGGTGATGATCACCACCGGCATGGTCGTCAAGGGCTACGCCGACGGCGCCTATTCGCTGGAGGTTCCGGCCAGGGTGAGCATCCACCGCTGATACGCGATCCGTTCGCCTTGCGAACGGCCGATAATGCGCAATACTGCATGAGTGAAATGGCCGGGCTTGTCCCGGCCATTCGCGTTTTGGGATGTGAGGCTCCGGAAGCAGCCTCGACGCCGCGGCCGCGCCGGCCGGGGCGTCGCGAGTGCGGCGTCAGTCGTGGCGCAGGTTTTCCGCGGTGCGCTTCCACTGCGCCACATTGTCGGCGATCATTCGGGTCGACTTCATCGCCGCCTGGCTGAGTTGGGCATAGCCCGAAATCTCCCGCTGCACCCGCTGGCCTTCGGCGTGCAACAGGTCGCGCAGCGATTCCAGTTCGGAGACCAGGTTCTCGATCTCGGACAGCGAGGTTCCGGCGACGCGCTGAATCAGCGAATTGACGTTATTGACGGTGGCTTCGGCGCCGGCATCGGCCGGCTCGCTGCCGATCAGGCCCGGCGTCGGCCGCCGCAGATAGGCGACGTCGTTGCGCACGAAATCGCGGATGCCGGCTTCGACTTCCGACACCGCGGCGAGATTGCTGTCGATCTCGGCGGCTTCGAGCTTGTCTGGCGTGGCGTTCATCGGCTGTTCCCCTGGTTACGTTGAGCGAGCGGCTGTCCCCCCGCACGATGTCACGAGCCCATCAGTGCAGCGCATTTTGGCCGCAGCGCGGCCAATCTGCGGCGGCGCGTCGGTCATTCGAAGGAGTGCCTGATAACAGCGCGTTGTCGCGACTACGCGATCTGCGGCAGATCGATCGGATGGCCGATCACTTGCTCGACCAGGTCGAAGGTGTCGATCACGATGCGGATGCTCGCCAGCCGTTCGGCCTTGAACTGCGCGAAATGCGCCAGCCGCAGGCTGATCGGCTTGTTGGAATCCAGCGCGGTCAGCGAATAGCGGATCATCGAAGCCGCGGTGTCGGCGCCGAGCATCACCGCTTCACGATCGAAGCGATGGATCCGCACGTTGTCGGCGATCTGGCGGCAGACCTCGAGAATCTCCGGCTTGCCGCGTTTCGCCCCGAAAAACGGGAACATATCGATGGGACCGTACATTCGCCAATCGACGTCGTCGTCAAGCAGCGCGGCGAGGTCGTCGAATTGGCGTTCATTGAGGGCACGCAGCAATGCGCGCGAAAAACGCCAGAGGCTGTGCTCTGTCATCTGATCTCATTTCTAATACTGGATTATCAAATCAGCAGAGGTGCTTGATGGAGTCATTCTGACGTCCGCACCGAAATGCTGCATTCCCAATTCACCAGACTGAACTAGTGTCAATCGCGCGAAATGCAATAGATTTGTTGAGGCAATCCAGCGGCGAAATCATGGCGGGAAATGTGGCTTGAGGCGGCGAAGCGACGCGTAGTTAGGTCAGTCGCGTTCGTTCAGCGGACGCTGCTCGATGCGTAGCTCGCCGTCGCCACTCGCGATCACCCCGAACAGCACCGCGCCGCCGACCCCGCCGATCATCGCGCCGAGCGGCATCAGCATGAAGAACACCAAGGCGTTACCCGTAAGGCGCTACTCGTGCCCTGCGGGCTGTTGATGATTTCGGTCCAGGCGATGCCGACGCCGATGGCGGCCGCGGGCCGATCGCTGCGGCGCCGCCGCCGAGCCCCGGCGCCAATCGCAATGCCGCCATCAGCGCGATCTTCATCGTCATGCGAACGCGGTCCCCGACCGGGGATTGGTCGCGGCAAATCAACAAAGGTTCAATGCCCGGCGCGGCAATGCGGCGGGCTACAGCGCGGCACCGATCGCGACGTTGAGCGTGCCGATGCCGTCGACGCCGCAGGCGATGACGTCGCCGGGGGCAAGCGCAGCGACACCGGACGGCGTGCCGGTCATGATGATGTCGCCGGCGTCGAGCGCCACTTGCTGGGACAACTTGGCGATGATCTCCGGCACGTTCCAGATCATCTGCGAGAGGTCGCCGCTTTGCCGTTCGCTGCCGTTCACCGACAACCAGATCCGGCCCTGGGCCGGATGGCCGATGCGCGCGGCCGGCGCCAGCGCGCCGCAGGGTGCGGATTGATCGAACGACTTGCCGATCTCCCACGGCTGTTCCTTCTTGCGCGAGGCCTGCTGCAGGTCGCGCCGCGTCAGATCGATGCCGACGCCGTAGCCGTACACGCAGTCCAGCGCGCGCTCGGCCGGAATGTTGAGGCCGCCGCTCTTCAGCGCCACCACCAGCTCGACCTCGTGATGCAGATCCTTGGTCAGCGGCGGATAGGGAATCGTGGCGCCGTCCGGCGCGATCATGTCGGCGTGTTTGGCGAAGAAGAACGGCGGCTGGCGCTCGTCATTGCCCATCTCGCGGACGTGTTCGAGATAGTTGCGCCCGACGCACCAGATCCGTCGCACCGCAAATCGTTTGCTGTCGCCGCTGACGGCGAGGCTGGGCGGCGGCGGGGCCGGGATCACGAAGGACGTTGCGGTCATGCTCAAGCTCTCGAATGTGGGGACTGGATGAAGCGAACGTTGTGCGATCGCCGGCGAACTAAGCGGACGCGGCGATCGGCAATACGGGCGTGGCCTCGCGATGCTGCAGCCGGAAGAACGAGGCATAGCGGCCGTCGCGGCGCAACAGCTCGTCGTGGCGGCCGCGTTCGACGATCTCGCCGCCCTCGACCACCAGGATGGCGTCGGCGTTCATGATGGTGTGCAGCCGATGCGCGATCACGATGGTGGTGCGGTTCTGGCACAGCTGATCGATCGCGGCCTGCACCAGCTTTTCGGATTCCGAATCCAGCGCCGCGGTGGCCTCGTCGAGCAAGATGATCGGCGCGTTCTTGACCAGGGCGCGGGCGATGGCGACGCGCTGGCGCTGGCCGCCGGACAATTGCGTGCCGTGCTCGCCGACCGGGGTGTCGTAGCCGAGCGGAAAGCCCATGATGAAATCATGGGCGCTCGCGGCCTTGGCAGCGGCGACGATCTCGGCGTCGCTGGCGCCCGGCTTGCCGAACGCGATGTTGCCGCGAATGGTGTCGCGGAACAGATAGACGTCCTGGCCGACATAGGCGGTCTGCTGCCGCAACGACTGCCGCGACACCGACTGGATCGCTTGACCGTCGATCAGGATCTCGCCGCTCTGATAGTCGTAGAGCCGCAGCAGCAGCGACAGCACGGTGGACTTGCCGCCGCCGGAGGGGCCGACCAACGCGGTGACCTTGCCCGGTTCGGCGACGAAGCTCAGATGCGACAGCACCGGCTCGTCCGGCCGATAGGCAAAGTTGACGTCACGTAGTTCGACGCGGGCGTCGGTCAGTTGCAGCGCCGGCTTGTCGCTGTCGTCGGGCTCCGACGCCGGGCTGTCGACGATCTCCAGCAGCATCTTGGCGCCAACCAGGCTGGAGTTCAGTTCGATGTTGAGCCGTGCCAGCCGCTTTGCCGGTTCATAGGCCAGCAGGAACGCGGTGAGGAACGAGAAGAACTGCCCGGGGGTGGCGCCCATCGCCACCACGCGGTAGCCGCCATACATCAGCGAGGCGGCGATCGCGACGCCGCCCAGCGTCTCCATCAGCGGGCTGGAGCGGTTGGAGACCTTGGCCATCTTGTCGGCGGTGGCCTGCACCGCGGCGATGTTGGCGTCGATCCGCTCGCGCATGGTCTGTTCCAGCGTGAACGCCTTGACGGTGCGGATGCCCTGCAGGCTCTCCTGCATCGTCTCCAGGATATCGGCATTGCCGGTGAACTGGTTGTGGGCGAGGCCCTTGATCCGCCGCACCAGCTTGCGGATCACCAACAGCGCCGGCGGCGCGATCAGGAAGCCGAACAGCGCCATGAACGGGTCCTGCATCACCATCACGGTGACCAGAGCGATCAACGACAACAGATCGCGCCCGACCGCGTTGATCAGCAGGCTGAGCACCTGGGTGACCGAATTGGCGCCGGCCGACAGCCGCGCCAGGAACTCGGAGGAATGCCGGTCGGAAAAGAAGCCGACGCTCTCGCTCATCAATTTCGCGAACAGCCGGCGTTGATTGTTGGCGAGGATGGCGTTGCTGATCTGCGACAGGATCACGGTCTGGCCGTAGGTCGCGGCGCCCTTCACGGTGAAGATCACCACGGTGATGATCGACAGAACGGCGATGTCGTGCACGTTGCGGTCGACATAGGCCTTGTTGATCACCTCGCCGAGCAGATAGGCCGACAGCGCGGTGGCGGCGGCGGCGACCGCCATCATGGCGAACGCCGCCAGATAGCGGCGCCAATACGCCGCGCCCTGTTCCATCACTAGGCGGCGGACCAGGATCATCGCGCCATAGGGATCGTCGGTTATCTTGCGTGGGAGTTCGGTCATCCGCGGTCCATCTGACGGCCAAGCACGAAACGGCTGCGCGGAGGATGCCGCGAAACGCTCGTCTCCTTGCCCCCGATGGCGGGTTTTTTCAAGCCAATTCCAGGTGTTGTCCGGTGCCCGGCAGAGCCCGAGCGGGCTCGTCGCGACGAAAAACCGGCGGTGAGCTCGCGCCGTCACAGCCGCGGCTGTCAGGTGATCGCGTCCCAGGTGCAGCCCGCCGCAAGCGCGTCGCGCCGCGGCCGGGCACGGGCCGCGGAATGGCCGGTCAGGCCGACAGCGCGTGCTGTTGCGCGCCGTGGCGATCGCGCAGCAGCTTCTCCTCCCAGGCCAGCGCGTGGGCGGCGATAGTCTCGAGATCGTCGTAGCGCGGGGTCCAGTGCAGCGTCGCGCGAATCCGGCTGCTATCGGCGACCATGGTCATGATGTCGCCGGGCCGCCGCCCGGCGGTGTGAATCGCGAAATTGCGCCCCGACACCCGCCGCACCGCGTCGATGGTCTCGAGCACCGAATGGCCGCGGCCGTATCCGCAATTCAGCGTCACCGGCGCGCCGCCCTGGCGCAGATAGGCCAGGGCCGCGCAATGCGCCTCGACCAGATCGCTGACATGGATGAAGTCGCGGATGCAACTGCCATCCTTGGTCGGATAATCGGTGCCGAACACGTCGATCTTGGCGCGCTGGCCGGTCGCCGCCTCGACTGCGATCTTCAGCAGATGGGTCGCGCCGGGCGCGGCAGGTCCGACGCGCGCCTGCGGATCGGCGCCGACGACGTTGAAATAGCGTAGCGCGACGTAGCGCAGGCCGTGCGCGACCGCGGTGTCGTGCAGCATGATCTCGCTCATCAGCTTCGAGGTGCCATAGGGCGACAGCGGCCGGGCCGGCGCGTGTTCCGGCACCGGCACCTGAGCGGGATTGCCGTACACCGCCGCGGTCGACGAGAAGATGAAACGCGGTACGCCGCATTTCACCGCGGCGCTGAGCAGGTTGCACGTGGTCATGGTGTTGTTGTGATAGTAGCCGAGCGGATCGCGCATCGAATCCGGCACCACCACCGAGCCGGCGAAATGGATGATGCTGCTGACGCCGTGCGCGGCGATCACGCCCTCGACCAGGTTTTCGTCGCCGGCCTCGCCGATGAACAGCGGCACACCGCGCGGCAGCATCGCGGAGAATCCGCGCGACAGATTGTCGATCACCACGACGCTCTCGCCGGCCTCAACCAGCGCGAGCACCATATGACTTCCGATGTAGCCGGCGCCGCCGGTGACAAGCACGGTCATGCGATCGATCTCCCGTGGAGAATCCGGAGCCGCGCGGGCCGGATCGGAACAAATTGTCGCCAAACAATGCAATTGCGGTATATCGCTGCCAATGATGGCCGCGTTTGCCGGTGAATACTTTCGGCAATCGACTTTATGGTTGCCAAACTGTAACGACCCCCAGTGCGCTTTCGGCGCAATCCGCGTTCCAATCCGTGTTGCAAGCATATCCGCCATGGCGCCGATGACAGGCCTGCTCTTTATCAAGACCTCGTCGCTCGGCGACGTGGTGCACCAGATGCCGGCCGTCACCGATGCCGCGCGCAACGTCCCCGGGCTGCGGATGGCGTGGGTGGTGGAAGAGGCGTTCGCGCCGCTGGCCCGCTTGCATCCCGCGATCGCCGAGGTGATTCCGGTTGCGACCAGGCGCTGGCGCAAGCAGGTTTTTCAGCGCGCGACCTGGCACGAGGTCGCGGGCTTTGCGGCGCGGCTGCGTGAATCGGATTTCGACAAGGTGATCGATACCCAGGGGCTGATCCGCTCGGCGCTGATGGCGAAACTCGCCAGCGGCGAGCGCCATGGCTATGACGCGCAAAGCATTCGCGAGCCGCTCGCTGCGCGGTTCTACGACGTCACCCACACCGTGAGCCGCGCGCTGCATGCGGTGAAGCGCAATCGGCTGTTGACCGGGCTGGCGCTCGACTATCAGCCGCAGGGCGCGGTCGATTACGGCTTGCCGCGGCCGCAGCGCGCCGCCGCCGCGCCTTACGCGGTGCTGCTGCACGGCACCTCGCGGCCGGCCAAGGAATGGCCCGAGGCCGATTGGATCGCGCTGGGCCTGGCGTTGCAGCGCCGCGGGCTCGACCTGGTGTTGCCATGGGGATCGGAAGCCGAGCGGCTGCGCAGCGAGCGGCTGGCGGCGGCGATCCCGAATAGCCGGGTGTTGCCGCGGCAGTCGCTCGACGGCACCGCGCAGGTGATCGCGGGGGCCGCGATCGTGGTCGGCGTCGATACCGGGTTGCTGCATCTCGCCGCGGCCTACCGGGTGCCGCTGGTGGCGATCTTCATCAGCACCGATCCCGGGCTGACCGGGCCGGTCGGCTCCGGGCCGATGACGGTGGTGGGCGGCAAGGCCGCGGCTCCCGACGCGCCGCAGGCGATCGCCGCCGCCGAACAACTGCTCGATCAGCCGGCGGCGGACGTTTCGGCAAGCAGCTGAGCGACGAAGCCGTCGAGATCGCCGCCCTTGAACAGATGGCCGGGCAGACCCGCGGCGCTGGCGGCCTGAAGATCGATCGGGCTGTCGCCGATCACGAACGAGCGCTCGCGGATCACCGGCCACGCTGCCATCAGGTCGAGGATCATCCCAGGCGCCGGCTTGCGGTTGTCGCTTTGGCGGCGATAGGCGTCGACGACGCCGTCCGGGTGGTAGGGGCAGTAGCGGATGTCGTCGATCCGGGCGTTCTGGCTGCGCAATTCCGAAAGCATCCAGCCGTGCAGCGCTTCGACGTCGGCTTCGGAGAACATCCCGCGGGCGACGCCGGACTGGTTGGAAATCAGGAACACGAAATAACCGGCGTCGTTGAGCCGGCGGATCGCCGCCGCCACGCCGGGCATCCAGCGAAAACGCTCCCGCGTTCCGACATAGTGGTCGTTGTAATTGATGACGCCGTCGCGATCGAGAAACGCCGCGGGTTTTGCCGCGAGCTCGATCATGGCTGCGCCGCCGGCAGCCCGGCGGCTTCTAGCGCACGAAACGCAGCCGCAGTGACGTCGCCGGTCGCAATGTCGCGCATGCATTTGTGATGCAGCATCTTGCAGGTCGGCTTGTGGCACGGCCGGCAGGGCACCTCGGTCGTGGTCTCGATCACCGCGGTGATCGGGTTCAACGGCGCGTAGTGCCAGGCGCTGGTCGGGCCGAAGATCCCGATGGTCGGCTGGCCGATCGCCGCCGACACGTGCAGCAGCCCGGAATCGTTGGAGATCACGAGATTCGCGGCGGCCAGCGCCAGAATGCCGTCGCGCAGATCCTTGCCGGTGAGGTCGCGGGCCTTTGGCCCCGCGGCGGCGACGATCGCCTCGGCCGCCGGTGTTTCGCCGGGGCCGCCGATCACCCACACTTCATAGCCTTGCGCGGTCAGCGCCTGGGCGGCTTCCGGATAATAGCTCCAGCGCTTGGAGGGGCCGACCGCGCCCGGCGCCAGCGCCACCACCGGACGCCCGTCGAGCCCGCGGGCCTGCCGCCACGTCGTGATATGATCCGTCGGCACCTGAAGCTGCGGCTCCGGCCAGTCCATTGGCAACTCGGTACCGGCGGGCAGCGCCAGCGCGGCGCATCGGTCGATCATCCGCGGCAGCGCGCGTTCGCCGCGCCGCCAGTCGTTCAAGAGGCCGAAGCGGACCTCGCCGATGAAGCCGGTGCGTTGCGGGATACCGGCGAGCCAGGGTGCGAGGGTGGATTTGAAGGTCCGCGGCATCACCAGCGCGGCGCCGTAACGCTGCGCCCTGAAGCGGGCCGCCAAGGCCCGTTGTTGGGCCAGCGCGAGCTGGCCGCGCGGCAGGTCGCAGACGATGCCCTGGCGCACCCCGGGCATGTAATCGACCAAGGGGGCGCACAGCGAGGTGGTCAGCACGTCAACCGGGCGGTCCGGCCAGCGGTCCTTCAGTACCCGCACCACGGTATGGCAGCGCACGAAATCGCCGATCCACATATAGGGGATCAGCAGCACCGGGCTGGTCTCCGAGCGATCCGCTGCCTGTACCAATCCCGATAACAATGAAGCATAGTTCATTATTTGATGAATCCGGTTCTGCGCGCGGGATGGCAAGGCCCGCCCGATAGCGCCTCCGCCGCCGGCCGTCCAGCCGGGATTTCGTCATGTGCATGCCGACGAGGCCGCGCCGGCTCGGGTTGCCTGCCGCGGCGGAGTGGGGCAAAGCTGGCCGCGCTTTGGGTTCCGAAATCAAGTCAGGATAGGGCATGCTGCTGGTGACCGGGGGAGCCGGTTTTATCGGATCGAACGTGGTGGCCGCGCTGAACGACGCCGGCCGCGCCGATGTCGCGGTGTGCGACGTGCTCGGGCATGATGGCAAATGGAAGAATCTGGCCAAGCGCCAGCTCGCTGATGTCGTGCCACCCGCCGAGCTGATGGGCTGGCTGCACGGCCGCCGGCTCGACGCCATCATCCATCTCGGCGCGATCTCGGAAACCACCGCCACCGACGGCGACCTGGTGATCGAGACCAATTTCCGGTTGTCGATGCGGCTGCTCGACTGGTGCACCGCCAACAACGTGCCGCTGATCTACGCCTCGTCGGCCTCGACCTATGGCGACGGCGCGCAGGGCTTCAAGGACGATCAATCCGTCGCCGCGCTGAAGCAGCTGCGGCCGATGAACCTGTACGGCTGGAGCAAGCATCTGTTCGACCTTGCGGTCGCCGAGCGTGCTGCGCGCGGCGACCGGCTGCCGCCGCAATGGGCCGGGCTGAAGTTCTTCAACGTGTTCGGCCCCAACGAATATCACAAGGGCAGCATGATGAGCGTGCTGTGCAAGCGGTTCGACGACGTCAAATCCGGCCGCGTGGTGCAGTTGTTCAAGTCGCATCGCGACGGCATCGCAGACGGCGACCAGCGCCGCGACTTCATCTATGTTGACGACGTGGTGCGGGTGATGACCTGGCTGCTGGCGACGCCGTCGGTCAGCGGCCTGTTCAACGTCGGCACCGGGCACGCCCGCAGTTTTCGCGATTTGATCCTGTCCGCCTATGCCGCGCTCGGCAGCAAGCCCAACATCGAATACATCGACATGCCGGAAAGTATTCGCGGCAGCTATCAGTACTTCACCGAGAGCGAAGGCGACCGGCTGCGCGCCGCCGGCTACAATGGCGGCTTCACCGCGCTGGAAGACGCGGTGAAGCTCTACGTCAACGGCTTCCTCGACGCCGCCGACCGCTTCCGGTGATCACAACGGGATATTTGCGCTGATGCTCGACTTCGAAGCATTGTTGCCTGCGATCGGCCGCCAGACCGTGCTCTGCGTCGGCGACCTGATGCTCGACGAATTCGTCTATGGCGAGGTGTCGCGGATCTCGCCCGAGGCGCCGGCGCCGGTGATCGCGGTGCAACGCAGCGAACTGAATGTCGGCGGCGCCGGCAATGTCGCGCGCAATATCGCCGCCCTCGGGGCCCGCTGCATCTTTGTCGGGCTGATCGGCGACGACGATGCCGGCCGCACGCTCGGCGCGGCACTGGCCGCCGAACCGCTGATCGCGCCGGTGCTGGTGTGCGACGAGAGCCGGCCGACCACCCGCAAGGTGCGGTTCGTCTCGGCGCATTTTTCCACCCACATGCTGCGCGCCGATTGGGAAATCGCGGCGCCGGCGTCTGCCGCGGTTGAGCAGCAGCTGATCGACGCGATTCTGCAGCAACTGCCGGCCGCCGATATCGTGCTGCTGTCGGATTATGCCAAGGGCGTGCTGACCGCGCGGCTGATCCGCGAGGTGATCGACGCCGCGCGCAAGCTGAACAAACGGGTGATCGTCGACCCCAAGAGCCCGAATTTCGCGCTGTATCGCGGCGCCACGCTGCTGACCCCGAACCGCAAGGAATTCTGCGAGGCGACCAGAAGCCGCGCCGACAGCCAGGCCGAGATCGCGGCGAGCGCGCGTGAGGCGATCGCCGGCGCTGAGTGCGAAGCGATTCTGGTAACGCAGAGCGAGCAGGGCATGACGCTGGTGCCGCGCCACGGCGAGGCGATCCACGTGCCCGCGCATCCGGTGAAAGTGCGCGACGTCTCCGGCGCCGGCGACACCGTGGCGGCGGTGCTGGCGGTGATGCTGGCAGCGGGCGCCGATTGGGACGTGGCGCTGCGCGCCGCCAATGCCGGCGCGGCGGTTGCGGTCAGCAAGAACGGCACCGCCAGCGTCACGCTCGGCGAATTGCGCCGTAAGGTGCTGCCGCCGGCCTCGCTTGCAGCCGAAGAGAAAATCATCGCCGCCGGCGGCGACCTCGAACCGCAATTGGCGGAATGGCGCGCCGAGGGGCTGCGGATCGGCTTCACCAATGGCTGCTTCGACATTCTGCATCCCGGCCACGTCAAGGTGCTGACCGCGGCGCGCGGCGCCTGCGACCGGCTGATCGTCGGACTGAACAGCGACGCCTCGGTGAAGCGGCTGAAGGGCGAAAGTCGCCCGGTGCAGGACGAGCGCGCCCGCGCCGAGGTGCTGGCGGCGCTGGAGGCGGTGGACCTGGTGGTGATCTTCGAGGAGGACACGCCGCTGCAACTGATCGCCAAGATCGTGCCGAGCGTGCTGGTCAAGGGCGGCGATTACAGCCGCGAACAGGTGGTCGGCCACGAGATCGTCGCGGCGCAAGGCGGCGAGGTGCTGCTGATCGACATCCTGCCCGGCCATTCCACCACCTCGCTGGTGGCCCGCGCGCAGAACGGCAAGGCGTGAGCGCGGCGATGAACATCCTGGTCACTGGCGCGGCGGGCTTCATCGGCTTTCACGTCGCCCGCGAATTGCTCGCCGCCGGCCATCACGTGGTCGGGCTCGACAGTTTGAACGATTACTACGATCCGGCGCTGAAGCGCGCGCGATTGCAGCAGCTCGACGGCCAGCCGCAATTCGAATTCCTGCAGGCCGATCTCGCCGATCGTGCGACGACCGCGGCGCTGTTCGCGGCGCGCAAATTCCCGGTGGTGATTCATCTGGCGGCGCAAGCCGGGGTGCGCTACTCACTCAGCCATCCGCACGCTTATGTCGACGCCAATCTGCAGGGCTTCGTCAACGTGCTGGAGGGCTGCCGGCACAACGACTGCAAGCATCTGATCTACGCCTCGTCGTCGTCGGTCTACGGCGCCAACGCCAAATTGCCGTTCTCGGTCGACGACCGCACCGATCACCCGGTCAGCCTCTATGCGGCGACCAAGAAGGCCAACGAGGTGATGGCGCATAGCTACAGCCATCTGTACCGGCTGCCGACCACGGGCTTGCGCTTCTTCACCATCTATGGGCCGTGGTACCGCCCCGACATGGCGCTGTTTCTGTTCGCCGACGCGATCGTCGGGGGAAGGCCGATCAAGCTATTCAACCACGGCAAGATGCGGCGCGATTTTACCTATATCGACGACGTCACCGCGGTCGTCTCGCGGCTGATCGCGCGCGTGCCGCAGGCCGGCAGCGAGGCTTTCGGCTCGGCGCCGGCGAAGATCTACAATGTCGGCAATCATCACCCGGAAGATCTGATGCGCGTGGTGGCGCTGTTGGAGCATGAACTCGGCCGCGCCGCCAACAAGGACATGCACCCGATGCAGCCCGGCGACGTTCCGGAAACGTTCGCCGATGTCGGCGATCTGATTCGCGACACAGGCTTCAGCCCGGCCACCGCGATCGAGGACGGCATCCGCAATTTCGTCACCTGGTATCGGTATCACTACGAGGTGTGACCGCCTGTAACCTTTAGAAGGCTCCGAGATCGGGTTGTAATCTGGCCCGGTTCCCGCATGTAATCGTTTGAATCAAAACGTGTTTGATAACAATTGAGCGACATTCGCCAGGCTCCGAGCGACGTGCTAGGAGGACGCAGGGTTCTTTGGAACCGACCACATTAGTTCGAGGCTTGATATGATTTCCCGCGAATTTGACTTGGGCAAGGAACGCGCGCTGCGCATCGGCGTTGTCGGCGCCGGCGTGATGGGCACCAATCACGGCCGCGTGCTGGCCGGATTGCCCGGCATCGTGCTGGTCGGAATCGTCGATCCGCTGCCCGATCATCGCGACCGCGCCGGCGAACTGATCGGCTGTCCGACTTTCGCCGCGCTCGATGAGTTGCTGGAGGCCGGCGTCGACGCGGTGACCATCGCGGCGCCGACCCATCTGCATCACGACGTCGCCATCGCCTGCATCAATCGCGGCATCCACGTGCTGGTGGAAAAGCCGGTGGCCTCGACGGTGCAGGAGGGCCGCGAGATCGTCGCTGCCGCCAAGCGCGCCGGGGTGACGCTGATGGTCGGCCATGTCGAGCGTTTCAACCCCGCGGTGGCCGCGATCAAGCACGCCATCGAAGGCGAAGACATTTTGTCGATCGGCATCACCCGGGTCGGTCCGTTTCCGCCGCGAATGTCCAATGTCGGCGTGGTGATCGATCTGGCGGTGCACGACATCGACCTGATCCGCTGGTTCACCGAATCCGAGATCATCGACGTGCAGCCGCAACTGTCCAGCGCCATCGCCGAGCGCGAGGATATCGCGCTGTTGCAGTTCCGCACCGCCTCCGGCGTGCTGGCGCATATCAACACCAACTGGCTGACGCCGTTTAAGGCCCGCAACGTCACCGTGGCGACCCGCGGCAAATACGTGCAGGGCGATCTGTTGACCCGCCAGGTCACCGAATGCTTCGGCTTCCAGCCCGACGGCAGCTACTCGATGCGGCATCTGCCGGTCGGCCACGACGAGCCGCTGCGCGCAGAGCTGCTGGCCTTCGTTGACTCGGTTCGCAGCGGCGGCCCTGCCGCGGTGACCGGCGAGGAGGGCGTCGCCAGCCTCGAGATCGCGATCAAGTGCCTGGAGTCCCGCGCCGAGCCCACCGCAGCCACCTTCCGCAAGGCGCCGCGCCGCATCGCCGGCTAACCGCCACCAGCCAAAGCGCGCGCCGGCCAGGCACACGTCGGACCGGCGCGATCAACCCACCCCCATCGTAACAGGGCGTCATGAACCAGCACATCCGACCAGACCCCGTGGCCTTCATCGACATCGGCGCGCAGCGCCGAAGGCTCGGCACCGCGATCGACGAAGCGGTCGGGCGGGTGCTGACGCATTGCCAGTTCGTCAGTGGCCCAGAAGTCACCAAGCTCGAAGCCGAACTCGCGGCCTACACCGGCGCCAAGCACGTCATCAGCTGCGCCAGCGGCACCGATGCCCTCTTGATGGTGCTGTTGGCGCAGGGCGTCGGCCCCGGCGACGCGGTGTTCTGTCCGTCCTTCACCTTCTGCGCCACCGGCGAGGCCGCGGCGCTGACCGGCGCCTCGCCGGTGTTCGTCGACGTCGATCCGGTCACCTACAACATCGACGTCGCCTCGCTGAAGCGCGGCATCGCCACCGCCAAGCGGCTCGGCCTCACGCCGAAGGCGATCATCCCGGTCGATCTGTTCGGCCAGCCCGCCGACCATGACGCGATCGCCACCGTCGCGGCCGCCGAAGGCCTGTTCGTGCTCGACGACGCCGCGCAAGGCTTCGGCGCCACCTACAAGGGCCGGCGGGTCGGCAGCCTGGCGCTCGCCACCGCGACCAGCTTCTTCCCGGCCAAGCCGCTCGGCTGCTACGGCGACGGCGGCGCGATCTTCACCGACGACGACGCGCTCGCCGAACGGCTGCGCAGCATCCGGGTGCACGGCCAGGGCAGCGACAAATACGACAACGTCCGGCTCGGCCTCACCGGCCGGCTCGACACCATCCAGGCCGCGGTGCTGCTGGAGAAGCTGAAGATCTTCGACGACGAGATCGCAGCCCGCAACAAGGTCGCCGAGCGCTACGCGCAGAGCCTCGGCAACATCGTCACCGTGCCGCGCGTGACTGAGGGCAATCGCTCGATCTGGGCCTGCTACACCATCCGGCTGCCGAAAGGCACCGACCGCGACGCCTTCGCCGCGGCGTTGAAGGCGCAGGGCGTGCCGAGCGCGGTGTATTACGTGAAGTCGATGCATATGCAGACCGCTTACGCCAACTATCCGGTCGCCGACGGCGGCCTGCCGGTGTGCGAGGAACTGTCCGCTGACGTCATCAGCCTGCCGGTGCACGCCTATCTCGACGCGGCGACCCAGGACCGGGTGATCGCCGCGGTGCGCGACGCGCTGGCGTAGCCGCTCGTTACCTCTCCCCGCTTGCGGGGAGAGGTCGATCGTCGGCGAGCAGCGACGACGGTCGGGTGAGGGGGCGTCTCATTTGTCCGCTGCGTCACTCGATTCATTAACACCCCCTCACCCCAACCCTCTCCCCGCAAGCGCGGCGAGGGAGCGCGCCGCGCGCGTGGCGAAATCGGCGTGCACGATCGGCGCATTCCCCAAATCGCGGTTTTGCATCGTGGCGCGATGCTGTAGAAGCGGCTGATGCTCAGGCGTATCTTTACCGTCGGCGGCTTTACCCTGTTGTCGCGGCTGACCGGCTTTGCGCGCGACATCATGCTGGCGGCGATTCTCGGCGCCGGGCCGATCGCCGACGCGTTCTTCGTGGCGCTGCGGCTGCCCAATCATTTCCGCGCGATCTTCGCCGAGGGCGCCTTCAACGCCGCCTTCGTGCCGGCCTATGCCCATGTCCGCGGCGAGCGCGGCGAAATCTCGGCGCGGCTGTTCGCCGACCGCATCTTCACGCTGCTGTTCGCCTCGCAACTGGTGCTCTTGGTGATCGCGCTGTTGTTCATGCCGCAGATGATGAGCCTGCTGGCGCCGGGATTTTCCGACGATCCGGCGCAGCGAGCGCTTGCCATCGAACTCACCCGGATCACCTTTCCCTATCTGTTGCTGATCACGCTGGTGACGCTGTATGGCGGCATGCTCAACGTGATGCAGCGCTTTGCGTCTGCGGCCGCGGCCTCGATCTTTCTCAACATCTCGATGATGGCGACGCTGGCGCTCGCCGCGTTGTTCCCCAGTGCCGGCCACGCCGCCGCCTGGGGCGTATTGCTCTCCGGCTTCCTGCAATATTTTCTGCTGGCCGGCGATTTGTCGCGGCACGGCGGGCTGCCGCGCTTTGCCCCGCTCAAGCTCGATCTCGACGTCCGCGGCTTCTTCCGCGCGCTGGGGCCGGCGACGCTGGGCTCGATGGGCACGCAAGTCGCGTTGTTCGCCGACACCATCATCGCCACCTTCCTGCCGGCCGGCGCGTTGTCGGCGCTGTACTACGCCGACCGGCTCAATCAGCTGCCGATCGGGGTGATCGGCATCGCCATCGGCACCGTGCTGCTGCCGGAAATGTCGCGGCAACTGACCTCGGGCGACGATGTCGGCGCCAAGGCGTCGCAGCGCCGCGCCTTCGAATTCACGCTGTTGTTCTCGGTGCCGTTCGTGGCTGCGTTCCTCACCGTGCCGGACGTCATCATGCGGGCGATGTTCGCCCGCGGCGCCTTCACCAAGGCCGACGCCGCGGAGGCCGGCGCGACGCTCGCGGCCTATGCCATCGCGCTGGTGCCGTTTGTGCTGATCCGCAGCGCGGTGGCGCCGTTCTACGCCCGCAAGGACACCGCGACGCCAATGAAAGCGGCGCTGACCGGGATCGCGGTCAACGTCGCGCTGAAGCTGGCGCTGGTCGGCGCCTTGGCCCAGGTCGGCCTCGCGCTCGCCACCGCGGTCGGCGCCTGGATCAATCTGTTGCTGGTGATCGGCTTTGCGGCACGCGCCGGCTATCTCGCATTCGACCGCGCGCTGGCGACAGCGATCGGCAAATTCGTCGCGGTCGGCGTCGTGCTCGGCGCCGCGCTGTGGGCGACCGCACGCTACGCCGCGCCGTATCTGGCGCAGCTCAGCGCGCTGCGCGACGAGGCGGCGTTGGCGTTGTTGATCGGCGTCGGCGCGCTGGTCTATGGCGCGGCGATCCTGCTCTTGTTCGGCACGCGCGGGCTGCGCGCGCTGGTGCGCGGCTGAGGCGGCGCTATTTCAGATTGCCGAGCACCATGCTGGCGGCGTCCATATAGACCTTGACCAATGGGGCCACCACGCGGTGCGCCTTGGTCTTCGACACCAGCGTGTCGTGCAGCACCAGATGGTCGATCCCGGTGGTGAGGAAGCAGATCATGGCGTCGCGCGGCGTCTCCACGATCGGTTCGCCCTTGACGTTGAACGAGGTGTTGACCAGCACCGGCACCCCGGTCAGCGCCTCAAATTCTTTCAGCAGCCGATACAGCTTCGGGTTGGTGGCCTCGGAGACGGTCTGGATCCGCGCGCTGCCGTCGATATGCACGATCGCCGGGATCTTGTCGCGCCATTCCGGCCGCACCGATTTCGCCATCAGCATGAACGGCGAATCACCCTGGCCCTCGAAGATCTCGTCGGCGCGTTCATCCAGCACGATCGGCGCGAACGGGCGGAACGGCTGGCGGTGCTTGACCCGGCTGTTGAGGATGTCCTTCATTTCGGCGTGGCGCGGGTCGGCGATCAGGCTGCGATTGCCGAGCGCGCGCGGGCCGAATTCCGAGCCGCCCTGGAACCAGCCGATCACCTTCTGCTCGGCGAGCAGTTTCGCGGTCACAGCGCAGATGTCATCGTGGCGCACCGCTTCGGTCTGCGCCCGCACCATCAGCCGCTGCGTCGCGGCTTCGACCTCGGCCTCGGGATAGCTCTTGCCGATATAGGAATGCGTCATCTCGAACGTGCGCGGCTTTTGCTGAATCGCGTGCAACCCGTAATAGGCGCAACCGATGGCGATGCCGTCGTCGCCGGCGGCGGGCTGGATCCAGACATTGTCGAAGCCGGCCTCGCGGGCGAGCCGGCCGTTGGCGACGCAGTTCAGCGCCACCCCGCCGGCGATCACCAGATTCTTCGCGCCGGTGGTTTCGCGCAGCCAGCGCGCCCGCGCCAAGAGCACTTTTTCGGTGTCGTCCTGCACCCGCCAGGCGAGGTCTTCCCAGTGCCGCATCGACGGGCTTGCCTCCCACTTGCCGGGGCGGTCGACGATGTAGGGCTGGTTCAGCTCGGCGGTCCAGCGCGGCACCGTCAGCACATTGTCCTCGATCTGCAACAGCGGCTTGACCTGGTCGGGGCGGCCATAGGGCGCCAGCCCCATCAGCTCGCCGCATTTGTTCCAGTCGCCGAAGATGTAGGTCGAGGCCCGGCTGTACAGCGCGCCGAGCCCGGGCATGTTGTAGAATTCGTCGCTGAAGAAGCCGCGGTCGGGCTCCATCCACACCTTCTTCAGGCATTCCAGCCGGGTGCCGCTGAACGTGTAGTAGCTCTCCGACTCGCGCGCCAGGGGTGTCGCGGTGTCGGCGGCGGGAAACGGCTCCATGACGTCGGAGCGATAGCTGCCGACGCCGTCGACGATCATGATCGCGCCGTCCTCGAACGGCGACACCGCAAACGCGCTGTAGGCATGCGCCAGATGGTGCGAGATCGTCACCACCTTGTCGGACTTAGCGCGATACCACGGATGCGCCGCGGCCTCAGCGCGTTCGTATTCCGGCAGGAACCCCGGCATGTCCTGATAGGCGAGCCGCTCCTCCATCTCCGGCACCGGCAGGATATAGCAATTGCGCACCACCAGATCGACGTCGGCGAGCGTAATGCCCTCGGCGGCGAGGCAATAGTCGATCGCCTCCTTGTAGAAGCCGCTGGCGTGCTTTTCGCGGGTGATGCGTTCCTTGGCGATGCCGAACGCGATCTCGCCGTCGCGCAACAGGCAGGCGCTGACGTCGTGGTCATAGGTGTTGAGGCCGAGAATGTAGTTGTGCTGCTTTGCCATGAACCGTTCGCTGAAAGGAGCCGCAGCAGCCAAGTACCATACTCGCTGCGGGGCAGGGGGAGGGCGCGACGCAATTTGCCGCTATCGTTGCTTATAGCGCGCAGGGCGCAACGCTCTCAACATTCTTTGGTTGCGCAAATCCGTGACCGGCGTCGTCGATCAGAAAAATTATTTCGCCGCATTCGTCGTGCTGCATAGCACAGCGAGTTGCGACGCGGTTCGTTCCACTTGTCTCAACTGTCTGAACGAACGTTAATATTTAATCCAAGCTTGACCACCCGCGCGGCTTGATCCTACTCTGCGCCGCGAGGCCACAGACAAACCAAGGCTGATTTGGAATGCACTGACGGACGGCCTGTCTTGCGCCTTCACGTTGGGGACGCCAAACGGTTCCAGTGCTCGAAAAGACCGGGAGATCTTAAAGAATGGCTCAAAACGTCCCGCGCAGTATCCTTGCTCGCTGCCTCGCAGCGATCGCACTCGTCGGCATTTATTGTGTCAGCATCGTCGGCACATCGGCGGTGCTGCTGACCGCCAGCACCAGCACGGCTTCCGCCCAGCGGGGCCGGGGCGGCGGTGGTCGCGGCGGTGGTTTCCGTGGCGGCGGATTCCGCGGCGGTGGTCGTGGTTGGGGGCGCGGCCGGGGCTTCGGCTTCTACGGCGCGCCGATCGTCACCCCCGGCTGCTACTACAGCCGCCGTTGGGGTCGGGTGATCTGCCCGTATTGAGGGCGGGGCTTGATCGCCGCACGGCGATCAAGCCGGCTTAAGCGATATCGAGGCTTGAGCAATATCTAGAACGTGAACGGGTGTGCCGGCGCTGCTGGCGCACCCGTTTTGCTTGGCGCGCCAGGATCGGGCGTTTCGGCTGGATGGCCGAATGCCGTTTGCGCCTGCGGTCGATCCGCTGCAATATGGTCGAAAAGGCCTCGCAGCCACCTCGGAGGAACAATGGCTCCCATCAAATTCGGCGTCGGTCACAGCGTGCGCCGCAAGGAAGATGACGCGCTGCTGCGCGGCAAGGGCCGCTACACCGATGACCATGCGCCGCAGGCCACCGCCGCTGCGCTGGTGCTGCGTTCGCCGCACGCCCACGCCACCTTCACCATCGATGCCGGCCGCGCCCGCGGCCTGCCCGGGGTGCTGAGCATCCTCACTGGAGACGACGTCAGCGAGCTCGGCGGGCTGCCCTGCCTGTTCAACCTGCCCGACAAACCGTTCAAGGCGCCGGACTATCCGATCCTGGCGCGCGGCGAGGTGCGCCACGTCGGCGACGCGGTGGCCTTCGTGGTGGCGGAGACGCTGCCGCAGGCGCGCGACGCGCTGGAGGCGATCGAGGTGGAGTGGAGGCCGCTGCCCGCGGTGGTCGGCGTCGTCAACGCGGTGAAAAAGGACGCGCCGCAGGTCTGGCCGCAATTCCCCGGCAACGTGCTGTTCGACGCGCCGATCGGCGACAAGGCGGCGACCGAGGCGGTGTTCGCCACGGCGCATGCCGTCGCCGAGATCAATATCGTCAATCCGCGCATCATCACCAACTACATGGAAACCCGCGCCGTAGTCGCCGAATACGACACCAGTCGCGATCATCTGACGCTGACCATCGGCAGCCAGGGCAGCCATCGGCTGCGCGACATCCTGTGCCAGACCGTGCTGAAGATTCCGGTCGACAAGATGCGGGTGATCTGCCCCGACGTCGGCGGCGGCTTCGGCACCAAGCTGTTTCCGTATCGCGAATATGCGCTCGCCGCTTATGCCGCGCGAAAACTGCGCCGCGGCGTGAAATGGGCCGCCGACCGCGCCGATCATTTCGTCGGCGACGCGCAGGGCCGCGACAACGTCACCACGGCGCGGATGGCGCTTGCCGAGGACGGCAAGTTCCTCGCCATGGATGTCGACCTGATGGGCGACATGGGCGCGTATCTGTCGACCTTCGGCCCCTACATTCCGTTCGGCGGCGCCGGCATGCTGCCGGGACTCTACGACATCAAGACCTTTCACTGCCGGGTGCGCACGGTATTCACCAACACCGTGCCGGTCGACGCCTATCGCGGCGCCGGCCGCCCGGAAGCGGCCTATGTGATCGAGCGGCTGGTCGACGCCGCGGCGCGCAAGCTTGGGCTTTCGCCGGACGCGATCCGCCGCAAGAATTTCATCGCGCCACGCGCGATGCCCTACACCACCGCCACCGGCAAGGTTTACGATTCCGGCGACTTCGCCGCGCATCTGAAGCGCGCGATGGAGGTAGGCAACTGGAAGGAGTTTCCGAAACGCGCCAAAGCGGCGAAGAAGCACGGCCTCGTCCGCGGCATCGGGCTCGCCTCCTATGTCGAGGTCTGCGGCACCATGGGCGAGGAAACCGCCAATCTGCGGCTCGATCCCAATGGCGACGTCACCATCCTGATCGGCTCGCAATCCAGCGGCCAGGGCCATCAGACCGCCTATGCGCAGCTCGTCGCCGAGCAGTTTGGCCTCTCGCCGGAGCGCGTCCATATCGTGCAGGGCGACACCGACAAGATCGCCACCGGGCTCGGCACCGGCGGCTCGGCGTCGATCCCCTCGGGCGGCGTCGCGGTGGAACGCGCCACCGCCAAGCTCGGCACCAATCTGCGCGAGCTTGCCGCCGAGGCGCTGGAGGCCGGCGCCGCCGATCTCGAGATCAGCGACGGCACGGTGCGGGTTGCTGGCACCGACCGCTCGATTTCGTTCGCCGACCTCGCCAAACGCGAGGGCGTCGATCCGGCCAAGCTCGCCACCAGCGACAAGTTCTCCAGCGCCGACGGCACCTATCCCAACGGCACCCATCTGGTCGAGGTCGAGATCGATCCCGCCACCGGCAAGATCCAAATCGTCAACTACACAATCGTCGACGATTTCGGCATGACGCTGAATCCGCTGCTGCTCGCCGGCCAGGTGCATGGCGGCACCATGCAGGGCATCGGCCAGGCCTTGATGGAGCAGGCGGTGTACGATCCGCAGGACGGCCAGTTGATCACCGGCAGCTTCATGGACTACGCGCTGCCGCGCGCCGCCGACGGCGCGCCGATCCACTTCGAGACCCACAACGTGCCTTGCAAGACCAATCCGCTCGGGGTCAAGGGCGCGGGCGAGGCCGGCGCGATCGGCTCCTGCCCGGCGGTGGTCAATGCCATCATCGACGGCTTGTGGCGCGAGTATCATATCGATTCGATCGACATGCCGGCGACGCCGGAGCGGGTGTGGATGGCGATCCGCCAGCACGAGCGGCAGCATCGATTGTAGGCGGTGCGGTCACGCATGATTGAATGCGATCGTCATAGCAATGGTACGATCATGGGGCGATCTCGATGCCGAGCGCACTTCGCCGCAGCGCGTGCGATCGCATGATACGCTAGCGTCGCGTCGAGAAAATTGTCCGGTCGCCGATCGGATCTCAGCAGGGAGCGAAATGAATGTTACGAACCGCCATCGTGATCGGGAGCTTGCTGCTCGGCGCCAGCGTGGTCGTCGCGCAACAGGATCTGGTCAACCAGACCCAGACCCTGATGAAGGGCAACGGCAAGAATCTCGCCACCGTGCTGGCGCCGATCGCCAAGGGCGAGAAGCCCTATGATCAAGCCGCGGTGGATGCGGCGCTGGCGCAGTTCGAAGACACCGCCAAGAAACTGCCGACGCTGTTTCCCGCCAGCGTCAAGGGTTTGAAGCCGGCCGACAGCGACTATTCGACCTCGCCGAAGATCTGGGACAACCGCGCTGAATTCGACGGCCATATCGCCAGCTTCACCAAGGCTGTCGCCGATGCCAAGGCCCGCACCAAGGATCTCGAGACGCTGAAGGTCTCGGTGCAGGCGCTGGGCAAGGAATGCGGCGGCTGCCACGAGACGTTCCGGTTGAAGAACAGCTAAGCACCCGACACCCTCCAGGCCGTCATTGCGGGGCGCAGCAGCGTCGCGTCGTGGCGGCCTGAGACCGGATTCTCGAAACGCCATGACAGTGCGGACATCAAGGCTTCGCGGCGCGCTTGCGATCGCCATCATCGGCCTCGCGGCGTTCTGGTGGCTGACCGTTCCGGTGACGCTGCCGGCCGACGCATTGCCGGGCTACACGCCCGATCTCGGCAACGGCCAGACCGTGTTCAACGCCGGTGGCTGCGCGTCGTGTCACGCCACGCCCGATCAGCCGGATCGCATCCGGCTCGGCGGCGGCCTCGCCATCGCCTCGCCATTCGGCACCTTCCACGTGCCGAACATCTCGCCGGATCCGGCCGACGGCATCGGCCGCTGGAGCGAGGCCGATTTCGTCACCGCGGTGCTGAAAGGCACCTCGCCGGCGGGGACGCATTACTACCCGGCGTTTCCCTACGGCTCCTATGCCCACGCCAGGCTCGACGACATCCGCGATCTGTTCGGCTATCTGAAAACACTGCCCGCGGTCGCCGGCCAGGCGCCCGGTCACGAGCTGGCGTTTCCGTTCAACATCCGGCGCAATGTCGGGATCTGGAAGGCGCTGTTTTTCGACGGCAAACCGTTCGCGCCGGACCCGGCGCAATTGGCGCAGTGGAATCGCGGCGCCTATCTGGTCAACGGGCTTGGCCATTGCGCCGAATGCCATAGCCCGCGGAATGCTCTGGGCGGCATCGTCGCTTCGCAGCGCTTTGCCGGCGGCCCCAATCCGGAGGGCAAGGGGTGGGTGCCGAACATCACCCAGAAGGGCCTCGCCGCGTGGAGCGACAAGGATATCGGCTATTTCCTGGAGACCGGGCAGACCCCGGAGGGCGACACCGCCGGCGGCTCGATGGCGCGGGTGATCCGCAACACGTCGCAACTCAGCGCCGAGGATCGCGCGGCGATGGCGGTGTATCTGAAATCGCTGCCGGCGGTCGACGGCCCGCCGCGGCCGCCGCGCGGCAACAAGGAGTGAGCCGGATGCTGAGGCCACCGCGCGCCGACAAGGGGCGTGTCGGCCCCGGGGGACTGAGCTTTGCGACGCGGCTTGCGTCGAACGCAATGCTCAGCCGTCATCCTGAGGTGCCCGCTCTGGCAGCGCTTGCGCGGCCGGAGCGGGCCTCGAAGGATGACCGCGACGCGTAGCTGCGCGGATCGCGGTGACCCGCCTGTGGCCATCCTTCGAGGCCCGGCTTTCGTGCTTCGCGCGACGCCGGGCGCCTCAGGATGACGCCAGCGGGTGAGGGGCGTCAGTGCACCAGCGTCACTTCCCGCCGAACGCCTTGAAGGTGATGATGGTGTGAGTGTCCTGGATGCCGGGGATGACCTGGACCTTTTCGGCGATGAAATGCCCGATGTCGGTGTCGCGCTCGACGTAGAACTTCACCAGCAGATCGTAATCGCCCGCGGTGGAGTAGATCTCCGATGCGATCTCGGCTTCCGCGAGCGCGTTGGCGACCGCATAGGATTGGCCGAGCTTGCATTTGAACTGCACAAAGAAGGGAATCATCGAGGGGGCTCTCCGGGGCGTGACGCCGGCGCATCAAGCCAAAATCCGCATCGCGTGGCAAGCGACCTTGCCGCCGCCAGGCGGGCAGGATACGACCCGGCGAACCCTTGCTGCCACCGTGTCGCATGAGCCCATGATGCCCGTTCCGATCGCCCTCACCATTGCCGGTTCCGACAGTAGCGGCGGCGCCGGCATCCAGGCCGACCTCAAGACCTTCGCCGCGCTCGGCGTCTACGGCGCCTCGGTGATCACCGCCTTGACCGCGCAGAACACCCAGGGCGTGATCGCGGTGCATGACGTGCCGGCCGATTTCATCACCGCGCAGATCAACGCGGTGTTCGACGACCTCGACGTCAAGGCGGTGAAGATCGGCATGGTGTCGCAGCGCGGTGCGATCGAGGCGATTGTTACCGGCTTGGCGCGCTGGTCGCCGCGCCTCGTGGTGATCGACCCGGTGATGGTGGCGACCTCCGGCGACCATTTGCTGGCGCCCGATGCGGTCGACGCGCTGCGCAGCCTGCTGCTGCCCCGCGCGCTGATCATCACCCCGAACCTGCCGGAAGCCGCGGCCTTGCTCGGCGAGCCGCTCGCCAGCAGCGTCGGCGAAATCGAGGGCCAGGGCCGGCGGCTGCTGGCGCTGGGCTGCGGTGCGGTGCTGATCAAGGGCGGCCACGGCCGGGGGCCGTCGAGCACCGACTATCTGGTGACGGCCAAAGCCACGCTGGCGCTGCCGGCGCCGCGCATCGCCACCCGCAACACCCACGGCACCGGCTGCTCGCTGTCGTCGGCGATCGCCGCGGAACTCGCCAAGGGCGCCGATCTGGAGACCGCGGTGCGCGCCGCCAAGGCCTATGTCGGCGCGGCGATCGCCGCCGCCGACCGGCTGCAGGTCGGCCACGGTCACGGCCCGATCCACCACTTCCACGCCTTCGACCAGGCCTGAGGTTTATCCACCGAATTGCTGAGCCGTCCGGCGGCGGCGGAAGGCCCGGCGCCGGCCGTTGTCGTCTGCGCGTCGTACTCGGCTGCTATCCCAAAAATCGTGGAAATGAACTTCGATTCGACGGCAGAACCGCAGCAAATGATGACTCCCGACCTCGATAAATCGATCGTTGAAACCGCTTATGCCCGCTGGGCGCCGATCTACGACGCGATCTGCGGTCCGGTGATGCTGAAGGGACGACGCGCCGCGGCGGCCGAGGCGCGCTCGCTCGGCGGTAAGATTTTGGAGGTCGGCGTCGGCACCGGGCTGTCGTTCGACGATTACGACGCCACCACCGAGATCACCGGCATCGATCTGTGCGAGCCGATGCTGGAAAAGGCCCGCGCCAAGATGGCGACCGGGCGCTATCCTTGGGTCAAGCGCGTCGAGGTGATGGACGCGCACCGCATGGCGTTCCCCGACGCCAGCTTCGACTGCGTGGTGGCGCAGTTCGTCATCACCCTGGTGGCCAACCCCGAACAGGTGCTGTCGGAGTGCCACCGCGTGGTCAAGCCCGGCGGCCGCATCATCCTGGTCAATCATCTGTATTCCGAGGTCGGCGTCGCCGCCGCGGTGGAGCGCTGGACCGCGCAGCGCACCCGCGGCCTCGGCCTGCGCCCGGAATTCCCGTTCGCCCGGCTGCAGGCCTGGGCGCAGTCCAACAAGGACGCCATTCTGGTCGAGCGGCGCAAGATCGCGCCGTTCGGCATCTACACATTGGTATGTTTTGAACGGACGCAAGCGCCGCTGGCGGCGTGAGCGTCATCCCGCTGCCGACCGCGGCAGCAGCTTTAGATGGGACGTGACGCCATGAGCGACGAGGGTCCGGAACGGCGCTTTCGCACCTTATTCATCTCCGATGTCCATCTCGGCGCGCGCGGCTGCCAGGCCGGCAAACTCTTGGATTTCTTTCGCGTTCACGACGCCGACACCATCTATCTGGTCGGCGACATCGTCGACGGCTGGGCGCTCCGCTCGAGCTGGTACTGGCCGCAGTCGCACAATGATTTCGTGCAGAAACTTTTGCGCAAGGCGCGCAAGGGTGCCCGCATCATCTACGTCCCCGGCAATCACGACGAATTCCTGCGCAACTACTACGGCACGCATTTCGGCGGCATCGAGGTGGTGGAGAGCGCGGTGCATGAGGGCGCCGACGGCCGCCGCTACCTGGTGATTCACGGCGACATGTTCGACCTCGTGGTGCAGAACGCGCGCTGGCTCGCCCATCTCGGCGATAAGGCTTATGACTTCGCCATCAAGATGAACCGGCTGGTCAACGCGTTCCGGCGGCTGTTCGGGGTGCCGTACTGGTCGTTGTCGAAATGGGCCAAGCTGAAGGTCAAGAACGCCGTCAACTACATCGGCGCGTTCGAGGAGACGCTGGCCGGCGAGGCCAAGCGTCACGGCGCCGATGGCGTGATCTGCGGCCACATCCACACCGCGGCGATCCGCGACGACCACGGCGTGCGCTACATGAATTGCGGCGACTGGGTCGAAAGCTGCACCGCCTTGGCCGAGAACGAAGACGGCCGCTTCGAAATCATCACCTGGACGCAGGAGACCTCGACCCGGGCGCTGCCCGCGCCGTCGGTCGCTGCGCGCGCGGCCTGAATGCGTATTCTGATCGCCACCGACGCCTGGCACCCGCAGGTCAACGGCGTGGTGCGCACGCTGACGATGATGGCCGAGGCCGCCAAATCGCTCGGCGTCGACGTCGCCTTCATCACCCCGCAATCGTTCCGCACCGTTGGGCTACCGAGCTATCCCGATCTGCGCGTCGCATTGCCGGGGCCGGGCAAGATCGCGCGGCTGATCGCCGAAGCGAGCGCCGACTTCATCCACATCGCCACCGAAGGCCCGATCGGCATCGCGGTGCGGCGCTATTGCCGCAAGCGCGGGCTGCGCTTCACCACCAGCTTCCACACCCGGTTTCCGGAATACATTTCGGCGCGGTTTCCGATTCCGGAATCCTGGATCTGGGCTTGGCTGCGCCGCTTCCACGGCCTCAGCCAGGCGGTGATGGCGGCGACCCCGGCTTTGGCCGACGAATTGCGCGGTCGCGGCTTTCGCAACGTGGTGCTGTGGCCGCGCGGCGTCGATACCAAGCTGTTTCATCCGCGCACGGTGTCGTCGGATCTGCCGCGGCCGTTGTTTCTCTGCGTCGGCCGGGTCGCGGTGGAAAAGAACCTCGAAGCCTTCCTCGATCTGACGCTGCCGGGCACCAAGGTGGTGGTCGGCGACGGGCCGGCGCGCGCCGGCCTGCAGCGCAGCTATCCCGACGCGGTGTTTCTCGGCGCCTTGCAGGGCGAGGCGCTGGCGCAGGCCTACGCGATGGCCGACGTATTCGTGTTTCCGAGTAAGACCGACACTTTCGGGCTGGTGATCCTGGAAGCGCTGGCGAGCGGCGTGCCGGTTGCTGCGTTTCCTGTGACCGGGCCGCGCGACGTGATCGGAACCGCGCCGGTCGGAGCGTTGAATAACGATCTGCGCGCCGCCTGTCTCAGCGCCTTGCAATTGTCGCGGCAGGCCTGCCAGGAATTCGCCCTGACGCAGACCTGGGAGGCCTCGGCTGCGGCCTTCATCGACAACGTCGCCACCGCGCAGTTGATGGAGAGCGGCCGCGCGGCGCGGGCTTGGCGGCGCCCGCAGATCTCGGCGTGATGAGGCGCCGCGTGATGCTGCGCCGCGATTGAGACTTGCTCGCGCCTGATGCGGCGCGATACAGATGGCCGATGACAGATGTTTTGAAGCCGCTGCCGGTCGGTGCCGCGGATATCGACGCGGCCGCTTTGGTCCTTGCGCCCTATGCGGTGCACACCCCGCTATTGTCGTCGCCGGCGCTCGATGAGCGCACCGGGGCGAGGGTGTTTCTGAAGCCGGAGATGCTGCAGCGGACCGGCTCGTTCAAATTCCGCGGCGCCTTCAACAAACTCTCGTCGATCCCGCTTGAAGCGCGCAGTGGCGGCGTGGTGGCGTTTTCGTCGGGCAATCACGCCCAGGGCGTCGCCGCCGCGGCGCAGATTCTCGGCATGCAGGCGACCATCGTGATGCCGGCCGATGCTCCGTTGTCGAAGCGCGAACGCACCAAGGGCTACGGCGCCGAGGTGGTGCTTTACGATCGCGACCGTGAGGATCGCGAGGCGATCGCCCGCGGCATCGCCGAAAAGCACGGTGCGACGCTGGTGCCGCCCTATGACGATCCCAAGGTGATCGCCGGCCAGGGCACCGTGGGCCGCGAAATCGTCGCGGACCTCGCGGCGCTGGGACTTGCGCCCGACATCGTCGTGGCGCCAGCCTCCGGCGGCGGCTTGATGGCGGGCACCGCGGTTGCGGTGCGCGCGTGCTGCCCGCAAGCCAGCATCATCTGCGCCGAGCCGGAAGCCTATGACGATCACACCCGTTCGCTGCAATCTGGCCAGCGGCAACCGCATCACGCCACGGAGCGCACCATCTGCGACGCCTTGATGGCGGCGATACCTGGGCAGCTGACGTTTTCGATCAACCAGCGGCTGTTGGCGCGCGGCGTCACCGCGTCGGATGCCGAGGTCGGCGCCGCGGTGGCCTTCGTATTTCGCGAATTGAAGCTGGTGGTCGAGCCGGGCGGCGCGGTGGCGCTGGCGGCGCTGCTGTCGGGGGCGATCGAGGCGCGCGGCAAGACCGTGGCGATCGTGCTGTCCGGCGGCAATGTCGACGCCGATCTGTTCGCGCGGCTGATTCAGGGATAGCCACATCTGACGATATGGCTGCGCCCCGGGAGGACTCGGGGTCGCGCGGCGATCAGGAAAAGAACGCCAGCTTTTCGGCCTGGGTCATGCGCCGGATCGCCGCCAGCGGATCGAGGCCGGAGCCGAGCGGCTTGCGCACCATGCCGCGGGCGATCAGTTCGGCGCCGAGTGAGGCCGGTTCGGCGGCGGTGATGGTGGCCGTCGCCGGTCCGGTGGGCGCCGCGCCGGCCGGTTTCGCGGCCGTCATCGCCACGGCGACCGGCGCGGCCGCGGCCGGCTCGGGCTGCGGCGCAGGCGCGGCAGGTGGCGTCTGGTCCGTTGCGGCTTGCCCGATCACCAAGGCTTCACTGACCGGCAGCTGGCCCATCTCGGCCTCGGCCAGGGCGATCTCGGCCAGCGC
Source organism: Rhodopseudomonas sp. (assembly GCF_036404135.1). Taxonomy (GTDB): domain Bacteria; phylum Pseudomonadota; class Alphaproteobacteria; order Rhizobiales; family Xanthobacteraceae; genus Rhodopseudomonas_A. The sequence continues at coordinate 6,619 of NZ_DASWPE010000052.1, read as the reverse complement.
GGCGTCGATCTCAGCCGGCTGCTCTGACGTCTCGACGGCGATCGCCGCCGGCGGCTCCGGATCGGGCGCCGCCATTTCCTGCGCCACCATGTCGAGCACCGCGATGTCATAGGCGGTGGCGGCGTGATCGGCGGATTCGTCGGCGATGATCTGGTCGAGCGTCGGCAGGTCGGAGCCGACCGGCTGGGCTGTGTGCGTTGCCTCCGGCACTTCGTCGCGCGGCTGGGGCGCGGCTTGCGGCGCGGCCGGTTCGGGCGCCTCGGCAGGGGCGACGACCTCTGGCTCGGGCGGCGGCGGTGCCGGTGGCACAAAGTCGGCCGGCTCGGCGCGCTCCGAGCTGGCGGGCGCGGGTGTCACCGGCGCCGGAGGCTCGGGTGCGGCGGCGGGCGCCGGAGCTGGCGTCGGTTCGATCGCGCGGGCCACGACCGGCAAGGCCGCAGCGACCGGGGCGGCTGCGGCCACCGGCTCGGCCGGCGGGCGTTCGGCGGCCGCGGCGCGCGAATCCGTCATGGTGTGCACGGTCGCCGAGGGTGGCGCCGGCGGCGCCGGGCGCGGCGGCGGTTTCTTAGTGGTGCTGCTGGCCAGATCGACGATCTGCTGGGTCAGCCGGTCGAACGTCGCCAGCACGGCGTCGCGCGCCCCGGTGGCGGCGATGTCGCGATGGCCGGCCTCGATCGCCGCGACCTGGGCGTCGAGCAGATCGCAGATCCGGGTGTCGGCGCCACAATCGCGCAGCGCCGAGGCGACCTCGCGGGTGACGCGGGCGCCTTGCCGCGCCCCGGCGAGGACTTCGCCGGGATTCGGCAGCGCCTGCGCGGCGGCGGCCTTGGCGTCGTTGATCAGCGCGCTGATCCGGCTCAGCGACTCCACCAGGCCGCTGGAGGCCGGAGCTTGCTTCTGCGCCGCGATCGACTGTTCAATACGCGACACCGCGTCGAGCACCATGCGGGTATCGGCGTTGCGGTTGCGCTTGGCATATTCGCCGAGGAACCAGCGGCCCCGCGCGGTCTCCATGAAAGCTTCGCGAATCGCCTCGTAATCCGCCTCGCTGGGCAGCGACGCACGGGCTGAGATCGGCGACAGGGCGAAAGCTTCTTCGGGCATTGCCAACTCGTTGACGCAAAATTGGGCGCGTTACGCTAACGATCACCATGAACCGCAGCGAATCGCAATTGAATTGATGCCGGCGCCCGCACAAATCCCCATCAGTTCCTACGAGGTCGCAAGCCGATTCGCCGCCCGGCTGGCGCTGTTTTATGGCACCGCGTTCAGCCTGGCCGGCACCTATCTGCCGTTTTTTCCGGTCTGGCTGAAGGCGGTCGGCATCGAGCCGTCGTGGATCGGACTGATCATCGCGGTGCCGTCGCTGACCAGGTTCACGCTGTTGCCGGTGATCACCGGGCTGGCCGAACGCAGCCGGTCGCTGCGCGGCGCGATGATCGCCGCGGCGCTGGCGACCTTCGCCGGCTTCGCGTTGCTCGGCACGCTGCAGCAGCCGATCGCGGTGCTGATCGTGTTTGCGCTCACCGCCTGCGCCTGGACGCCTTTGGTGCCGCTGACCGACGGCTACGCGCTGAAAGGCGTGGTGCGCTACGGCCTGAATTACGGGCCGCTGCGGCTGTGGGGCTCGGCAGCGTTCGTGGTGGGCGCGCTCGGCTGCGGGCTGCTCGCCGACCTGATCCCGGGCGAGCGGCTGATCTGGGTGATCGCGGCGATGGCGGCGCTCGGCGCGCTGGCGGGGTTCGGCCTGCAACGGCTCGACGATGCGCCGAGCCACGCAGCGGCGTCGCCGTTCCGCGCCGGCGCCTTGCTGCGCGATGCTCGCTTTCTGGCGTTCATCAGCGCCGCGGCGCTGATCCAGAGCAGCCACGCCGCCTACTACATCTTCGCCTCGATCGCCTGGCAGGGCGCGGGGCTCGGCGGCGCCACCATTGCCGGGTTGTGGACGCTCGGGGTGATCGCGGAAATCGTGGTGTTCGCGCTGTCGCCGCGGTTCACGCTGTCGCCGGTACTGATGATGACCGCCGGCGGGCTCGCCGCTGCGCTGCGCTGGCTGATCACCGCGCAGGATCCGCCGCTGGCGCTACTGGCCGGCGTGCAATTGCTGCACGGATTGAGCTTCGGGCTGACCCAGGTCGGCACCATGATGCTGATGGTTCGCCACGTGCCGGCGCAGGTCATGGCCAGCGCGCAGGGCTATCTGACCGCCGCCGCCGGCATCGTGATGTGCGCGGCCTCGATCAGTTGCGGCGCGCTGTATGCCCGCTACGGCCAGGGCATCTATTGCGGCATGGCGGCGATGGCCGGGCTCGGCACGATCATGGTCTGGCTGGCGCGCCGGCGGCTGGAGGCGCCTCAGCCGATCGATTAGCCCCACAGCGCCGGGTCCGGCGGATAGACCGTGCTGCCGTCGTAGCGCAGCCCGTCGCCGCGGTCGGCGGCCAGCAGCAGCGGCCCGTCGAGGTCGACGTAGCGGGCCTGCTGCGCCAGCAGCATCGCCGGCGCCATCGACAGCGAGGTCGCCACCATGCAGCCGACCATGATCTCCAAGCCCTCGGCGCGCGCCGCCTCGGCCATCGCCATCGCTTCGGTGAGGCCGCCGGTCTTGTCGAGCTTGATGTTGATCGCGTCATAGCGCTCACGCAGGCCCTCGAGCGAGGCCAGGCCATGCACGCTCTCGTCGGCACACACCGCCATCGGCCGCCGGATCCGCGCCAGCGCGGCATCCTGGCCGGCGGGCAGCGGCTGTTCGACCAGGGTGACGCCGACCTCGGCGCATTCGGCGAGATTCTGCTCAAGATTGGCCGCGGTCCAGGCCTCGTTGGCGTCGACGATCAATTCGGATTCCGGGGCTTCGCGGCGTACCGCGGCGATCCGGGCACCGTCCTCGGCGCCGCCGAGTTTGACCTTCAACAACGGCCGCCCGGCCGCCTTGGCGGCGGCCGCGGCCATCGCCTCCGGCGTTCCCAGCGAGATGGTGTAGGCGGTGGTGCAGGGCCGCGGCGCGGCGCGGCCGAGCAGATCCCAGGCCCGGCCGCCGCTGATCTTGGCTTCGAGATCGAGCAGCGCGCAGTCCAGCGCGTTGCGGGCGGCGCCGGCCGGCAGCGCTGTCTGCAACGCCGCACGATCCATTCCGCGGCCCAGCGGCCCTGCTAACGCCTCAATCATCGCCAATGTCGCATCTGGAGTCTCGCCATAGCGCGCGTAAGGCACGCATTCGCCCCGCCCGACGTAGCCGCCACGGCTGACCTCCGCCACCACCACCACAGCCTCGGTCTTCGAACCGCGACTAATCGTGAAAGCGCCTGCAATCGGCCACCTTTCGACCCGCGCGATCAGTTGCGGAAATTTGCTGGAAGTCATTTCAGAATCTGACAATTTCGGAATCAAAGGTTGCTCGCCGCGGGCAAGTATGGCTGGTATTGGCGGTCCCCCACAAGGCACGGCTGGAAGTTAGATTTCTTTTCCGCGGGTCGGAAAAGCCATAGGAGCTGAAATTGGACGGCAACCCGACACTTGAGCAGATTGCCAGCGGCAACGGACTGGCGCTGTGCGCCGCGGGGTCCTGGACCGCGCCGTTTGCGCCGGTGCTGGAGCGCATCGTCGCCGAGGCCGAGGCGCTGACCGGCAGCCGTCCGAATATTTCCATCGATGTCTCCGCGGTGTCCAAGCTCGACACTTTCGGCGCCTGGCTGATCGAACGGCTGCGCCGCAGCCTGACCCAGGGCGAGGCGGAAGCCACCATCGCCGGGCTGTCGGCGAATTATTCCAGCCTGGTCGACGAAGTGCGCCGGGTGAAGACGGCCGAGCCGGCGCCGGCCGGCGGCCTCAACCTGAAGGCGCCGGTGGAGCAGCTCGGCCGCAGCGTCGCCGGCTTCGTCGACACCATCGTCGGCCTGGTGGCGATGACCGGCGCGGTGATGGCGGCGATGCTGCGGACGCTGCTGCACCCCTGGTCGTTCCGGCTGACCTCGACGATTCATCATCTCGAACAAGTGTGCTGGCGCGCGGTGCCGATCGTGATGCTGATCACCTTCCTGATCGGCTGCATCGTCGCCCAGCAGGGTATCTTCCATTTCCGCAAATTCGGCGCCGACGTGTTCGTGGTCGACATGCTCGGCGTGCTGGTGCTGCGCGAACTCGGCGTGCTCTTGGTGGCGATCATGGTCGCCGGCCGCTCCGGCTCTGCCTACACCGCCGAACTCGGCTCGATGAAGATGCGCGAGGAGATCGACGCGCTGCGCACCATGGGGTTCGATCCGATCGACGTGCTGATCATGCCGCGGATGATGGCGCTGGTGCTGGCGATGCCGATCCTGACCTTCCTCGGCGTGGTCGCCGCGCTGTATGGCGGCGGCCTGGTCGCCTGGCTGTATGGCGGCGTCGATCCGGACGCCTTCCTGCTGCGGCTGCGCGACGCCATCTCGATCGACCATTTCACCGTCGGCATGATCAAGGCGCCGGTGATGGCGATCGTGATCGGCATCGTCGCCTGCGTCGAGGGTCTCGCGGTGCAGGGCAGCGCCGAGTCGCTCGGCCGCCACACCACGGCGTCGGTGGTGAAGGGGATCTTCTTCGTGATCGTGATGGACGGCGTGTTCGCGATCTTCTTCGCCTCGATCGGAATGTGACGATGGCGATTGCGGCGGCCGACGCGATCATCCGGGTGCGCGACGTCTCGGTGCGGTTCGGCTCGACCGAAGTGCTCGACAAGCTCAGCCTCGACGTCAAGCGCGGCGAGATTCTCGGCTTCGTCGGCCCCTCCGGCGCCGGCAAGTCGGTGCTGACCCGCACCATCATCGGGCTGGTGCCCAAGGTCAGCGGGCAGATCGAGGTGTTCGGCGTCGACCTCGACGCCGCGAGTTCGAAGGAACGCCGCGCCGTGGAGCGGCGCTGGGGCATCCTGTTTCAGCAGGGCGCGCTGTTTTCCTCGCTGACGGTGCGGCAGAACATCCAGTTCCCGGTGCGCGAATATCTCAAACTGTCGCAGCGCCTGCTCGACGAAATCACCGTGGCCAAGCTCGGCATGGTGGGGCTGGCGCCCGAGGTGGCGGATCGGTTTCCCTCGGAACTGTCCGGCGGCATGATCAAGCGCGTGGCGCTGGCCCGCGCGCTGGCGCTGGATCCCGAACTGGTGTTCCTCGACGAGCCGACCTCGGGACTCGATCCGATCGGCGCCGGCGATTTCGACGAATTGGTGCGCACCTTGCAACGCACTTTGGGCCTGACGGTTTTCATGGTAACCCACGATCTCGACAGCCTTCACACCGCCTGCGATCGGATCGCCGTCCTCGGCGACGGCAAGATCATCGCCGCGGGCACGATGGCCGAGATGCAAGCCTCACAGCACCCCTGGCTACGCTCGTATTTCCACGGCAAGCGCGCCCGTGCGGTCGTCGGCTCAAGTACCGGAGTAGTTTGAATGGAAACGCGGGCGAATTATTTTCTGATCGGAAGCTTCGTGCTGGCGGTGATCGTCGCGGCACTCGGCTTCGTGCTCTGGTTCCAGAGCCTGCACACCACCAAGACGCGCAGCCCGCTGCGGATCATCTTCGAAGGCTCGGCCTCGGGGCTGCGCAACGGCGGCAACGTCAACTTCAACGGCGTGCGGATCGGCGAGGTGATCTCGGTCAAGCTCGACAATCCGCGCCGCGTGGTGGCGCTGGCGATGGTCGAGAACTCGGCGCCGATCCGCAAGGACACCCTGGTCGGGCTGGAATTCCAGGGCCTCACCGGCGTGGCGGCGATCTCGCTGAAGGGCGGCCAGGAGGCCGCGCCGCCGGTGCCGCTCGACGAGGACGGCGTGCCGATGCTGACCGCGGACCCCGCCGCGCTGCAGGACGTCACCGAGGCGATCCGCGCGACGCTGAAGAACGTCAACCGGATCTTCGCCGACAATGAGGAAGCGGTGCGCACCTCGCTGCAGAACGTGCAGACCTTCACCTCGAGTCTGGCGAGCAGCTCCGAACACATCGACAGCATCATGAAGAAGGCCGACGGCGTCATCACCAAGACCGACAATCTGATGCTCGGCCTCGACGCGCTGGCCGGCGGCAAGGACGGCGGCGAATTGCTGCAGGCGGTGAAATCGTTCCGCGAATTGACCGACAATCTCGACAAGCGCTCCGGCGCGCTGATCCTGGACGGCCGCCGCACGCTCGCCGACATCAGCCGCGCGGTGAACAATCTCGACAAGAACCCGACCCGCATCCTGTTCGGGCCGAGCACCTCGGCCTCCGAGCCGGCGCCGGCGGCCGCCGCGGCGGTGCCCGCGGCGCAACGCCCCGGCCCGCGCCGGCGGCAGTAGGCGGGAGGCCACCCGGCCTTCCGTCGGCGTCGGGCGGACGGCCTCCACGCGTCGGCCCGCGTGAGAGCAAACCTCTCCGCGCGTCGTCCCTGCGTTCGCAAGGCCCCGTCACCTCTGGCTTTCGAGATAAGAAAGCGGCCTGCGCCCCAGCGCAAAAAGTGACTCCGCGGCTTATGGGTCCCTGCGTGCGCACTAAGGCATGCACACATCTTGGGTGCGACGGATTGACTCGGGTGTTGCTGGGGGGATTCCAGAATCGGGAATTCGTGTGATCTGTCTTGCGACACTTCGATTTTGACGGGGGTGTCGCAT